>CAWAAW010000100.1:0-170669 GCA_963779785.1 uncultured Planctomycetota bacterium
AGCCTCGGACTCCCAGGTGCTGATCGACGTCATTGCCGCGTCGAACACGGCGGCAGCTTCTGGCATCTTCCCGAAGTACTCGAAGATCGGCATGGAGAAGACGCGATCAAAAGCTGGCTCACCGGTAAGGACGCTGTGGCCAAGCTCTCCCCACGGCGCCAAGTGCTATCGTGCCCTACGAATCGCGCATAGGCCCCGAGTGCTTGCGGCGAGTCGGTGCAAAGTAGCCTGCCGAGCGGAGTGAGGCGAAATGCCCGATTTCTGGTCTCAGCGAAGAGCCCAACGCTAGCCAAAGCGCGGAGCAATCGATACAGACCATCTTCCGACGCATTTGCCGACTGCGCGATCTGGGCCGCGGTCTTGGTGCCCTCCTTCAGAAGATCGGCAATGCCGAGTTCGGCAGCGACGGCAATCGCCTGGCTCACCCATTTCCCGGCAGTCAGGTTCATGAATGTCATTGCGGGCGACATCTTCTTGACTCCTGGGTGTCTCTGTTTCGGCATGGTCCTCTCCAACGTAATTCAACGGCGCATCTGTTATGCAAGCTTACAGTAGGTATGCGTCGAACACGAAGTTCAGCCGCCGGGCCGGATGCTGAACCTATGACCCACACCAACCGGCCAATTTTACTCAACTGGCCGGCGACCGGCGAGCATCCGAACCAAAGGCCCTTCGACTGTCGTCTCGCCCTCAAGCTTGAGGCTTCCAACCCGTTTGAACCGCCCGAATCGACAAAAGCTAAAACAGGTTACGGCAGGCGAGCCAAAATATCCCTTATCCGGTTCGATTTGGTTTGAACTCGGCAGTGCTACGAAAAGTGCCGCCCCAACCCACCCCTGGGGTCGGGCGGACGTATAATGCCGGCAGAAGGAGTGAGACAACGGAAAGCACCAACCCACCCCGGCATAAGCCGGAGGAGAGTCTGTCGATTGTCGAATTCGTCGGGGGGCTCAAACCGAGCGGTTCAGCGCGAATCGACGACATCGGAGGCCGGGTTTTCCATCGTCGAACTGTCCTCGTGAGTGCGGCAAAGTCGCCGGATAGATTGCTGCTCCACGCGAGCAGTTCCTGCGGCGCATGATAAAGAGTCATTCCCCCTCGACCGTGCCTCTACTCTGCATGGAGCGCACCTCACCGGCTGCTTACTTCCGAGCATTTTTCCGCTCCAGGTCCTCGATCAGCTTGTCAACAGCCTGATCGAGTTTGGAGCCAAGGGCTTGCTTGCATCGGACGATCCCGTTGTCGTCGAGCACGATCACGGCCGGATAGCGTCGAATGTGATACCGGCGGACGATCGGCCCCGAGCCGAAGCCGCCGTCGTGCCAGTTCGGCCATGTGATTCGCTCGGTCTCCATCGCCTTCACCGCGACTTGCTTGTCCACGTTACAGTTGATGCCCAGCAGGGCAAAGGGCTTGTCCTTGAGTCGCTCGGTCAACTTGCGAAGGTGTGGGACCTCGCGCATGCAAGGACCGGACCACGAGTCCCAGAAAACCAGGCCGACGACCTTGCCGCGGTAGTCGGACAGGTTCAGCGCTTCCCCGCGGAAGTCGATCCCGCTGATGTCGGGCGCCGGCTTGCCCGCGTGCAGCCCGGGCATCCCGTCGCCTGTGAGTATCGTCACCGCGACGGCCGCGCCCGCCACGAAACCGAATCGCGCTACGAGCGGCGTGTAAACTATGGCAAAACCCCTTGCGCTCGGAAAGACCGCCCCTGCCGGCGCCTGGTTGCTGGCTCCCAGCACCACAAAGAGCCACCAGAGGAGAGAGGCGACCACTGCCCCCATGAAGCCCGACTGAAATACCATGAGGCAACCGGTTGCCCGGGCGTTCGGTGTCCATGGCTAAGACCCCTTGAATCTTCAGGTGGTTGGAACGTGAACGACACCCCGGTTGAGACGTTGAATCGAATCGGACGTGTGCCAAGGTCACTGACAAAGGTTTGTGGTGACGCAGGACCCTATCGACCGACGCGATGATCAAGGCCACTGAGTTCTGGGCTTTCCTCCGACAGTTGGGCGCCCCCACGGCCTCTCCCGACGCTCTCGATGCCGATGCCATCCCTGCCGGCCAAGCGGCGCTCGCCGGCCATCCGGTCACTTCCCCTCGACCACATCCCGGCTGTCACGTAGGCCCTTCGGCTTTATCGCTTCCCGATTTCGCCATCTTCGTCGCCGGTGAGCGAAATCGATTCCCACGGCTCCAGCCCACAGCAACAGCGACTCACCAAACAATATGGCAAAATACATCGGCCAGACAATTCGATACACGGTGACCTCGAAATGCTCACCGAGCGCTCCAGAGCGTCGTAGGTGAGGGGCTCCGTCCTTCCACTACCGTTTCTTCGTAGAATCAGGAAATCAAATCCGGCAAACGAACTATAAATATCTTTCACGTGGTCACTGAAAAACAACCCTTCCACTCGCTCGGTACGTACTTCCAGCCAGGGCGGGAACAGAATCGTCGGGCCGAGAATTAGGGCCGCGGCGAGCATGCTCAAGCAGCCAACTGGCGGTCGTGGGTCAATCGTCTGCCGTGGTTCAATCGGTCGATCGAGGTTGAAAACCAGCCGATGCTTCGAGCTTCGCCCGTAGTTGGCGGTTTTCCCGCTCGAGACGAGCGAGCCTATCATTGAGGTCCTGCGCCGGTTCTTCCATCGGAATCGCACCGTCGAAGCCTTGAAGACCCTGGATTGGAGGCCGAGCGTCTCGCAATCCTGATAGTATCAGCGAGATTTCCCGCCTCTGGAATCGTATGAGCAACCGCGACGCGGGAGTGCCATCGTATCCAACAGGCGACGCTGCGAGGCAGGCTTAAGAGTGCGGGGAGCCGATGCCGTCACCTGTCCGCATGACCACCTGTGAATGGGTGTAAAACAATCGGCCTTTTTTTACCATCTGGAAGCCGTCTCTTCTCGCACCCATAAAATCCTTCTTTGGTTTGTTAAGACACTCAGGCAAGAGATAAACGGCAAATCAGCGCAGGTGCATTTATACTCAGCGCTTCATCTCCTTTGCGCGGCCGGCAGGGCGTCGTTTCATCAGGTGCCCATTCAGGGCTTGGGTTCTCGCGACGATAAGGCTCCGATCAACCCGCCGGCCGCGGCACCCAGGCCGATGAATACGGCCTTGAGAATAACGAGTAAGACGAACCGGTCGATCGGGCATTAACTGTCCGACCAGGTCGTGATACTCGCCGCTCATAGTCGACGCCTCTGAGGCTCGAGACCGCGAACCAGTTGCTTCCGCGAATGGCCCAGAGGACGCAACGATAGATCAATTGCTCGGCGGGGACGAAGGTCATCACGCCAAGGACGCCCACCATCGCCCAGAAGGTCGTCACCGCGGGATCGCCGCCGAGTGAAGCGGTAAAATTCCGGACGAGGTCGTCCGCAGAGTACGCCGATTCCGAGCCCCAGAAGTACAGCGATGGAGAGGGATTCGAGGTTCACGAGCCTGAACCCACCACCAGAGATTGTAGCCGTGGAGCCAGAAACACGGGATTGATCGAGGGCCATGCCAGCGTGACCAGCTCGCTCAGCGCCATCACCGCGGCGCAAAGCAGAGCAGTACCGGGACCACGGGCTTCCGACCCCGTCCCAGGGGCCACAGCGAGACCATCGCGATCGCAATGAGAGCGCCCGCGCGGCCGAAAGGATCACGGCCGACGGCGGCGGCTCGACGATGGTTTTGGGTCGGTGATGGCCAGGGTACCGAAAGCTGTAGTAGCCGTAGATCGCGAAGGCAACCGTAACCAGGAAAATGACGACCGGCTGACGGCGTCTGGGAGCAAACATGGCCGCGGCCGCGGCACCGGTCAGCGCGGCGTCAGAGAGAATCGGCAGAAGTGCGGTCGAAATGTACATATTCGCGTGGGGGTCGTATTCGAACAGGCGCTATAAAGGTTTCTGAGGATCAGCAGAGGGGTGATGCCGACCCAGATGGCGACGACGGGATGGCGGAGTATCGCGGGGATCGACCACTTCGCGGTGGCCTCGAACCAGCCGACGGGCCTGGCGTGAATCGGCTGACCCGAGAGATAGCGTTCGAGTTCCTCGGCGAGCGCCCGGGCCGAGGCATATCGCTTGTGCGGCGCTTTCTCCAGGCACTTCATGCAGATCGTCTCCAGGTCGCGCGGGATCGCCGCATTCAGCCGGCGCGGCGGCACCGGCTTTTCGCCGACGACTTGCATCAACGTCTCCATCGCCGTCGCCGCCTGGAACGGCGGACGGCCGGTCAGTAGGGCGTACAGCGTCGCACCCAGCGCGTACACATCGGCCGCGGTGCCGACTTCGCTGCGGTTCCCCCTGGCCTGCTCGGGCGACATGTAGCTCGGCGTTCCCATGACCCGGCCCGAGCCCGTCAGTTCGCTGTCGGACTCCAGCTTCTTCGCCAGCCCGAAATCCGTGACGCGCGCACGGCCATCTTGGTCGAGGAGGATGTTGCCCGGCTTCAGGTCCCGGTGGATCACCCCGTGCGAGTGTGCGTACTCGATCGCGCGGGCCACCTCGGCCATCAGCACGGCGGCCTGGCGGGGGGGCAGAGGGCCGTCCGCCAGCCGCTGGGCGAGGCTGCGGCCCTCGACCAAGCCCATGCTGAAATAGTGTTGCCCTTCGTGCTGGCCGACTTCATAGATGCGGACGATGCCGGGGTGGTCGAGGTTGGCCGCCGCCTCGGCCCCGGTGTAGAACCGCTTGACGTCGACCTCGTCGGCAAGCTGGCCGGCGAGGATCATCTTCAACGCCACGGGGCGGCTGAGGCTGATCTGCCGCGCCAGGAAGATGACGCCCATACCGCCGCGCGCGATTTCGCGAATCAGCTCGTAGTCGCCGAAGTAGTGCATGCGCGGCGGCTCGGTCGGCGGCTTGGAGGATCCGAGGTCGACCGTGGCGTCGATGCCGGGCACCACGGTCGCCTCCTCGTGGACGGAGGGGACGGCCGGTCCGGGGGCCGACCGTCCAACCGCCCCGTCTGCCCTGCGCAGGGCCCTATCGATGCGCCTCCAACTCGGCGCGAAGAGTCGGGCGGATCGGCTCGGGGACCTCACCGAGGTAGTCGCCGATCGCCGTCGGCCGGCCGGCGCGCCGATCGGCCCCGAACCGACGGCAGATCGCGGCGACCAGTTGGGCCATGTCGAGGTCGATGCGGCTGAGCCCAGAATCGTGCTGCATGACGTCGTCCTCCCCTCGTGGCGCGTCTGGCGCGCCGTGATCCCAGTGTGTTCGGTTGCGACACGTTCAGAAGGCAGCCGGGCGATCATGGGGGCCGCGAGGGACCCCGGTGACGGGCCTCCGTCTCGTGACGATTGGACTCCGATCAGCCCCCCGAGCGCGGCACCCGCGACGATGTACACTGCCAATTGAGGACGATGTCTAAGACGAACTGGTCGGCCGGGCATAACCCCGGGACCAGGAAGTAATGTGCCAGCAATAAGTCGGCACCCGGAGTCCGACGGGGGTTCTTGCGGAGAACATCGTGCGGAGGATCAGATGAACGATGCGGACGAAGGTCATCACGGCCGAGGGCGCCCACCATCGCCGAGAAGATCGTAACTGCCTGGTCGCTCCGGAGGGTGGCGGAGAACCATCGGGCGAGGTCTCCGCAGAGTAACCCGATCCCGAGCCCCAGGAGCAGCGCGGTCGGCAGGGATTCGAGGTTCAGATCCAGCAACCACCAGGGTTGACCGGGGACGAGCCGGAACCAGTGCCAGATCCAGGAGGGCGATAACTGCATGGCCAGCTCGATCAGGAACATCACCGCGGTGCAGAGCGAGAGCAGCAACGCGACCGTGGGTTTCCGACCCCAGCCCAGAGGCCACAGCGAGACCATCGCGATTGCAATCGAGAGCGCCCCGCGTGGCCCAGAGGATCATGGTCGCCTCGAGTCGCACGACTTCGAATCCGCGAAAATACAGATCGCTGATGAAGCCGTAGATCGTAAAGGCGACCGCGACCCGGGCGACGACGATCGGATGGCGGCGCCTGGGGAAGGCCATGGCCGCGGTCGCGGCGCCGGTCAGCACGGCTTCACGGAAGCCTCTGAGGATCAGGAGAGGGCTGATACCGACCCAGATGGCGACGACAGGATGGCGGAGCGCCAGCGGGATCGACCACTTCGCGGCGGCCTCGAACCAGCCGACGGGCCTGGCGTGAATCGGCTGACCCGAGAGATAGCGTTCAAGGTCCTCGGCGAGCGCCCGGGCCGAGGCGTACCGCTTCTGCGGCGCCTTCTCCAGGCACTTCATGCAGATCGTCTCCAGATCGCGCGGTATCGCCGCATTCAGCCGGCGCGGCGGCACCGGCTCCTCGCTCGAGAACCTGCTGTAGACGTCTCCACCGCCGTCGCCGCTTGGAACGGCGGGCGGCCGGTCAGTAGGGCATACAATGTCGCCCCGAGCGCGTACACATCGGCGGCGGTGCCGACCTCGCTGCGGTTCCCCCTGGCCTGCTCGGGCGGCATGTAGCTGGGCGTCCCCATGACCTGGCCCGAGCCCGTCAGACCGCTGTCGGACTCCAGCTTCTTCGCCAGACCGAAATCCGTGACCCGTGGGTTGCCGTCCCGATCCAGGAGGATGTTGCCCGGTTTGAGGTCACGATGGATCACGCCCCGGCGGTGAGCGTACTCAATCGCCTCGGCGACCTTGGCCAAGAGCGCAGCCGCCTCACGCGGCGGCAGGGGCCCCTCGGCCAGACGTCGCGAGAGACTCTGGCCTTCGACAAAGGCCATGGAGAAATAGTGCTGGCCCTCGTGCTGGCCGACCTCAATGATCGGCACAATCCCCGGATGGTCGAGATTGGCGGCTGCTTGTGCTTCGATGTAAAAGCGCTTGACTTCGACCTCGTTGGCGAGCTGGCCGGCCAGGATCATCTTCACGGCGACAGGCCGATTGAGGCTGACCTGCCGGGCGTGGAAGACGACGCCCATTCCTCCGCGCGCGATCTCGCGGATCAGCTCGTAGTCACCGAAGTAGCGCACGCGGACTGGCGCCACGGCATCGAGCCGGGCCGACTCGGCCGGGACATGGTCGACGGTGGCCTCCTCACCTGGCGGCATGGTCTGCTCCGCCTGGCGCAGCTCGCGCTCGAGGGCGCTCAGCTCGGCCCGAAGGGCGGGTCGCCCCACGTCAAGCACATCGGCCAGATAGTCATCGATACGCGGTAGGCGCCCCTCCCGCCAGGCAGCCTCGAAGCGCCGGCAGACCTCATCAATCCGGCGGGCCAGGTCAGTGTTCAGGCCGCCAAGGTTAGAGCTGGGTCGGTCACTCATCTGGATTCGGTTCTTGGGCCGAGATCCATCGGCTGTTGGCCGCCGGATCCGGCCTGAAAGGGCCAATCGACGAAAACTCACTTCGAGGAAGATGTTCGTTTCGCCTACGATTGTGACATCGCCGTCGCAATTTGGGAATTTGCGGTTTCGAGGTTGTCGATCGCCTCATCGAGTATCAGGTGGCCAGAATGTGGAACTCGAGTCGTCGCCAGGGGCCGTTTCGCGGCGTGCTTCGGTCGGATCGACCGAAGCGTGCAACACCGATAAAGTTGTTCAAACTCCTCTCGCACGAGACTACAAGACACCCACCTTCCGCGAGGGGCGGGCGCATGGCTGCGCCCCCCGAAAGGTGGGTGTCTGGCTTCGTCCTGCCGCCCGTCGACTCCACTTTTCTTTGCTTTTGAGACCGGCTACCAAAGCGTCGATCGAGCCTTCTCCCGTTGCTGAGCCAATTGCCCAGAAGACGCGGAAAGCGTCGATCTTGCCTGACTCAAATCGGTCAATATTGACTCTAAGCAATCCCATCTCGTGTAACGCGCGCAACGTTAATTCTTGCGGACTTGATTCGTCTGCGGCAGTGCCCGCTCGAGGAACATTGACGCGCATTCTCTCGAGCGGTTCACGCTCGTATGGCGCACGGGCCATACTAGCCCGAAGCGTCAGCGAGGCGATAACAGCCAGAATCCTCGCTTACGCTTCGGGCTAGTATGATTGCCGTCGCTGTCGAGTTGTGCGCAACTCAAGCGTGAGGGGCTCTAAGGAGGTTGGTTCGATGACACGTTCAGACAAGATCGTCAGGCGGCAACTCCTGAAGGCCGGGCTCATCGTTGCGGGGGCGCCCTTCTGCCCCGAGGCACTGTTCGACAGGCGCGCCGCCGCGAACGACGAGAAGCCGGCGGAGGACACCCCGATCGGGCCGCGCGAGATCGTCAAGGGTCTAGACGGCATGAGCCGGGTCGTCGAGAAGAGGAACACGTTCGCTGGCGGGCACAACGCTGCCGCCGTCATCTCCTCTACGTTCTTCTGCCGCGAACAGAAGCTCGACGCCGACACGCAGAAAGAGATCCTGGCCTACCTTGATGCCCGGCTGTTGAAGAACCCGATCTACGCGGCGGCCCGGCCGAAGGAGGCCGCCGACCCGAGGCTCGTCGAGGGTCTGCTCGAAGACCTCGATGCTGGCATCGCTACACTGCGTGGGAAAGGCCACAACATCATCTTCGCGGTCACCTGCCTCAAGGCCCTCCGCGCGGTGCCCGAGGCCGCGACGCCCGAGCGGATCGACGGGCTGCGGAAGATGGTCCGGAGTTTCGGGAAGACGAAGGGCGGGGCCGCGAAGGAGTCCGACCCGCTCGTTGGCCTCGACGACGAGCAGAAGTTCGTCCACTTCGTTTTCGAGGAGTTCCTGCGGGCGAAGGGTGACGGGTTCGATGGGCACGTGGTGACGATCGGGCATGCCCTGGTCGAGTTGCATCGCATGGGGCACAAGGAACTGGCCCGCAAGGGAGTACCGGCCTACTGGCAGTGGGTCCGGGAGGCACGCGCGGGTGATGACGAGGGCGAGAGCAACGTCGCGCCTGCCCCGCTTCGGGCGCCAACCCCGCTCACCCGCGAGTACTGGGCCGCTCAGCCGAAGCACCGCATCGGCGAGATCGTCAGCAGCCACACGGTAAAGTACCCGTACAGCTTCTACGCTCTGGCAAAGGACGTGAAGGACGAGGACCTGAAGAAGCGGATTCTGGCGAAAGTGTACCGCTTGACCGCGACTAACTGACCTCGGACGCTCCGCTCGGGGCGAGATGGACGGTCGGTGTATGCTGTCCCTGTTACGCGTCCCGGCTGCCGCCCTCGAGATCGGTCAGGCTGGGAGTCGTGCCGACCAGGCCGCGGCGAATGGCCCCGCCGATGATGAAGACCGGCGCCGCCGCGCCGTGGTCCGTCCCGTGGGCGGCGTTCTCGGCGACCCGCCAGCCGAACTCGCCGAAGACCATCACGGCCGCGCGGTCCGCCAATCCCGAACCCTCCAGGTCGGGCTGGAACGCTCTCAGCGCTCCGGATAACTCCGTCAGCATCCGTTCGTGGTGGGGGAGCTACCCGGCATACCTTGAATGGCGGCGGAGGGATACAGGTTTTAGCGGTCGATCTCGTTCAACCCCTGCTTCTTCTTGAGCTGCATGAACGAGCTGTACGGCACCATTTCCCCACGGTCGTTCTTGACGAACAAATGTGACGAAATCCTCGACGAGACTCCGGAACTTCGGCTCGGCCTGGACATCGCTGCCTATGACTATGGATAGGTTCTCCATCGCATTCGCGATCGACACCCCTTTCTGCATGGCCACGTCGTTGTTGATGACCAGCTCATACTGCGGGTAGTTGCTGGCAAAGAAGGTAAAGAGGCCCTCCAGGTCCTTGCGTTTCGACAAGTCATCCATGAACGTCTCGGTCACTCTTCCGAGCCGCTTGTCGTTGTTCGAGTTCGTCTTGTCCAGGACGCGTACGGAGAAACCCCCGGCCGCGACGAAAACCGAAACCGCGGGCGGCTCGAAAAACTCGAGATTGACATTCGTATCGTCCGGCATTTTTCCTCGAGCTTCTCGATGATCTGGCGCGAGGTCAGCTTGCGGTCGGACCGGTTCTTCAAATGGATGAGACAGGTCCCCGCGTTCGAGCCGCGGCCCTCGGTCCGGATCTGGTAACCTGCCAGCGAGGAGACCGAGGTGATTTCGTCGATGCCTTTGGCGATCGCACGCCAACTCGTGGCACTTGGCGCTCGTGTACTCGAGCGTCGAGCCCCGAGGAGTCTCGATGACCGCATAGATCATGCCCTGGTTCTCGAGCGGAATGACCTCAAAGTTCATGCCGGGAGGGAACGACTCCTCCTTGATCTGCTCGAGCTTCTTCTTGACCGCCTCGATGACATCGGCGGCGTTGGAGCCGGGGGCCTGCTTGAGGACGATAGCAGCCGCGGGATGCCCGTCGACGTCCGAGTAAATATCGAAGAACTGGGGACCCAACTCCACCTCGCCGACGTCCTTGAGCCGCAGGATCTCGCCATCGGGATTTGCCTTCAAAATGATGTTTTCATACTGCTCTGGCTTGTTGTAGCGCCCGATATAGGTCAGCACGTACTCCTTCGATTGCGACGTCTTCCCCGTGGCCTGGCCGAGCCGCCCGGGCGAGCCGATCATGCTCTGCTCCGACGAGGGCCTTCATGACGTCCTCGGAGGACACGTTGTGGGCCCGCATGCGGTCGGGATTCAGCCGGATCCGCATGGCGAAGATGCGGTTGCCGAGGATCGTGGCGCTGCCGATGCCCCGGGTCCGCTTGATCTCGGGCAGGATGGAGACGGTGGCGAAATCGTGAAGGAAATTCTGGTCGACGTTTTCGTCCGTACTGTAGACGTTCACATACATCAGCTTGCCGTCCGGCGTGAGGACGCGGCCCTTGCTCTGGACGACGCCGTCACTCCCGGCGGCCGGTGGCTTCTCCGCCTTTGCCGCGGCGTCCGCGGCCGGGTCCTGCGGGGGTTGGGGGCTGGCACTCGCAACGGCGGCCACCGCTGCGACCGGGCGCCGGTTGTCTCGATCGGCCTGTGCCCGCGCGATTGCCAGGGCCGTCAGGCTCGCCATCGTGCATAAGGCCAACAGGGCAACCGCGCCGGCCTTTAACTTGGTGAGGAACATGGCCTTGAGAACTCCTTCCGTCAGTGAGGTGACCGACCAGGGGACCACGCCGCCCGTCGCGTACCGCAATGCGGCCTGGACGGTGGCATTCGCCAGGGCGGGCCGCACCGCGGCGGCGGAGACATCGTGCGGCAAGCCCGCGGCCAATGCCCCGGCACCCAGGGCCAGCCCCCGCTTCGCCAGCCGGTCGCGCAACAGCTCTCGGGCGCGGGCCAGGCGGCTGGAGAGCGTCCCCTCGGCGATCCCCAACCGCAGCGCCACCTCCTTGCGCGACCGGCCCTCCAGCTCGCAAAGCACCACGGGAATCCGGAACTTCTCCGGCAGGCGGCACAGCTCCTCGTCCAGGAGCTCGAGCAAGTCGCCGCAGCCCGCCTCATCCTCGGTCGACCTCGCCCCGAGCACATCAATCACCTGCTTCTCCTTCGCGCGCCTCCGGGCAGCACGGGTCCGTGCCACCCGCGCCGTCCGATAAGCGACCCCATAGAGCCAGTTGGCCAGCAGGTCCCGCCGGGCGATCGAGTGCGCCTTTCTGACCAGGACCAGGAACGTGGCCTGGAAGGCGTCGTCGGCATCGTTCGAGTCGGACAGCAGACGACGGCAGACCCCCATGACCATGCGCGCCATGGCGGTCGACCAAGGCCGCGAACGCGGCCTCGGCCTCGTCCCTCGGCCCGGACAGGAACCGCTCGATCAGTTGGCCGTCGGACAGCCCTCCGATCGTGCCAACCGCGAACAGCGTCCCGATCTCGCGGAGCGCCGCATTCCCCAGCTTCGCCGCCATCAGCCCGGACTCCTCCAGACGCCTTGATCGTCCGCCGTTCCTCAAATAGTACTGACGCCGAACCGGCCGGCGCGTCCGTCCATGTCAGAAATTGCAACCTCACCTTGGCTTGGCGGGACGGTGTGTCCGGCTTCCGAACCTCTTTTGCGTGCTTCGGTCGGATCGACCGAAGCATTCTCCCCGATTGAACCAGGTCCCTTTCAATCGCCAAGTTGCTCTGCCAATGCCTTTTGCCCATGTGTCCGGGCGTCATATTGAACCGAGTAACTTCAAGATCTTCGACTTGCCGGTCCGGCCATCCTGTTGCGGCGCGCGTCGGACCACGACCCGACGTGGGCGTGCGACACCGAACTCATCGCCCCGCATCCACAGGGCGACGGCGCTACTCGTTTTCTGATCGAAACTGACTCCATTTCGCTGGTCGGTCCCAAAGAATGTCAAACCGCGCAGAATTCGCCAAATCCTTCGTTCGCGTGCAATAGGATGTGCGGTCGGAGTGTCGCGGTCGCGGTCGAGGCGATTTCCGATTGATCTGCAAGAATCGGCTAACCTGTGAACCGACAGATTCCGAGCGATCCAAGAAAGCTCGTCCAAGTTTTTTTCGGTTTCTGCCGATTATATCGATGTGTGACCTCGCACTAAATGTTCCGGTAGCGGACCTCGATCGCTGAACCCGATCCGCACACGATATAATGAGAATTCGCAACCGGATTTGGAAATCGAAAAAATGCGAAACGAAGCCAGTTGCCAAATCGGCAGACAAAGACTAGCGCGAGCGATTTTTCGAAACGAAGCCATCTGCCAGAATAGGTCGCAGCTCCCGACCGGCACGCATTATACCGATTATTCACGCTCAGCGTCGGACACCGAAGAAATGCGAAACGAAGCCAGTTGCCAAAACGGCAGATGATTATCAGGTTGAGCTGTATTGCGAAACCAACGGTCGTGCCGCAGTGGCAGTACCCAACCCCATGAGAATCGTGTCCGCACGCTCGCGTGATCGCTAGAATTAAACCGCATTCTCAAATTATTGTCTAAAATGAATCTCATTTTCGGAGTCAGTTCCGATTATTCAGGCGTCACACGTTACCTCAAGTCCGTTCGAGAGTTATATCGAGCAGTCGCGGTCCGATTATTGAGGCGTCACACGCAAGTCCAATGCCTGCAAGGCTGTGACGGCGTGACGGCGTTTTGAGCCCCCCACACCTTTGTGCGCCTCTTTCTCCGCAATCGCGACGAGGGTCGGACCGTTGGTAACGGCTCCCGGAGAGTTTTCAGAGTAAGCCTAACGCCGAATCCCGGAAGATTTTCAGAGTAACCGAGATGCCATAATGGTGGTCTGGGAGATTGGGCTTAGTCCGACGCGGCATCCGCGATCGGCTCAGACGGATGGTCTCCCTGCCGAAATTACCAGATTCCGCTGAGAATTTCGCTGATGTGTTCCGATCGGACAGCTCGACTGCACCCCTGAGAACAGCCACCTATGATTGAGCCGGTTCGGCATGGTCGTGAGCTGATTGAAGAGATCGAGGTGACGGCACCCGATCCAGGGTCGCTCGTGGTCTGGTGGCTCGGCCAGAGCGGGTACTTGATCAAGTCACGCGCGGGATTGCTTGCAATCGACCTTTACTTATCGGAGCATTTGACAAGGAAGTACGAGACGACCAATCGGCCGCATGTGCGGATGACTCGGGCTCCGATTCGCGGGGAGGAGTTGCACGGTGTCGACCTCGTGCTTGCGAGTCATCGACATTCCGACCATCTTGATCCGGGAACGATGCCGGGGTTGGTGGCGGCATCACCCGGCGGCGGTCGTCATGCTGCCGGAATCGATCCGCGAGTATGCGATCGAGATGGGCCTGCCGCGGGACCGGCTCGTCGGCTTGGATTCCGGCCAGGAGGCCGAGCGGGCCGGGTTCCGGGTGCGTGCCATTCCGTCGGCCCACGAAGGGCTCGACACCGACGAACAGGGGCGTCATCTTTTCCTGGGGTACGTCATCGAGTCGGAGGGAATCAGGCTTTATCATAGTGGCGACAGTCTGGCTTATGCAGGGTTGGCCGAGCAGCTTGGGCCCGATCGGTTCGACGTGCTGTTTCTTGCCGATCAATGGCCGGGACCCGGCGCGTGGGGTGCCGGGGAACATGACCGCCGACGAGGCGGTCGACCTGGCCGCCCAGGTTCGGGCCTCGGTTCGTCGTGCCTCATCACTACGACATGTTCACGTTCAATACCGTTCCCGTCGACGAGTTTGCGAACGAGGCGCGCCGGCTGCCTGCCGGGGTTGTGCCTCGGATCCTTCAATGCGGGGAACGGTGGGAGATCAGGCCATGAGTATCACGTTGGGAATCGACGTGGGAACGTCGGGCACCAAAACGACTCGCGATCGACGAGCGTGGGACGATCCTGGCCTCGGCGTCGGCCGAGTATCCGTGCGATCATCCTCGGCCGGGTTGGTCCGAGCAACATCCCGATCTATGGTGGGAAGCGACGGTCAAGACGCTCCAGCAGGTCTTGAGCACCGGGAACGTTCAAGCCCGCCGATGTCGCCGGGGTCGGCTTGAGCGGCCAGATGCACGGCTCGGTTTTCCTGGACTCGGGCGGGCAGTGTCATCCGCCCCGCCTTGCTCTGGAACGATCAGCGAACCGCGGCCGAGTGCCGCGAGATCGAGGATGCAGGCCGGCGGACGCGAGGCATTGATCCGGCTGGTGGCCAACCCGGCTTTGACCGGATTTACCGCGCCCAAGCTGCTGTGGGTCCGGACCCACGAGCCGAAGAACTGGGAACAGGTGCGCCAGGTGCTTGCTCCCCAAGGATTATGTCCGATACCGTCTGACCGGAACGTATGCCACCGAGGTGAGCGACGCCTCGGGGACGTTGCTCCTCGACGTCGCCAACCGGCGCTGGAGTCGCGAGCTGCTCGACAAGCTCCAGATCGATCCGGCACTTTTGCCCGGCTTGCCACGAAAGCCCGGAAGTCTCCGCCCAAGTGAGTGAGCTCGGTTCGAAGGCGACCGGGCTGCGGGTGGGCACGCCGGTCGTGGGCGGTGGCGGCGACCAGCCCGCGGGGGCAGTGGGCAACGGAATCGTCAGGCAAGGGGTGGTTTCGGCGACCATGGGGACCTCGGGGGTCGTGTTCGCCCACGCCGATCAGCTCGGCTTCGACCCGCTCGGCCAGACTGCAGCGCGGCTGTCACGCCGTGCCGGGCGCATGGCACGTGATGGGGGTCGTCCTGTCGGCCGGCGGCAGCTTCCAGTGGTTCCGTAACGAGCTGGGGAAGGCTGAGGTCGCCTTCGCCAAGCAGAAAGGAAGCGACCCCTATTTCTTGTTGACCGACGAGGCCGCAATCGTCGGCCCCGGCGCCGAGGGGCTGTTCTTCCTGCCCTATCTGACCGGTGAACGCACTCCCCACTTCGACCCGGCGGCCAAGGGCGCCTGGGTCGGTTTGACCGTCCGCCATGGCCGCGCCCACTTGATCCGCAGCGTGCTCGAAGGAGCCACATTCGCCATGCGCGACAGCCTGGAGCTCATCCGTGAGATGGGTGTCACGATCAACCAGGTGCGCGTATCGGGCGGCGGCGCTCGCAATGCGCTTTGGAAGCAGATTCAGGCCGACATTTATGGTTGCGACGTGTCGAACCTCAACTCGACCGAGGGGCCGGCGTTCGGTGCGGCGCTCCTGGCCCAGGTCGGCTCCGGCGGCTTTTCGTCTGTCCCCGAAGCGTGCGACGCCACGATCCGGGTTGTCGAGTCGACGCTCGTCGATCCCAAGACAAAGTCGTATTATGATCTTGCTTATCCAGTCTATCGTCAGCTATACCAGGACCTGCGCCAGACTTTCACGACAATTGACAATCTGGTCGCTCAGCAGGGTCATTGAAAATCCGAGATCGCGGGACCAGGCCGAAATCCAAATATCCCCGCGTAATTGACGAACAGCTACTGACCAACGTGGTCCAGTGGTTGCGACTTGAAACATGAGGAGCTCGCGTGATGTCGCCCGTTTTTGCTCTATCCACGGCAGCCGGGGTCTTGATCGGTCTCGGCGTGCTGGTTCTGCTCGGATTGATGTTCGGGGTCGGAATCTACAACTCGCTGGTCACGCTTCGAAATCGTTACAAGAACGCATTCAGCCAGATCGACGTCCAGTTGAAGCGGCGATACGACCTGATTCCGAATCTCATCGAAGTCGCCAAGGGGTACATGAGCCACGAGCGGGAGACGCTAGAGGCCGTTGTGCGGGCGCGAAACGCGGCGGTAACCGCCCAGCATTCCGCCGCGGCCAACCCCAGTGACGCCGCCGCCATGCGCAGCCTCGGTGCTGCCGAGGGACAGGTTTCAGGAGCCCTGGGCAGGCTGTTCGCACTCGCCGAAAGCTATCCCGACCTCAAGGCCAACACGAACATGCTGGCTCTTCAGGAGGAGCTTACCTCCACTGAGAACAAGGTTGCGTTCGCCCGCCAGGCATTCAACGACGCCGTGATGAGCTACAACACTCAGCGCGAGGTCTTCCCCAACTCGCTGGTCGCCGGCTTCGGCGGTTTTGCGCCAGCCCAACTCTTTGAGATCGAGTCACCCAAGGAACGCGAGGCACCCAAGGTCAAGTTCTGAGCCGGACTGGCGTCAACAAGGCGGGGTCGTCGTGCGATCCCTTGAATTCCAGCGTCGCGCGGGCCATTGCAACCGTGCCGATGTGAGTCGATTGAGGCTGTTCCTTCATGGACTACTTCCAAAGCCAAGACTTCGCCAAGCGAAGAACCGGACTCCTGGTCTTCTACTTCGCTATGGCGGTCATTCTGATCATTCTGTCCGTTTACCTCGCGATCGCGTGCGTTTTGCGGTTGGCGGGGAGCGAGAGAGAGACCGCAGCCGTGAGCACGCCGGCCGATCTGTGGGATCCGCAACTTCTCGGGGTCGTGGCCCTCGGCACCTCCGCTTTGATCGGCGGTGGAAGTCTCTACAAGATGGCCGCCCTGTCTGGAGGCGGACACACGGTCGCCGAGCTGCTGGGCGGGCGGCTGTTGCATCCGGACAGTACCGACCCGGACGAGCGCCGGCTGCTGAACGTGGTCGAAGAGATGGCGATCGCCTCCGGCTTGCCGGTTCCTCCGGTTTACTTGCTGGAGAACGAGATGGGGATCAACGCGTTCGCTGCCGGGAACACGCCGGGCGACGCGGTCGTCGCCGTCACCTCGGGCACACTGAGGCGGCTCTCTCGCGATGAGCTCCAGGGGGTTATCGGACACGAGTTCAGTCACATCTTGAACGGCGACATGCGGCTGAATACGCGGCTCATCGGCATCCTCTTCGGCATCCTGGTGATCGGCATTGTCGGCTGGATCCTGTTCCGCAGCTCGTTTGGCGTCCGACTCGGCGCCCGTGACGATAACGGCGATCGCAAGGGTTTCAACCCGATCCCACTGATCGGATTGGCCCTGTACGTGATCGGCTACGTCGGGGTGTTCTTCGGCAATGTGATCAAGGCGGCGGTTTCCCGCCAGCGCGAGTTCCTCGCTGATGCTTCGTCTGTGCAGTTCACCCGCAATCCTGACGGTCTGGCCGGCGCACTCAAGAAGATCGGTGCGCTGGCCCAAGGCTCCCAGATTCAGGACGCGCACGCCGAGGAGGCCAGCCATCTCTTCTTCGGCGAGGCTGTCGGAGGCCTGAACAACTTCTTCGGCTTGCTCGCCAGCCATCCGCCGCTGGTCGAGCGGATCCAACGGATCGACCCTTCGTTCACTGGCGACTTCTCAACCGTCTCTTTTGATGATCAGCGAGAGGAGCGTCCGGAGCTGGAAAGAACCGGTCGTCCGGACCGGCCCGCCGCGAGATTGCTCAATATCGCTGGGGCCGTCTCGCAGGTGGGGATGATCGACGCGGCTCATCTGGAGTACGCGGCCGATCTCAAGGAATCCATGCCTTCGGCGCTGACCGATGTCGTGCGTGAGCCTCTGGGTGCCCAGGCCGCGGTCTTCGCCTTATTGCTCGACCCGGACGTGACGGTTCGAAAAGCTCAGGCTGGCCTGGCTCCAGGCCCATGCGATGCCGGCCGTGGTCCGCGAGACGACGAGGATTCTGTCGGACGTCAAACGACTGGCCCCAGAAGCCCGGCTTCCGCTCGTCGAGCTGGCCGCGCCCGCCCTCTGCCGGATGACGCCCGCCCAGTTCCAAGACTTCTTCAAGAGCGTCGAAGCCCTGGTTCTCGCGGACCAGAAGACGACCCTCTTCGAGTACGCACTTCGAACGGCTCTTGATGCGCCATGTTGTTGTGCGTTTCGTCCGTACCAAGCCACCGGCCGTAAAGTACACGACGATTGAAGCCATGCTCAGCCCGCTCACGATCGTGTTGTCAGCGCTCGCCAGGATCGGCCACGGCTCATCCGAAGACGCGGCTCGCGCCTTCGCCGCCGGGTCGACGCTTCTCGGCCTCTCTGGCCCTGCGCTGAAGCTCGACCAGTCGAACACAATCGACCTCCAGACGATCGATGCGGCACTCGAAGAGTTGGCGAAAGCGACCCCACAGCTCAAGAGGAAAGTCCTGGAGGCATCCGCCGGCTGCATCGCCTCCGATGGTGTGGTGACCGTCGAGGAGGGCGAACTGCTACGTGCCATTTCGGACAGCCTCGGCTGCCCGATGCCTCCGCTGATCAGCCAGAGGGAGCCATCACTTGCCACGTAGATTGAACCGTTAAGTCGTTGTTGCTGACTGATGTGTCGGTTTACGGCAACTGTAGACTTGTGCCAGGTCACCGTCTCCCGGAAGCCCGAAAAACGTGTCGAACTGGAACCCAGCACGCTCGAATAAATCGGCCAGATCGGCACCGAATTCGGTGAACACGGGATAGCCGACGTCGCCGCCGGGATGACAGATGCGTTGAGCCCGATCCTCGATCGAGCCATCAGCCCTAACGACGGCACGAGCAAACGTCTTGGGAACGCCGGGCAAGACCGGAATCGTAAAGAGATGCCGGCCCCCCGGAACCAACACGCGGTGAATCTCCTTGAGAGCGGCTTCCAGGTCAGGTACGTGCTCGAGTGTTTCCGAGGTCAACACCAGGTCGAAGCTTGAGTCGGGATACGTCAAGCGAGTCAGATCCTCGGAACGAATGCCCTGGACGGTTGCGCCGGGATCTGAACCAGGGGCAAAATCCGAGCTGAAAAAATGGGGAAGTTGGATAAGCTGCTCGTGCAGGCCGTCGATTCGATTGATCTCGGCAACTCGCAACTGGCGGATGGCGGGATCCTTGACCCAATCGGCGAGGGACCGAGCCAGGGCAGGGGACTTGCCGATGGGATATTGGATCATGACGATCTGCGCGAGCCGGCGTCCACGCAGTTTGGTACCGCAATGGGCACAATCGCCCGACTCCTTTTGGGCCAGGGCTCGGGCGAGCCGCGGCGAGAGCCCCCAGACCTCTTCGAGCCGTCGTGGGATGACTCGGCGCCGGTAAAGCATGGGCCGGAACCGCCCACAGACCTCACACCGTTGGAACCGCCCGTGGCCGATTGCATTCAGATAGTCATAGGCGAGCCAGGCATACTGGTGGGCCGCATTCCAGATCGGTACGAGCCAGCGCTTGAGTCCGGCCGGAAGAGGATATCGCGGCATGGGTTGCATTGCTTTCAGGATTGGCTGACGAATCGTTGCAGTTCCGGAAGCGTGACCTTTATCTTGACATCGATAGGGACTGGCGGCAGCAGCGAGTTGCTCCGCCTTGACCCTCGTTGCGTATTTGATTACGATAGTTTCATGCGTTCGACGCAAGTGGAACTAGCGCAATTGGTTGATCCCCGCAATACCAGGACGAAGATCGATGGCCTACTCGACGACGATCCCACGGCACAAGACTCGCGAAGTCGGTTTGGGCGACCACATCGTCGGCGGCGATCAGCCCATCTGGGTGCAGTCGATGACGACGACCAATACGTTCGACGTCGACGAAACTTTGGCCCAGATCCACCGACTGGAAGAGGCGGGCTGCGAGATCGTCCGCGTCACCGTCCCCAAGAAGGAGGATGTCGAGGCGGCCAAGCTCATCCGCGACCGGATCAAGATCCCCCTGATCGCCGATATCCACTACGACTACCGCATGGCGCTCGCGTGTCTGGACGCTGTCACCCCGTCGGGAAAGCCGGCCGTCGACAAGATCCGGATCAATCCCGGCAATATCGGCGGCGACGAGCGATTCAAGGAGATCGTCCGCAAGGCACGCGACAAAGGGATTCCGATGCGGATCGGAGTCAACTCGGGCAGCCTCGAGAAGGACCTGATCGACAAGTACGGCTTTCCTTGCCCCGAGGCGATGGTCGAGAGTGCATTGCGGTACATCGAGATGTGCGAGCGACTCGGTTACAACCAGATCATCGTCAGCCTCAAGGCGAGCCACGTGCCGACCGCCGTGGAGTGCTACACCCAGTACGCCGCCCAGTGCGACTATCCGACACACGTCGGAATCACCGAGGCAGGCTCTCGCGAATATGGCACGCTGAAGAGCGCCGCGGGCATCGGCGCGATCGTGCTCCGGGGGATCGGCGATACGATCCGCGTGTCGCTGCTGGGCGATCCCGTGCCCGAGATCGCCGCCGGCTTCGACATCCTGCGCGCCTGCGACCGCCGGGTGACCAAGCCCGAGGTCGTCGCCTGCCCGACCTGCGGCCGGCTGGATATCGACCTCGAGCGGATCGTCGCCGAGGTCGAGGACAAGATGAAGAACATGACCAACCCGCTTCGGATCAGCATCCTGGGCTGCCTGGTCAACGGCTTCGGCGAGGCCAAGGAGGCCGACCTGGGAATCGCGGCCGGCTCAGGCAAGGGAATCATCTTCAAGCGCGGTGTGCCGATCCGCCACGTCAAGGAAGACGAGATGGTTCAGGCGCTTCCTCGAGGAAGTCGAGCGGTTTGAAGAGGAGACCAGGCCGCTCGAATCATACATCGAAAAAGAGAAGAAGAAGCAGAGCAAGTTGGCCCTGACCGTGCTCAACTGACCTTCGATCAGGACTGCCTCAGCCCGACCGAGACGTACTTGGTTTCGAAGTAGGCGTCGAGTCCTTCGATGCCGAGCTCGCGGCCCTGACCCGATTCCTTCATGCCGCCGAAGGGGCACTGCGGCGTCGCGGGCACCGGGTCGTTGATGCCGATGATCCCGGCCTCGAGTCCCCTCGGCCATCCGGGTGGCGATCGTCAGGTCGTTGGTGAAGACATAGGCCGCCAGGCCGTATGGCGTGTTGTTGGCCGCGGCGATCACTTCGTCGAGCGTCGAGAAGTCGAGCAGCGGCATGACCGGCGCGAAGGGCTCGTCGGTCATGATCTTCATGCCGCCGTTGACGTCTCGGAGCACGGTCGGCTCGAACCAGAAGCCCTTGGCGAAGCGGCGTCGACCGGCCGCCGCCGGTGAGGATCTTGACCCCTTTGCTCTTGGCGTCCTCAACCAATGCGGCGGTCTTATCGAGGGCCCGGGCCTCGAACATCGGTCCGACCTGGACGCCTGGCTCCAGACCATTACCGACTTTGAGTTTGCGGGTCAGCTCGACGGCCGCTTCCGTGAAGTCCTTGGAGATCTTCTCGTGGAGATAAAACCGCGACGGAGCAATGCAGACCTGGCCATTATTGCGAAACTTGCCGATGACGGCGGCCTGGGCGACCTGCTGGACATCGGCGTCGGGAAAGACGATCAAGGGGGCATGCCCGCCCAGCTCGAGGCTCAGCCGCTTCACCTGATCGGCCGACCGGCGAATCAGCTCCTTGCCGACTTCGGTCGAGCCGGTGAAACTGATCTTGCGGACCGCGGGATGCTCGAAGAATGCGTCGGCGATCGGCCGCGATCGGCCGATGACCAGGTTGGCGACCCCGGGCGGGATTCCGGCGTCGGCCAGGCACTCGAACATCTGGATCAGAGTGAGCGGGGTCTGATCGGCCGGGCGGCTCACGACCGTGCAGCCGGCCGCCAACGCCGGCGCGATCTTGCGGCTGGGCAAAGCGGCCGGGAAGTTCCACGGTGTGATCGTGCCGACAACACCCACCGGATGCTTGATCGCATAATGCCGCTTGGCGATATTCGACGGCGGGATGATCCGGCCATAGGCCCGCTTTCCCTCCTCGGCGAACCACTCGAAGGTGTCGGCGGCGTGCAGAACCTCCATTTTGGCCTCTGCCAGCGGCTTACCTTGTTCCTGAGTCAAGGTTCGCGCGATCCGATCGGCTCGCTCTCGCATCAGCTCGGCAGTCTTCTTCAAGACCTTGGCGCGATCGTAGACAGACAAGGCTCGCCACGCGGGAAAGGCCCGCGCGGCGGCTTCGATCGCCCGATCCGCGTCCTCCCGACCGCCGTACGCCACCTCGGCGAGAACCGACTCGTCAGCCGGATTGATGACGGCGAGCGTTTGCCCGGTCCGAGCCTCGCACCACGCACCATCAATGTACATCTTGGTCCCAAACTCGGTCGCAACCGCCGTGGCCATCGGGCAATTCTCCTCGATGATCCGAGACCTCGCGGGGTAAGAGCGTGACCCCTCGAGCTCAACCGAACCATCGTCTTCGTTGTCAGCAGAAGTCGGTACAGGCTTTAGAAGTCAGGATAACGGCCTTCGCTCTCACATTCAACCAAACCACTCGATTTGATCGCGATTCGTCCCGATGCGCATCGTGGATTGCGAGTACGTTATGTTCCCATTCAGCAAGACTCTTAACAATTGGCTTCCTTGGCCTCGTCCGCGACAATCCTGATGTAGACAAAATCGAGATGCACAGGCATAATCCGCTCAATCGTTCGCGTACGGCGATCCGATATAAACCGACGAGGATCGTTACGCAGGAATCGACGATTCGGCGAGCATCGATGCATGGCTCGCTCCTCTTGCCCTTGGGTGACGCATGAATGGAATCGCGCGAACGCCGAGGCGGATCCTAGGCTTCTTGCCATTGCTGGTTCGGATTGACGCTTCTGGCAACCGCATTCCTTCTCGCGAGTCGAGTGGAAGCCGCGGCAATCGTCCATGCCAGCAAAATCGAAAAGAAGGACATGGCCGAGTCCGGCAGTTCTTGGTCGGAATACCTGCTCGGCGGCCCAAGCGTCTGGGACCACGTTCCGCATCCGCCCGTGACGGAAGCCGTCAAACACGAGATCAGCAAAGCCCTCAAAACCGATCCTGGCGGTACGGCGCTGATCGTCCAGTTCTTGCTCAACAAGCAAAGCCTCGACCCCGCCCGCTTCGACCACTATCATCCCAACCTCGTGCGTCCCCTGTCCAAGTTTGAGACTTCCACTTCCCCGACGACCACGACCGGAGCTCAAGTATTGGGTCCAGGATCGTCCACAACACCACCACCGACCGAGGCACAAACGACGGGCAGCTCGTCACTACCGACCGAGGCACAAACGACGGGCGGCGCGTCCGCGCAAAACGTTCCGGAGCCGGGAGCGCTGCTGCTGGCGATCGGGATGGTGGGTTGGGCTGTCTGGTGGCGCCGTCGCCTGAGTTGACAGCCTCGGTTCGCGCGAAATCCCCTCGACGCGTCCAGCGTGCTCGATCTGACATCACGCGACTCACTGGTGAAACTCCGCACCCTCCTGTACTGATCGCTTATGGTAGATTAGACAGGTCCCGTGGGATCGGTGAACCGCGCGTGGGCCGAGGATGTCTGATGATTATCACGGAACGACGATCGGAAGCGCTCGGGAGCAAAAGGGTTCCGTCGCGCCCTCCGGAACACGGTGAGCATCGAGGATCGGGATGATGGACGACCAATCGCGTTACTTGATCACCACGGCGATCGACTACCCCAACAGTCGCCCGCACATCGGCACTGCGTTCGAGAAGATCGGAGCCGACGTGCAGGCTCGATTTCGACGAATGGAAGGGGACTCGGTTCATCTCTTGATGGGCAACGACGAGAACACCATCAAAGTGCCCCAGCGCGCCGAGAGCTGGGCGTGGAACCCAAGCAATACGTCGACGAAATGGCTCGACAGTTCCAGGACGTCTGGCGGGCACTCGACATTTCGTACGACGACTTCATCCAAACCAGTGAAGAGCGGCACCATGTCGGATGCCGCAAGTTTATCCAGGCCGTCCACGACGCGGGGGATCTGTACAAGGGGGTCTACGCCGGCCACTACTGCACGGGCTGTGAAACGTTCAAGACCGAGAAAGAAGTCGAGGAAGCGGGTGGACGATGCCCCAACCACCCCAACACGCCGCTGACATGGGTCGAGGAGGAGAACTACTTCTTCCGCCTTTCCGCTTATCGCGAGCGATTGCTGGCGCACTACGCGTCCCACCCGGAATTCATCCAGCCGGCGAGCCGCCGCAACGAGATTCATCAACCTGGTCGAATCCGAGCTCAAGGATGTCGCCATCACTCGCAAGGGCTTTAGCTGGGGGATCAAGGTCCCGTTCGACCCGGATCAGACCATTTACGTCTGGTTCGACGCATTACTCAACTACATCACGGCCATCGGCTACGGCACGGACGAGGATCGGTTCCGCCGGCTCTGGCCGGCGAACGTCCACGTGATCGGCAAGGACATCACCCGGTTCCACTGCGCCCTCTGGCCGGCCATGCTGATGTCGGCCGGCCTTCCTCTTACCCGTCCAGGTCTTCGGACATGGCTTCGTCTACCGAAAGAACGAGGAGACCGGCGAGGTTCAGAAGCTGAGCAAGAGCCTGGGCAACGTCGTCGAGCCGATGGATCTGATCGAGAAATTCTCGTCCGAGGGATTTCGCTATTACTTCATGAGCCAATGCCCGTTCGGCGGCGACGGCGAGTTTTCCTTCGAACGGTTCGCCGAGGCGTACAACAGCGGCCTCGCCAATAATCTGGGAAACCTGTACAGCCGCATATTGACGATGTGCCTCAAGTACTTCGACGGCCAGCTCGGCGATCCGTCGGCCGTCGATGTGACTCAGCTGGCGCCAAGGGCTCGATCTGGCGAGCTTCGTCGATTCCAGTCGTGAGTTGATCGGCTCGTTCGAATACAACACGCGTATTGCAACGAATCTGGAAGGACGT
This sequence comes from uncultured Planctomycetota bacterium, assembly GCA_963779785.1. Taxonomy (GTDB): domain Bacteria; phylum Planctomycetota; class Planctomycetia; order Isosphaerales; family Isosphaeraceae; genus CAVRFS01. The sequence continues at coordinate 24,738 of CAWAAW010000100.1, forward strand.
CGTCGACGCGGCCAATCGCTACATCCAGGAAACGCAACCGTTCAAACTGGCCAAGACCGACCTGGACGCTTGCCGCGCGGTCCTGATCAACCTGGCCGATTGGCTGAGAGTCACGGCGATCCTGATCAAGCCGTTCCTGCCGCGAACGGCGGAAACTTTCTATCGGGCCTTCAACTTCGAGGAGTTGAAGGCATGGGACCGGATCGGTTTTGGCGACGCAACAGAATCCCTCGGGAATCTCGACCTGCGAGTCACGGCCCCGAGCCAGGGGGGTAAGCCGGCTCCGCTTTTTCCGAAGATTGAGCTCTCTTAGTGCCGCTTCGATCAGCATCGAGCTCCGGGAGTCCGGACCTGTGGCCGCTCGAAGTTGAGCATCCCACGACGACGACGTTCAGGCAGCGTGGTGTCGTGCCGTCGCTCGGCTGGTACTCGCGCGGATGAGAGCGGCGATGGTGTCGATGCGCTCCATCGACAAATCGTAATAGAGGGGGATGCAGAGGAGACGTTCGTAAAGCGAGTCGGTGACAGGAAGCGCAGCGAACTGCGAAAGGCTTGTACACCTCCATGCGATGAACGGGGAAAAAGTAGCGCTTGGTCATGACCCCCGCGGCGGTGAGGGCGGCCTCGGCGGCCGCGCGTTGTTCGGGCTTGCGAAATCGGACAGCGAGGTCTTTGTACCCGTGCACACAATTAATCGGCGTCGCCTGCCAGGCGATGCCTCGGGAGTCGGCCAAGGCGAGGTGGTATCGTTCGACTTGGGAATTGCGGCGATCGATGGCTTCTTCAAGCAGATCCAGTGACAGCCAACCGAGAGCCGCGTTCAGTTCGGAGAGTTTGCCATTGAGTCCGATATATCGGCAATTATAGTCACCTTTGAACCCATAAACGCGCAGGAACGAGAATCGCTCAGCGTCGGCGGGGTCGCGGAAGGTGACCAGTCCCCCTTCGCCGCTAGTGACCAGTTTCGTGCCGCTCATGCTGAACGCGGACGCGTCGCCGAACGCCCCCAGAGCGGTCCCGTCGTAACGTCCTCCCAGACCGTGAGCCGCGTCGAATACCAGTTTCAGTCCGTGTTCGTCTTGCTAGCTTTTCGAGCGGCCCGATGGCTGCCGGCAAGCCAAAGACGTGAACCGCCGAGATGCCCACGGTTCGAGGGGTGATCAGCCGGCGGACATCCTCTATATCGATACAATACGTCTCTGGATCGACGTCGGCGAAAACGGGCTCGAGGCCATTCCAACTCAGGGCGTTGACTGTCGAGCAAAAGGTGAAGCTCGGGACGATCACCTCGCCCGGCGGACACTCCAGGGCCTTCCACGCCAGAGTCAGGCCAATGTCGCAACTGGAAACGGTCTGTGGCGCAGGGTGGTCGAGAATGCGAGCGGCCCTGTCCTCGAGCAGCCGGGTGTACTTGCTGAAATTCGAGAGCATCCGGGTCTCGAAAAGCTCCTCCACCAAGCGCGGCAAACTGGCCCAACGGCGGCAACTGAGGACGCGTGATCGGAACAACGGCTTTCCTGTCGGTGCCCATGCCGTTTCCTCCTTGAAATCGCCTCGTTAAACCGCGATTCCGACAGTTCGCTCTTCGGTTGCCAGGTACGGGAAAACTGCCCGTATCACTTCCTGTACCATTTTGCTCGTAACACGCAGATCCGTTCGAGCCAGGAACGCTTCCAGGCTCGAGAGGGAAGCGAATGTCTCCTCTCGACGGAAATGCTGTTCGGCCAGATAGTGGAGGATGACTGAATGCTCGACCTCCGTGTGGTACAGGGCTTCAATCCAGGGGTTATTCGTCATATTGAAGCGCATTGGAAGAGGGAGGACTGGCACGCCAAGCTGCGCAATGGCCATCGTGAGAGCGAGTTGCGCATCGAAGTAGCTCCCCATCACGTGGCGTAGCCGGAGCAAGTGGCCCTCCGAAACAGGGCTGATGCGGCGAACGAAGTCCGCGGGTGCCGCAATCACTCCATAATTGAAATAGGCCGGGCAGTATCGGTATCGAGGGTCGGAGAAGAAATAGCCCCAGCCAGTATGTTCGTACGCGAGAGAGGGTTCATCGAGTCCGCAGAGCGAGAAAAGCTGAGCCCAATCCGGCTGGTGGAGTCGCCCGTTCACGAGAGGCGTGGTGTGAGCAATCACTCCGGCCAGCACGCGATCTCGATACACGTGTTCGATCAGCTCGTCAAGCGGCCGCCGAATCACCGTGTCCGCGTCCAGAAGCAAGACGACATCGGACCGAAAATCCTGTCGAAGACGCGCCATCCCCGTGGCAAAGATTCCCATTGCGTCCAAACTGCTCAGCGGGAACCCAGCGAAGTTCGATCCCGTTGGCGTCCAGCCAGGGCATCCTCGCTGCCAATCCCGCATCGACAGAATTCCCTCCCACGGTAGCGATCACGGGCGCGTTCCGGTATGCCCCTCCGAAGTGCCGCAAAGAGTGAGTCAAACAGCGGAGCTGGTAGAGGAAAGCAGGCGTAGGGCTGATTGGTACATGGACTTCCAGCGTCGGACGGCGACGAGCCGCTCCAAATAACCGCACACGTGACATGAGATAGGAGCGGTTCATGCGACCAACCTCGTGGACTCGTTTTCATCAACCCGGCCAACCGCATAACCGAACCCGCTCTTTCCAAACCCGTTGCCATTGTAGAAGCAGAAAAGGCGACCCTTAACTTGTGTCACATTCGTGTATGTGAACATCTCAGAGTCCCAACCGTCGGCGGACCGTTCCAATCCGGACGGATTCGGCATGCGTTCCCAGTGAATTCCGTCAGACGATTCGGCATAACCAACGCGGTAACTGGTTCGTGGGTCGATGCGGTAGTCGACCAATCCCCGGTATGAGAACCACATGCTGTATCTATCCCTCAAGTACATCACCCAGGGTTTCCCGATCGCCTGTGCGGACGCGTCGTAATCGATGCAGACGATGCCGGTTCGCCGCCACGAGATACCATCGTCGGATTCCGCGTACTTGACGTGGTATTCGGGCTCCGCGTGACCCTTGACTTCCTTCCATCCGGTACAGGAAACATACCACATTCGCCATCTGTCGCCTTCGCGGATCACGCAAGGGGCGGTGTTGAAGAACGGCTCGTCCCGGTCTCGATCCAGAAGCGGACCGGCGGAGTAACGGCTGTACGTTCTTCCGCCGTCTTCGCTTATGGCCAGTCCAATTGCCAGGCGGTATGACACGGTGACCTGTGGGTTCCAGCCAATGTAGTACAGGTACTTGAGTCGTCCAGCCGAGACGATGCAGCTCGGCATCATCCCATTGTCATCAAAGGTGCCACGATCTCCCAGGGGCAGGAGCGGATATGGGTTAATATGAACGATCGTCTCTGGATCGTCTGGATCGACGTCGATCCAGCCGATTCGTGATCGGCCGGCATCGTCGCGGCCAGCGAAATAAACGCGAAGCATGGCTTCATCGAGCAGATCGGTAACCGGCAGCGAAGCGTGCGTGCGCATCCAGGTCAATGAGCCGTCCGGAACGTAAATCCGTCGCCGCTTTTCCCAGAGTATCATTTCAAACCTCCAGGTCCGTGCTCGCCATGTCTCGCTTCCGAGCTGGGTTTCCTTGGTAGACACTCCAGGGTTCTGTGTCCCGGCTGATGCATGCCCCCATCGCCACCAAGGTCCCTTCACCGAGCCGGAGTCCGTTCCGGATGGTGGCGTTCACGCCCAGGAAACAAAAGGGTTCCACGGTACAGTGCCCGCTCAACACCACGTGGGACGTGAAAGTGACATGATCGCCGATCCTGCTGTGATGACCGATATGGTTTCCGCTCCAGAGAATCACGTCGTCACCAATCTGGGTGAATGGTTGTATCGTATTGTCTTCCAGGATCAAACAGTTCTCGCCGATCGGGGTATCCGGAAAGACCGTCGCCCGGCTGCTGATGTAACTGATGAATTGGTAACCGCGATCCTTCGCCCGCCGGTAGATTCCCTCGCGAGTGCGATTCATCTTGCGGGGAGACATCGGGGCGAAAAAGTGGTATTCGCTGGGAGGATATCGTTGTTCCAGCTCCTCAAAAGGAACGACCGGTTTACCCTCGAAGACTGGCTCGCCGGGCAAGTATTCCTTCGTCACGGTGAAGGCAACGACTTCGTGCTCACTGTCATGACTCAAGTAGAAATGCGCTAAGGAGGCGTAATCGAGAAGTCCGAAGATGATTACACGGGCCATTCCTTCGTCTCCCGGAGTCTATAGAGATTTAATACTTCAGTTATATAAAAGTGTAAATTTGTGCAGGCCTCCTAGCGATCGTCCGCGCGAAGGTTTCGCATTTGCTCGTCGGTTTTCGCTGTGGCGTGCCTGTCAACATTCAGGACGGGCGACGATTTCGCGATAGCCCCGATCAGACAGTGTCATGCCGGCCTCCTCAGAGGCAAGCCTAACGCCGGAGTCCGGTAGGCGGGAAAGAAATCACTTCCCTCGCACCCCCGGCTCAGCTCGGCATAAAGTTTCGGCTGAGCTACGTGCCGGCCGAGATAGGTCGGTCGGACCAGCGACGACCAGCCTCTTTTGAAGCGCGTCAATCCGTCGGCGCCGTCGCAGCTCACTCCGGCCCCGGCTCCCAGACTCAGCCAGCGTAACCGGCCGCGAAGCCGCTCAACGCCCGCCCAGAACAAAGCGTAGGATGCCTTCTGTTGGTAGCCCCTCGGCGAATAAGCCGCCAGATGGTAGTACCCGACATTACCCTGGCAATACCAGAGCACTATGCCCACAGTCTCGTCCTTGTCGATTGCACGAAAAGCCACCAATCCGGGCACCTCGACCTGAACCTCAAATGTCCGCCGCGAAAAGCGGCTTATACCAGCGAGACCGTGACGCGCAACGAGCTCCGCATAGAGTTCACACCACGTATCGAGATACCTCGCCGGTTCGGCGATTTCCTCCACGTCGAGACGTGCAAGGGCCTTGCGCGCGTTCCGGCGATGGTGTGTGCAGGCCGACACCTCGAGGGGGACCTGCAAGTCGATAACGTAGTGGTCTTTGTATCGCACGAATCCGCGATTGAAAGCGCCCGACCATAGCGGACGGGGTGAACTCGCCAAAGGGGTCGGTAACCAACACGACACTCACGACGTCGCCCGCCAGACCTGCCAGATCGGCGGGCAAGCCGGACCAATCCGTGCAGCATAAGAGTGGATACATTCCCATCGCATCGCGATGGGCCGTACCCGGAATGAGTCGCTCCAACAGAACACCGCCCGATTCGAGCAACGCGACGGGCCGCCCGAACGGGTTCATCGACAACGAGTATATCTGGACTCAGATAACCTGTTCGTGACATGGCGCGGAAAGTAGCAAGTCAGACTCGAACCCGCAAGTGGAAGTGGTCATGTTAGCAGTTAAGAATTGTAAATCCTACCGATTCTCGGATACACACTTACTCCCGATAACGCTAAGAATTACTATCGAGTCAAACGTCGTTTTACGATAGCTCAATTGCGTCTGTCAGATAGAGTGCGTAATCCAGCGAGGATTCGGGTGCGTTACTTGATATTCATCAACCAGTTCGCGAGCCCGCAGCAGACGGAGTAGGGGTACGGATTTCCGCTATTGACGAGCTTTGGGCTTGACGACACTCTACCTCACTCAGAAACGAGTGGGTCAGACGAAGGAGTGACGACGATCATGGAGGATGCTGGACGGACTTTAGTGATCCTTCTCACCATGCATCGGTGCGGATCAAGTCTGACGACGCGTGTCCTGCAACGTTTGGGGATGTCGCTAGGACCCTTCGAGCTCTATGGGGCTCTTCCCAGCAATCCGCATGGTCATTTTGAATCGGTGCCTTTCGTGAAACTGAACCGCCAGGTTCAGAAGCTGGCGTTTGGTTTTCCTGACGACTTGCCCGAATCCCCCGAAACTCTTGCCCACCTTCTGGAAACGAAGGGGAACTGGGATGAGGGAACTCTCATTCCGGACGAACTCTTCGCGGAAGCGCGATCGTTGATAGGTGCCCTGGTCGATTCCGGGCCGGTCTCAGGATTCAAGGATCCTCGTACGGTACTGACCTGGCCGTTCTGGCAGCGTGTTCTGGAGGACTTTCCCGATCTTCGGGTCGTCCCGATCGCTCTCCTGCGCTCTCCCCATGAAATCGCCATGAGCCTGGTGACCCGCCGCAACGGGTGGTGCGGGTATTGGACATCACTCGACATCGTCGCCGTTCATCTGGAACGCCAGAAGGCGATCCTGGCAGGTTGGGAGCTACATCCTCCTTGTCTGTGTTTCGGTAGTCCGGCGTATCCGAAAACACTTGAAGCCGTCGCACAACAGTGCGGATTGAGCTGGAATGCAATCGAGGCCAGCGAGGTTTTCGATCCTTCATGTGTGCATCAGTTGCCAGCGTCCGTGCCTCACGAGGCACAGGAGCTCTTTGAATCGCTGTGCGAGGCCGCTGCGCCGCTGCGAGATCCGGAGAAGAATCGTGCTCAACTTGAAAAGGACGCTCGGCTTCTCGAAAACAATCGACTAAAACAGTGGCAAGAGGCTACGCAACAAATCTTAGACGGGCGCGAACAGAATCGGCTAGCCGATCTGCGAGTCGTTGAGGCGCAGCGGCAAACTCGAGATGCCGAGGGGCGATTTGCCGAGGTCCAGTCTCAACTGTTCGATCTCCGCGCTCGGATGGTTGATGTGCAAGCGCAACTGATCAGCGAGCAACGAATGAGGAACGAGCTCCAAGCCGATCTCATCCGGTCCCAAGACCGAGAGATTGCTGTGTTGCAACACAGCGAGCAACTCAGACAACGCAACGACCAACTGAGAGAACACAACGACCAACTGAGAGAACACAACGACCAACTTGGAACGCACTTTCAAAGAATGGAATCGCATCCTCTTCTCGGCCCTGCTTTGCGGACGCGACGTCGGATGCGTCGAATCATCCACTCGATTAGGGCACGCTCAACGAGTGGGCAGACGGTTCACCGAATCGACTCGGGCGATTGATCCGAACGACCGCGTCGGCTCGCCGAAGTCTCCCGACGCCGCCCGAAAATAGCCTGGATCGTAGGTGGCATTTTGATGGCCTTGGGACGGATGCCAATCGCGCAAACGATCATCTTCCGCACCATGTGGCCCGTGTCGAGGTACACACTCAGGCGGGGAGCGACCAGCGATGCCAGGCTGAACGAGCCGAGCGAGCCAACCGGAGTGCGGGTGAGGGCGCATGGGCTTTGATCAGCGTGAAGATCGATTTCGAGTCGGCCTTCGGGCCGTGGACGCGATACCAATGGAAGTACGATCGGCGATGGTCACTCGCATCGAATGGGTCTGGATACGCCCGGATCAAGTCCTCCCGGCGCCGGTAGAGCCGACGGTGAGCGCTCGTGATACGCTCGCCGTTGGAGAAGGCATTGTAGACGCAATCGATCTTGCCCAGAGATTGCTGCCCTAATTGATCGCAGCGCGCGATGTACCAATCGCGCAGCTCGAACAGCACCGGACTGTGAAAGCCGTAACGTTCGAGCATCGTCTTCTGATCACCGCTGTCGAAGCCCGAGAAATGATAGAAGACCAGGGGATGACCGTTGATCAGGATATCGTACGGCGCGCGACCCGCGGCGCGGCGGTGGGTCAGATTCCAGGTCGAAACGTTGTACTGAGGGTCGCGCACGATCGCGATGTCATCGAAGAACGCCGGCGCGAGGTCGACCCATTTCTGATCCGTGAATAGACCGGCCTCGACCTCATCATAACAGTAGTCGCGGAGCCGTTCGGCCCACCAATCAATGAACTGTCGTCCTTGCCCCGCCATGCGAACGGCAAGAAAGCCCAGGTTGAATACGCCATGTCTCATACAACAATGCTCGTTGTCGAGTATGGCTTGGAAATCCGTGTCCGGCTCGGACTGATGCGGGGTGAGCAGAATGGAATGCCTGTCCAACATACGCTCGAGGTCGTCGAGCCGATTGAGCACCAAGATGTCTGGATCGAAGTAATAAATCCGCTCGGCACCGAATCGGGAGGCAATGTACTGGAATGCCGTCCCTTTGACGGCGGTGCACAGCTCCACTAAACGGTGCTTGAAGATCCAGGAAGGGAGATTCTCGATCGGTAATTCGCCGATGTGGATGATGTTGTCGAAGGCCGCGGTTGTGGCGGCAGGACAGACCGGCATCTTGTCCGATAGCACAACGTGAAACACGGCCTCCGGGTGCACGCGCTTGACGGAATGTGCCAGCGCGGCAGCCTTGGGAAGATAATTCGCTGTGATGCTGGTGAAGATGTGCATGGGCATTCCTTTGCACCGAGTGCGGGCTCGTCGCCCGCGGCCGATTCCGCCGATGACGAAGCCTCTCACGTCCGGCGGCCGGCAAGTGTTAGGTCGAAGCTGGAGAGACGGGGCGATCCAACGGGTTGCCCCGTCTCGGATTCGCCAGTCCCCAGTGTCCAGTGTCCAGTGTCCAGTGCTCTGGACCATCCGCGCAATCAGCGCTGGCGCGAACCGTCGCCGTCCACGGAATGCGAGTTCTATCCTCAGGGGACATCACTGTCAACACGAAAAACATTCTGGAGCCGGACGTGTAAGCGAGATTGAACACTTCTTCTCTTGATGGATTCGGCCGGATTATGGTAGGTAGCGACCTTTCCTCCAGAGCGCCAACACACCTGGTCCGGCATATCATCACGCGCGGAATGGACTGCTTGCAACGGACTCGACACGGAGGTTTGCATGGCCCCGCGATCAAAGGCCGACGTCATCATCACGGTGTATCCCCTCGCCTCGGCGGTTCTCGACTGCGTGGAGACATTGCTCGAGTACAGCGGGGACGAACTTGGACGATTGATCCTGATCGACGACTGTTGTCTGCCGTCAAGCCTTGTCGAGAGTTTCGAAGACTTGGCGGGTCGCGATAGTCCGCGTCCGTTTCGTCCGCCATTCAGCGAGGCTGGGCGCTATGCGCGCGTACAATCAGGTGTTGGCTCGATTGCGATAGGGGATGCGGTGCTGTTAAGCGGGGATTGTATCGTCAGCGAGTACTGGTTGAGCGAGCTGGCCGCGGTCGCCCACTCGGAAGAGAGAACCGCATGTGCTTCGCCGCTGATGAATGGTGCGGGAATCTGCTCCGTTCCCGAGCTGAATCGAGAGCTGGACCCTGACGAAACGACGGCGGTCAAGGTGCGGACAGCATGTGCCGGACTGCCTCGCTGGACAGTCGCGCCCTTGCTGAACGCGTCCGTGCATCTACTTGCGTCGCAACGTTCTCGACGCGGTAGGAGTGCTCAATCCCGATTTTCAATCGCCTTGCGCGGCGATCAACAACTGGGTATCCCGGTCCCAGTCGCTGGGTTTCGTGGCGAAGCGAGCCAATCATGTCTACGTCCATCGCGTCAACGCCCGGGTCCCGGAAACCGGAGCGACCACGTCGCCGGATCGCGAGCCGACTCAATTGGGTCCGAGCGAAGCCCATATCGAGCATCAGGTCAAGACGTTCTGCGAATCTCTCGATGGCCGTCTACCGGCCCATGCGATCGGGGTTCGACTCGGTGGAAAGCTCCGGGTCGGCTTCGACATCCGGCACTTACCGCGGGAACAAGTGGGCACACGGACTTACGCCGTCTGTCTCGCGAACGCGCTGGCCGAGCTCCCCGAGATCGACTTGACCCTGCTGGTGCGCCATCCTGATCAAGCCAAGGGATTGAAGGGACGCGTCGTCACACCGGAGCAATGGGCCGACGACGTCGCAGTGATTCACAGACCGGCACAGGTGATTGACGCCGGACGACCTCCGGCTCCTCTTCGAATCTTCGGCTCATATCATCATTACCTACCAAGACTTGATCGGCTACCGCATTCCGGTGACATTTTCGTCGGATCTCGAATTCGATCGGTACCGAGCCACGAGCAGGCTGAGTTTGCAGGCGGTCCAGCGGATCATCGCTTACTCGGAGAGCGCCGGGCGGGAGATCACCGCGGAGTTCGGCATTCCGAGCGAGGAGATCTCCGTGATCCCCCTTGGCGTCGAGACAGAGTGGTTCGCTCATCGAGAGCCGTTCGACGAGACGATCCGGCAACATCTGAAGTTGCCGTCTCGCTATTTCTTCAGCCTCGCGACCGACTTCCCGCACAAGAACCTCCCCAATCTCCTGGACGCCTACTCAATCTTTCGGGGCCGCTGGCGAGGCAGCGAGCCCCCAGGCCTGGTGCTCGCGGGCCACACATCGTGTGCTCGATCGGGCTTCTACCCGAACCTGGAATCGAAACCTCTGGGGGAAGGTATTACCTTCTTGGGGCCCGTCACGGGCGTCCAACTGAAAGTCCTTTATCAGAATGCCGAGGCACTGGTCTTTCCATCGCTCTACGAGGGATTCGGCTTGCCCCCGCTGGAAGCGATGGCGGCGGGGACACCCGTCATCGCGATGCCGATCTCGGCGGTGCCCGAAGTGGGGGGAGATTCGGTGCTCTATCCCGACAGTCTGTCTGCCGTCGATCTCGCGCGGGCAATGGAGACTGTCGCGACCAACCAATCGCTGCGCAACGATCTGCGAGAGCGCGGCATCAGACGAGCCGAGCAATTTCCGCTGGGAGAACACGGCTCGCGCGACTGCTGGAGGTCTACCGCGCGGCCGTCATGACTCCCACGCCGCGCTCGCTTCAGATGCGGCGCAGCCTGCGTGAGGGGATTTCGCGCTGGTCCATGCATGCTTCCCATGAATTGATGCCCCAATTGATGGGCATTCTCAATGTCTGTCGAGGATTGGGAGTCGCCTTCAATGATGAGGCTCAAGCGCAAGCTACGCATGCTACCATCTCAACAACGGACGCGGTTCAGGCTGAAACAAACCACGAACGCACGTTTTCCCGGCCGCCCATCGGCCCGGCGGGGCGTGGAATCGAGCAGGCAGCTTTCCTGACTTGTCGATCAATGATGTGGAAGGAACGACTGACAGCGAGGCGATCCGCCCCCGATGCAATTCCAGTCGGAGAGTACGAAATGTCCCTGGGCGGCCAAGATCTGAGTAAGGATTCCGTGAGGCACGACGTTCAGCCACACTGGGAACCTCGGGATTTTCGCGCGACGAACCCGGCAATTCCTGAGTGTGTGGCTGGGGCCGTTGGCATTTACGGTCGTGGCCCTTCTGCCATTGTTCAAACGCCTCCGCCATCCGACGATTCTCGGCGACGATGTCATACGAATTGTGGATCTGATCAACCTTCCTTTCGACAAGCACTTATTTCAACCGTTCGGCGATCACCTTGCTCCTGGTTTCCAACTGGTATCCTGGTTGACCTGGGAGGCGATCGGCCACGACATTCGGCTGGCACCGCTGGGATTCAGCTTCGCGTCGGTGACGGCGTGGGTATTCGTCTTGGTTCTCTTGGGATTATGGCTCAAGCAAGAGACGGGCTCAACGACGGCGACTTTGGTGGCGCTGGCGGTCGTGGCTCAATCGCCGCTCGTCCTCGAGACGGCATGGTGGTACTCGTCGAGCAGCTTCTCATGGGCGGTCGCCGGAATTCTCATCGCGGTTCTCGGCGCGAGTCGGATTGGGCACCGGCCGCGCAGCTCGCTCTTTTGGATCGGGATTGGCTCGGCGCTCGGGCCCGCGGGAACGACACTGGGGATCCTCGCCGCGCCGCTCGCAATTCTTCGGGCCGCGACAGCACGGGAAACCACGCGCCGAAATAAACTGCTCGCGGTTGTGGCCGCGGCTGCAGGTTTCTTCGTGTTACGAGGAATTCAGCCGGCTCGGGCCTGTCGACGCTATCCACTCAGCTCGCGTGCAAAGCCTGCCGTCGATCGACGCCATCGGCGGCTTGGGCTATGCCGTTACTGTCCCCGGTCGGGTGCTCTTGCCGTCCATGCTTGGCGTGCCCGCTTCATGGCTCGTCAAGCCTCTGCCGCCTTGGCTCGTGGGCGTCGTCGGCTCTCTGGTGCTGCTTGCGACGATGGTGCTCGTCGCATGGCCGCGTTCCCGGTGGGACCGTCGATTGGTGTTGGTTGGAGCCGCGATGGTTTATTGCTCCTACGCGCTCACTTACTCGCCACGAGTTGCGATGATGAGAGCGGGTCTCTGGACCGAGCGCGAATTCTTATACAATTTCGCCGGCGCGATACCACGTGTTGCCACTGATGGGCATGGCTGCGATCGTGGCCGCGCTCTTGGCCTCCTGGCCGCTGGTCAAACGCTGCGACTCCAGACGTGGTCTGCCCGCGATCGTTGGAACGACCGTCGGACTATTGATGTTGATCGCGCAACATCGCGAGGCGAAGCATTGGGGCTGGATGCTCAACCAGCCGGACCAGAGGGAGACCCTTTCGGCTCTGCACCACCTGGGAGAGATCGCTCGGATCGAGCGCGTCACGCGGTCGCAGCTTCTTCGGATCTTCGATCCTGTCTGGCGAAGCTGGAACGGATCGGTCCTCCACGACCGCCCTCAAGCGTTCCACCTCATGAATCTCGCCGTCCAAGCTCCCGAAGATGTCGAGCAGCGTCTCGCCGATGCCGAAGCTCGATCCCGACTGTTGGCGCGATTGAAGCGAGAAGAGATCGTTGCGCTCAGTTCTGGAACCTGCGCTTCTCTCAGGCCGGGGCAGCCGGGTGCGACGGCCCGCACAGTCGCGATTGCTCGGCGCGTTGAGATACACGGGGCTTCCGAATGGAAAGAAGGCCGATTTCACCCGACAGTACTTGCCTTCCTACCTCGAGTTCGAATTCGATTCAACGTCGCGAGCCCGCTACTTGGTCTTACCCGGACTAGCGGCCGACCAAGATATCGTCGTGTCCTGGTGCGATGATGTGGGCCGTTGGCGACCCGGATCTGAATCTCCGCTGGGTTCGAAGCGACCGGAACGAGACTCCGGCGGTGATTGATCTCGACAGATTGATCCACTGGCCGACGAACCCCGTCACGCGGATCCGGGTCGAGTTCACTTGCCCGGGTGAGATCGCGCTCGAAGGACCGCCTCGCTTGCTGCGCTGACGGCAACTGTCGGGAGATGGAGTACGGATCGTGTCGGGTCCACGCCGCAGTCGCATCCAGCCTCGCTCCCTCAGAATCAACCAGTTCACGCTTGGGATCTATCGAGCTCGGGGGATCTGATAGAGAGTGTAAGTATCAACTTTGGCGAGACGATTAAGGCCCCACGACTCGATGTTGTTTTGGACAGCCGGCGACCAGGCGGCGATGAAACCGACTCCCTCGGCTCTGAGCCGCGCAAGCACGGGATCGCGAGAGCCGAGCAACATGCTGGGACTGTCAAAATGTCGGACAGAATCATTGATTAGTTCTCGATCTGTAACGACGGCGTCGGTTCGATTGACGAAGACCGACAAGGCGAGAAAGTTCCATTTCTTGACCTCGAGAACCAGGCGGGGAGCGTTCTTTGACCTGAGATTGTGCATGTACGCGGCGACCCTGCCGCGCCTCCCGTGTATAATCGTAATGATCGATCTGCTTCACTCTGTCGATTGTTTCATGGAACAAACTGAGGTTGAGAACGACGGTTCCGATCGACAGGAACAAGACGAATGCACGCACGTCCCTATCGCCACCACGCCACAGTGTGACAAGAGATTCGGATGCGATCGAGATCATCAGTACGGAAGGCAGGAGTACGTACCGTGGTTCGAAGGCGGCAGGTCTGCCGTCCCGTCGAATAGAGAAAAAAGAGACCGGTCAGGAAACCAACCAGAAGCGCCGATTGAACAAATGGCCTTTGGTCGGCGGTACGCCCCTTCACGAGGGTTCCCATCGATGAGAATGCCAGGATGGCGACGAGTGGCGAATACACGGTCAAGGAACTGCAAAGCGCGACGACGGCTGTCCGCGGCGAAGCATGCCAACCCCACTGAGACCAGAGTTGCGCACTGTACGTCGCTGTGGTTCGAAAAAAAGGCTAGTGGTTTGCCCGTGTGTACCCAATTCCAGACCACCCAAGCGCACGGAACCGAGCCGAGAAGGAGAAGGCAGCCCACGACAATTATGGGCCGCATCTCGGCCCGATACAGACTGCGAGCAAGAAAGGGGGCCAATACGAGGACTGCGATCCACGCGTTATAATGGAACGCACATGCAAGCGTCAACGATCCGCACGCGACGAAAGGATCGATCGAATTGTGAACTGAGAAATGATGGACTCTCAAAAGGAATCTCAGCCCCATCATCAGCATGGCGACATAACAGATGTCGACCATCGCGGTCGCGGAAAGCAAGACGACGAGCGGATGAGTCGCGCCGACTGTCGCTGCGAGCGCACCACCGAGATTCCCGCCGAACTGATGGCCGATGCCAAACAGTGCTAAGATGAGCAGCACTCCGAAGGCGATTGAGACTAATCGGGCGGCGAGCAGCAGGTCACCGGTGACGAGACTGGTTCCGGCGATCAGCACAAAGTGGACTGGCAACCAGATCCCGCCGAACCACTCCGACGGATGACTCAGTCCTCGGCTGGCGATCACGGTTTTTGAGAACTCGTCGCACGAGACGCTGATGAATCCGGTTGACCATGCATAGAGCACCATCGACAGCAGCGCACCGAGTGGGATCAATAAGAGTGCCAATCGAGCGCCGATGTTTCTCCGCATGGTTTAACTCCTGTTGAAGGTCAATCTTCTGAAAGTCCTGGGGATCCGGTAGGAATGCTTTTCGGTCCGTGAATCCGCCAGGAATGGAACGAGTCGCGGTCGGCTCTCAGTCCGCCGTTTCCGTGGGAAGCCGAAACCAGGCGGGAGTTCGGCGTACGGCATCGAGCTGACCGCGTCAAGCCGGCCCATTCCAGCAACTCGTCGATCGGTTTCGCCGCGGCCTCAACCGAGAAATGCTCCCTGATGCTCTCGAGGCCCTGGGCCGACACCCGTTCCCAGAGTTCACGCGAAGTCCAGAGGCGAACCACCTCGTCAGCGAAGCGATCGGGGTCATCCGCGATCATGGCATTCTCCTCGTGGACCAGGTACATGCCTTCCGCCGCGATCGACGTGAGGACCGTGGGCACTCCGAGCGCCATGCTCTGGTTTACCTTGCCTTTCACTCCCGCACCGAAACGAAGCGGCGCGACCGAGACCCGAGCTCGATCGAACAACGGCCTGACGTCCGAAACGTAGCCGAGCACTTGGATACTCGGAGAAGCAAGTTCCAGGACCTCCGGCGGTGCATCAGGGCCGATCACCTGGAATACGGCATCGGGCAATCGGTTAAGGACTCGAGGGAAGATCTCTCGGGCAAAATAGAGGACGGCGTCGACGTTTGGCGCGATGCTGGAATCCGCCGATGAAGATGATATTCGCGCGTCCATCGAATCCCGGAATACTTCTGGCTTCGAGCGGATAGATGGTCGGCAGGATCCGAACATCAATACCTGGACATTCTGTCTCGAGAATCGCTTTCTCGATGGGGCTAACGACGAGCGTCAGATCAGCCCGCCTCGCCAGTCGAAGCTCTTGCTGCTTTCGGTTGGGGATGCCAGATCACGGGATGCGTCTTGGCAAAGGAGCGCCTGGCGCTCTTCTCTCAGGAAGTGGAGATCGACGGTGTCGAACACAATCTTGGCCTGGGCGCGAATCGCCGCACTGTGGTCATGTTCTTGGCCGCGATGTCGCGCCGAGAAAGAATCGCGAGGTCGAACTCGCGACCGTGCTGTTGTAGATAGTGTGCGACCGAACAGTAGTAGGGTTGGTGGACGACCTCGACCCCGATAAACTGCATCGCCTCCGTATCGCCGGGCCATGCCGTCAAGATCGTCGGGCATGAACGTCACATGATGGCCCCTGCGGCGGATTTCGCGCACGATCGCCATCATCCGATGTGATCCGGCATCGCGATCAGGGGACGGCAGGCGATAATCGATCACGAGCACTGCCGAAATCGAGAGGCGACTTCTCGTTCACGAGTATAGGTGATTTCGGTCTGAATCGTTACCTGGAGCAGGGGGATGGTGGTCGAGGCGGTCGCTCCAGCGCCGTCTGAATCTTTGTCTGGTTCACGATTTGATACGACTTAACTCCTGAATCGAGGCTGGTTCCCGATGTCAGCCCCTCGTGATGAATGATCCTGGCGTGTGGCTGGTAGATCGCCTTGTGGCCGGCGTGTCGTATCTTGAATGCGAGGTCGGAGTTCTCGAAGTATGCGGGCGTGAATTCGGTGTCGAACCCGCCTAGCTCCTCGAACAGCGAGCGCGGGACCATCACGCAGGCGCCGGAGCAGTAGTCAACCTCACGTGTGAAGTTGTACTTGGGGTGGCCGGCGTCGTCGAACTTCCCATAATTCCAGCCGGTGCCATCATGCCAGATCACGCTTCCCGCCTCTTGAAGGCTGGCCGTGCGGGATAGATCAGCTTGGCGGCCGCGAGCCCGACACGGGGTACTGTGCGGAAGGTCCGATCCAGCGCTTCCAGCCAGCCGGGAGTGACCACGGTGTTATTGTTCAGGAAGACGAGGAAAGTTCCGCGCGCTGTCGCCGCACCGCGGTTGCAGGAGCCGATGAAGCCGAGGTTTTGCTCGTTTCGATGAGTGAGCAGACCCGCAATTTGCGTGAGCATCTGGGGTGTTTCGTCGGACGATCCATCATCGACGACGATGACCTCGTAGGACGGGCCCGCGGTGAGACTGGGCGATCGACTCAAGACAGGCCAAAGTATCTTGCCAGTGATTGAAAACCGGAATGATGATCGAGACATCCATCTGATCAAGGATGGGGAAATGGGGTGGATTGGAGAGTGAAAGTCCGCGAAGCCTCCGCGGCTCTATCAACCGCTGCATCACGATTCGAGAAGAATTGAACAACTGGCCAAGCTTGTCGCGCGAGCCTTTCATTCGCGACTTTACCAGATGTGCCACCCACTGACGATCTCGCAGTTTGGGCACGGCCCGAAGCACTCGGAAACTGAGGTGCAACAATCGCCGCCGCCGCGACCCTGGAGGCGCGACTCGCGATGCGGCACGAGCGAGGCGGCGGACCACCTTGAACGTTGCCGAGCCTCTGGTTTCATGCAGCATGGACTCGAGTACATGGACCTGCTCGCGCAGACGATTCAGCTCGTTATCGGACTGAGCAAGTGATTCCTCAAGCCAGCCAATCGATTCTTCCTTTTCAACAACTCGGGCAAGCAGTTCTTCTTCAATTCCCATGCCTGCACCCCTACTTGCTTTGTTCCTGGTTCTGCTCATACCATTCGGCTGAGCGGAAACGCCGAGATTGTTCGGACCATTCGAAGGAATCGATCAAGTCTGGGTCGGTTTCATTTCCCTTCAGCGGAAGGAGGAGACTGGGAGGGAGTGCGCCGAACGGGTTCGATCTGACCGGTTCAAGCCGGCCCATTCGAGCAACTCGTCAATGGGTTTCGCCGCGGCCTCGACCGAGAAATGCTCCCTGATACTGTCGACGGCCCTGGGCCGACACCCGTTCCCAGAGCTCGCGCGAAGTCCAGAGGCGAACCACCTCGTCAGCGAATCGGTCGGGGTCGTCTGCGATCATGGCATTTTCCTCGTGGACCAGGTACATCCCCTCGGCGGCGATCGAAGTGAGGACCGTGGGTACACCGAGGGCCATGCTCTGGTTTACCTTGCCTTTTACGCCCGCACCGAATCGAAGAGGCGCAACGGAGACTCGGGCCCGATCAAATATCGGCCTGACGTCCGGAACGTAGCCCAGAACCTGGATGTTCGGGCATGCGAGTCTCTCGATCTCCGGCGACGCATCAGGACCGATCACCTGCAAGACGACGTCAGGCAATCGGTCAAGCACCCGCGGAAAGATCTGCGTTGGCAAAATAGAGGACGGCGTCAATGTTTGGGGGGTGCTGAAAGCCGCCGATGAAGATGATGTTAGTGCGTCCATCGAAATCGGGAATGGTACTTTTTTCGAGCGGATAGATCGTCGGCAGGATTCGAACATCGATTCCTGGACATTCGGTCTCGAGAATCGCTTTCTCGATAGGGCTGACGACGAGCGTAAGATCGGCCCGCCTCGCCAGTCGAAGCTCTTGCTGCTTTCGAATAGCGACGGCAGACTCGCGAGATTGTCTTGGCTGACAAGGGCCTGGCGCTCTTCCCTCAGGAAGTGGAGATCCACAGTGTCAAAGACGATCTTTGCTTGAGGGGCGAAACGCCGGACGGATGTCATGTGCTTCGCGGCGGTCTCCATCCGGGAAAGGATCGCCAGATCGAATTCACGACCATGCTGCTTTCAGGAATTCCGCACTCGGAAGGATAGTAGGGTTGATGGATGACCTCGACTCCATCGAATTGCAATTCCTCGAGATAGTCCGGCCACGTCGCCAGATAGTCGGGGACGAAGGTTACATGGTGGCCTCTGCGGCGAACGGCGCGGATCATTTCCATCATCCGAAGAGAACCGCAATCTCGATCGGGCGTGGGCAGCCGATGATCGATTACCAGGACCTGGCTTCGAGAAGCCACTTCAACATTGCGGGTATAGACGTTGAGATTCGCGTCATGTGGAGGAGCCGGCGCGATGTTGATCGAGGCGTTCGCTCCAGCGTCGCCGGAATTTCGTCTGGTTGACGACTTGATACGACTTCACCCCCGATTCCAAGCTGGTTCCCGACGTTAATCCCTCGTGATGAATGATCCTGGCGTGTGGCTGGTAGATCACCTTATGGCCGGAATGGCGAATCTTGAATGCGAGGTCGGTGTCCTCGTAATATGCGGGCGTGAACTGGGTGTCGAACCCGCCTAACTCCTAGAACAACGAGCGAGGGACCATCACGCAGGCCCCGGAGCAGTAGTCAACCTCGCGTGTGAAGTTGTACTTGGGGTGGCCGGCATCGTCGAACTTGCCATAATTCCAGCCGGTGCCGTCGCGCCAGATCACGCTTCCCGCCTCTTGGAGCCGGCCGTCGGGATAGATCAGCTTGGCACCCGCGAGCCCGACACGGGGTACTTTGCGGAAGGTCCGAATCAGCGCCTCCAGCCAGCCGGGAGTGACCACGGTGTCATTGTTGAGGAAGACAAGGAAAGTTCCCCGCGCTGACGCCGCACCGCGGTTGCAGGAGCCGATGAAGCCGAGGTTCTGCTCGTTCCGAAGAGTGACCAGCCCCGCAATTTGCTCGAGCATCTGGGGTGTCTCGTCGGACGAGCCATCATCGACAACGATGACCTCGTATGACGAGCCCGCTCGTGACGCTGGGCGATCGACTCAAGGCAGGCCAACGTATCTTGCCAGTGATTGAAAACCGGGATGATGATCGAGACATCCACAGCATCAAAGACGGGGAAGTGGGGTGGGTTGGAGAGCGTGAGTCCGAGAGTCCCTCGCGGCGCTACCAACCGCCGCGCCCTAATCCGGTAGGTTTCGAGCGACTGGCCAAGCTTGGCGCGAGCGCCGTCCATTCGCGACTTTAGCCGATGCGCAACCCACTGACGATCTCGCAGCTTGGGCACGGCCCTGAGCACCCGAAAACCGAGATGCAACAATCGTCGCCGCCGCGATCCTGGCGGAGCGATCCGCGAGGTGTAACGAGCGACGCGGTGGACCACCTTATAAGTGGCCGAGTTTCTGAGCGACTCCAGTTCTTGAACTCTCTCCTGCAGACCGATGCAGCTCGATCTCGGACTCAGCAACGGATTCCTCGAGCACTGCAATCCATTTTTCCTTTTCACCGAGTCGAGCAAGCAGTTCTTCTGCAATTGCCATGCCTACGCTCCCACTCCTCGCGTTACCGGTACTGCCAAATGACCTGGTGAAACAGAAACTCCAGGGTTGATCGGCCCATTCTTGGCTTAGGAAATGAGATTCCCATCCGTTAGTGATGAAAGGTGACGACACGATTACCGAGATTGTCGTAAAGAGTCAATCGCGATTCGGCTTACCCGCGCCGCCCCGCCGCCCAGCCGCGGCGCCGCCGCGCGAGACTGCTCTCAAATCACCTTGCCCTCGAACAGGACGAAGCGTATAACTCCACCGTTTGTCGTGTGGCCGAGTTCTTCAGTTCGCCGTTGCCGGACGACTTACGTTGTGTGCCGCAGTTGACTCGAGGGCCGCGGGCGACGCAGACAATTTCATTTCGGCAACCTGATTATCATCCAAGCCCACCGAGCTCGGGATCTTGTGCGTATCCAGGGAAGGATGCACTGCGATGGACGAACGAACGATTCGCGACACCGATCGACGCAGCATTCGGCTTATCGCGTTCCATTTGCCTCAGTTTCACCCCATTCCCGAGAATGACGCCTGGTGGGGAAAGGGGTTCACGGAATGGACAAATGTGGCGAGAGCCAGGCCGCTCTTTCGCGGCCATTATCAGCCACGCCACCCGGCCGACCTGGGGTATTACGACCTGAGATTGCCCGAGACCAGAGCCGTCCAGGCCGAACTGGCTCAGACTTACGGTATTGAGGGTTTCTGTTACTGGCACTACTGGTTCCACGGATATCGCTTGCTAGAACGACCGGTGGAGGAGATTCTCGCTAGCGGGCAGCCCGATTTCCCCTTTTGCTTAGCCTGGGCCAACGAATCCTGGTCACGGAGCTGGCTCGGCGACGACCGCGAAGTCTTGGTCGAACAGTCCTATTCCGAAAAGGACGACGTTGCACACGCGCACTGGCTGGCCGCGGTGTTCGACGACCCTCGTTACATCCGGAATCCATGGGCGGCCCGTGCTTGTGGTGTACAAGCCCAGGGCGCTGCCGGATGCGCAACGGACCACTGACATTTTCCGCAGCGTTTGTACACGGTCTGGAGTGCTGGAACCCTACCTGGTTGGCATCGACGCCCACAGCTACGGAACCGATATGCGCAACCTCGGATTTGACATGACCGAGCACCACGAACCACAACTGGGGGTTCTCGCACCCGACGTTTTTGACGATTCCGCTCTTAGATCCAAGTTGATGCGCAATCTCAAACGGGGGATCCCGAACGCGACCTTCAAGATCTATTCGTACGCCGAAGCCACAGAAGCAATGGCGCATGTCAGGCCAGAGTTCCCACATTTCCCATGCTGTTTCACTAGCTGGGATAATACGCCCCGTCGCGGTCGCCATGCGATCGTCATGGTTGACTCAACCCCGGAGTTGTTCCGAGGCCAGCTCGCTCTCATGGCAAAGAGCGTGTTGCACAAAGACCGCGAAGAGCGAGTCGTCTTCATCAACGCCTGGAATGAATGGGCCGAGGGAATGTACCTGGAACCGGATATGAAATATGGCCACGCGTATCTCGAATCGGTTGCACGCGTGTTGGAGGAAGTCGAAGGATCCCGGGAACCACTCGTGGCTGCCGAGAGCCACTGATCGATAGTGGCGCTGATCGCGATTGAATGCGAGTGCACCGCCTTTTCGGTTCTCGCTTCAGCGAACCGCCACGAACACGACGCGATCCTCGCCCAGGTAACCGAGCTCCGCGGACCAGTAGATCCATGCGGAGGCATCGGTAAACCCCGCGGCTCGCAAGTCATCCAGCAACTCCAGACCAAAGTACCGGAAGCAGAGCACCCCATCGGGATTGACCGGATCGCCGTGATATTCCGGCGGGAGGAGATGCTCGATCGATCCGTCAGCGGCGACGCGAGCTCGGATGATGTGCCGCTCGTCGCCGTGGAACGGGACGCTGCACAAGAGTTTACCCCCAGGCTTGAGGACTCGAGCACACTCGTGCAGTGCCGCCTTGTAGTCGGGGATATGTTCCAGGACTTCGAAGCTGAGCAGATGGTCGAACCGTGCGTCCGGGAAAGTCAGCGCGGTCAGGTCCTCGCAGCGAATACCAGAGGCGTTGGTCGCCCCTCTCGGGGTCGAATCCACGATGTACTCGCTGCCTATAAGACGTGAATGGCGCTGCTGCAACTGATGATAGAGTGCTGTGATCTGTTCCG
The DNA here is from genome assembly GCA_963779785.1 of uncultured Planctomycetota bacterium. GTDB lineage: Bacteria > Planctomycetota > Planctomycetia > Isosphaerales > Isosphaeraceae > CAVRFS01. Next base: position 46,527 of record CAWAAW010000100.1, read on the forward strand.
TGATGTAAATCGCGTCGTCAGGCGCGGGTGCGATCCGCTCCTCGAATAAGTGAACGGCGGCCCGCATTCGGGCGGCGAGGCCACAGTCTCGGCACGCCAATGTATTGGTCCACCAGGGCACGTGGCGGCCTTGCCACTGCGAGCATACCGTTTTATCGACGTCGAACCACGTCCGGTGACCGCACGCCGCGCAATAGCCTGCAGGCTCGACAGCGCCGATTCCCCACCGCGGAACCACGTCGTCCGGAGCCATCTCGAGTTTCGCTCGGCCACAGCCTTGGCCGCGACTCGATAGTCCTCGAAACTCCGTGTCTCGTACACCAGAGGCCGAGGGCGAGCTTGCAACAAATCCCACAAGCGAATCCGGCCCGGCTTCGCGCATCGCTGATAATCCGCGAACGTCCTGCGCACAGTGACAAAGCACTCAGCATCGTTCAGATTGCTCCGCGCCCGGGGATGTCGGACGACATGAAATCGTCGCCGGTTTCCGAAAGAATGACGACCGTGGCAATTATCGTTTCTGAGTCGCTGCACATCTTACTGGTTCCGGAATCGCTGACAAGTCGATCTCGGCAATGGGCCAATCGCCTTGCGGACTGTGCACGACGGATCAACGACGGGAGCGAGGTCCGGCCCCAGGGTACGAGCCAGGCATTCAATCTGGTCGAGGCCTTCAAAATAAAAGGCCAATTTATCAACATGGGCCCTTGTTAATTCATATTCCTTAAACAGAGGAATTCCGGTATGAGATACGCGGTTGGCTCCCGGTGTCCAACCAGGCTGCAGGAAACAGGTGATACGCACTCACCGGATGGACATCCCTCAAATGCGACTTCTGCTGCTGAAGGTGCACCGCCGACGAAGGCTGCCTGATCGGGAGCCCCATGGCTGCCTGACCCCTTGACGATTCACCCGCAGAGTGCCGGGGCCGGACTCCGCCGCGCACGTTAATGTTAAGGAGAGCACGATGCAGGAGAGGGATTCATTACACCGCATAACGCCTCGCATCGAGCCGGTCGAGCAAGGGTTCGAGACGGAGACCCGCCTTCGGACGCGGATCGACGGCCCGCGCAAGATCCTGCTGGTGGATTGGCCGGGCGAAGCTGTTCGGCGTTCGGATCATCCCGTACGGCAACGACTTGGAGTTCTCGATGAAGCGAGCGGAGCGATCCTCCAACGCTGGGCGCTGCGCGCCTTCACTTTTGTGATCCTCTTGCCTGTGTTCCGACGAATTCGCCATCCAACGGTCTTCCAGGATGACATCTTGCGACTTGTCAAACTGATCGAGCATCCGCTGCGCCAAGTCATGTTCCGGCCGTTCGCTGAACATGTCACGCCCCTTTTTGACCTGCTGTCGTGGGTAACCTGGCAGGTGATTGCGCATGATCTGCGATTGGCACCTCTGGGATATAGTGTCGCATCGGTAATTCCGTGGGTGATCGTCTTGGCTTTGCTCGGCCGCTGGCTGTTTCGAGAGAGTGGCTCGCTGACAGCGACGTTGATCGTGCTTGCCATGGTGGCCCATTCGCCTCTTGCGATGGAGACGATCTGGTGGTATTCCGCCAGCAGTTTTGCGTGGGCGACGGTCGGGATACTTCTCGCGCTGCTGGGTGCGAGCTTGATCACTCTGAATCCGGTCCGATCGCTGGTCTTGATCGGTCTTGGCACGGCGCTGGGGCCGGCGGCGACCAGTCTGGGTCACCTGGCCATGCCCCTATCGATCCTACGCGGACTAGTGGATCCGAAAGCCTCGCGGCGACAGAAAACGTATGTGATCGTGGCAGCTCTGACCGGGGTCGCTGCGTACATGATCGCTTGCCATTGGGGCGGCGCTGAGGTGATCTCCACGGCAAGGAGGAATAATGCGGGGCTGGCCGACCCAATCGCGGGACTAAGATATACGCTCTGTGTTCCTGGATGGGTTCTGGGGCCGTGTGCGGCCGGCATTCCGGCGTCCTGGTGCGCTGATGTGTTTCGCGCATGGGTGGGCCCGTGGGCAGGAATCGTGGTGCTCGTCACCCTGGTGGGACTCGTCGCCTGGCCGCGAGCCCGGTGGGACCGGCGTTTAGTCGCGGTCGGCGTGGCGATGATCTACCTGGGGTATGCATTGGCTTATGTGGGTCGTGCTGGTTTTGTGACACAGGGAAAGTGGCCGGAAGACGCGTCTGATCTACGAGTTCGCGTCTCGATACCACATTGTCCCGTTGTTGGGACTGGCTACCGTGCTGGCAGCAATTTTGTCCTCTTGGCGAGCGATCCGCTGGTGTGACGCCCGGCCTGGCCTGCCTCCGGTGTTCGGAACGATCGTCGGCTTGATGCTGTTCGCAACTTACCAGCATGAGATCGAGACTCATTGGGCTCACATGTTGCGTCACCCTGACCAGAAAGCCACGATGTCGGCGCTTTATCGCGTCGGCCAGGTGGCGCGCGAGGAAGGTATCATCCGGTCGCAACTGGACGGCATGATCACGCCGGCCGTGCGTTCCTGGAACCGAGGTGTGCTGACTTGGAATCCAGATCAGTTCTCACTCATGCGATTGATCGAAGCTCCGGAGATCTCGCATCACCCTCGGAGTGACGACGACCGCGCCGCCTGCTCCAGGCGCGTTTGACGAAATCGGAGCGACTGGCTCTAGGGGCTGGAGCCTGCGCTTATCTCAGGCCCCCACGCCCGGGCGCGGATGCGCGCACGCTCTCCGTCGCCAAGCCTATCGAGCTGAATCAGATCCGCGAAGCCGGGCCGGGGCTTTATCGGAGTGATTGTTGTGGAGGATTCATCAAGTTTGAATTCAAGCCGACGACCGAGGCTCGATACCTCGTTCTGCCGGGGCTCGATTCAGACCAAGAAATTCACATCATCCGCTGCGACGCCCAGGGAGCGTTGCGCCGGGGCCAGAACTTGCTGTGGGTCCAACCATCGCAGTCCGCAAGTACGGCCGTGGTCGATCTCACCGGTCTGATTCATTGGTGGGGTGAGCCAGTCACCCAAATCGCAGTCGAACTCACGCGGCCCGGCGAGATCTCCCTCCAGGGAGCTCCACGCCTGCTGCGCTGACGGTAATTGTCTAAGATCAAGGTTTCGCACCCCGAACGATCGCTAAAGAAAAAGTGATTCAAATCGAGTTCTTTTTCCACGAAATTGGGACGAAAGCTCCCGGAGATTGGACCGTGCAGCAGCGATTCTCTCGCTTCAGACTTGGTGGCGGACGGTGTGTCTCGGTCAAACCATTTGTCGAGGCCGATAGTGGAGGGCCCCTCGCGAGAATGGGTTGATGTCCAACCGGTCGCCGCGAGCCCGCCGGCGCGGAAATCGGACTTGGCGAATCCTTCCGGAGCAGGCCCGTGGAAGTCGGGTGTTGGTGCGATTATCAACAGCGGTCAGAAACTGAGCCATTATCGCGACCAGACCGGTGGCGCGTCTTCGCCCACCTCACGTCTTGATCCCGCGAACGATCGCTCGAAAGCAGTCGATCCGGATCGAGCCATTCTCCAGGAGCTGGGGGCGGAAACTCCGGATGATCGGGCCTTCCAGCAGTCGCCGTCGTACCTCGACCTTCGTCGCGGAGGGCGTGCCCCGGTCAAACCATTCGTCGAAGTCGAGAGTGAACGGCTCCTCGACATAGCGGATCGACGTCAGACCGGCCGCCGCGAACAGGTCGACGAGCTCGCCACCGGTCAGGTTGTTGACGTGAGTTCGATCGCGCGCGACCTCGATTGCCGAGTGATGCTTCGCGACCTCGGGGTCTGGGTCGGTGATGTGATCATTCACCACCAAGACACCCCCCAAACTCAGCAACTCGACCTGCCGCCGCAGAAACGCCGATCGGATCCTCGACGTGATGGAGCACGTACCGAGATAGAGCGGCATCGAACGGTCCTAGCGAATCGATCGAATGATCAAACACCGAGATCTGCATGAACCTGGCGCGCTCGCCGTAGAGCGAACAGCGCTTGCATGCCCGCTCGATCATCTCTCGCGAGAGATCGACGCCGACGACACGATATCCGGCCTCCAAGAGCGCGGCGCTCACCAGGCCCGGTCCGCAGCCGGCGTCCAGGACAAGGCATCCCGCCGGCAAGTCGGATTCCGTGACAAGCCGCTCAAGAGCAATCGGGTCGCTCTGCACCGGGGCACGCTCGAAGAGAGGAGCTTGCGAGTCGAATGCGCGGGCGAGATTCTGGTCGTGGTCGCTCATCCTATCTTACCGGTTCTGCTGGTATTCAGATTTCTTCATTCTTCAGATCGTCAGTTCCGAGCCGTCGCGATCGGCGGGGAAATGGCCAAACTCAACACGAAAGAGTCAGCTCGCCCCGCGGCCCGTTATAGAACAGCGTGCAGAGCTCCAAAACGTCCCGACCGATCAACGCCAAGACCGTTGGCGTGGAGGGGTCCACGCCGATCACTTGGGTCGAGACCCAAAGTGTTCCGGGACGGAGGCCGCCGATCCGATAACCGAACGTCGAACAGTGAGGCGAGTCGGAAATCACCTCCTTCGCCCGGTCGCCGGATCCGGATCGAGCCCGTCTCATCCACGCCGAGCTGTTGCAGGACCTGCGGGTGAACGACCGAGAAGTCCGCCCCGGTGTCAATCAAGGCCACGGACGGTCATCGGTGATGGCACAACGACTCCTTGAGCCGCCAGCCGCCGTTGCCGTGACCCACCCACCGCGACCGCCAAGTCGATCACCGGGCCGTCCGAGCCGATCACCACCGTGTAGTGAGGCATCAGAGCTCAATCCGACTCAAGATTATAGATTGGCTCGTCGGCAAGGATTTGCTTAACAAGGAACGGCCCGTCCCGAGCTGGTCGTAGCCCGCCTCCAACGCCTCCTCATGGCACGGGTAGAAGCCGAGCACATCTCGACCTTTGATCAGGACGAATTGACCCTCGCGATCGGCCCACCCGGGCAAGTGGGCCTCGAAGGTCGCCACCTCGTCAAACAATTTAAAGTCGCCGATGACGTCGTCTCGCGACAGGCCTGTCCTTCGATCAGGCGGAGGCTCCGGGACAACGGTTATCGCCATGCCGGAATTCAGGATCAGGACTTCCTCCAGCGGGCGACCATCGATCAGGATGTTCTTCAGCTCGATTCCTCCGCCGGCCTCGCGCAAGAGATCCGCAAGTGTCGCACCCTCGGGCAGTGTGAAGGTCTGTGAACCCAGATCCGGTCGGAGCAGTGTTACCTCCATGCCCCGTTTTGCTGTCGAAGCAATGCTCATTTCTCACCTCCTCGATCCGAAAATACGGAGACGGCGTTCGTGCCTGCATTCACCACTCCCGATTATACCGAACAGCGAAAGGATGAATCGATGCCGAAGGGCCGCATCCGAGTTTCAATCCCCGTGACTTTCTGCTCAGAATCTTGCGGTAAGCATCGCGAGCCACGTCGTACGCCTTCTTGGCCTCGGCCTTGTCTGCTGAACGAATGGCCGGCTCCTTCTTCGACCAGCATTGATCGACCGACTTCAGGCACCATTCGGCGGATTTCTTGGAGGCCCGGATCGGCTTGCCTCCGACGACGATGAAGACCGGATTGGTGTGCGAGGAGGGATAGATTCGCAAGGCGACCCAGCTCGATTTCTTGATCGGAACGTCGAACGAGACTCCCTGGACGCTGCCGTCGGCCGAGATCTCGGTCCGGGCCACGGGTTCCCCGTTCAACACGACCTCAACCGGTACTTTACGTGTGTCGTCGATCCGAGCGCGCTCCAGATCCCAGTAAGGCTTCTGTTCGAGCGATCGTCGGCGGATGGCTCGGGCTTCGGCCGAGGGATTGGGCTCGAGAAAGGCCGCCACTTGAGCCGTCAGCCGGACCGTGGCGGCGATTGGCGAGTTTCAGCTCGCTCCCCGACTCACCCAGAGCCGATATCGTTCACCTGAAAGTTCGATCAGGTGGCTATGGCCGTCACTCACATAGGAGCGGCCTTGCTTGATTCCTTCGCACCATTTATCGAAATCGAGCTGACCGTCGGGGAGCTTGACATAGACCCTCCCCAGGCCGACGCGTTCGCCGTAGATACACGGGAAGTCGGTCTCGCCGCTGATCTTGGTCCGAAAGCCGCAGTTCAGGGTGTGATACCAGATATTGAGCTCCCAGGGCGCTGGCGTATCGACGCTGGAGATGAAATCGACCGCGTCGTGCACCACGTCGACGATGTATTCGTTGGCGCCGATGCCGTCGAATGGCGGGATTTCATACGATGGCAGTTTGCCGTCGGGCGTCTTCAATCCCCATCCCGAGTGCGAGAAGCCGACGATGCCCCCTTGCGACTTCCCCCACTTGAGAACGGGCAGGTCCCAGCTCGGCCATTGTTCGATCCGGGTCGTTCCCGGATAGTCATCTTCCTTCAGCCGCAGCAAGCAGAGGTGACCGGCATGCGACGATGGGAACCCCGAGACTTCGACGTCGTAGCGCATCAGGTAGTTGGCCGTCGAAAGCGGGTGGACCTTGCCGTCGAAGAACTGCTTCTGGGCATACCAGCAGGGTCCCCAGGAGAGCACGCAGCCGACGTCGAGATCTTCGCCCAGAATATGGCGCCACATGTCCTCGGGCTTGACCCCTTCGGTCGGGCTTTCATAGTGTCCGCAGCCCGCCGCGTGCACGTGATGATCGCCGGAGAACCAATTGAGTTTGGCCAGATCGATCCAGCGCTTTAGTCGAAAGTTCTCCCGATGCATCTTGGTCTGGGGCACCCTGATGGTCTTCGATTGCACGATGTACTCGGGTCCTCGGCTGTATTGGACCTGATATTCACCCGCGCGGCAATGCCACGGACTCACCAGCCTGGCGATAGATCTGGGGGTGGAAGAAGAAATCGGGAGCGAGCCGACGGCTGGGCGAGGGATAGACCCGTCCCAACCGGTCGCGAAAGATGAACGAAGCCATCGTGGGCTCCCCATCGTCGTCCCGGACGTCGAGGACGACCGTCACGGCCGGTTCGACGGTGAAAAGAATGTCGACGTCGCTGCGGAACCCCAGGTCCTGCGTCCCCTGGCCGACGTTGAAGCTGATCTTCGCCTCGCGTTTGCCGGCATCCCGGCTGTAGATCTGAACGACCCGGTACTCGAGGCTCAAACCCGACAACGATCGCAACAGCGGCCGATCGTTATACATGATCACGTCCAGCCCAACGCTGGATGATCTGAGACGGGCCGATCGACTTCTTCGGCTCCGCCTGGTTGGTCGATTGTTTGTATACAGGAGCCGCATTGGGACTCTCGGCGACCAAAGCGGCCGTGACGCCGGCCTGGTTATTGACCTTGACCAGGAACACCGACCACCCATTCTGGACCAGGCGCGGCCGAGCCGGTCCTTGCATGGCCTTGACCCGGCTCTCGGGATTGATCTCGATCCCGATCAAACAGTGCTTGTCCAAAATCGTCTGAATCGTCCGAATGGCGGAATCCTGGCCGGTCGAATCGATCGCCTGCGCGATCTTCGCCTTGTCGTCCTTGCCCAAAGGCTGTCCCAGCATTTCCAGCGCGTCGACCACACGCTTCACTTGCGCCGAGAGGGGCTGAAATTCCACATCTTGGACCAGAGGCAGCTCCTCTCCACGACTGCCGGATTCGCCATGAGGACGGTCGAGGAACAGACGATCGCGGCAAACAAGCCACGCAGAGCAAGGGCATGAAGTCGAGCCGGCATCTCAGGGCCCTCACGGGTTGTTTTCTCTCAGGATCGGTTCCGACCTGTTAAGATGGTCTAATCGTTGTCGCGGCAATGTTCAACAAGAATCCGCGAGAACCGCGAGGAGGATCGCCTTGTCATTTCAACAATTCACCTTTCCCAAAGTGCTCCAGGATTTGGGTTTGACCTTACGCGACGGCGACTTGTTCTCGACCGCGACGCCGTTCGCTGTCCGAGAGGAGTTCGCAGCAATCCTGCGGGATGGCGTCGAGTTGGCCTTGGCCAACAGCACCGAAAAGGCCAAGTCCGAGTTTATCATCGCTCCGGTCCTCTTGGAGTTACGGCGAATCCTCGGCCATCGATTTCAACTCTTTTCGGGAGTGGAATGGGAGGCCGATGCCAGCCTGGGACTGAACGGCTTTTGTGACTTCATCTTGACCAAGGGTGAGAGCAAGTTCGTCTTAACTGCCCCGTTCGTGGCGATCGTGGAAGCCAAGAACGACTTGATCCGAACGGGTCTTGGCCAATGTATCGCCTCGATGTGCGGAGCCCAACTGTGCAACCAGAAAGCGGGGCGAGCCATCGACCGCGTTTTCGGAGTCGTCACGATTGGCAGACTGTGGAAATTCCTTCAGCTTGAAGGGTCATCGCTCATCATCGATAACCCCGAGTATGACATCGATGATCTCAATGTATGACATCGATGACCTCAATAAGGTCATGGGAATCTTGAAGTCGATCGTCGAGTCGACCTGACGGGTTCGGTAATTTTGTCAATTTGCCTAGCTCCAGGACTGTGCTTGCCCAATAGGGGTGTTTGGAGTATGGTCCCCGTGCGACCGTCCCGTGTCGTGGTGATTGGCCCGCGCCGCGACCGGACTGAAAATGATCGCCAACGACGGCGCAGAGCGGGAAAAGAGCCCGTGCGAGGACCGGGGAGGGATTCCCATGAAGTGCAGCCGAGTGCGATTGTGCGCGTCGATGGTGGTCGGAATTGTTTTGATTCCGCCAATCCTCTGGATCGGGGTCGTGATGGTGGCCCCAACCGGGTGGGCCAAGCGTCATGTCGTCGCTGCTCTGGAGGCTCGGACCCATCGCTCGGTTCGACTCGAAGGTCTGTCAGTTTGCTTGCTGGGCGGGATTCGGCTCGCCAACCTCGAGATCGGTTCACCGCAAGGCAGCGGTGATCCGTGGCTGAAGACGACCGACCTCCGACTCGATGTCAGCCTGCCGCAGCTCCTATGGGGGAAGCTGGAGCCCTCCCTTCTGGAAATCGAGGGAGTGAAGCTCCGCGTCCTGAGGCGCCGTGACGGCTCGTTCGAAATGTCGGATCCGATTCGCGAGGATCGACCGTCTGCGCGGGTCGGTTCGAGCGCAACGGGCTTCGGACCTCGTCGCCGTCCAGATCCGAAATGGTTCGATCGAACTCATCGATGAACCGACCAAAACCAAACTCCTTTTGAAGAACGTCGAGGGCGAAGGGGCATGGGAGGGAAGTCAGACTTCGATCCGTTACCTGCGCGGAACGATCAACGGTGGGCCGTTTCAATTTATCGGGCAATGGGATCGGAGCGGCCCGGAACCCATCATGGAGGGACGTTTTTCCGCGGACGACGTCATTCTCGACGACGGGATGAGCGAGATTCTCCGGTATGTGATTCCGATTCTCGCCGGTTCCCCGCTCAATCTCAAGGGACGAATGCACGCGGACTTCCACCTGCACGCGCACGGTTCGACGCGTGAGGCCTTGAGGCAATCATTGGCTGGTCAGGGGGAAATCTCAATCAATCCGATCGATCTCGACGGCGCGCCTATTGTAGATGAATTGAGGAAAGTCGCTGAGCTTTCCGGTCGCGGACGAATCGCCTCCGTTCGGTCCGATTTTGTCGTCAGGGATCGCCGGATTACGACCGATCATTTCGTGTTGAATATCGGCCGTATCCCGATGACCCTGTCCGGCTGGACGGATTTAAACGGGCAGATCGATTACCGAATCAAATTCGACGCCTTGGCGCAACGAATCCCCGACAGGGCCAGGCGCATCCTCGGCGAGCTAAACGTCGACCTGGAGCGAGCGACGTCGTTGACGCTGAGCGGCACTGTCGATCAGATGGTCGTGAGCTTGAACGGAACGCCCTTAGATCATAACGTTCTCCGCGAGAACGGACTACGACGAGATGACCGCGAGAAGCTAAAGGTTCTGGGCCGACAGTTCCTGGACAAGATCGTTCGCTAGCCGGCGGCGAACAGGCCGGAGGTCTCGTCGCCGAGATCGACCGCAACTTGATTCACAGCACGGGTCCATCTACAATCTGAAGTTGGATTGTTGGGGGGAAGGGCCAAAAGTCTTGTTGGGTCGATTTGAAGCGAAGGATTCGAGCATGCACAGGCGGTTCCGGATCGTCGCCCTATGCTTCTGGCCCGGGCTCGCCCAGATCTGGCTGGGACAAGAGGTCTTGGGCCTGATACTGGCTGCGCTGTTCGCGTCGACGCTGAATCTAGCCATCGTGGCTCGCTGGATCTGGATCGATGCGTTCGACCCGGGCTGGTCCGAGTTCCTTGGCATTCTTGCCCTCGTTTCCTGGCTGGCCAGTTTCGGCTACACGGTCTGGTGGGTCGGCCTTTGTCATCCGGCTCGCCATCGCCACGAGATCGACAAGCTGTTTCGACAGGCCCACGAGTCCTATCTTCAGGGGCGTTGGAGCGATTCGAGGCGACGTTTGGAGCAGATTCTGGCACGGGATGAGTCTGACGCCGATGCCCTGATGCAACTTGGCAACTCTGTATCTTCGCACCGAGCAGCCGATTTTGGCTCGTCGTACGTTTCAGCAATGCTTACAATCAAGTGGAGGCGCGAAGTGGCGTTGGGAGATCGAGCAAGCCTTGGCCCGACTCGATGAAAAGTGAGAAAGAATCACGTGACCGACAGAGGATCGCGATCGGGCTCGGGTCAGCGCCGTCGGTCGTGGCGAGGGGACCCGAGCCTCTTCCGTTGATGACCACCGCGTCCGTGATTCTGAAATGTGTGAGTGGGTGGTTGTGGCACATTATCAAGGAAATAAGGATCGGTCGATCTCCCCAGGCAGTTTGTAACTCCGCTGACGGGATGTCCGCGCGTGGCGTAGAATGAAAAAGAGGAGCTAGATCGGGACGGTCGCTGGCTGGGGATAATCGTCGGATCGGAGTAGACCCGCATGTATGAACGCTTCACCGATCGTGCTCGCAAGGTCATGCAGCTCGCCAACCAAGAGGCGCAGCGATTTAACCATGAGTACGTCGGAACCGAGCACGTTTTGCTTGGCTTGATCAAGGAAGGGAGCGGCGTGGCCGCGAACGTCCTGCGGAATCTGGACGTGGATTTGCGCAAGATTCGCAATGAAGTCGAGAAGATCGTTCAGGCTGGTCCCGAGATGGTGACGATGGGCAAACTGCCCCAGACTCCTCGGGCCAAGAAGGTCATCGAGTATGCCATCGAGGAAGCTCGCAACCTGAATCACAATTACGTGGGGACTGAACATCTCCTGCTCGGCTTGTTGCGTGAGCAGGAAGGTGTGGCCGCCCAGGTGCTGATGAACCTCAATTTGAAGCTCGAAGAAGTGCGCGAGGAGGTGCTCAACTTGCTCGGTCATGGGATGGACGCTGGCGGCGAAAGCGAACGCGGAGCCACGTCAAAAGGCAACAAGTCCAAGACCCCGGCCTTGGACTCTTTCGGGCGTGACCTGACCGACCTGGCACGGCAAAGCAAGCTTGATCCGGTCATCGGCCGCCAAAATGAAATCGAGCGCGTGATCCAGGTCTTGTCTCGCCGAACCAAGAACAACCCCGTGCTGCTCGGTGAAGCCGGGGTCGGCAAGACCGCGATCGTCGAGGGCCTCGCCCAGATGATCGTCGACGGCAACGTTCCGGAGTTGCTCCGCGACCGCCGGATCGTGGTCCTGGATCTCGCCATGATGGTCGCCGGTACCAAGTACCGCGGCCAGTTCGAGGAGCGAATCAAGGCCGTCATGAACGAGGTGCGGCGGGCCAAGAACACGATCTTGTTCATCGACGAGCTGCACACTCTCGTCGGCGCCGGTGGGGCCGAGGGGGCGATCGACGCCTCCAATGTCCTCAAGCCTGCGCTGGCGCGAGGTGAGGTCCAGTGCATCGGCGCCACAACCCTCGACGAGTATCGCAAATACATCGAGAAGGATGGTGCGCTCGAACGGCGGTTTCAGACGATCATCGTCGAGCCGCCCAGCAAGAGCGAGGCGCTGGAGATTCTCCGGGGTCTTCGCGACCGCTACGAAGCGCATCACCGCGTCCAGATCACCGACGAGGCGCTCGAAGCCTCGGTCGAGCTGTCGGATCGTTATATCACCGGCCGCTGTCTGCCGGATAAGGCGATCGACGTCGTCGACGAGGCCGGAGCGCGGGTTCGGCTCAAGGCCATGACCCGCCCACCGGACTTGAAGGAGCTCGACGAGCAGATCGAACGGCTCAACCAGGACAAGGAAGAGGCGGTCGCCAATCAGGACTTCGAGCGGGCCGCCGCCTTGCGCGACCAGGCCGACAAGCTCAAGAAGAAAAAGGAGACCATCACGCGCGAGTGGCGTGAGCGGTCCAAGGAAATCGACGGCACCGTCGACGAAGAGGTCGTCGCCGAAGTCGTCAGCAAGATGACCGGCATCCCACTCACGCGGCTCGAAACCGAGGAGACCATCCGGCTGCTCCGGATGGAAGCAGACATCCAGAAGAAGGTCATCTCCCAGTCCGAGGCCATCAAGCGGATCAGCGAAGCCGTGCGACGCAGCCGTGCCGGCTTGAAGGATCCCAAGCGGCCGATCGGCAGCTTCATCTTCGCCGGCCCGACCGGGGTCGGCAAAACGTTACTGGCCAAGGCCCTCGCCGAGTTCATGTTCGGCGACTCCGACGCCTTGATCCAGATCGATATGTCGGAATACATGGAGAAGCACAATGTCTCGCGGTTGATCGGTGCTCCTCCCGGCTATGTCGGCTATGAGGAAGGCGGCCAGTTGACCGAGAAGATCCGCCGCCGTCCCTACGCGGTGGTGCTTCTGGACGAGATCGAAAAGGCCCATCCGGACGTCTACAACACCCTGTTGCAGATCATGGAGGAGGGCCGGCTCACCGACAGCTTCGGTCGGAACGTCGATTTCAAGAACACGATCATCATCATGACCACCAACGCCGGCGCCGAGGTGACGTCGTACACCAACATTTTCGGCTTCGATCGCGGCCGGGACGAAGCCGGAAGCTACGAGCAGATGAAGGAACGTCTCAAGGTCGCCATCGAGAAGTATTTCCGGCCCGAGTTCCTGAACCGGCTCGACGACGTGATCGTATTCCACGCCCTCAACAAGGACGACCTCAAGCAGATCGTCGAGATCGAATTGTCCAAGATCCGGTCCCGGATGAGCGAACGCGGCCTGGAGCTGGTCTTGACCGACGAGGCCAAGGATTTCTTGATCTTCAAGGGGTACAACCCCGATTACGGTGCGCGTCCGCTCCGTCGAGCAATTGAAAACTTGATCGAGAACCCGCTCGCGAGGAAATCTTGCGGAACGCGTTCAAGGGCAAGGACCTGGTCAACGTCACCGTGACCAGTCAGGATGATACGAAACGACTCAAGTTCGACGCGACGACCAAGCGCGAACAGGAAGAGTCGCAGGCCGCCCTCGTCGCGGTGGGGAGCGAAAACGAAACCGCGCCAGTCGGACGTATCAGGCGATTGACCTCCGCTTCGGCCCGCCTACAGCGCGAGTCTCTCCGACGCCGCTCGGAGGGCTCGCCGTCCGACTGGCGCTCGATTCTCAGCTGGCCTGCGAGACGATCACTTCGCTTGGCTCGCGTTCTGTCGCGGTCTGGCGGCGACGATCGCGGGCTCGGTCCATCAAGACGACGAAGGCGGGCACCAGGATCGGCCGGACCAGGAACGTGTCGAGCAGGATGCCGAGCCCGAGCGCGAAGCCCAGCTCGCGAAGCGACGTGAGACTGCCCGTCAGCATCGATCCGAACGTGCCGGCCATGATCAGGCCGCACGAGCTGATGATGCCGCCGGTATGAGCGACGGCGCGGCGCGTCCCTTCGGTCGTGCCGTGCTTTCGCTCTTCCTCGACCACGCGGGTCATCAGCAAGATGTTATAGTCCTCGCCCACGGCGACCAAGATCACGAACAGGAAGAAGCCGACGGTCCAATCGAGACCGTTCCAGGGTGTACCGCCTCGGTGCAAGGCCCGGAAAACCAGGTCGGTCACTCCCAGCGATGCCAGGTAGCCGAGCACCACCGTGGCGATCAGATAGAGGCAGATCCCCGGCCGTCGCAGCAGCATGACCAGGATGGCATAAACGCCAAGGGTCACCAGGACATACATTCTGCGCTCGTCGTTCGTGGTCACACGTTTCAGGTCACTCACCGCCGCCGTGGAGCCGGTAAAACCGATCGCCGTTGTGCCTTCGAGCGGTTGACCGACAGAGGAAGCGGCCCGAAGTGTTTCGTCGACGCGTTCAAGCGTCTGCATGCTCTCGGCCGAGAAAGGATCGGCTTTGAAAACGACGTCGATGCGAGTGATGTGGTTCCGATCCGACTCGCGATTCGGCTTGGTGCTGACATAGCGGGATTCGGCCGCCAGGCTGACGGCTCGGGCGGTCAAACTCCCGAGCAAGCCTTGGTCGGCGGCCGGTGGTCTGGGCGTTCCCAAGAGGCGACGTCAGCGATCGGACGTCCGCGACGTTGTCGATCGCCAGCAATCGCTTGGTGATCGTGTCGATCGCGTCGCGTCCCCGCTGGCGACCGGAAATCGAGTCGAGGGTTGTCAATCAAGGCGATCGCCGGGCTGAGCTCGCCGACGGCGAAATAGCGTCTGACCACATTGGCGCCGACCACGCTGAGCCGGTCCGGGTCGAGGTCGGCGAGCTGGTTGTGATTGGACTTCGTGCGAGCCCCGACCACGGCCAGTGGCACCGATCACGAGCAGGCAGACCGACAGGATCGCCAGCGGGTGCTTGACCACCAGGTCGGCGACTCCAACCCAGAACCCCTTCATGGGAAGCGCTTCCAGGCTCTCGGCTTCGCGATCTCGCGCCTTTGACGTGATGGGGGGCGCGGAACGGCCAGAAGATCGCACCGCCCAGCCAGGCCAGCATCGCCGGGGCGAGCGTCAAGGCGGCGATCAGCGAGACGGCCAGGCTCAGAGCGATCGTCGGCCCGGTGTATCGAACCTTGGCGAAGCTCGAGAAATAAAGCATCCCCAGCCCGACGATCACCGTACCGGCGCTGGCGACCAGGGCCGCGCCGACCTGATTGATGGCTTCGCGGAGGGCGTCGATCCTCGACCTTCCGCGGGCTAGCTCCTCGGAATAACGCGCGATCAGGAACAGGCAGTAGTCGGTGCCCGCGCCAAAGAGGACCACCACCACGAAGACCCTGCGTAATGTTGATCACTTGAAACCCGAGGCCAGGAACCGTCGTCAACAGCGCGATCATCCTGAGCGACACGAACACCGAAAGCGCGATCGTGACCAGCGGGACCATCGCCAGCAACGGCGATCGGTAAACGACCAGGAGAATCAGGACCACCAAGGCGACCGTCGTGTTGGTCGTGTTGTTGATGCTCTCATTGGCCGCCCTGTTCGTGTCGTGGCCCACGACCGCCGAACCGGTCAGGGCAAACTCCAGTCCATCGGGGGGCGCGGGCCGGTCCGTCCTGGACCATTCCAGAATCTTGTCGACCGCGATCCGGGTCTTCTTGGAAAGATAGGTGCCCTCCAGCGAGACCATCGTCAGGGCCGCCTGATCGCGGCCATCGGCACTGGTGCCGATCAAACGGGGTCCGATCACCGGCGATCCGATGGGTGTCGAGCTTCTTGATCCCCAGCTCCGGGTGCGACCGGGCGAACTGGTCAAGCTCGGCGGCGACTCGCTCGATGTAGCGCAAGGTCGTTTGGAGTCAGGTGTGCGTTCTTCCGCTCATGAACCAGGACCAGACTGGAGCTCGAGGCATCCTTGCGGGAATCCGCTCTCCAGCAAGTCCTGTCCGACCACGCTCCGTGAATCAGGCGGGAAGAACCGGACATTATCGTCCTTGGTGACCTGCTCCCACCGCGGCGCGACGAAATACAGCACGGCCGCGAGCGCAATCCATCCCAGGACAATGACCTCGGACGTCGAATTAATAGGCTTGGCAAGGTGGAGAACATAGAAAGATATGCTTCCGAGCTCCGACGATCCCTGATCAGGCTGACCGCCCAGGGTCGGTCTTTGCGACGAAACCCGGGCGTGCCGCACCAATTGCGATTTTCGATGACTGAACATAGTCGATTCGAGCGTCCGATGTCAAAAGAGAAATGTCCTGCCCTGTCGTTCTCGTTGCCTGGCATGAAAGAAGCGAGCTGGAAATCAAGTTTTTGTTAAACATGATGCAAGAATTACTCATTTCGGCACGAAGCACTTGCCCGGCGGCTCGGGATGTCCTAACAATTAAGACATGCTTTCTGCGTCTAAGGACGATTCGACTGGCCCGAGAGGATCAAGAAGTCCGTGTCTGCCTCACTCGTTAATCAACTGTCTCGCAATTGGATCGGCCGGATCGCTCATTACGGCCTGCACCGTAACGACGAGCATCGGCTGGCTCTGTTTGAAGAAGCAGTCCGTTACACCGGTCTGCACCTCGAGAATGATCTGACCGATTCCGAATTCTGGTCGTCAACACCACTCGAGCCAACGAGCGGGCCTCCTCCTGTTTCTGGTTGACAGGGGCGTTGTCGAGCGCACGACTACGGCGAGGACGTCGAGTCTTCGAGCCGCTCCCCACGCGGAGTCGTGGGTGGAAAGCCAGCCTTCCTTCCGGCCCTACCTCGAGCCGACGCTCGAGTTGCTGGCGGCCCTTCGCCACGATCTGACAGCGGCGTGCTCATTCCCACCAGGCTTGACACGATCGATGATCCACGGCGCCTAGTGGGTCTTCGCCGGCGGTGCCCAGGATTGAACGAGCAGGTCATGCGCCCGCGAGCGTGCCGCAAGCCGCCTGGATGTCGGCGCCGCCGGAGTAGCGACGCACGACCGGCTGGTGCAGTGAACGGGACAAGGCATCACGGAAGCGCCGGTATTCCTCCGGGGCAGGGGGTTGCCAACGTCCGGAAGGATCAGTGACGTCGATCAGATCGAGCCGGACGGGGGTATCGCCGATCAGTGCGGCGAGTGCCTGGGCGTCGGACTCGTCGACATTGACGCCGCCGATGCAGACATACGCGAGCATCACACGATCGCGACGCGCCAGGGCATGGCGGCGGGCCGCCGCCATCACGTCCGCGACGGGTGTCCGGCTGGCCAGCGGGACCAGCCGGGCACGTTTCGCATCCGTCGCCGCGCCCAGGCTGATCGCCAACCGATATCGGCGTTCCTCGTTCGTGAAGCGATCGATCTCGGCGACCAGACCCACAGTGCTGATCGTGATCGCCCGCGCCGCGATCGCTCCCCGCAAAGGGACAGCGGAGCAACTCGGCGGCCGCCATGACTCGCTCGTAGTTCAGGAACGGCTCACCCATCCCCATGAACACCGCGCCCGTGACCCTTCGGCCCTGCGAACGGACGATCTCCCTCGCTTGAATGAACTGATCGATGATCTCCCAGGTCTCGAGGTTTCGCCGCTGCGTCATCCGCGCCGTGGCGCAGAAGACGCATCCCATCGGGCAGCCAACCTGAGAGGACAGGCACAGACTCACCGCGCCTGGCTTGTGCAACGGAATCAAAACCGTCTCGACGGCCCAGCCTTCCTCGGTGCGGAACAGCAACTTCTGAAAGCCGTCAACCGGCGAAGTCACCGTCCGCTCCAGCAACAACCTCGGCAGCGGGCTGAGCGATCGCGTCCCGCAGTCGCCTGGGCACCTGAAAATCGCGACCCCAGATCATGGGATCATGAATGCCTCGTCCCACCACCGCCGCGACTGAGTCGACGGATGGATAGGTCGTGGACGCCAAGATGGCCAGCGCGTGCCTGGAAGTCTCCGGGCCAGAATCGCGCGGGTCGAGCATCAGCGCGATTCTCCCGAGAATGCAAAAAAAGTCGACTACTCAGTACAAGATTCTAAAGTATCATTTCGATCGCGACTGGAGGTAGCTTGATGACGAGCGTCGAAAACCGCGCGATCCCCGCGGACATTCCGGTCTTTCCAGAGATTGGGAGCGTCGCACTGAACTTGATGAGACGAGCGACGCGAAACCGGCATGATCCGCTTAACCAGATTCCGTTGCTGGAACGGAGCAACGGATATGACCCAAACCTTCTGAATAAATCGTGCGTAGCAATGAAGTACATTTTGTGCGAGCTGTCATGGGAGAGCTTCTCGGTTCGCCGCACCGGCTCGAGCGGACCGATTTCTGTCGAGATCCGTTGAGCAGACTCGTGATCGGGCGACACCAAACCATCGGCGCTGAGCCAGTCTTCCACGGCGAGTGTTCCGCGCGGTCAGTCGGGTCGTACGGTCCGCTTGGTTCCGTTGTCGAGCGATCCCTCGACATTCTCGTGTCGTCTAGACCTCATGGTCACCTAAGGAGATCGAACGAATATGAAACGAAATCCAGTCGCCTGGGCCGCATTGATTGTCGCATCGGCCGCACTTCTGAGCTCAGCGGGCTTCCTCCGTACGATCCCCGCCGCACCCAAGGTTTCGGACGAAAGTCATCGCACGGCCGAGGCACTGTCCGAGGCGTTCGGGGCCGTTGCCGAGTTCGTGAGGCCGTCCGTGGTCCAGATCAGCGTCCAGAAGAAGGCCGGGCGGCAGTTCCTGGTCTGCCCAATCATGCGTCGTTTTCAAAACCCGAACCCTCGCGGCAATGGTCCGGCCATTCCCAAGGATTTCGAGGAGCTTGCTCAAGCGGTTCCTGGACCCGGAATTCGGGCAACCCGGAAAGGGAACAGTTCGGATTCCGATCCACGGGCCTGGGTTCAGGATTCGTCTATGACAACCGCGGTCACATCCTGACCAACAACCACGTGGTGGAAAACAGCGAAAAGATCGAAGTCACGTTCCACGACGGCGTGAAAGTCAAGGCAACGGTGGTGGGAACCGACAAGCGGTCGGACGTGGCGGTCATCAAGGTTGACAACACGAGCTATCCGCCGCTCCGCAAGGGCTGACAGCGGCAAGCTCAAGGTCGGCGAACTGGTCATGGCCGTGGGTTCGCCCTTCGGCTTCAGCCAGACCGTCACCACGGGCATCATCTCGGCCCTCGAGCGCAACGCGGTGGGATCAACGAGTACGAGTCGTTCATCCAGACCGATGCCGCGATCAACCGAGGCAACTCCGGCGGGCCGCTGGTCGACATGAACGGCGATGTCATCGGAATGAATTCGGCGATCGTCTCCGGCAGCAGCGGTAATGATGGCATCGGCTTCACGATCCCCATCAACATGGCGTCGAGCGTGGCCGAGATGTTGATCAAGGACGGCAAGGTCCACTATGCCCGGATCGGCATCGCGCTGGCACCGTTGACTCCGGCGATTGGCCCGCGGACCTCGGACTTGACGAAGGGACCAAGGGGGTCTTGGTCGAGGGCGTGGTTCCCGGCAGTCCCGCCGAGAAAGCCGGGATGAAGGAGGGTGATGTCATCGTCGGCTTCGCCGGTGAAAAGATCCAGGATGCATCCAGCTTCAGGCTCAAGGTCGCGACCAGCGAGGTGGCGAAGCCATACGAGATCAAGTTCATCCGTGAAGGCAAAGAGCGGTCCGTGTCGGTCGTGCCTGCGGCGGCCGAGAAGGTCGTCTTTGAACAGGAACAAGGAGCTCGAGATCGCCGAATCCGGTCGAACCCGAGAAGACGGCGATCAGCGATTTCGGGCTCGAAGTCCAGCCGTTGACCCCTGCCCTGGCCAAGCAGCTTGGGCTGCCCGAGAAACAGAAAGGGCTTGCTCGTCAGCTCCGTCAAGAGCGGCAGCCCCGCCGCCGAGGAAGGGATCGAGGAAGGCGACGTGATTACCAAGGTGATTCGTGACCGCAAGCATCCAACCTCTGACCAGCGTCAAGGAATTCCAGGACCTGACCTCCAAGTCGGACGAGCTGTCCGTCTACGTCCAGAAACCGAAAGTGGGCGGGCGGTACGTGACTTTGTCGAAGAAGGCGAAATGACGCGGCGTCAGGAGACCGAATCACCGTGAAAAGTCGGCATTCGGTCGGTTCCGACGATCGATTCTGGTGAAATGAAAAAAGGGGCGGTCCGGGTTTGACCTGGACCGTCCCCTTTGATCTATTGATGATCCAGATTGACCGAGATCCGCGGGGTCGATCAGGGTGGAGCATTTCCAAGTCGGAGGGTCGTCCTGGTGGTACACCGAGTATCGACCCGCTCAGTCGCGGAAAATTGCGTAAAACGGATCGAGACCGTGGATATCCGCCGTCATAACCCCTACATTCCTCAGTCAGAGCTCGGACGAGCGAGCGTCACGATGCATTCCTGGCTCGCTGTTGATAGAATCGAGTCGATGAAGCCACTTCCACCGATGAGATGACGGCTCGACCGGCTCGGCGTGAGATCGGATCGAGCGGTGAGATCGACGGAAACGAGTGTGGGCGAGTCGTCCGTTTCCGGACGATGTCCGGTGTCGGGATGGGAGTCGCGATGATCGAGCACAAGACAAATCCAGGCTCGGAGGAGCACGAGTCGATCGAACATTACGATCTCGAGGTCGCTCCGCGGGTCCGCAATCTGCCGCCCTATCTTTTCGGTCGAATCAATGAGCTGAAGTACCGCAAGCGGCGAGCGGGCGTGGACGTGATCGACCTGGGGATGGGAAATCCCACCGACCCGCCCGAGGAGTACGTGGTCGAGAAACTCTGCGAGGCCGCCCGCGACTCGCGGAACCACCGCTACAGCGTGGCGACCGGTGTCTACAACTTGCGCAAGGAGGTCGCCAATCGTTACGAGTCGCGATTCGGCGTCAGCCTCGATCCCGACCAGGAAATCGTGGCGACCATTGGCTCGAAAGAGGGATTCAGCCACATGTGCCTGGCCTTGCTGGGAGCGGGCGACACGGCCCTGGTTCCGGCGCCCAGCTTTCCGATCCATATCCATGCGGTCGCGCTGGCCTCGGCCAACGTGATCTCACTCGATGTCCGAGAGCCGTCGGTCTTCTTGGCGAACGTCGCCCGGATCTGCGAAAGTCTCTATCCCCGCCCCAAGATCCTGGTGCTCAACTATCCGCACAACCCGACCGCCGCGGTCGTCGACCAGGCGTTCTTTGAGGAAGTCGTCGCCCTGGCCAAGAAGTATCGGTTTTTCGTCATCCACGATTTTGCCTATGGCGACCTGGGATTCGACGGCTTTCAGCCGCCCAGCTTCCTGTCGGTCAAAGGGGCCAAGAGCGTCGGTTGCGAGTTCACGACCATGTCCAAAGGCTACAACATGGCCGGCTGGCGGGTTGGATTCGCGGCGGGCAACCGGGACATGCTGGGTGCCCTCAAGGCGATCAAGGGCTATTACGACTATGGAATCTTCCAGGCCGTTCAGGTTGCGGCGATCGTCGCCCTGAGAAACGGCGAGGAAGCACGCCTGGCCCAGGTCTCCGAGTATCAAATGAGGCGAGACACCTTGGTGCGGGGCTTGAAGCGGCTGGGATGGGAAGTCGAATCGCCCCGCGCGGGAATGTTCGTCTGGACGGCGATGCCGGAACCATGGCGGTCGCAGATCGGTTCGATCGACTTCGCCATGAAACTTCTCGAGGAAGCCAACGTGGTGGTGAGCCCCGGTCGCGGCTTCGGCGAAACCGGCGAGGGCTTCCTGCGCCTCGCATTAGTCGAAAATGCCCAGCGCCTCCGTCAGGCGGTCCGCCAAGTCGCCCGCTGTCTCCGTCCGGAAAGCGCCGTGCCCTAACGGTGTCGTTGAGACCACTCGGTTTCCGCGTCATGATAAGCCTGGCTTCCGACGACTCGTCCGCTCAGACGTGGTGCGACCGGTTAGGTCCCGGGCCTTGACTCTCCTGGTGGGCAGGGGACTGATTCGCGGTGACGGTGGGCTTGGATGGTGGTTGAATCTGATCGATCCGACCAAAGATCATGCGGCCGGCGCTGGTTTGCAGGACGCTCGTGACCGTCAACTTGACGGTTTCACCCAGGTGGAAGGCGCCTTGTTCGGCGACAACCATGGTGCCGTCGTCGAGGTAGCCGATGCCTTGCCCTTGCTCTTCGCCTCGTTTGATCAACTTCAGAGTCAAGCCCTCGCCGGGGAGCACGATCGGCTTCATCGCATTGGCCAGGTCGTTGAGGTTGATCACCTCGACACCTTGGAGTCGTGCGATCTTGTTCAGGTTGTAGTCGTTGGTGACGACCTTGCCGCCGAGATGCTTGGCCAGCACGACCAGCTTTTGATCGACCTCGCGGATGCCCGCGAGCTCGGGGATTTCGCCGTCGTGGATTCGCACTTCGATGCCGGGTGACTTCTGCAGGCGGTTCAAGATGTCGAGGCCGCGCCGGCCTCGGTTGCGCCGGAGCTTGTCCGCACTATCCGCGATCCCTTGCAGTTCCTGAAGAACGAATCGAGGGATAACCATCGGTTGATCGATAACCCGCGTCTCGGCGACATCGGCGATCCGGCCGTCGATCACGACAGACGTGTCGAGCACTAACGGGCGCGCTCCCTTGACCTCCTTCGAGAATTCCACGTAAGGGATGATGAACCGAAAGTCGTCCTTGGTTTGCAGCAGCGTTGAGATACACAGATAGCAAATGAAAATATAGATGAAGCTCAGGAACATCTGGTGCACTCGGTGGTCCAGGTAAAGCGCCATGCTCGGCTGGAGTGCGTCCCTCAACAAATCCGTCAGGACGATGCCGACAATCAATCCAATATAGACGGCGGAGATCGTCTGTATTTTTTTCCGAGGCGTCAACAGATCACCGACGATGACAGCGACCGCGGCGAGCATGACTCCGACGAATACCAGATAGGGATTCGCGAGTTGATTGTCACTGACGATCTTGGTTGTTCGGGCGGCGAAGCTTCCGATAATCAGCACGAACAATGCCCGGATCAGCACGAGAAGCATGGGAACCTACCTCTTCCGGTCTAGTCGGCAATACGGGCGAGCGCGGCCTGCTCGGGAATGAGTGGGATTGGCTCTGCGACTACCGAAAAAATCGATCTTGTATTCTAAATCACGTTCGTTCGTGGCCGAGTTCCGTCACAAGCCGGTCGTAAAAGCCGTGCAAACTTTCCGCGATGATTTTGGAGTTACTCAAGACCGGCATAAAATTCGTGTCGCCATCCCAGCGAGGAACGATATGCCAATGGAGGTGTCCGGGAAGACCTGCGCCCGCGGCCTTGCCCTGATTCAGACCGACATTGTAACCCTCGGGCTGCAACATTCGATCGAGTACTGTGATCATCCGGGCCACGGTCGCGATCGGTTCGAATAATTCCGGACCGGCAAGCTCGCCCAGAGTTCCCCGATGCACGCGCGGGTGCAACGAGCAAATGTCCGTTGTTGTAAGGATAACGGTTCAAGATCACAAACGCATGCGAAGAGCGCTCAACCACGAGGTTTTCCCGGTCCTCCGTACTCGCCAATGCACAACACAAGAAGCAAGTTCGACCCGTTTCAATCGATTCGGTGGGTTTCTGAATATATTGCGCTCGCCACGGAGCCCAGATCTGGTTCACCGTGTGCTCCGTTCGACTAGCAATCGACCCTAAGCCTCTAATCCAGTATGCGAG
The DNA here is from genome assembly GCA_963779785.1 of uncultured Planctomycetota bacterium. GTDB lineage: Bacteria > Planctomycetota > Planctomycetia > Isosphaerales > Isosphaeraceae > CAVRFS01. The sequence continues at coordinate 69,864 of CAWAAW010000100.1, forward strand.
CCGAATACCGAAGAAACGCGAATCCGTTTCGGGCCCGCTCTAGCGAGGCACGTTCTTCTGATGATATCAGTTACGACGTGCCTTGTCGCGATTACCCAGCTTTTTTCTGCGATCTGGTCGGTCGGTTTGGGCAAGAAGCGATTGAAACGGGTCGTCGAAGGCCGACGACGCCAAAATCGTAAACATGGGGGGCTGTTCGTGTTGGGATCACGATGGATCCACGCCGACTCGCATCAAGTCCGGACGACCTGGAGTGCTCTCACCACCGAGGTCTGTCGTCGCTTGAGTCCTTCCGCTCAATGGCCAGCCGATCGTGACGCCGCATTCCGCAGAGCGCCAAAAGGTCGTTACGCCACCGTTCGATTTAGAGAAGGTGGCGATCGCGCACGGGATAGAACTTGGCCCAGGCGCGGCCAATAATCCGGTCGGAGGATACGAGAATCAGCGAGCCCGAGGCGGGAATCGCTGCTCCATCATCCTGCTGTTCCACAAGAACCTGATCTTTGGGAACCTGGAATCGGCAGACTTGGGGCCAGGCCGCCAACCTTGGGTTATAGCCGAGAACGCGCTCATGTCCATCGACCTGCCACTTCGAGCCGGTCCACTCAACCTCTTGACCTGATTCCGCGACGACCTCTCCGGCGTGGGGTTGCCCTGACGGTGGCAAACGGAGCCAGATCCAATCCCCTTGATGAGGGACAGCGTGGCGATACGCCCAGCAGTTTACCAAATAACCATTCCCGGTTGAGTCCCGGGAAAATGCAGGCCACGCGATCAAGCTGAGGGCGCAAATCGCTGGCAAATAGATGATTAATCCCAAGGCCCCGCTCGTCAGGATCACGGCGGTTCGTCGTCGAAAGACCGGAAAAGACCCCTGTTTCAATGCATCCGTGGTTGAAATTACGTGAGTCAGGAAGGCAAAAACCAGAAAAACCGGGGAGAGCCAGGTTCCCCAAGTCCAGAGCCAGACGGCAATGGCCATGACGTATGAGCCGACCAGTACGATGGCCCGTTCCCGCTGATTCCACGAGAATTGCGACAGCCCGGGAATCAGGATCTTTAAACCCGGGGGCGACTCGAACGGCAGACGATCGACCGCCTTGGCCGAACCGCCATGAAGGTCCCATGTCTGGGTACGTGACATCTGCGTCTCCTGCGTGCGAGGGCTTCCGCTTAGTCGGCAAGCGGCAACACGTCGACTCTGCAAGCGAGACCCGCGGTCGTCATCTTTAAGGCAAGCGCCAGGCGCGATCTCTATACCTTTATCTCAGCGTCGCCATCCGAGGCTTTGTGCCTTACTTCTCTTATTCGCGGTCGAATACGAAAGATTATTTAAAATATATTCGATCCGCGCTTCGTTCTTCCAGCCTCACTCAATGTAAACCGGCGATTCGATCTAAATCGACTACGGGCTGAGGCCCCACTGCACCCGGCTTTCGAAATTTCGAAGTGCAACAACAGCCACGCCTTTTCTTGTCAAACCGGACACACGATTTATGTCTTCGGCCTTGACCAAGTTAGCGAAATTGATAGAATAGTTAGCTCGCAATTTATGGGACCTTCGCGGACTCTTCGCATGATTCACACCAAAAGATGAGATAAATTTTGGTGTGCCCCCCCGAAGTTTTCCCTCGGCATGCCCTTCAACCCGTACTGGAACGGCGGGTTGATCCTCATCCGTGCTAATTGACGTTGACGAGTGGTTCGTGGCCCGAACAATGGGAGTTCCACCTTTTGGACGGTGTCCGAGTAAATTGGGATCATGGAAAACCTTCGAAATCTCCGCAATATTGGAATTTCAGCACACATTGACTCAGGCAAGACGACTCTGACGGAGCGAGTCTTGTATTACAGCGGCCGCACCCACTCCATCAAGGAAGTCAAGGGTGAAGGCGCGGTGATGGACCACATGGAGCTGGAGAAGGAGCGAGGGATTACGATTACCTCGGCTGCCACGACAGTCCAGTGGAATGACATCAAGATCAACATCATCGACACGCCCGGGCACGTGGATTTCACGGTCGAAGTCGAGCGGTCTCTGCGTGTTCTCGATGGCGCGGTTCTTGTTCTGTGCGCCGTCGCCGGCGTCCAGTCGCAATCGATCACTGTCGACCGGCAGATGAAGCGCTACGGTGTTCCTCGAATCGCCTTCATCAACAAAATGGACCGGACTGGTGCCAATCCGGCGAATGTCATCCAGCAGCTCGAGGCCAAGCTCGGCCTGACGGCCATCCCGCTTCAGCTCCCGATGGGAGCGGAGTCGAATTTCCAAGGCGTGATCGATCTGATCGACCGGGTCGCCGTGTACTTTGATGGTGAAAAGGGCGAAGACGTTCGCCGCGAGCCGGTCCCCGCGGAGTACGTCGAGGCCACCGAGCGGGCTCGCCAGGGCATGCTGGAAGCGCTTTCGATGCTCTCCGATGAAATCATGGGTCTCCTGCTCGAGGAGTCCGAGGTTCCGATCGACTTGATCCACAAGACGATCCGCGAAGGCACAATCGCGCAACAAATCTGCCCGGTCATGGTCGGCTCAGCCTACCGCAACAAGGGGGTCCAGGCTCTGCTCGACGCCGTGGCTCGTTACTTGCCCGTCGCCACTTGATCGCGAGATCTTCGCCAAGGACATCAGTAACGGCGGTGCCGAAATCCCGCTGGCTCCTGATCCGGACGCCCCTCTGGTCGCGATGGCGTTCAAGCTTGTGGAAGAGGCCTTCGGGCAGGTCACCTTCGTCCGCATCTACCAGGGTACGCTCTCCAAGGGAACCTTCTACTACAATACCAGACAAAGGAAGCGAGCCAGGATCAGCCGAATCCTCCGGGTTCACGCCGATCAAAAGGAAGACATCGACTCAGCCAGCGCTGGCGACATCGTCGCGGTCATGGGCATCGAATGCGCGACCGGCGACACTTACTGTTCCGAAGGGAGCGACCTGTCGCTGGAGAGCATCTTCGCCGCCGAGCCGGTGATTGATCTGTCGATCCAGCCCAACAAACGAGCCGACTACGACAAGCTCTCGAAGGCTCTGAACCGATTCATGCGCGAAGATCCAACGTTCCGAGTGCATGTTGACAGGGAAACCAGCGAGACGATCATCTCGGGCATGGGCGAGCTGCACCTCGAGATCTATGTCGAGCGAATTCGTCGCGAATACAAGGTCGACTGCACGGTGGGTGCTCCGAAAGTCAGCTACCGGGAGGCACCCACGCGCGAGACGCCCTTCAATTACAAACACCGGAAACAGACCGGCGGCTCGGGGCAATATGCCCACATCGTCGGCGCGCTCATCCCACTCGATCCGCAACAGTCCGAGCAGTTCATCTTCGAGAATAAAGTCACCGGCGGGCGTATTCCCACCGAGTTTATCCCATCCGTTGAGAAGGGATTCCGTGAGTCACTTCACAAGGGACCTGTCGCCGGATACGAGGTCATGGGCGTGCACATGCGGCTCGACGACGGCTCCTACCACGACGTCGACTCGTCGACGATGGCGTTTGAAATCTGCGCCCGCGATTGCTTCCGAGAGACGTTCAAGAAGGCCGACCCCGTCCTCCTCGAGCCGATCATGAAGGTCGAGGTCGAGATTCCGATCGAGTTTCAAGGGCCCGTCACTGGAGCCATCTCATCCAAGCGAGGCGTCATCCTCGGCACGGAATCACGAAGCGGCTACGCGGTCATTACCGCGGAAGTGCCTCTTGCCGAGATGTTCGGCTACTCCAACGACTTGCGGAGCATGACTCAGGGTAAGGGGAGTTTCAGCATGGAATTCCTCAAGTATCAGAAGGTCCCGTCCCGTTTCCAGGAAGAGATCGTCAAGAAAGCGGCTCTGGCAAAGGCTTGAGTCACTGATCGAAGCACCGACTCAATCAAAGATCGCTCGGCCCTTGCTTGACCGCGGGAGCCGGGCTTTTTTTGTTGCGTTGCGTGAACGAACATCGCTTCTCGAGCACAGTCATCCCGTCTCGACTGTTGACGACGACCGGCGGCCATGTCATAACGATGGCTCGTGCCCTTCCTTGCAATCACATCCAAGGTGAACGGCCTCGTTTGGGATGGAGGGTTGGTTCCATGACCCAACTGGAATTGAGGCAGGTGGATGTCCCGCCCGGCCCCGAGGCCAAGCGGACAACCAGCCCGGCCAAAACGGCCATTGGTCGCGGCCTGACCGCGGCCGCGATCGTCGTCTTGAGCGGCTTTCTGATCATTCAGGGTCGGAAAGTCTGGCTGGAGTGGACCATGCTCCAGCAACAGATCAACGGCTTCCAAGAACAATGCATTCGTCGGCTATCCCGATATCGCTCCTCGGATCAGCTACGCGAAAAGTCCCGCGAACTGGTATCACGACGACGGCAAGGAGACCTTGCTCTGGTCGCGCTGGGAGCAGGATGTCGGACACGTCTGGTTTCGCCTCGCCCCGGGCGACATCGACAAAGCGCTGCTTGTTTCGTCCGAACCTGGAAGTCGTGTCGCGTCCGATCGATACTCCGGTCGTGGAAACCGACGGCGGTGCCGTCTGGCGCCGGATCCCCCCGAATGCTCCAGTGGTCAGCCATACCTTGGGCCGGCTGCGTTGTGTCTATCCGGTCTTCGTCCTGTCCAAGGTTCAAGTCGTCAATGACGTGGTCGAGGATCACCCGTTTCTGATCACGATCAATGTGATGGCCCCTGCCGACAGGGCAGTCTCGATTTTTGAGGGCGTGCTAAACGGTCGCCGCGTAACGATGGAACCGAGCGGCTACTTCAACGATCGGCGGCCCCTGCTGTTCGATCGCGGGACCGAGAGCCTTTGGATCGAGGATGGAGATGCTCTGAAGTCGTTAGCCGGTAAATATAAAGGGCAAGAACTTCCGCTTGTGGCCAAGCCGGTCCCGGTCACCTGGGTTTCGTCGTTGGCCAAGACGCCACGTTGCCGGCTCGTGGTCGGCGCCGACCGTTCTCGAGCCAAGCCCATGGAGTGAATAACCGCGCTCATCGGAATGGCTATCCAATCCATTTCCGCTGGCTGCGAGCGAGTCGTTCTGCGGCGCTCGGCAGTCGGCCATTTTCGGCGTTTTCGAACTTCCGCGAGGCGTCGGCCGCCCCGTCATCAGCCGAGTGAATGCTTGACGCCGGTTAATCAAAACGATAACTTTCGTTATTCCAAAGCATTACAGGTGATCTCGTACGCTGTGGTCCGCCACGCGCCTCCCTCACAAGGTGCTCGATTCGCGCACAGCATGAACGTCCTCCGCAGCGTCTTGGGAGCGTCAGAGAACGATGTCGAACACGCAAAAGTACGTTTATTCATTTGGCGGCGGCTCGGCCGAAGGCCGCTCCGAGATGAAGGAGCTCCTGGGCGGTAAGGGGGCAAACCTCGCCGAGATGAGTCTGATCGGAATACCCGTCCCACCCGGTTTCACCATTACGACCGAAGTCTGCGCGGCCTATTACGATCACGATCGAAAGCTGCCCGAGGAGGTCAAGCCGCAGGTCGAGGCCGCCTTGTCGCGGATGGAACGGGCGGTCGGCAAGAAATTCGGCGACCCCACCGATCCGCTCCTGGTGAGCGTCCGTTCGGGTGCCGCCTTGTCAATGCCGGGCATGATGAACACGATCCTCAACCTGGGCCTGACCGACGCCTCGGTCGAGGGAGTGGTCAGAAAGACCGACAACCCGCGATTTGCCTACGACGGTTATCGCCGGATCATCGACATGTTCGGTTCCACCGCGATGGGAGTGGAGCACGAGGAGTTCGAGCATGAGCTGGCTGGTCTCAAGAAGGAACGCGGCGTCAAGCTCGACACGGAGCTCAATGCCGACGACCTGAAGGAACTGGTTCGTCGCTACAAAGCGGTCTACGAAAAAAACGTCGGCGAGCCATTTCCCCAGGATCCCAAGGAGCAGCTCTGGAAGTCGATCACGGCGGTCTTCAATAGCTGGATGGGCAAAAAAGCGATCGAGTATCGCCGGATCGAGCGCATCTCAAGTCTCAAAGGGAACTGCGGTCAACGTTCAGGCGATGGTTTTCGGCAACACCGGCAACAATTCGGGCACGGGCGTCGCGTTCACCCGCGACCCGAATACGGGGGCAAACGAGTTCTTCGGCGACTACCTGGTCAATGCCCAGGGTGAAGATGTGGTCGCGGGCATCCGGACGCCGGAGCCGATTAGCCATCTGAAGGAGCAGATGCCGAAGGTCTACGACCAGTTGATGCAGATCCGCCAGAAGCTCGAAAATCACTACAAGGATATGCAGGACATCGAGTTCACGGTCCAGGAAGGCACGCTCTACATGCTCCAGACGCGGACCGGCAAGCGAACCGGTACCGCCGCGGTGCGAATCGCTGTCGAGATGGTCGGGGAGGGCCTGATCGAGGAGACAATCGCGATCAAGCGCGTCAACCCCGACAGTCTCAATCATCTTTTGCTCCCTCAACTCGATCCCAAAGGCCAAGCGAAACGCGATCGCGCGGGGGATCGCGGCCAGTCCGGGGGCCGCTTGCGGCAAGGTGATCTTGTCGGCTGAAGCGGCGATCGAGCACCACGCGAAGCACCCCGGTGACTCGATGCTGCTGGTGCGAAAGGAGACCAGTCCAGAAGACGTCGCCGGCATGCATCTGGCGAAGGGTATTCTCACGGCCACCGGTGGCAAGGCGAGCCATGCCGCCGTGGTCGCCCGCGGCTGGGGAAAACCTTGCGTCGTCGGTTGTGACGCCATGCAGATCGACGAGAAGGCCGGTCAAATCGCGATCAACGGCAAGATTATCAAGATCGGTGACTACCTGACGCTGGACGGCACGACCGGCGACGTGATGATCGGCAAAATGCCGACCGTGGATCCGACGATTTCCGGAGACTTCGCGACCTTGATGACCTGGGCCGATAAGGTGCGAACTCTGAAGATCCGAACCAATTCCGACACGCCCGAGGACTCGGCCCGAGCGCGCTCGTTCGGTGCGGAGGGAATTGGTCTTTGCCGTACCGAGCACATGTTCTTCGGCGACCATCGCATCGTGGCCATGCGCAAGATGATCCTGGCGGACGAACAAGCCGGTCGCAAGGCCGCCCTGGCCGAGCTCGAGCCGTTCCAGAAGCAGGACTTTATCGGAATCTTCGAGGCGATGGACGGACTGCCGGTCACGATCCGCTTGCTCGACCCGCCCTTGCATGAATTCTTACCCAAGGACGATAACCCGGCCGGCCAGGCCGAAGTGGCCCGCCAGCTCGGAATCACCGTCGAGAAAGTCCAGCGCCGGGTCGAACAGCTCCACGAACAAAACCCGATGATGGGCCTTCGTGGCTGCCGGCTTCCGATCAAGTTTCCCGAGATCGGCGACATGCAGGTCCGCGCGATCATTCAAGCCGCCATCGAAGTCCAGAAGCGCGGCAAGACCGTACTGCCCGAGATCATGATTCCGCTGGTCGGCGTCATCGAGGAGCTGACGTTCCTCAAAAAGAGGACGATCGCCGTCGCCGAGGCCGAGATGAAGGCGGCCGGCGTCAAGGTCGAATATCAGATCGGAACGATGATCGAATTGCCCCGGGCCGCCTTGACGGCCGACCAGATCGCCGAGGAGGCCGAGTTTTTCTCGTTCGGAACCAACGACTTGACGCAGATGACCTTCGGCTTTTCTCGCGACGACATCGGCTCGTTCATGCCGACCTACGTCGAGGAAAAGATCCTACCGGTCGACCCGTTCCAGACTCTGGACATCAAGGGCGTCGGCCAGTTGATCGAGATCGGCGTGAGCAAGGGCCGCCAGTCGCGTCAGGAAAAGCACGGCGAGCACCTGAAGGTCGGGATCTGCGGCGAGCATGGCGGCGACCCCGACAGCGTGGCTTTCTGTCACAAGGTGGGCATGGATTACGTGTCGTGCTCGCCGTTCCGCGTACCGATCGCCCGACTGGCGGCGGCCCAGGCCGCCCTTGCCGACGGTAACGACCATCAGCCGCGACAAATAGTCGACGCGATAGTTACTCGACGCGGCCATAGGTGAGGCATCACGCGGCCAAAGGCCGGGCGCTGGTAACGGCCTCTCAGGATTGTGCAGGGGATTTCGGTTGCGCGCAACGGATTCCGGCGGCCAATGGCTCGCCGAGCAGCCGAAGATGCCGATCCACGACGCCTGAAGAGCGCACACACTTTGCAGGGTCGAGAAACAGCCATGCTGCGTCACCTGCTGACAGGCCTGAGACTTACGTGTGACGCAGGAATAATCGGAACCGCGGCCGTCAGCCGTAACGTCCTGCTTCCCTTTTGGTTATGTGTGACACAGGCATAATCGTTAAATCTCGTAATCTGAAGAGGTTCTTGACATATCTCCTTATAAGCCAAGCGGTTACGTGTGACACAGGAATAATCCGCAAAACTCGACCCCCGAGCGTGCTTTTTCGTGTCTCGTTATGAACAAATAAGTTAAGCGTGACGCGGGGCCGTTCGATCGGATGGACGCATTCGAAAGTCGCGACGGTTAATACGGGGTTCCGATCGCAACGGAGAAAAAATCATCGAGGGGGCGGATGATCAGGTCGGACTCCTCGACGGCGTCCCGGAGTTCCGCCGGGGGTATGCTGCCGCAGTTGGTTCGGCGCCGGTCCGCGTCCTTGACCCTGGGATCGAGCACCACCCGGACGATCTCGCGAAAGAGCTGAACGTTCTCGTTGGTCGAGCGAGCCACCGCGAGCCGGAACTCCTTGAGGTCGCGACTGGCCCTGTGGTAGGCCTCGCCAAGGCAGCAGTCGAAGAAGTCGAGGGCCTCATCGGTCAGGTTGACCAGGGTCTGGTAAAGGAAGGCGACAACGATTGGGTAACGCCGCTGTTCGGACATCCGCTGGAGGGCCTCGTTGGTGGACCGGCGGGCGATCTGGGCCAGGAACTTCAGGCGGTTCGGGGTCAGCGGCGACACATCCCAGCGGTCGACTCCTCATCCATGGCAGCAGGCCCGTTTCTCCAGGGTGGCGAGGATCATCGGCGGCGAGTACATCGCGGCGGATTGCTGGAGCCAGGCCAGGCGGGCGCGGTCCGAGCGGGACAGGGTGAAGTAGGTCTCGATGTCGCCGTGAGCGATCTGAGTTGGAAAGCCGTCGAGCCGCTCGCGTTCCGCGTCGCTGAGGAACCCGATGGGCACGGAAGTCTCCTCCGGGGAGGGCTTGCCCCGGGCTTCTCGCAAACGAAGATTTCCGAGAAGGCCACTCTGACGCGGCCACGGCCACACCAGATCCGGTCTTTTTGATTCTCGAAAACCATCCTCGGAATGGATTTCTCGCAATTGTACGATTAGGATAGGTTTCGAGAAAGTTTGGAGCCAACCGCATGTTGGTTGGCTATGCTCGGGTTTCGACCGACGAGCAGTCGCTCGACCACCAGCTCGACGCCATGAAGGTGGCGGGTTGCAAGCGAGTCTTCACGGACAAGTTCTCAACCACGAAGGCCGATCATCCCCGCTTGGCGGATGCGGTCTCCCACCTCCGAGACCGCGATGTGCTCGTGATCTGGAAGCTGGACCGGCTGGGGCGGACGGTGAAGGGACTGGTCGATTTCGTGACCGACTTACACGGGCGGAAGATTCAGTTCCGCAGCCTGACCGGCGGCATCGACACCACCCCCCCGGCGGGCCGGTTCTTCTTCCACGTGATGGCGTCGCTGGCCCAGATGGAGCGGGAGCTGCTGGCCGAACGCACGCGCACCGGTCTCGACGCGGCGGCGGGGCCGGGTCGGGGGGCGCAAGCGGCGTTTGACGCCGGGGAAAGTGGAATCGGCCCGCGAGCTCCTGAGGGGCGGAATGGCTCCCAGAGAAGTCGCTCCGAGTCTCAGCGTTTCGATCCCAACGCTGTACCGCGGGTTACCCGCGTCGAGTCGGCGAACCTTTCCAGTCGGGATGAGGGGTGTCGACATCGCAGCTTTTGGCGTGCGGGATCTCATGGTGGCTCAAGGCGATGAACGACGTCACCCGCATCCTCACGGCCATCGAGCAGGGCGACGGCCAGGCGGCCGAGCATTTGCTGCCGCTGGTCTACGACGAGCTGCGGAAGCTCGCTGCCGCGCGGATGGCCGCGGAGAAACCCGGGCACACCCTCAACGCCACCGCCCTGGTCCACGAGGCGTACCTGCGTCTGGTCGGCGACCAGCACTTCGACGACCGCGGCCACTTCTTCGCCGCCGCGGCGGAAGCAATGCGGCGCATCCTGGTCAACCATGCTCGGGATCGGAAGCGGCTGAAGCGGGCGGGCGGGCGGGTGCGGCTCGAGTTGCTCGATCAGATCGGTTCCCTCGCCGAGGATCCCGACCTGGTCCTGTCGCTGGACGAGCTGCTGACGCGGCTCGGTGAGGAAGACGCCGCGCCGCACAGGTGGCGCAACTCCACCTGTTCGGAGGACTTTCGGTCGAGGAGGCGGGCGAGGCATTGGGGCTCTCCCGGGCGGTCGCCTACCGGAACTGGAAGTATGCGCGGGCCTGGCTCCGCGATGCTCTGGAAAAATAATTCGAAATCCGCGAGACACTTTTCCCCTGGATGGGGCATTGAGAGTATGCCCCGTCGAATGGGGCAGCGAGTCATGCCCGTCCCGGAGGTGAATCATGACCGTCGATGCCGCACGAGCGAAATCCCTTTTCCTGGCCGCGTCGGACCTCGCCGATCCGGCGGAGCGTGCCGCCTACCTGGAGCGCGAGTGCGGCGGTGACGCCGGCTCCGCCACGGGTCGTGGCGCTGCTGGCCGCCGACGACGGCGGCGGACCGATCCGTGGAGGGCGACGCCACCGGGACGTTCGAACTGACCTCACCCAGAAACCCAGGAAGCGACCGCGGCGGTCGACGCGGAAACCGTCTGCCGTCGGAGCTGGCGACCGCGGAAGACAGATCGGACGGCGCGGACTTCACGCTCGCCGGCGCCCCGCAGGCCGATCGCCCCGGCGGATCAGGCGTGGGCCAGGTCATCGCCGGCCGGTACACGCTGCTCGAAGTCCTCGGCGAGGGAGGCATGGGCACCGTCTACCGGGCGGATCAGACGCACCGGTCAAGCGGCAGGTGGCGCTCAAGCTGATCAAGGTCGGCATGGACTCGCGCGCCGTCCTGGCCCGGTTCGACGCCGAGCGGCAGGCGCTGGCCTTGATGGACCACCCCAACATCGCCCGCGTCTACGACGGCGGCAGCACCGAGGCCGGCCAGCCGTTCTTCGTAATGGAGCTGGTGAGCGGTGAGCCGATCACCGACTACTGCGACCGCAAGCGGCTCCCGGTTCGGGCCCGCCTGGAGTTGTTCGTGGCGGTCTGCCAGGCGGTGCAACACGCCCACCAGAAGGGGATCATCCACCGCGACCTCAAGCCCAGCAATGTGATGGTCACCGAGGTAGACGGACGGCCCACTCCCAAAGTCATCGACTTCGGGGTCGCCAAGGCGACCGAATTCAGCCTCACCGACCAGAGCCTCGCCGACACCGGCGCGATCGTCGGCACGCCGACGTACATGTCGCCCGAGCAGGCCGACCCGTCATCGATGGACATCGACACGAGGACCGACGTCTATGCGCTGGGCGTGATCCTCTACGAGCTGCTGGCCGGGTCGCCGCCGATCGATGCGAAGCAGTTCAAGAGGGGGGCGATCCTGGAGATGCTGCGGATGGTGCGGGAGGTCGATCCACCCAGGCCGAGCACCAAGGTGAGCACGTCGGACGCATTGCCGAGCATCGCGGCCAGCCGCGACGTCGAGCCGGCGCACTTGAAGCGGGCGTTACAGGGGGACCTCGACTGGATCGTGATGATGGCGCTCGAGAAGGACCGCACGCGGCGTTACGAGACGGCCAACGGCTTCGCGGCCGACATCCTGCGACACCTGGCGTACGAGCCGGTGGTGGCCGCCCCGCCCAGCCGGGCCTACCGGCTGCGGAAGTTCGTGCGGAAGCATCGCGGCGCGGTGATCGCGGCGAGCCTGGTGCTGCTGACGCTGCTGGGCGGGTTGGCCGCCGTGGCGGCGGTGCAGACAGTGGCCAACGCCCGGCTGGCTGAATCGCTGAAGAGAGAAACGAACGCGAACGTGGCCCTGAACGAAGCCAACGGCCAGCTCACCAAGTCGCGCGCGGCGGTGCAGGCGCGGTACGAGCTGGCGACGGACGCGATCAAGACGTTCCACACCGGGGTCAGCGAGGATTTCCTGCTCAAGGAGGAGAAGTTCAAGGACCTGCGCAACCGGCTGCTGAACTCGGCGTCCGACTTCTACGGCAAGCTCGGTGCCCTGCTGGGCAAGGAGACGGACCTGGCGTCGCGTCGGGCGCTGGCGCAGGCCAACTTCGAGCTGTCCGACCTCACCGACAAGGTCGGCCGCAAGGAAGACGCACTGGCTGCTCACCGGCAGGTCCTCGCCGCCCGCGAGGCGCTGGCGGCCGAGCCGGGGGCGGACGTCGAGACCAGGGTCGACGTCGGCCGCAGCCTCACGACCGTGGCGGGGCTCCTGTCCGCGACCGGCAAGACCGACGAGGCCGAGGCGACCTACCGCAAGGCCGAGACTCTGCTGGCGGACCTGGCCCGGTCGTCCCCTTCGATCCCGGCCGCGCGGGCCGCGCTGGCGAACTGCCGGACGGGGATGGGGAGGCTTCGATCCAGCACCGGCAAGTTCGTCGACGCGTTGGTGTCGTACCGCCTGGCGCGGGACGATCAGGAGGCGCTGGCCGACGCCCCCGGCGCATCGAAGGAGGCCCGGCGTGACCTGGCGCTAACGATCCATAGCACCGCCAGACTGCTGTACGAAACGGGCAAGCCGTCAGAGGCGGAGACCGAGTGCCGCAAGGCGATCGCGCTTCGGCAGAAGCTGGCCGACGACTACCCCGCCGTCACCGAGTTCCGCTCCGACCTGGCGGGAAGCCACAACAACCTCGGCTTGCTGCTGAAAGACACGGGCAGGCATTCGGAATCGGAGGCCGAGTACCGCAAGGCGATCGCGCTCTTGCAGAAGTTGGCTGACGACAACCCCGCCGTCACCCAATTCCGCTACGGCTTGGCAGTAACCCGCAACAACCTCGCCAATACGCTGTCGCTTTATTTGGACAAGCCGTCGGAGGCGGGCACCGAATTCCGCAAGTCGATCCCGCTTCTTCAGAAGCTGGCCGAGGACAATCCCGCCGTGACCATGTTCCGCCTTCAAGGGCTCGGCCACATGGCCTCGGCCACTTCTACGTGCGGCCGTCGAGGCGGAGGCGGAGGCCGATTCCTTGAGAAAAAAACTGGCCGCCCAACCCCCCCTCCAAAATTTGGCCCTCCCTCGGAGGGTTTCCCTCCCGGAAACACCGACCCACCCCCCCCTCCCCACCTCCCTGGCCTTACGCTCAGCCACAGCGACCTCGGCTCCTGCTGTCGCGGGAGGGCAAGCTGGCGGAGGCGGAGCCCGAGCTCCGCGCGGCGATCAACCAGAAGCTCGCCGCCGACAACCCCACCGTCCCCGACATCCGCAACAACCTCTCCTAGCCCACAACAACCTCGGCGACGTACTTCGCTCGCTCGGCCGGTCGGCCGAGGCCCGCGACAACTACGACCGGGCCATCGTCCTCAAGGAACGTCTCCTCCGGGAGGCCCCGACGAAACGGATGTACCGCTACAACCTGGCCTGTAGCCTGCGCCGCCGAGGACTGGCCCGCCGCGACCTGGACGACGTGGTCGGGGCCGCGGCCGACGCCCGCGGGGCCATCGAACTTTGGGAGGGCATGTCGTCGCGGAAGGGCGAGGAGTGGTTCGAGACCGCCTGCGCCCGCGCCGCGCTGGCGGGACTGGCCGGTCGGGACGGCGCACGGGGGTGTCGGTCGTGGAGGGGAAGGCCGAGGCCGAGCAGGCGATGGCCCTGTTGCGGAAAGCCGTCGGCATGGGCTACCTCGATGCCGTCGCCTTCCGGACCGATTCGGCCCTCGATACATACCGCCAGCGGGAGGACTTCAAGAAACTGCTTCAGGAAGTGGAGCAGAAATCGGTTGCCAAGCCGAAGTGACTGAGCGACTCAGAGATCGCGATGATGCAGGGACAGACACGGAAGAATCGTGGATACAGGGACCCGAGCGATCGAGTGACCCATCCTGGAGTTGAACCATGGCCGTCGATGCCGCGCGAGTGAAATCCCTTTTCCTGGGAGCGTCGGAGCTGACCGATCCGGCGGAGCGAGCCGCCTATCTGGACGCGCCTGTGGCGATGACGCTGCCCTCCGCCAGCGGGTCGAGGCGCTCCTGGCCGCCCACGACGGGGGCGGACGATCCGTGGATGGCGACGCCACCGGGACGTCCGAACTGACCTCACCAGAAACCCAGGAAGCGACCGCGGCGGTCAACGCGGAAACGCGTCTGCCGTCGGAGCTGGCGACCGCGGAAGACAGATCGGACGGCGCGGACTTTACGATCGCGAGCGCCCGGGCGTCGACAGTCCCGGCAGATCCGGCGTGGGCCAGGTGATCGCCGGCCGCTACACCGTGCGGGAAATCCTCGGCGAGGGAGGCATGGGCACCGTTTACCGGGCGGATCAGACCGCACCGGTCAAGCGGCAGGTGGCGCTCAAGCTGATCAAGATCGGTATGGACTCGCGTGCGGTGCTGGCCCGGTTCGACGCCGAGCGGCAGGCGCTGGCCTTGATGGACCACCCCAACATTGCCCGCGTGTACGACGGCGGCAGCACCGAGGCCGGCCAGCCGTTCTTCGTCATGGAGCTGCATTGGGTCAGGAGGACATTGCAAATTGCCTCCGCAGAATAGGCGACCTAGGTTGTGGGTCAGGGAGATGTGGGTCAGGAAGACATTGCAAATTGCCTCCGCAGAATAGGCGACCTAGGTTGAGGTTGGATTGAACTCGCTCTCAATTCTCGCACGCTCGGGTGGTCTATTCCTCGTACAGCCCGTGGTTCTGTCGGCGGATATACCTAACCATGTCCTCAATCGCGGCAACGCACGTTCCAAGGTGTTCCACAAGCCCGACGACTATCAGGCGTTTCTCCGGATCATGGCCGAGGCATCGCTTCGAATCCCGATGCGAATTCTGGCTTACTGCCTCATGCCGAACCACTTCCACTTCGCCCTCTGGCCCCGCGACGATGGCGACCTGAGCCGCTGGATGCACTGGCTGATGACCACTCACGTCCGCCGTTACCTGCGACATCACCACTTCAGCGGGCATATCTGGCAGGGCCGATTCAAAGCTTTCCCGATCGAGGGTGACGAGCACTTGCTGACCGTGCTCCGGTACGTCGAGCGGAACCCGCTGATGGGCCGCCTGGTCGATCGAGCCGAAAATTGGCCTTGGTCCAGCCTGCGATGGCTGTCGAATCCCGAGCACGCACCGGTGAGGCTGGAACCGGGAACGGTGCCGCGCGGTCCGCAATGGGTCGACGGCGTGAACGAGTCGTCGACCGATCCGGAGGCCGAACGATTGCGCGAGTGCATCCGTCGCGACCGCCCCTTCGGTTCGCCGAACTGGACGATTGCCACGGCTCAACGTCTTGGACTGGAGTCGAGTCTGCGCTCGCGCGGCTGGACCAATGGTCCGGGTTCAGACCAGACTTCCCCATCCGCCGACAGCGAAGCGCCGAAACCGGGTTGATGGTGTCATGGCGCGCTCCCTATGGCTTCGGCCGGATCTGCTCTAATCTGCCCAGTCTGCCGTGGCAATTTGTAATGTCCCCTTCTCCGCCCGCCCGCGCCCCAGTCTGCCGTGGCAATTTGCAATGTCCCCTTCTCCGCCCGATATCTCTTATTCCTGGACCTCCCCGCCTTGGCCTTCCTGCTCCGGCCCTCCGAGGAAGTAGATGTCTAGAAGAAGCTCAAAGTCAAACTCGGCCAGCATTTTGCTTTGAGAGACGGACAAGGTAGGACCACCGTGGCCATATCTCGATAACCAATAACACCATATATTGAATCTACATCCACGTTCCCTTAACGACTGGATTTTCGCTTTGTGGACCACAATTTGATCAAATAACCATTCGATATGATTACGAAGGTCCCTGGAATCGACGCAGCCCTTCGACGAGAGCTGCCACAAGTTCAGAGGATTGATTCTCTTGGAAAAACGATGCGCAAGTTCGCCCTTTCTTACAACCTTTGTTGGTCGAATGTCCAATTCTCTGGTGATCTCGCTGGGCTCGATATCTCCATTACATATGCAGAGGCTTGCATAGCATCTTTCGCATGTAGGGTAATCAGATGCATTATTGATTTCTTTGATTTTAGATAGCTATAACTATAAATATGTGAGATTTTCGATGTTCGATATTCTCGCAAATCTACGCGAAACTCACTGGCGGGCGAGCTCGCAGGCCTGATCTGCTTATAGACATTCTCCCCTTCGAGGACAAGTCTCAGGGGCGGGCTACAGCCGTCGGATGAACTTCGGAGTCAGGAAACGAACAGAGTGGCCACCAACAAAGTGCCGCTGGCTTCGCTGTCCGGGACGAATGCCGAATCACACTCGACCGACGAGGGGGGACATTGCAAATTGCCTCCGCAGAATAGGCGATCTAGGATGTGCGGACCACAAGGACATCGGGGGCCGTCAAAGGAAACATTACTCGATACTGCTGTAGTCTGAGCAGTTTAGGGGGGTTTTCCGTTGCCAGATCGCGCGTTTTACATCGTCAATGAGCACGTTCCCCGTCCTGCTGCCTCCCGTCCTGCTGCCTGATTTTCTGAATTCTGAAAATCAGTCCCAGCTAATCTACGGATTGGCCATAGTGGCGGATGACACTGTCGACCGCGTGCCGCCAGCGGCTCTGTGCCTGGCTCCTCCACGATTGGTCGCGGTCCGGCAGGAAAGTCCGACCGCCGGCTTGAAGCTGCTGGAACGCGGTGGCCGGATCGGGCCACATGCCCACACCCAGTCCGGCCAGAAGGCCAGCGCCCAGAGCCGTTGATTCGCTCTGCGGACTCCGCTGGATCGGCAAGCCCAGCAAATCGGCCTGGAACTGGAGGAACGGATCGGACCGCGCCATGCCGCCGTCAACGCGAATATCGGTCAGCGGCGTGCCGAGGTCGGCGTTGATCGCGTCGATCAGGTCGGCGACCTGAAACGCGACACCTTCGAGCGTGGCGCGGGCGAGGTCGGCGATCGACGTCGCGCGGGTCAGTCCAAAGATTGTCCCTCGCGCGGCGGGGTCCCAGTGCGGGGCACCAAGGCCGGTCAATGCGGGCACGAAGAGCACGTCCATCGCCGGATCGGCGCCGACGGCCAGTTCGTTGATCTCTGGAGCGGCGCCGATCGCCCTGAGACCATCGCGAAACCACTGCACGGCCGCACCCGCGACGAATACGCTCCCCTCCAGCGCATACTGCGGTGGACCACTTGTCGGGCGAGGCGGCGAGGGTCGTGAGTAGACCGTTGCGCGAGGGTACGACCCGGTCGCCCGTATGAGCCAGCAAGAAGGCGCCGGTTCCATACGTGCACTTCGCTTGTCCGGGCCTGATGCAACCTTGGCCGATCAAGGATGCCTGCTGATCGCCGGCGACTCCCATGATCGGCAGGCCGTCGGGCAGGTAAGTCGAGTCCCAGGGTTCGGCCGAATTCTCCCGAGCTCGGTAGAATCTCGGGTAATATTTGGCCCGGAACGCCGAATAGTTCGCAGAGTTCGTGGCCCCAGTTTATGGTTTTCAGATCCATGAGAAGCGTGCGTGACGCGTTGGTGGCATCCGTGACGAATTGACGTCCGCCGGTCAGGTGCCAGATCATGAAGCTGTCGACGGTGCCCGCGGCCAGTTCGCCGGCCTCGGCGCGTCGGCGAGCATCCGGTACGTGATCGAGAATCCAGGCGATCTTGGTCGCCGAGAAGTAAGGGTCGATCACCAGGCCGGTTCGCTCGGCAACCCACGATTGACTGCCCCTGAGACGGTCGCAGGTCTCCGCCGTGCGACGGTCTTGCCAGACCAACGCCGGCGCGATGGCTCGCCCCGTACCGCGTTCCCAAACGATCGTCGTCTCCCGCTGATTGGTCAACCCGATGGCCGCGATCCGATCCGTTTTGAGCCCGGCATCGAGCAATGCACCGGTGACCTGTGCTCCGACCGAGCTGATCAAGCGCGACTGGATCGTGTTCAACCCAGCCGGACTGAGGGTAGTGCGGAGGAAGCTCGGCCTGGCTTTGTCCCGTTGGTTGCAGTTGATCGTCATACACAACCGCTCGGGTACTGGTCGTACCCTGGTCGATCACCAAGAGATGGTCTCGCGTCATCGGCCGGTCTCCCTATTCAAGCTGGGTGAAGTTTGAATTGATCGATATGAAGCGTCACTGTACCATCCCAGGCTAGTCCGAGCGAGAGGTTGAGGCGGTGGCGTGGTCCGTCTTCAATCGCGGCCTCTTTTCTGATCGAACTCTTGTCGAGAAAGAGAGTTAGTCCAATGTACGCTCAAGGTTGGCTTGCGGTTTTCGTGGCGGCGGCGATTATCCTGAGCTTTACCGTCACGATGGTGCCGATTCTACTTGGGTTCCGGCACTCACGACGGAAGCTCGAGCTGGAACACGCCGAGCGCATGAGAGCGATCGAGCTCGGCCAGCCTGTTCACCGACAAGCCGAGCCGGAGGACGAGCCGTGGACGGAGGCCGCGCGGCTGGCAAAGGCGATCGGGGTCATTGTCCCTCAGAGGTCGCTCGGCTCCGCGTTTCTTGCGAGTCTTCTCCTTGGCGTCCACCAGGAAATCTGGATCGCCGCGGGAATGGTGGGGCTAGCGGGCGTGGTCTGTGGGGGCCTTTTGGCCGCGCAAACCGTCGGCGCGAATAAAGGCGCTCTCCAGGCGCGCCGATCTCAAGCCGCATGTCGATGAGGATGCGTACGACGTGGTCAGCGCGCGCGGCTAACGATCGAAGCGACAATCTGGCGGACTACCAAGCTCGGTTCGCGATTTCTCCAAGGAACTTATGCAATGGACCCTGTGATCATCCCGATCGTCGCAATCTTGATGCCGCTTGTCCTGGTCCCAACGATCTTATTTATGAAGCATCGGCACCAGAGGCGAGAATGGGAACATCTCGAGCGCATGAGATCGCTCGACCGAAGTGTGCCATTGCCGACGGGCAACGACGCCGCGAGGTCGAGTGGCGTCGCCGCGATTGGGGCGGGGGTTCCCATTGCGTCCGTAATCGCTGCGTTTCTGACTTGTGTTAGCGCCGAGGTTCGTTCCGGAGACGAGATCCCGATGGCCGGCATCGCGTGGGGCTGCGCACTCTTGATCAGCGTGGGAGCGATGGCCACGAGCTTGTCTGTATTGCAGGCCAGGGCGCGGAGACAATCCGATTCGGACGCGTCTCAGATCAATAAGTCGGCTATCTATGATCCAGACGCTTACGACGTGGTGTCCAGCCGCGGTTGATCGTCAATTCGACCATCAAATCTGACCAGGCTGTTCAGCGCCGGCGGCTCCCCAGATCGCCAGGAGCGGCTCGATGGGGATGTGGAACCGCGCAGAGACGATCGTGAACGTGTGAAAGAGGGCGATCGCCGCCGCGGTGACGATCGTCGGCATCAGCCTCTTTCGCATCGCTGGACCAGCGAGCGAGAGCCCAACAACTGCGAGTATCGACAGTCCCAGGTGGGCGAATCGGTAGACCCGGACCCGCGTCTTGGGATTGGTTTCATCAAACATCAGAGAAGTAGCGGAGCCTTCGCAGACAGAGCCGGGCATAACGGCCCGGGTCGCGATTGAGGTCATCGACGGCGCGATTGAAGAGGATTCTCGATCGCTGTGGCTCTGCTAACGCTCCGAGATACTGGATATCGTCCTTCGACAGTGCAATGTCGTCGATATAACCAGCCTCGTGGCGAGCCTCCCAGATCGCCCGATTCAAACCTTGAAGGTCGCCTGCGTCATCGACCGCGATGCAGAATTCCCTCGACCGACGGCCGCACGACCTTGTCTGTCCCTTCGCTCAGAGCGACAATTTCCTTGCCAGAACGCATAGCCGAACGTACTTTTGACGGCGACGAATTCGCCATGGATGCGGAGGTTCCGTATCAGCCAGGGAGAAATCCCAACCACGGCCACGATCGCCGTGACTGTCGTCAAGCGGAAAAGACGCCACCAGCGCTCGACGCGATTCACGTCTGAGCCAGCCAGACCGCCCAAGCGACTCCCGGGCTAACCAAGGCCAAGATCGGATCGGTGAGGGTCAACACGGCGAGTAGCCAGCCTGTCAGAATCGCGTCACTGACGCGTCCGCTCGCGCCAGTCCGGTAGGCGAGGACCATCGTCCACGTAAGCAGCGTCGCACCCAGGCCGGCGACTTGCACATGAGTCGCGGAGTAAACCAGAGTGGGATGGATCGCAACAATGGCTCCGGCGACCCAGCCGATCCAAGCTCCGCCCGGGGCAATCAGTCGCGCCAGCCGAATCACGCCCAGGACGAGAACACCGCCAAGCAACGATTGCCCGAGCTCCAGCAGGAGCAAGGCTTGAGGCGTCTCGACGCCTCCGATCCAGTAAGCCAGCGCGACGATCGCGGGATAGACCGGCGCCTGCTGCGAGGTCGGTCCGTCGGCGCCGAGAAAGTGCATCGAGAAGCCTCGACCGGCTAGCAAGTTCGCCGCGATTTCGCCATGTTCGTAGGTGCTGCGCGGCACGTCATGGCTTTGAAGAACCAACACGGCCGCCACCCGGACCGCGATAGCCAGCCCGACCAGCGCACAATCGACAACCCGGCTCCTCGCTGGTCATCAAGGAAGGCTCCTTCCTCCTGATCGTCCCAACGACACCGATCGCGGATGCGGATTCTCGCGAGCGGTCCGGGTTTGGTCAATGTCGTAAAGCATCAGAGCGAGTCGTGTGTCCGGGGGTTCAAGTTGCCATCGCCCTTTGGTTCTGTTGAAACGATGGAACTTTCCATGAAGCAACTGATCGATGATGTGTACATCCTCGAAGGCTTTCCGCCTTACGCCATCAATGTCTACTTGCTGGGCGAAGTTCTCGTCGATGCCGGGACCCGGTTTGCCGCCAAGCGGATCTTGCGTCGACTGCGAGGACGAACGGTTTCGACGCATGCGCTTACTCATGCGCATCCCGATCACCAGGGATCGAGCCATGCGATTTGCGAGTCTTTAGGAATTCCGCTCTGGTGCGGCGATGCCGATGCCGAGCCATGGAAACGACTGGAGTGATGATGGCTCGCATGCCCACGGCACTGGCTTTCGGCGACGATCGGCCGGCTCTGGACTGGACCGCCCCACCCAGTTTCGCGTCGGCTCCGTGATGGTGACCGGGTCGGGAGTTTCACCGTGATCGAAACGCCCGGACATACGGTCGGTCATATCTCGTATTGGCGCGAGGCCGACGGTGTGCTGGTGGTCGGTGACGTCCTTTGCAATCTCAACATTTACACCGGCCGGGTTATGCTTCGCCAACCGGAACGGATATTCACATCCGACCCCGCTGCGAATCGGGCATTCGGCCCGGCGGCTGGGCGCTCTCAAACCGAAGCTGATCTGCTTCGGCCATGGTCCCCCGCTGCGCGACACGGCTCGGTTCGTCAAATACGTCGATAGCCTCCCCAACCCGTGAGGCGGCGAGTCCGCCGAATCCGCCTGGAAATTCAGGTTGGGATTGTCACAATCGGACGGAGGATTAAAATCCGCGGACGGAAGAGGCTCGGCACGAGCTTCCGACTGGCTCTTTAGTCTCAGAGGGATCGAGCGGAGTGACTCGTCCGACTGCAACCATGCTGATCGGCGGCCATCGCCGTGGCGATCGCCCTGGGCGACGGCCGGGGTACTCGCGGCACGCTGGCATGACAAGGCTGAGAAACGGGTTCACGTGGTCGTCCCTGGCCGATTGATCCGTGGTGCGTGGCAGGATCCCGACACTTTACGAAAGATGATCGCGCGGGAGCGAATCAAGACGATCGTCACGCTGACGGCCATCAACCGCGACGATCCGAAATACATCGAGCAGTCGAAAGTCGTCAGCGAGACGGGTGTGGACTGGGTCATCGTGCCGATGAAAGGATCACGCGGGACAATCGAGCAGATGGCCGCAGGCGGCGGACTTATTGGCGGATACCAGGCGGCAGCCAATCTTCTTTCATTGTGTCGGCGGCCATCACCGCTCGAGCCAGGTCCATGCGGCATACTTGATCCGGCACCAAGGGCTGTCGGCCGAGTCGGCCTGGCGTGTGGTCGTCGCGCTTCCCTGGGCTCGACCGGGTGCGTCGTCCGACCAGAACGATCGAGAGCTGATCGAGGCGTTTGCCAGGCTCCATAGTTCGCTGCGCACCGGCGAGCGAAACGCCACATACGCGAGGTCCAGGATGAAGACACGCCCGATACAGATCGTCAGAGTGATCGTCCGGCTGATCGCGGCGGTCTTGCTTCTCATCCTTCTTTACATCGCATGGGACCAGGCGAACTACAACTTCGGCGCGGTTCAGCCGGGCCGGCTCTATCGCTCCGGTCAGATGCCGGCGACGGCACTCGCTCGAACGATCCGTGAATACCGGATCAAGACCGTGCTCAACCTGAGAGGTCCCAATCCCGACTCGTCGTGGTATCCTCCGGAGCGGGAAACGTCGCTGGCCGGCGGTGCAACCCAGGTCGACATCCCGATGTCATCGTGCCTCTGGATGACGCGCGACCAACTCAAAACCCTGATCGAGACCTTGGATTCGGCCGAATACCCCATGCTGATCCATTGTTGCCTGGGGTTCGGAGCGAACTGGGCTGGCCTCCGCGTTTGCCGAGCTCCTGCGGCCGGGGAGCAGCCTGGAAGCGGCCCGTGCCCAGTTCTCGATCGGCTATCTGTTCGTCCGAATCAACGACGGCAAAGTGATGGCGGAGCATCTCGATCAGTACGAGGACTGGCTCCATACCAAGGGATTGCAGCACACTCCCGAAACGTTCCGCCGCTGGGCCGCCGAGGAATTCAAGCCCGGTTTTCCCAATCGTGACCAGTGGCCTCGCGACCCGTATCCAAGCAAGGTCGTCACGCGACCAGGCGCGGTCGAGACGCCGCGCAAACCCATCGCGACCGGCACGCAAACGAATTCGACGCTGCGCTAACAGAACCCATCGCGTGCGACCGTACATCAAGGAGGAGAAGCTCGATGGAAACCAGCCACGAGACCACGATCCGCGTGCGGTACGCCGAGACGGACCGCATGGGCCTGTTGCACCACGCTAATTACTTTGTCTACTTCGAGATGGGACGAACCGAGATGCTCCGCCAGCGCGGGGTCTCTTATCGCGAGATCGAGGACGCTGGACATTACCTTGTGATCATCGACATCGGCTGCAAGTTCAAGCGACCCGCGTACTACGACGACATCCTCACGATTCGAACCACGGTTCAGCGAGTCACCCACGTTAAGATCGTCCATCAATACGAAGTGTTGCGTGATGGTGTCGTATTGGCCGAGGGCCATTCGACCCTGGCGTGCGTGGACCGCGAAGGGAAGCCGCAAGCACTTCCCGAGATCTTGAGGTAAGTCCGACCAATCTGAGAGTTCTTTATGTTTTGTCTTGGCCGAGCTTTTGGATTCGATCGCGCGGACCTGATCGTAGTGGTCGTAGACCGCCCGGGCGATCTCGGCGCAAAGACGA
Organism: uncultured Planctomycetota bacterium; assembly: GCA_963779785.1. GTDB lineage: Bacteria > Planctomycetota > Planctomycetia > Isosphaerales > Isosphaeraceae > CAVRFS01. The sequence continues at coordinate 93,369 of CAWAAW010000100.1, forward strand.
TTTCCCGCGTTATCGGCAACCCATCGCTTGTCTTCATTCTCACAGGAGAGCACGCAGAGCGCGACCGGTCCGCCGGGCCATTCGATGATTCCGGCCGCGGTGCGGGTATCGGCGAGGCTTCCCGTCTTGAAGGCGATTTTGGTTCCAGGCGGGAGCAGCCGAGGGAACTTGTCCTTGTCGTCGCAGGCACGAAGGTGATCGAGCATCTGCTCGCAGGCGAGCGGACTCACAAGTTGCTTGCGATAAAGCGCTTCGCACAGCTTGATCATCTCGGACGGCCGTCGTGCTTCCCAGGCCGAATTGTTTGCTTCGCTCGGGAAAAACGGAAGTGTCGCGCCGAAACACCTTGGAGTGGATCTTGGTGTTGGGATAGCCCAGCTTCTCCATGGTCGCGGCCGTGGCGCCCAGGCCGATCGCGTCGAGGACCAGGTTGGTCGCCGTGTTGTCGGAGAAGACGATCATGAGCTGGATCGCGTCGCGGAGCTTGAACGTGGCCCCTTCCGTGAGATGATAGGTCAAGACTCCCGACCCCGGTACCTTGTCTTCTTTCTTGAGCGTGACGACTCTATCCAGGTCGATCTTCTTGGCGGCGGCTTGGCGATACGCCTCGACCATGACCGGAAACTTGATCAGACTGGCGGTCGGCATCACATCGTCGGCGTGATGGCAGAAGGTTTCGCCGCTACCGAGGTGCTTGACCATCACGGCGACCTTGCCTTTGTGGGCCTTGATCAGAGGCATCAGCCGCGCTTCCAGAGTCGGCGATACGCCAGACTTGGGCTCGGGTTCGCCAGCCTGGAGCGACCCGCTCAGCGACGATTGTGAACCCCAAGTCGAGAAACGCCAGCCAGCATGTCATCATCGACGTGGACAAACCCAGAGCGATGCGCGGGCTTGGAATCTGAATGAACCGTCGGCCATGATCGATTTCTCTTTTCGTTGTTTCGGTGGACGACAAACATGGTCAATCTTGGATTGTCGCATGTTCGAGCACCCAGACCAACACGTGATATACAAGAGAGACGAGTGAGAAGTTAGAATGAAGAACGGATCGCCCACGTTGTTTTTGATTCTAGCCTCCAACTCCTTGCTAGGGAACGAGTAAACCCATGAGAGACTGGCTCTGTGTGCTGGCCGTCTTGAGCGCACCGGTCGTTGCGGACGAGCCGCGCGACCAAGATCGGCGAGAAACTGCCACGCCGAGGGCGATGAGATCATGGTGTGCGGACAGTTATATCACACCACGACCCGAGTCGTGTTATGGACCGATCCGGGCGGCTATGACGCCTACCGGGTCGAGCGCCGGTTTGCTCCGCTGGATCAGTCGGGATGGAGAGCGACCCAGTCTTCCGGTCAGGCTCCGAGTCTTCGCAACCCGAACCGTTATGGAATGAGGGTCAAGGGGTTGAGCAAGGAGGAGATTGAACGAGACACGAGGGGGAGGCTGGGACCTTCCGCTGCTGCGAAAAAGTCGTGGACCAGTTCGTCATCCACTTCGACGCCCGAGGAACCAGCAAGCGCTGCTTTCAGATCCTGCACGATGTGCGTGGGCTGAGCGTGCACTTTCATGCTCGACCTTGACGGCACGATCTACCAGACGCTGGACCTGAAGGAGGGCGCTCAACATGCGACGATCGCCAACGGCCGCTCGGTCGGCATCGAGGTCGCCAACATCGGCGCCTATCCGCTTGAGACCGCGGACCCCTTGAAGCTTTGGTATCAACGCGACTCGGCCGGCCGCATTCGCATCGTCGACCCCGACGCGAAGCACGAGCGGCCGTCACGACCCCGCGACGGTGCTGCGGCCGATCCGCGAGGAGCCGGTCTCGGGCACGATTCAGGGCCAGAAGCTTCACCAGTACGACTTCACGCCCGAGCAGTACGAGGCACTCGCCCGGCTGTCGGCAACGCTCTGCACGCTCTTCCCCAAGATTCGCTGCGACTATCCGCGCGACGCCTCCGGCGTCCTCGTCCCGCAAAAGCTTGCCGATTCGGAGCTGGCTCGCTATCAGGGAATACTGGGCCATTATCACGTGCAGACCAACAAGGTCGACCCGGGGCCGGCTTTCCAATGGGACAGGTTGATCGACAGAACCAAAAAACTCATGGCACAGTGAGTCTTTGGTCAGTTGTCCGTTGTTCGCTTCGCGGAAGTCCGACGTTTACCCTGGATGCCCGGCACTCTTCACAACGGACGACTGACATGTCCCGTCAATTGTCTATGATCATTGAAACGTCCGCCACACTGGTCTTGGGCTGTTCGACGGGGAGTGGCTTTGGCGCGGGTAGCGTACGCGGGGAGGCTACGACAAGGTCGCCGACTTTCAGGCCGTTGACGACTTCGGCGAACCGCGTGTCGCTGACACCGATCTCGATCGGTTGCCATCGCCATGTTTCCTTACCGGAGCCATCCTGGGATGGATCGCGGAGCGCGACGAAAGCTTGGTCGCCAGCCCAGCGGAGAGCCTCGATCGGTACGCGCGTGACTTTTCGCCGCCCGTCAACCCGGACCGAGACCTCGGCACTCAGCCCCGGCCGAAGGTCGGCAAAGCCGTCAGTGATGTTGACATTCGCGTAGTAGATCCGTACGTCGGAACCGTTGATTGGCGTGTTAATCTGGTTGATTTCGGCCACGGTGCCGTCCAAGGGCCGTTGCGGGAAGGCGTCGATGAGGATTCTGCGCCGGGAGGCCGGCGCGGAGCATGACGACCTTCGACTCATTAATCTTCGCCTTGACCCGCATGTGCTTGGGATCGGGCAGATTGAAGATCGGCTGGTCCTGGCGAAGCGCGACCCCTTGATCGATTGGGAACATGACACGTCCCCTCCAATCGGGCTGGTTGACGTAGACGACAATTCCATCGCCGGGAGCCAGGATCGTACAATACTCGATGTTTTTCCGGAGCCGCTCGAGCCGTTGTTTCTCGAGCTCGAAAGCCGCGTCTTGCGTGAGTTTGTCGGCCTGGATCGCTTGGACTTTAGCTTGCAACGACTTGACGATTCTTTGGGCCCGTTTGATCCCTGAGCCGGGTGAGCATGCCCTCCGCTTCCTTGAGGGCGATGATCGCCTGTTCGTGGGCCAGCCTGTCCGCGTTAACCTGGACGCTCGTTCGGAAGCCCTTTTTGTTCATGTCCCTTGACCACTCGAGATTGCGCAGGAGCCGGTCCTTTTCCATCTGGCAGGTGTGGATGTACTGGCGCACCAGTTGTAGGTCTGAGGGCAGGATCCCGTCGCGATACTCTTTCAGAGCGATCAGACTGACTTCGTACATCGACTTCGCTTGCTCGACATACGACTTTGCCTGAAGGTAACGAATGTGCTGGGCCTGTTCTTCGTCCTCCAAGGCCGAGGCATCGAGCTTGCAGACGAGATCGCCCTTCTTGACGATGGTCCCTTCGGGAAGGATTTCGATGATTCGGGTCGAGCCCGGTTTCTCTTCCTCACCTCCCATCATGCCCCCCACGGCCACCGCCTCTGCCACCACGACCACCGCCGCCACCACGCCCGCCCCCAGCTCCCCCATTCCACCTTGCGCTTGTTTCTTGGTGGCACTCGTGATCGGCCGCCTTCTTTGTGACGGGCCGCAACGGAACGTGTGGCGACGACCGTATAGTTGAAGCTGCGAATCACCGGCTTCGAGCCAGCCGTTGTGCCGCCGCCGCCGGACGATGCGCCGCTACTCCCACCTGTTGAAGAACCCGAACTCGACGACGCGCTGGAGCCCGAGGACCCGGATGATGTACTGCCGCTCGTGCTGCTGGATCCGCTGGATCCGCTGGATCCACTGACCGCTCGAAGTACTTCCCGAAGTCGCCCCGGTCTTGGACGATGATCCGGCTTTTTTCTTGGCCGACGACTTTGAACTGCTCTTGCTCGTCGCAGTTCCACTTTGGCCGCTTCCGCCCGAATCGCTGCCGCCAGCCTGCCCGCCTGATCCTCCTGCCCCCCCAGACCCTTGACCCGCGCCCCCGCCACCTGCCCCCGATGACTTACCCGTCGCATTCTGCGTTCCGCTGGTGTTTCCAATCAAAGCTTCAACCCGGCACCGGACCGGCGTGGTGCTCGCGCTCTCGATCGTTCCTGTCTCGACGATCACGACGTCAATGTCCCCTTGATCGATCTCGTAGAACTGGAACACCGGCTTCGTGTCCGCCATGAGTAGCGCCGGTGCGATAGCCACTCTGCCAGGCCCAAATCGCACCGCCAATCGCCGCGAACGCGGCCACTATCTTCACGTATCCCCACGGGTTGCGCCGAACTCGAGGGATTTCGATCGGAGCAAAATCGATTTTTTGGTCTTCGGGTAGCATGGTGAACCCCGCGCTCGTCCTCGGCCAGCCAAGTGAGAGTTCGCACTCGGCGGCGAGGAGCGTCAATGCAAAAAAACAAGTGTGTCAGGGGTGGCGATCAGACTTTCGGCGAGTCCGATCCGAATAACCTATTATCGGCAAATGCCTTGTCGCGTCAAACCTATCGAAAACCTGGTTACTCAAAGCACTCCAATTAAAAGAGCGACAAACGCGGCCCGGCTGGGCCGGAAACGCTTGAAAGCTCCAGTGGAATCTCAGTTTGGAGTGGTCGCCATAGGTCGCGGTTCGTCAACTGTGATTTGTCCGGCACTTAATCTTCTGCAAATTTGGGCGCCTGACCTCAAGACTGACTCAATAAGACCCGAGGATCGATAGCGCCGCCGAGCGTTAAGTTTTCCGGGACCCCCAGGAGCGAATAAACCGATTGGGTAAAGGCAAACGATTCACGAAGGCGGACCTTCGACGCGATTTCACCCTCCGGCTCGATTCCCTGAGCGATCAACAACGGCCGAGGAGCAACCAAACTAGCCAGTTGGGCGACATCACCCACGTCGAGCATGTTCGGGGCAATCAGCCCCATCGGGACGCCCTTCCAGGGCCGAGTCGTACTTGCCACGAAGCTGACGAGGCACTTTGTACAGACGACCCCAGCGACGCGCTGATCGAGCGCCGCCGCCAAGATCGCCGGCAATCCCATTGCGCCCATCCCAACCAGCACACTCGGACGGTCGACGACGAAATCCAGCCAGCGGATGATGTCCCACACCCATTGTCCGAGAAGGGGACGGCCAACCCAGAGACCCCACTCCGCCACGTTGTGGTCAACGACGCCGGCGATGGGCGCCATCTCACCAACACCCCGGGGATTCCCGAGCTCAAGCGTGGCGAAGCCGGCTTGGTGCCACTCGCGCTGATTCCTTTCAATCTCGGCGCGTTCCTCGGCATCCCGCTCGAGTCCGAGCTTCGGACCAGGAGTCACCAAAATTGCGGTTCCCCTGGCCGCCGCGGAACTTCGGAAAATCGCCACGCGATCGGATGCCACGCTCAGGGACGATCGTCACTTCCTCCGCTCCCGCTTGTTTCTTCCGCATCACGTCCAAGGAGCTCTTCGCGGGAAACCTTCCCAGGATGCCCTGGGAAAGCATCGATCGCATCCGCTCCGCATCGGCGTGCCAGCGTTCTTTATGGTCGGGGGCCTTGGGTAAGGCCGCCAGTCGCGCTTTTCCCTCGTCGCGCGCGAACTCCGTGATCGTGACGATGGTCTTGGGCCGGGGCTCCCCCTTCGGATAACAGCGGAGAGTCTCGACATCTTCCAGCGTAATCTTGGGCTCCGGGATCGGCTGGCCGTCGCCTCGACCACGAAGCCATCGATCGAGCCAGCCATACATCGCCTCACGCATCTGTTGATTGTAATCGTGACCGGAATCAATGGCGACGTGGCGGATCCTTTGCTCTTGATTCAGCAGCCGAAACCGACTTCGGGCGTACGCAATGCTCTTGGCGGCCTCGGCGACGCTGAACTGGACGGCGTCACGCGTGGCGTTGATGACCAAAAGCGCGCGCGGGGCGATCATTGCGAGCAGATCGCCGGTTGTGGCATAGACGGCCCCACCAACGTTGACCTCACACACGCAACATGCCGTCGAGAGGTACGCGTCGTAGGTCCCGATCCCGCAGACCGGCACCACCGCCGAGAGTCGGTCGTCAGTCGCGCCGGCATAAAGCGTCTGGTTTCCGCCGCCCGATGCGCCTGTGATCGCCAACTGGCTCGCGTCGACTTCGGGGCGCGAAACCAGGTAATCGACGGCTCTGCGATTGTCGTAGACCTGCAGGCCGAGCAGAGGTGTGCCGACCGGCCAGAGTGATGCACCCACAAGAGCGCCGTGATAGGTGCCCGGCCGCGGCTCGATCGCGCGTTCACCGGAGCCAAACGCGTCGACGCAAAGAACAACATAGCCAAGTTTGGCCAGTCCAATACAGCGTGATTGGACATGAGGGTCGATGCGGGCCCAGGCCCAGTGTCCATGCACGGACAAGACACCCGGCGAACGTCCAATAGCGGGTTCGGGCCGGTACAGGTTGGCCGTCACGCGAACGCCCGGCCGGCTCTGAAATGTCAGGCGCTCGATGGCATATCCATCCCTGATCAGAACGCCCCGGACTTCCGGTTCGAGTCGACAGGGGGTCGCCGGTTCGCGGCCGAAGGATCGGCGTAAGCCATCGCGCACCGACGAGAGCCGTTCATCCCAGCGCGCCAGCGTTGTCGGCGGGAAAGCCGGTTGCTTTGCAGCCGCCGCCTGAATCCGAATGAATTCCGCATAGGAAGGATCTGAATCGCCCCGGTCGCCCGCTTTCCTCATCCTCGAGCTCCTTCGCAGGATTCGACGCCACGCTGCGTCGAGCCGGTCGACAGCCCGATTCGACGCGACCGTTCAGACTAAATCGCTGGCGCTTCGTTCACAAGGAGTCGGATGCGGCGGATGTGCGGCCGGCGACGCGGCTTCTTCTGGAAGCGCGGGTCCACGTTGTGGTAGGTTGTGTGGTTCAGCAGCATCGTTCGCGTTCGCGATCGGGCACGGAGATTGCAATACCTTGAAGTGCCGGATATCGGGGCGCGGGTTCATTACCAAGACAAACAACTTTTGAGGACGACTCAATGGCTGACTACACCTTGCCACCCTTACCGTATGATTTCGGTGCGCTCGAGCCGCATATCGACGCCCGGACGATGGAAATCCACTACACCAAGCATCACCAAACTTACGTGACGAACCTCAACAACGCACTCAAGGATCATGCGGATCTCCAAGGCAAGACGATCGAGGATCTGATCGGGCAGCCTGGACGCGATCCCCGAATCCATTCGGACGGCCGTGCGGAACAACGGCGGAGGACACGCCAACCACTCGATGTTCTGGCAGATCATGAAGCCGGGCGGCGGCGGAGAACCGACTGGGGCCCTCGCGGACGCGATCACTTCGGATCTGGGCGGGTTCTCCTCATTCAAGGATGCGTTGACGAAGGCGGCGATCGGACGCTTCGGGTCCGGGTGGGCCTGGCTGATCGTGGGCAAGGACGGCAAGCTGGTCGTGAGCTCGACGCCCAATCAGGACAGCCCACTCTTCGAGGGTCTGACGCCGATCCTGGGCCTCGACGTCTGGGAACATGCCTATTACCTCAAATACCAGAATCGCCGCGCCGATTACGCCGCCGCCTGGTGGAATACCCTCAATTGGGAAGAAGTCGGCCGTCGATTCGCATCGGCCAAGAAATAGTCCGTCTGGAGTCGTTATTCGGCGGCCGACATTCCAGACACTGTGGGCACGGAGGCCCGCCCCGCTTGGCCAGGACGTTCGGATACTGCGGGACATGCCCTTCTGCGCCATGGATTCGGCGCGCGATCATTCGAGGGCATGGACGGTTTTTTTCGCTTGACGATGTTGCCGAATGCCGTATGATCCCACCGTATCGGAGGGGATTGATACCTTCCGCGCCTTTCGTTTTCTCCCCTGGCCACTCGTTGGGCACCACGTCGGGAAGAACGTCAAACGTCCCTGTCTCGAAGAGGGTTGCGAACAGCGGCGTCACATTCGTCGCTGCCCTGGAACGAGCGTGATCTCACGTTTGCCTCGCTACCGAAAGGGTACGAGGCAGGCGCCAAGGAACGAGGAGGTCACGTCGATGGATCGACTCAGCCGCGTGATGGCCGTTAGCAGTTTGGCTCTGGTATTGGGTACGGGTCTCACCGCTTCCGGCTGCCGGAGCATGCGGAGCGAGGTTCCGCCCGGAAAGCCCTACTCGACAACAGGCGGACAACCGCCGACCGTTGGGTTCAGCTCCGCTCCCCATCCCAGCACGGGGGCTGGCGCCGGATTGTATGGCAACGCGATCGAATCCGGGCGCTACAAGCCCCGATGGCAATCAATCGTTCTCTGCTTCGAACGGCATGACTCCAAAGCTTGGTACTCCGGCCCCGAACCCGGGCAATTATGGTGCACCTACCCCCAACAGTTACGGACCGGTCGGGTCCGCTGGAACCGGACCCTGACGCGCAACAGTTCGGAGTCCGCGACGGGTCCAGGGCCGATCGATTCAGCCGAATCACCAGCCTTGCCTGCGTGTGAACGCCCCGATCTCGATCTTGTTCGAGGATTCACACTGTCTGGCGATCGTCAAGCCGCCCGGCCAGCTCACCCAGGGAACATGGGCGCCGCCGGGTGAATTGACGTTGGAGGCAGCCGTACGCCGCTATCTCAATCCGTTCGATCCCTCGGCGGTCTACCTGGGGATGGTCCACCGACTCGACCGGCCGACTTCGGGCGTGTTGATCTGGGCCAAGACGTCCAAGGCCGCCCATCGACTTTCCTCCCAATTTGAGCGGCGGCACGTTGTGAAGGAATATTGGGCGATCGTCGAACAGAACCGCTCAACGACAGCGATCGATTCGGCGAAGAGCCGAAGTCGTGTCGTGGATCGGATTCCCGCTGAGGAAATCTGGACCGACTGGCTGACTCGAGCGGATGAGTCCGGCGTGGTCAGCATTGTCGCCCCTCAGACCGTCGGGAGCGCGCGAGGCCGTCACGAAGGTCGATCGCGCCGCGGCGATGGCACTGCCGGCCGGATGTGCCTGGCTGCGGCTCTGGCCTCAGACCGGCCGGACCCACCAACTGCGCGCGCCAATCAACACGTCGCGGCATGCCGATCCTCGGTGACTCCACCTATGGGGCGACTTTGCCGTCGGCGATCGCAGCCAGGGATCGCGCTCCACGCACGCCTTCTGGTTGTCCGTCACCCGATCCTGAACACCGACCTGAAGCTGGTCGCCCCATTGCCGCCGGCCTGGGCTGCGGCGGGAATTCGTCTTGCCCGATCCGGGTGAGCCTACCGGCTAGAACGGTTTACGCAACCCCGATCTCGACGATCTTGAGCTTCAGGACGCCGACCGGGATCTGAACTTCGACTTCCTCGCCGACCTTCTTACCGACCAGACCCTGGCCGATCGGACTGGTCAGGAGAATCTTGTTCTGGTCGTAGTCTTCCTCGCCGGGTCCGACGAGGATGAAGTCCTCTTCTTCTTTCAATACCAGGTCGAGCACGCGGACCTTTGAGCCATAGACGACCCGGTCGGTGGGAATGGTGGACTTGTCGACGATCAGGGCCTGGCTCAGTTTGTTCTGCAAGTCGTTAATGCGGGCCTGGAGCATCCCCTGGGCCTCGACGGCCGCGTCAAACTCGGCGTTTTCGGAGAGGTCGCCGAATCCCCGTGCCTGAGCGATTTGCTCGGCGATCCGGGTCATGTCATCGTGTTTCATCCTGTCGAGTTGGGCCTTGAGCTTTTCGTAGCCTTCCTTCGACATGGGAATTCGGTCGCTGGACATGAGGGTTTGCTCCCCTCACTGACTCTCGAGCCCCGACCGCTCGGCAGCGGGCGTGATCGAGCCTCGCCTCCACCAACGGGAAACCCAGAGGGTTGAAACGCAATGCACTTGTTTGTTACCGGCTTGAAAACCGGATCCGATTTCGAAATCGAGAAGCCGTGCTGAAAGGGCCGCCGGCACGGGTGATCCGCACCCGAGTATCGACGGTTTCAAGAGTCTCCATCGCCGGACGACCGTCGTGCAGCAACACATCCGGCTCGATGACCTGGTAGAAGAAAGACCGCGACGTCGGAAGGCCCGATGCCGCGGTCATCCGTTTCTTTTGAAATGTCAAGCCTAGCTTCCACGTCGCCACGACGCAAGCCCAAGTGGATACGAGTCCTCGGTAGAACTTTTGCCATCAAGCGGCGGCCGCAGGCGCGGGCTCATTCGTGCCGCAGCGCTTCGATCGGGTCCATCATCGCGGCTCGTTGAGCGGGGTAGATCCCGAACAAGATGCCGATCGCAACCGAGATCCCGAACGCCAGCATGACCGATGCGCCCGTAACGATGGCCTTCTGATCGGGGATGAAGTAGATGATGATCTGCGGGATCGCGAACCCGACGACCACGCCAAGCAACCCGCCAACGCCCGCGAGCACGACGGTCTCGATCAAGAACTGTTGGGTGATGTCGCGGCGCTTGGCCCCCAGCGCACGCCGGATGCCGATCTCGCGAGTTCGTTCGGTCACGGTCGCCAGCATGATGTTCATGATCCCGATTCCACCCACCAAGAGCGAGATCGCGGCGATCGTTCCCAGGATGATGCTGAACTGGCGAGCTTGCTTCTGCGCTTGCAGCAGCAGGTCGTAGGGCACCGTCATCTCGACGTCTTTCCTGGGATGATAGGGCTCGTAGGCGGCCTTGATCAGCGGGACGGTCGGCAGCACGTCGTCCATTGTAGCCGACCTGGAGCGTGATCTGGGTGAGCTGGGTCTCCTCGGCTTCCATCGAGCCGGACCGGCTGTTGATGATTCTCTCGCCGAACCGGAGCTTGCACGTATTGAGTGGGATGTACACGTCCTTGTTGAAATCTTGAGCGGCGATGCTGCCGCCGATCCCCGCCGAGCTGTCCCGCTTCTTGGTCACGCCGACGACCGTGTAATAGTCGGTTCCCAGCTTGATGGATTGACCGCGCGGGTCCTCGTATGGGAAAGAGTGTCTCGGCGGTTTCGCGGCGAGGACCGCGAAGTTCTGGTACTTCTCGTTGTCGGAAGCGGTCAGGAACCGCCCTTTTTCGATCGTGAGCAGGTTGAAATCGGCGTAGTCATGGGTGGTGCCGACCACGCGGCCGTCGAGGTACAGGCTGTTGTGCCGGATCTGCTTGCGGATTTCTCGGATCGGCAGCACTTTGCGGATCGTGGGGATCGTCTCGACCATGCGGTCGAAATCGCTGTATTTCAGTCCGTAGTTGAGGATGCGCGACGGCCGGCCGCCGGTCGCCTGTGCTTCGTCGCTCGGCTTGACCGAGCGAACCATGATGTTGGTCGCGCCCAGCGCCCGGATCTGCTCCCGAGCCACGCGACTGGTACCTTCCGCGATCGACAGCATCGAGATGACGGCCGCCACGCCGAAGACGATGCCCAGCACGGTCAAACCAGACCGCAGCTTGTGGAGCAGCAGACTTTTCATTCCGAGCCTGACAGCGCGCCAGATGCGTCCCATGGTTACCCTCTTCAGTGTGTCAGTTCTTCGTTCGGTCGTCCCAGTTCTGGATCGTGTGGATTGAATTCGGCTTCCCAATGACCGCCTGCTCCATCGACGGGGGCCGTCCCGTTCTGTTTCGCCCGTGCCTGTCTTCCTGCGCGGGCTCGGGGAGTCATCGATGATCAAGCCGTCACGCATGCGGATGACTCGCTTGGCCCAGGCGGCGATGTCGTCTTCATGGGTGACCATGATGATCGTCTTCCCGGCGTCGTTGAGCTTCTCGAGCATCTCCATGATCTCATAGCTGGTCGCCGTGTCGAGGTTTCCCGTCGCCTCGTCGGCCAGGATGATGTAGGGATCGTTGATCAGCGAACGGGCGATCGCCACGCGCTGCTGCTGGCCGCCGGAGAGCTGGGAGGGGCGGTGATCGAGACGATCGCCCAGGCCCACCAGCCGAGCGACTTCGACCGAGCGCTCATTGGCCTCTTCGCTGATCTCACCGGTTCCCTGGTAGGTCAACGGGAGCTGGATGTTCTCCAGCACCGTGTATTGCTGGATCAGGTTATACGACTGAAAGATGAAGCCGAGATAGCGGCTGCGGATCTCGGAGAGCTCGTCGTCGTCCAGACCCGAGATATCTCGACCGCCGAGGTAGTACTCTCCGCTGGTCGGGCGGTCGAGACAGCCCAGCAGGTTGAGCATGGTGCTCTTGCCCGAGCCCGACTGCCCCATGATGGCGATGTATTCGCCCGGATAAAAGTCGACCGAGACGCCGCGCAAGGCGCGAACGATCACGGTCGTCATCTGGGCTGCGGCGGCTGAGTAAGCCGCCGCCTCCCGACGGAGTGTCCCATCTCGTAGGTCTTGACGACGTCAACCAGCTTGACGATCGGTTTGCCGGCTGACGTCGTCAGGTTCTGTGTTGCGTTCACGGTTGAGATTCTCCCAGGCCGCAACTGCCGGCTCGGACTGCGGAGGCCCGCCGCGCCGTCGGACGACCCGTCGAGTGCGACCGCGCCGTCGATCGCCCTCGAGGATGACTGTCATTATCACTCTTCGCGGTCCGCCCCGTCCACGGCCGCCTCCCGACCGCCCGGACCGCCACCGCCGAATCCGCCGCCACCACCGCCGCCACCGCCGCCGAAGTTCTTCCGCATTTCGCCATCTGTTCGAGTTCGGCGTCGGTCAAGCCGGCCTTCTTGTCGACCTCGGCCTTCTCTTCGTCAGCTGCCGGTCGAAGAGCTGCAGTTCGCTCCTCCTTGGCTCAAGGCTCTTGAGTTTCGGCGAATGACCGGGCCTGCCACCCATGCCGCCCTTCTTCTTGGCGGTTCCGCCTTGGCCTTGGCCTTGGCCGGATCAGCCGCGGCCGACCGGCCGGCGCCCGCTTTCTTCGCGCGCCCGCCAGGAGCCACCAGCGCCCTTGCCGGCTGCGTCGGGACCTTCGGGTCCGTCCCAATCCTTCTTGACGTTCTTGGACGACGAGCCGAATGCCTCGCGCTTCTCTTCCTCGGTCATGAGGGACATCGGATTCAGGACGACGACGTCGCCTTCCTTGATGCCCTTTGTCGATCTGCGCGAACTTCTCGTTGGAAGCGGCCACTTCGACCTCGGTCTGAACGAAGCGGTCGTCCACCTTCTTGGTGACATGATCTTTGCCATTGAACTGGAGGATCGCCAGCACCGGGACGGTCAAGCACGTTTTCACGGCGGTCGACCAGGATCTCGACCTGGGCCGTCATACCGGGCCGCAGCCCGGGGAGCGGCTCATCGATGGTGACGTGGGTCGTGTAGACCTTGATGTCCGAGCTGAAGAAGCTGCTGGGGTCGGGCAACGGAGCGACGTCTTTCACGGTGCCGGTCAGCACCTGGTCGGCGAAGGCGTCGACGCGGATCCGGGCCTTCATCTTCGCCGTGACAGCTTGTCGATCTGGGATTCGTGGACCTTGGTGTTGACCTGCATCTTGGTGATGTCCGGCAAGCTGAAGATCTTCTGACGCTCGCGAACGGTCGCGCCTTCCTCGATCTGAGGCTGGCTGCTGCCGAAGTTCCGGCTGGGATCGTTGGCATAGACCACCAGACCGTCGCTGGGTGCCAGGATCTTGCAGGCCTTGATCTGCTCGTTCGAGCTTCTTCTCCTTGCTCACTTCCAGTTCCCAGGTCGCTTTCTTGGCCAGCTCGTCCGACCTGGCCTTCTCGACCTCGCTCTCCAGCTCCTTGATCGTCTTCGCCTTGGTGTAGTCCAGGAGCACCTTGAGCTTGCTCTCGGCCTGCTCGAGGGCGAACCGGGCTTTCTTGAGGGTGAGCTCTTCCGAGACCTTGGCGGCCTTCGAGACATAGCCCTTCTCGAACATGCGCGTCGCCCAGTCGAGGCGATCCTCGGAACGGGACAGGTCGGACTCGGCCAGCTTGATTTCGCCCTCGGCCGTGGCCTTGTCCTGGACGAAGATGCCCTCGACGTACTCGGTCACGGCGATCTCGGCCACCTCGCGGGTCAGCTTGGCATTCTCGTAGTTCGCCTCCGCGCTCTCGGTGGTGATCTTCTGATTGACCAGGCTGATCGTTAAGCGCCGCCGAGTCCAGCTCGCAGACGAGTTCGTCCTTCTTGACCTTCGTTCCTTCAGGGAGGATCATGATGATCGTGGTCTGTCCCTCGACCAGGCAGTAGGCGTCCTTGTTCTCGGAGCTTTCCAGAGCACCCTTCTCGACCACGGTGATCGGCAGCGGCCCGGATCGGACCACGTAGGTGATGAACGTCGGTGTTGCTGCTGGCGAACAGGCTCTTGATCGGCTTGCTCATGCCGGGAACGCTGGAGACGACGACTCCAGCGATCCCGAGCATGACGGCCAGACCCAGCACGATTACCTTACCGGCTTTCGGGCGTCGCCGTCCGGGCTTCTGGAGGTGGGGTAAATCCTGCGGCCCCCGGGGGGGGCGTGGCCAATGATGGGCCCGTGGTACTGTGCAGGGTAAAGTTCACTGAATGCCTCCCATTCGTCGTAGGGCAAGATGCCGATGTCGCGATACACAATCAAACGAGCCGTCTGATAAGCTTGCCAGCCGTTGGTCAAGGCAAGTTGGGCAGTGATCAAGGTTGGCTTGGAAAGTTCAGCAGGTTGGTGGTCTGGGTGGCGGCGTTGGCCGATTGAGCGAGGTTCTGCGTGCCTCCCGCCGGCGGCGCGACGATCTGCTCGAACGCTTGGTCCTTGAGCCGCACGTTCAACTCGAAGTTCCGCTTGGCGATCTCGTAATTGATGTAGGCCAGCGTGCACGTGAACGTAAGTCATTGCGTAACTGAACCTTCAAGTTGTCTTCGGAGTTCTGGAGCGATCGGCGTTGCCGTTGATAATTGATCAGTGCCGTACGAAACGCATTCCGCTCGTTCACGCGAACCAGCGGCAACTCGGCGTTGAACGCCAGGCTGAACTGCCGGGCTTGGCTGAGGAAGTCGAATGGGTTCGGGCTGGCGAGTGGTGCGTAAACGTTATTCGTCATCGCCACGTTAAGCACCCCCTTGAGGGCGTTGGCCGTGACGCGGATCTGTCGCCAGGAATCGTAAAGCTGCAGCCCGAAAGTTCATCAGGTCCATGCGATATTCGAGGGCGATCCGCACCGCGGATTGCAACAAGTCTTCCAGCCCTTCTTCCGTCTCGGGCACGAACTGTCTCTGAGCGTACTCCGATAGTTTCGGTAGGGAGCAAGCACCGAGCGGCCTTCGACGTCGATATCCTCGAGCTCGGGAATCTTGGCGATGATGGTGGGGAGCTCATTGAGCGATCGGTCGGCACGGCGCTGCCAGTCGTCGACCGCGTTGAACACGTCATAAAACGGTTGGGCGAGGCTCATGTCCACGATCGAGCGGCAGTGTCAGGAGGAATGCCCATCTGCATCTTGAATTCATCGAGCTGGAGACGGTAGGTGATCTTGTCGGTGAACAACGCCTGCCGGGTGGTGATGAGCCTCTGCATCACCTGGTCGACCTGGAGTTGTGACAAGACCCGACGCCTCGCCCTGGATCAGCTCTGAATAAAGATTAACAAGATTCTCGAAAAACGCCAGGTTCCTCCGGTCGATCTCGATTTCCACCAGGTTGAAGACGACCGGGATGAAGCCGATGACCGGGTCGGAGTTGCCGCCCACGGAGGAGAATCCCGGCAAATTAAAGCCGACTCCGAAGTTCTGGACGCGTGCCGCCGGTCAGGGTCACGACGAAGAACTGTTGGCGGAACAGGGCGAATGAACGAACCGCGTACAGCAGATTGCGCTCAGCCTGCGTGAGCGGCTCCAGGGTCACGGCCCGGCCGCCACCTCTCAAGAAGCGGCTGCACAAAGCTGATCGGCAGGGCCGAGATCACGTTCGGTTGGCTCGGGTTCTTGCCAAGGAAGTTGAACATCACCTCGTTCGCAAACCCCATCACAAGCTGACCGCCCGAGCTGAACAGCTTGCCAACGCCGGCAACCGTTCCCATGTTCAAGGAGTGAGATCGCCCCGTTCGGCGCGAAGCGCGTCGCGTATGTGTAAGTATTGCTCGTAAGTCACTCCAGGCGTCGACGGGAAACCCACACTCACCGAACCCGTTCCGATATGGTCTGGGGAACCGAGGTCGAGGGCGACATCCCCGCATAGAACTGCGGATCGAACGTAGAACCGCTGGAGCGTCACCGGCAGGGCCGCCTCATAGACCGTCTCCAGATTGTACTGGTAGAACCGCGCATTCATGATTGCTAGCAGCCACGCCTGCTGCATATTAATCTTATACGGTCGGCTTCCCTTTGGGTAGCCGTAGCCTCGTTCGTCGGTCTGCAAGGGCACGTGAGGCACGAGCACCCCAGAGAGTTCGGCTGCCTGCTGTGTGGTCATCTTGCCGACTTCTTCGATCTGCTTCAGGTTCAGGGCCGGGGTGAGGATTGGGGGTCACTGCTCGGGTTGGGAACTTGACGGGTCCTGGGACTGGGGACAAGACTCGGGCCGTTCGGGCTGCGCGCCCGGCGCCCTGAGTCGGGGCCGGCTGAGCCGCGGTCCAGTTGTTCTGGAATGCGGCTCGCTTGACCGTCTTGTCCTTCACGTCTTTGGCCCCGTCTCTCCTGACACCGCCGAAGGTTGCCGCCGCCCGAGGCAGCGGGAATTTCGGGTTCGCGGTGTTCGGATTCACCTTCGATACCGAAATGGGCGTCGAACCGGTTGAGTTTGGCCCGGAAATCCTATTCGAGCGATCAGTTATGTCTGTTTTACCAAACACAGCCTGCGCCGGGGGCATAGGCGGCCCATCCTGGAGCCGGACAATCGTCTCCGATGTGATCGGCAGGACGCCGATCGGTCGTGCCTGATTCCGGGCTTGCGGGCCGATTGGCGATCGGACCGCCGTTCGAATCGAAGCGTGTGAAACGGACGGACGATGAGCGACGCTTCGCCGGGCTGGCCGGCTTATCCTGGAGTCCGGACGATCGTCTCCGGGTTGCTTCGTGGCACCGCTGGCCGGTTGTGCCTGATACGGGCTTGTGCGCCGCTGTACTTCGGCACGCTACTAGGTGACGAGGTCTGAGCGATATCGTCGTCGATGCCGGTCGTACCTTGTTCCGGGATTGCGGGCCAGCTCTGCAGCGGATTGGTCTCGCGGGCGGTGAACCGGCTGGAGGTTGAGCGCCGCGTGGGGAGACCGTCCCGGTTGGCGGTTTATTGCCATCCGGAGAGGTCGGCGGTGTGAACGGAGAAGGAGTCTGCGGTGGTCGTGCCGGGCCGTCGTGCGGGCGTGGGAGGCTGGGATGCGGTGTCCGAGGATTCGAACGGCTGTTGGTCTCATCGGCTTCGCGCCGCCACTTGTCGAGGAGCTCGAGATAGCCGGTTCCCTCGACCGGAATGAGCAGCCGGTTGTCCGGCCACTGCGGCACCGGCGAAAGTGCTTCGGCCGCGGGGTCGTCGGGCGGCGCGGGGGGACTTCTTGATCGTAGGGATCGGCAAACCGCGACAGCGCCGGCGGCTCGACCGAGAAGAAGTCCATCCTCCAGCGCGGGTCTCGGCTCTTCTCGAAGACCGCTTCCGATACATCCTGGTTGGCCCATTCGCGAAAGAACTCGCGGGTGCAACCGACCTGCGCCACAATCGCCAGCAGCGGCGAGGATCGCTGTCGTTTCCAAGTCGTCGCGCCGTGACGCGGGTTCTCGGACTCCTCGTATTTATCATGGATCTCGCCTCGACACCATGGAATCGCGATCGCACTCGCCCCGGGACGGTGCGATCCGCGTAATATTGACTTTGCCGTCTCGACCAGAGCGACCAGCCGTCAGCCGGAGGGCTGTCACGTGAACAGGTGCGGCTTGTCCGCGTTCGTCCGGTCCTGCTGGCCGCTGACCGCAGAGGCCGAGGTCTGACTACTGAACGCCGGAAGCGGCACGCTCTAAGGGAGGTTCATGTCAGCGAAAGGTATCGGGTATGAAGGTTGAAGGAGTTGAGCCCAAAGCAGGGGGACGTGACGATTCGGATCGATGACGGATCTCCAACTTTCGATTTGGGTGGAGTCAAGAGGTCTTTCGGACCGAAATTGCAGAGGTAAGAGCGAACCTTTGTCGGCGGAGTCGCGCCGGACCGGCCGAAGCCGGGCTCCGACGATCGGCATTCGTCCGGAACGAACACAAGGGGAACGCTCGCCGCGCGGGGGACGGAACCGACGTCTGTCGCGGCCGACGCGCGACTTATTGGCTTGGTGAGGAGGGAGTCTCCGATGCTTTTTGGCAATCGCCGACCTCGGATCGTGGACGCGCGACGGCTGACGGCTGGGCGTTTCAGCCGCGGGGCGAACTACTGGAAACCAAAGTCCTGATGGCGGCATCGACCTGGGCGGCACGTCGCCCCCGATTCTGCCCGCGCATCGCCTCGTCGCCGTTCGGCATCGATATGGGCGGGGCGACGCCAGTCCGGCGGTGCCGGCTGGAGCGTCGCCGACATCGGCGACCTCACGGGAAACGGCTACGACGACGTCCTGGTCGGCGCACCGACGCTCAACGGCAGTCCCGTCGAAACTGGGCACCGGCAGCGGCGGCGCGGTTTATTTGATCTTCGGCTCGCAATACGTCAACTCGTCGGGCGCCGTCGCCGTCCAGAACTGGCTCAATACGACGGTCGGACCCAACCTCGTGGCCAACGACCGCGTGGGCGACCTCGCCCAGCTTGGCGCAACCACTCAGACCAACCCGTCAGCGGCACCGCGGTTGCAATTTCCCGTTCGCGGGCGTGACGTTCACGGCGACCGGCATCGACGCCAATTCGTCGTTTGGCGCCTCGGTCGCGGAGGTGAAGCTGTCCACGCGGTTACGGCATCCTGATCGGCGCCCCGAATGCGCCCGATGCCAGCAACGACGCCGGATCCCGGCACGGGTAAGGTTTTCTTGATCTCCGGGCAATTTCGCGAGCATGATCGGTAAGACCGTTGACGTCGACACGCCGTCCACCTACGGCAACTTGACGGTCGTCACGTTCGACAGCAACGCGAACGGCGGTGGAGAGTTCGGCTACTCGGTCGCGGGCGGCGTGAACATCCTGGGCGACGGTGCAGGGCGACGTCATCATCGGGGCACCCTTCGCTACCATCGGCACCACCGACCAACGGTGGCACTCCCATCGCGAACACAGGTGCCGTCTATGTGATCTCGTCCGCGTTGCTCGACACCACCGGCACCACGACCTTCAATCGTCTCGACCGCTGTTGGACCGGAGCGCAACTCGAAAGCCGTGATCTTCGCCGGTGAGGCCGCCGGCGACGAGGCCGGCTGGTCGGTGGCCGACGCGGGCAACGTCAATGGCGCGGCGGGAAGCGTCGACGATCTCCTCATCGGCGCACCGGACAACTTGGGCATCGGCGCCGCCTACCTCGTCTATGGTGGTAGCACCCTGGGCAGCCTGGCCACGCTCACCAACAACGTGTGCTACATCAACCTCGCGCGGGTCGGTGGAACCGCAACCGGATCCGTGCCGGGGGCGAAGATCTCGGGCCAGCGGGCGGCGCCGGGACCGGGTTCTCGGTCAGCGCCGGCGGTGATTTCAACGCCGACGGCTTCGCCGACTTCATGATCGGCTCGCCGACTTACAACCTTGGCAATATCACGTTAGCCAATTCGGGTGAAGTCGACCTGATCTACGGATCCGGCCAGCGGACTCACCGGCACGCTCACGTCGGCAACCTTCCAGCGACGGTCAGTCGGCCACCTTCACCGGGGCGAACCCGGGCGACATGGCCGGCTACGCCGTGTCGCAGGTCGGCGTGATCAACAGCCGGTCAGCCCACCTCGATCCTGATCGGCGCACCTGGATACACTTCAATGGCGTACTGACAGCGGCACCGCCTACTTGATCCCGGGCCGCACGCGGCTTGACGGGGTCGTTCTCGCTGTCCACGGCACAAGCGGCGCCGCTCTCCGGCTTGCAGTTCGTGCTGACGACGCCTCCCGCCGCCGCCAGCGCCGCCCTTCTTCGGGGCATCGTTGTCCGGCCGCTTGCAGGGCACGCAGGCGAATACGGTCGATTTGGACAACGAGGCCGACTTCGTCATCGGAGCACCTGGGCTACGACATCACGCAGAACCGCGACCGGCACGTTGGCCGGCGGCGCTCAGATCGTCGAGTGCGGTTTCCTCCCGCTCCGATTCCGGCTCCGAATGTGATCACGACGCAGATCGGCGTCGGCACGCCGTTCGCGCCGTTCTCGATCAACGCGACGACCCCGGCCGACCTGCAGATCTACGTGTTCGGCGTCGCGGCGACCGCGACGACTCCTGCCTTCATGCCGGTCACCGATATCGATCCCACGACGGTCATAGTTAATGGCGTCGCCTTCCCCAACGCGACCCTCGTCGAGGACCCAACAAGGCCGATTGGCTGAACGGCATTCCGGATCGCGATCATCACGATCACGCCGCGTTCCAACCTCAATCTGACCGCCGGCACGGCCACTTTCGTCGATCACCGGCCAGACACTTCGCGTCTGCGCCGTCTAGCCGAATGAGACCTGGACCGGCTCCGCCACGGTGACCGTCACGGGCGGCTCGTCGACAGGCCGGTGATCGGCGCCGTCGCCGGGATCCCGACGGGGCCGGTCCTGTTTACCGAGTACATCCCGGTCTTCGGGGCCAATCAGTTTGTGCCCTCCCTCGCACAACTCTCGGCACTGAGCTACGCGCCGATCCCCCTTACCGTCGCCCTCCAGCAATTTGGGCCCGCCGCCGGGGTTCGCCGAGCGAAATTACTCGTACAACCACCCCGGCAAGACACCTCGGTCCGCAGTACACCTCCCGCGGCCAGAACAGACGGCCGAGCGGACAAGCCCGCGGATTTACCACATTGAAGCCACATGTCTTCGATCGCAGCCGATTCCACGCCCAGAAGACTTATACCTGGACCCACAAGGCGCCCAAGGCCAAGATCTTCAAGGGCGTCGTGCCGGCCCAGTCGAGGACTCAGACGATTCGTCGACAATTTGCTTCATTGATGATGGCGCGGTCGGCGAGTCGGCGGCCGTGATGGGTTCGATCCGCCGGCCGTGGCCGTCTCAGCTCGATGCCGCTCGTCAGAACGGCCCGCCCGGCCCCCCGCGACACTCGGCGTGCTCACTGGTTCGTGACGATCTTCGACAGGCGGTTGGCCAGTCGCTCGAGCGCCGGGCTGCGGTCGTAGGGGTCGAGGTGGACGTTGATCAGGCTGAAGCTCGCGAGGTTGGCCTCGGCCGAGCGTAGGGCCGAGTCGAGTTCGCCGACGGTGCGCACCTCGTGGCCCTTGCCGATCCCGAGGACCTCCGGGACTTTGTGGTACGTCCAATCGAGGATGTCGTTGAACGGTCCCTCGAGCAAGAACCGCTCGGTCGTGTAGCCGTGGTTGTTAAGAACCACGATGATCGGGTTGAGGTGGTGTCGCGCGATCGTCGACAGCTCCATGCCGGTCATCTGAAACGCGCCGTCGCCCACGATGACCAGGATTCGGGCGTTGGGGTTGGCCATGCTGGCCCCGACCGCCGCCGGAACTCCGAAACCCATCGACGTGTAATAGGCCGGGCTGAGGAATTCGGTGTGCCGGTGCATTTCCAGGTCGGCCGCGCCGAACAGGCAATCGCCGATGTCGGCGATCACCGTCATATCGGTTTGCTCGGCAAGGACTGGTTGAGCCGGCCGAACAGGTGCGCCGAGGTCAGCTTGGCTCCCGGACGACGCCGGCCTTTCGCCGCGAACGGGTTGGTCCGCTCGCGGCACCGGGGTCTGGGCGACCTTGAGCCGTCGGTCGATCAGGCCGTGGATGAAGTCGTCGAGCCGGACGTCGCAGATAATGGTGATGGCGGATTCGCAGGTCTTCGCTGGTGGCGTCGATGCATTTCGACGGGTCGAGATTGGCGGTGAAGATACCCAGGTTGATGTCGGTCATGAAGCAGCCGAGCATCAGCAGGCAGTCGGCCGACTCCACGACTTCGGTCACCTCGGCGCGGCCCATCGCCCCTTCATAGACTCCGACGAACAGCGGGTGGGCCTCCGAAATCACGCTCTTCCCCAGCAGCGTCGTGGCGATCGGCATCCCCGTCGACTCGGCGAGGGTGAGCAGCTCGTCTTGAAGTCCGAATCGATGGATCTCGACGTCCGCCAGGATGACCGGCCGCTGGGCGGCGGTCAGCAGGCCGGCCGCCTCGTCGATCGCTTCGCGCAAGGCGTCCGGGTCGCTGGGAGGCAGTCCCTGAGGCGGCCGGTGCGGCGCGACCTGCCGGGCGTGAACCAGGTCGCGTGGCAGCTCGAGATAGACCGGGCGTTTGTAACGCACGGCCGCTTCCAGCACCCGGTCGATCTCGCTGAACGCGTTCTCGGGATCGTCGAGCACGGCCGAGGCGACCGTGATCTTCTGAAAGACCTCGAACTGCGTCTCGAATCCCTTCACCTTGTGATGCAACAGCGGGTTATGCGCCCGCTCCGACATCCCCGGCGAGCCGGACAGCACGATTACCGGCGATTTCTCGGCGTAGGCACCGGCGATGCTGTTGCAAGTCGAAAGTCCTCCGACGCAGTACGTCACGCACACGCATCCCAGCCCGTGAATCCGCGCGTAGGCGTCGGCCGCGAACCCGGCATTGTCTTCCCGGGTCATCCCGACCAGCGCGATCGGGCTTTCCTCCAGCAACTTGTACAGACCCAGCACGTAATCGCCGGGTATGCCAAAGACATGTTCGACCCCCAGCGAGCCGAGCCGCTCGATGATGTACTGGCCGATCGTCGCGGACGACGTCGCGGATCCATCCCGATCCACGGTTTGCACAGTTGCGGTCGCCATCAGAAGTCTCCTTGAGTGGAAGCGGCCGGTCGCGAGAGTTGAGCTCGCCTTCGGCCGCTCCAGCGAATCAACGGCCCATCGCATCGGCTGGAAGTGGCCGAGCATACACGTAAACCCAAACCCGGCCCTCGCGCTTCCTTCATCGTCTCGACCCGGTGAAAAAGACGTCGTGGTTCAAGAGGAGGTTACCGTTCAAGTTAGCTCCGGTCGAGGACTGCGGAGTGTATGTGTTGGCTCTTCACTCCGCAAAAAGCCTTCCCATCGCGGAACGAGAATCCAGCACGCCCTTTTCAACGAGCGAACAATTCGACGGTTACTCAGATTATAGAACAAATTCGTGTCGTCTCGCAGCGGTCCGTCGCCGGTTTCTGGCCCTCGTGGCGACCCGATTTCTCGTTGCCCTACGAACCAATATGGTTAGCCTCTGCCATTGATCAACTTGGCCAGGTCGTGCATCAGCGATTCGAGGATCAGGGGCATGTAGAGCTTGCGCTGGACCTGGTAGTCGGCCTCGACGCAGCGGTCGGCCAGGACAGTGACATCTTCGGGCTCGAGGCGATCGGCCAGGTTGTGGGCGGCTCGACGGTCGGCGGGGTCAGGGCAGGGGGCTGCAAGTCCGGCGGTTCCCCAGAGGACGCCGCGAAAGAAACGGGCGAGCTCGCCGATCAACAGGCTGGCGCAGCGGCGCTGGTCGACCGATTCCTTGCCCGCTTGCTTGATGAAAGCGAGCAGCCGATGGGCCAGCTCGGGAGCTTGGAAGCCGTGGTCGCCGGCGAGCTCGTCGATCAGTCCGCGACGGAACTCTTGCAGCGACGGCATCGGTCAGGCCGAGCGCACGGCTGACGCTGCCTTCGCTGAGCGCGGCCAGACTCGCCGCCTCGGCCGGGTCCTGCGTAATTCCTTGTTCCAGGAGCAAGGCGGCGATCTCGGGCTCGGGCAAAGGGTCGAACCGCACGACCTGGCAGCGTGAGACGATCGTCTCGAGCTGAATCTCGGGCGACGTGCCGATCAGAATCAGCACGGCCCCCGGCGGCGGCTCTTCGAGCGTCTTGAGAAACGCGTTGGACGCCTCCTCGTTCAGGTCGTCGGCGTCGTCGACGATCGCCACCTTCCGTCTCCCCCGCGCCGGCTTGAGCGAGAACCAGTCGCACAGGTCGCGGATCACGCTGATCGGCAGCTCGTGCTTGTCTTCCGGGCAGCCTGCCTCGATCAAGTCGGGGTGAGTGCTCCCGGCGACTTGAACGCAGCCCGGGCACACTCCGCAAGGGTCGAGCTCGTCATCGCCGCGGGTCTCACACAGCAGAGCTTGGGCCAGCTTGCGCGCGAAGGTCCGCTTGCCGATCCCCTCGGGTCCGACGAAAAAGAGGGCGTGCGGGAACCGTCCTTGCCCCAAGCTTCGTCGCAAGGACTCGACGATCCGATCATGGCCGCGGACCGAGTGCCAGGACACGCTCCACCTCGCATTGGATTCGCTCGAACACGGTATCGGGATCGGCGGAGGAATCGATCAGGACAATCGGCGCGGGATAGTAAGGACAGAAGGCCGAGTGCTCGGGATCGGCGTCGGCCTCGCGGCTGGCCGCCGGTCGTGCGGCGGCGAGATAGCCGGCGCGGACTCGCTCTCGATAGAACAAGGGTCGGTCCTCGATCCGATCGCGGCCCGGTCCGATTCGAGCCTGAGCGGCCGACGGGGCGATATCCAGGACCAGGGTCAGGTCGGGCAGCAGGCCGCTGGTCGCCACCATGCCCACCAGGGCGATCTCCTCTTCCTGAAGTCCGCCCGCGCTCCCTTGATAGACGATGTTCGCCAGCAAGTACCGGTCGGACACCACGATCCGCCCGGCCGCGAGCGCCGGGGCGATCACTTCCTCGACGAGCTGAGCCCGGCTGGCCATGAACAGCAGCATCTCGGATCGGATCGAGATCGGCACCGAGTCGCGGTCGAGCAAGATGGCTCGCAGCCGATCGCCGAGGGCGGTTCCGCCGGGATCGCGGCAGGTGACCACGTCGTGGCCCAGGCCGCGAAGCCAGGCCGCCAACCGAGCCGCCTGGGTCGTCTTGCCGCCGCCGTCGGGCCCGTCCAGCACCAAGAAACAACCCGGGGAATGCATGGGGACGTATGCTTTCCATCGTCACCCCTTGAGCCAGGCGTCGGCTTCCGCGAACACCTGGCGGATCTTGGTGTGATAGAGAAGCTGGCTGATCTGCTCAAAGTTCCCCCAGCAATACCAGCGTCCGAACGGATCCTCGACATGTTCGGGGGAACGAGCCAGGTGGGACGGGTCGCGAACTTCGACGATATAGTAGGTGACGGTCTTGACGACCTTGCGTCCGCGGCGGATGTAGGTGTACGAGAGCGTCCGCTCGAACCCGTCGCGAAAGGACCAGTCGACCAGCGAGGTTTCCTCGTGGAACTCGCGCGCGGCCGCCTCCCGGGTCGATTCGCCGGGCTCGACTCCCCCCTTGGGAAATTCCCACTTTGCGCGCGGGTTTCGTACCGTCGCCGAATGGAGGATCAGGTACAAGAGGCCCTGATCGTCTCCCGCGCGGTAAGGAATCACGCCGGCGGATCGCTCATGAAACGTGGTCATGTCGTGGGGCGATTTGACGGCGGTTTTCCCCCGTGCCGGCCGCTCTGGCGATCGCGGCGGCCCGCAGCGGGACCGTCGCTCGAGTCGTCATCGCGGATCGCGACCAAACCAAGGACCGACCCCGCCTCGACACGATCATCTTCCAGACCACGGATCTCGGCGAGGCGACCGGTCACCGGCGAGGGTACGTCGAACGTGGCGGGCCCGACCAGCACTTCCACGAGCCGCTCCCCCTCCCAGACCAGATCCCCCCTCGCCGCGAACCAATGACTGACGACAATCGGTAAGTCCGGACCGGTCCCCAGTTCGGGCAGGATCACTGCCGCCAAACGCATGGTGAACCCCGTCTTGTCTTCTCTCTGACCGTCGGTCTCGATCGAGGAGGCGTCTGGCTCGACGGCCATGCCCCGATCACTTCAATCCTAGTTTATCTCGGGTCTGGCCGTTTCGCCAGATCTGTTGCTCAACCAGATGGCAATTGTCCGCGGCGAATGACGAACTGCCGCGAAGTGGATCAGTGGGCGCAAACCATTGCGAATTATTCCCTTATACTGCCCGAGAACTGCCCGGGATTGCCGCCCGAGACGGTATTCCGCCGGTGTGTCGATGGGACGGGCGACCAGCGTCGGCCCGGCTGATCGGCTCGGGCGGGCTTACTCTGGGTTCCGAGCTCCCAGATCGACATAACGCTCGCGAAGCCAGCGTTCATCCGGCTTACCGGGAGACACGACAAACTCACGAATCTCGCCGATTCGATACGACGCGACGAATCTTGCTCAACCAACGTTCAAAGAGCGGATCGCCGCGTGGCGGCTCGTCGAAAAAGACCAGGCGGACAGGCCGTCCGGCTCGATAGGACCTTCCGAGCGTTCGATTCGGGATTCGATCCGGTCCCGGTGCGTGGACGTGCCCTGATGGAACAAGTAAACGGCGCTCATCCCCCTCTTCCAGAGCTCGGGCTGGAACGCGAATCCCAGGTCGGACTTCACACAGAGAAGTTCGGCGTCCGGGCTGGACTCGTTCCAAAGCCAGTGTGCGAAGGATCGGCTGGTCACGTCCGCCGGGACCCGATACGGCTGAACGAGATCCCTGCCAATCAGACAAAAGCCAAGTGTCGCCAACAGCCCGACTGCCCAACCCAGACGCTCGGCGGCTGCAATGCCCGCGACGGCAGCCGGCCCAACAGGATCGCCGCGCCCAGTCCCACCAACAAACAGATGGACGGAGCCAGGTACTGGGTGATTCGAGGCGCTCCGCCGTAGGGATACTGCCCAAGCCCGGCCGCGGCCAGTCCCATCGCGAATGGTGAGAGAAGGAGAAAAAGGGATGTCCGCTGGCGTCTTCGCCATAACGCCAGCGACGCCGACGAGCAGGGCGGCGAGTGTCGCCGTGCTGGCGCCTCGCTCCCCGCCGATCGGATAAGCCAGCGTGTTACCGACATGGACTCCAATCAGCCACCCCGGCAACTTCCAGGGCTGATCCCAGGGTGGAAACGACCCTCGCCAGAAACCCCAGCGATAACCCAACTGGAGTGCGTTGCTCTGCACGACCGTGAAGCTAAAGTAGAGACTGAGGAACGAGCTGGCCAGGACCGCGACATAAACCAGGAAGGCCCTTCGAACCGAGCGGCGGTCGCAGCCGAGATACTTTGGGAGCCAACGCAACAGCCAGGCCGGCTGCGACCAATACCGACGGATATGACAGCGCCAGCAAGATCGGGACAACCAGCGACAGAGCCCACCACCATCGGCTCTGCTCGGGCGTCCGCAACCACTCCACTGCCAGGGCCAACAGGATCAGCGAAGCCAGAAGATCTGACGCATAAGGCTTGACTTCCGCACTATGCCGGATCGGATAGAACGCCGTTGCGAACACAGCGACCGCCAGGAGCAAGGGAATCCCTCGGAGCAGTCGTGCGGCCAGGTGCCGGAAGAGCAACACACTCGCTAGCCCACAAATGAAGGGAAACAACCGAAGCGCGGATTCCGAAAAACCAATGAGACGGACGGCGGTCAACTCGATCCAGAGGAACAGGATGGGACACGCCTGGTAGTAGTCCAGCGGCCGGAGCAAATCGAGATAGCCTCGATTCAAGAAATTGACTGCGACGAACGCCTCGTCGTGCCAGATCGGATAGACCACCAAGAAACGGACCAACCGGATGAGCAAGCCGAGCCCAACGAACGCCAAAGTCACCGTGGCGATCCGGACGTTCTCCCGCTGCCGCGCGGACGCTGTTGTCGTCGTGGCTCTGAGGCTGCCGCCGGCCTCCTCGAGCAAGATGCCCAGGTGAGGCTCGGCCGCCGCAGTTGTCCTCGGTACCACCAACCATGAGAGACGATGCATCCTAGCCCTCGACTCCACAGACCCGAGCCCACGCGTATCCGATCCTCCTCAACGCTCTTTGCTTATCGTCTTTCTACACTCGGGAATTTGACCGCATCGTCATCCATGACTGCGCTTGTCTTGTTGGAATGGCCGGCCGCGCCTAAGATGAATCAGAATAAGATCGAGCTCGTTCGGCTTTCGAAACGAATGAAACTTGGGCAAGTCCACGAGGACCGACATTTTTATCGATACAACCGGGACAACCCCAACAACCACCAAAGTCATTGATTCCCCTCAAGGAGCTGGAATGAGAAGTGTCGTGCTCTCACATCGAATTGTGATCGTTGCTCTTGCCTTGGGACTGGTGACTATTCAACCAACGCGACAGTCGCGCATTCGAGGGCCCGAAGGAAGCCGGCTCCAACCTGCCGATCGACCGGGGTCTGATGCAGCGCTTCTCAAACTTCACACTGAAGGACGTGACTTCCGGGCGAACGACCACCCTCTATGGTTACCAAGGCAGGAAAGGGATCATTCTCGTCTTCTTGGGGAATGACTGCCCGGTGGGCAACCTCTACGTTCCCAGGCTGATTGAGCTGAACCGCGAGTTTCGTACCCAGGGAGTGGTGATGCTCGGCATCAACTCCAACGCCCATGATACCGAGAAGGACGTTGCTCGGTTCGTTCATGAGGCGGGCATTGATTTTGGGGTCCTCAAGGATCCTGGAAACACCGTAGCCGACTCGGCCCTGGTCGAGCGAACCTGTGAGGTCATCCTGCTCGACGGCGCCGCGCGGATTCGTTATCGAGGTGCCATCGACGATCAGTATGGCAAGGGAACGAACAAAGGGGCCCCGAGCCATGCGTACCTTCGCGACGCCGTGACCGCGCTGTTGGCCGATAAACCGATCAAGGTACCCGCGACGCACGTCGTCGGTTGTTTGCTCGACCGAGTTGCGGTCAAGCCGGTCGCTACCGCCAAGGGTCCACGGGTCCGGCCGGCTCCTCAAGAGGTCGTGACGGCCCTCGAAGAACGCGAGCGCGACCACCCCGCCGAAGTGGGCAAGGTATCGTACGCGTCCAACGTCGCCGCGATCATGCGAGAACAAGTGCCAGACGTGTCATCGACCCGGACAGACTGCCCCATTCTCGCTCTTGAGCTACGACGATGCGCGGAAACACGCGGCGATGATCAGGGAGGTCGTCGCGGAGCGGCGGATGCCTCCCTGGCACGCTGATCCGCGGTACGGCCACTTCAGCAACGACCGCAGCTTGAACGCCAAGGACCGCGCGACCTTGTTGGCCTGGGTCGACCAGGGCACGCCGCTGGGAGATATCAAGGACCTGCCGCCCGCCCGCGCTTTTCCCGAAGGCTGGTCAATCGGCAAGCCGGACGTCGTCTTCGAACTGCCGGAGCCATACTACGTGCCGGCCCAGGGAGTCGTGGCTTACGTCTATTTCCGAGTGCCGACCAAGTTCACCGAGGAGCGCTGGATTCAGGCGGCCCAAGCCGTGCCCGGCGACCCTTCCGTGGTCCATCACATCATCGTTTACTTGCTCGATCCTTCCAAGGGCCCCGACGCCCGTCGCAAGCTCGTCCACTTCTGCGGGTATGCTCCAGGCGAAATGCCCTCGATTTTCCCCGAAGGGACCGCCAAGCGAATTCCGGTCGGCGCCGAACTGCTGTTCCAGGTTCACTATACTCCCACCGGTCGCGTCCGGACCGATCGCTCCAAAGTGGGATTGGTCTTCGCCAAATCCAAGCCGACACGGGAAGCTTTCACGCTCGGCATTGCCAATCCCAACCTCTTGATCCCCGCGAGACAGGACAACGTGGCCGTCTCCTCCTCGTTCGTTCTCCCCGAGGACGCACGGGTCTTGAGCTTCCTGCCGCACATGCACCTCCGCGGCAAGGATTTCAAGTACACGATCACCAAGCCCGGCGAGCCGTCCCAGATCGCTCTTTCCGTTCCGGCTTACGACTTCGGCTGGCAGACCTATTATACCCTCGCGGAACCGATGAACCTGCCCAAGGGAACACGCGTGGACTGCCTCGCTCATTTCGATAATTCGGAGAGCAATCCCTATAACCCGGACCCGAATCAGTTGGTCCGCTGGGGTGAGCAAACCTTCGAGGAAATGTTGATTGGCTATCTCGACATGGACGTGCCGCTGGGAACCCCCGTCTTCGACTCGGGCGATTTTCTGCCAGCAACCACCAAGGCCACCATGGTCGACGATCCAAGCCATGCGGCGCTTCGTGGGTGGCGATCGCCGCAAGTCGTCCAATCCACCGAAACCGGGAGCACGAATTGAAACATGGGCTCTCTCATCAATCGATTCGCTGACCGTCGTCTTATTGAGCGTTTCGATAGTTCTGCGGCTCAATTGGGTTTGTCGCCCAACGCGGCTCGAGGAGACGAATCCGGCCTGCGGGACATCCCGCAGGCCTTCGCTCCTTTTGAATACCTGGTCGGCGAACTGGAAAGGGCAGGCGAGACCCAAAGACAAATCCGCCCAGCAATTTCGAGGCTGGCCCGAGACCCACGCATGGGCCTGGACCTTCGAAAAGGGCAAGCCAGCCGGTTTGACCGTCACGATCGAAGGTGGAAAGTTCCTCGCCACTGGAAAACTCAGTTACGACGCGGAACGGAAGCGGTATCGCCTCGAAGGGACTGAACCAAAACCGGCCGGAGGGCCGATCGCGTTCGAGGGAACCGTGGGCAGCACGGGCAAACAGTTGGTGCTCGATCGCGTTGGGCCGGACGGCGAAGTCGGGCAAGATGCGGCTGACGATTTGGCCGAACGCGAACTTCATCCGCTACACCATGACGCAGGATCGCCAGGAGCCGGGCGCGGTCCAATTCAGTCCCGCGATCGAGGTCGGCTTGGCCAAGGAAGGGGAATCCTTGACGGGAGGCGCGAGCCGCTTCGGAAGGGCCCAAATGCATCGTGACCGGCGGCGCCGCCACCATGACCCTCACTTACGAGGGAAAGACATTCCCGATCTGCTGCACCGGCTGCCGCGACGAGTTCAACGAAAGCCCCGAAAAATACATCAAGAAGGCCAGTCTGCTGCTCAGCTCCCAAGCCGGCTAAGCGCCAAGTCCAATCAATCGGCCGCTCCGCGCGTCAGCCGGTTCGAGGACGCGTTCGCGGGCGATGTCCCGGCCACGACCGAACCGGGCCGGATGGCGGACCAGGGAAATCCGGCCACGCCTGATTCCAAAGCGAAGATCGAAAAGGCCGAGTCGTCTGCCGGTTCGACTCGAGGTTGAGACGAAAGGCAAGAGCCCGGCCAAGACCAAGAAGGCCACCGCCAAGACTGCTGCGACCAAGCCAGCCGAATCGCGCGGCCAGCCTTGCTCCGCATCGCCCAAAACCTCGACAAAGACGGCAAGACCGACGCGGCCCTGAAAAACTTCCGGCAGATCGTCAAGGATTTCCCGGGCACACCGGCCGCCAAGACCGCCGCCGACCGGATCAAAGTGCTCGATGGTCATTAGAGCGATTTTCTGACCAGTTGCACACGACCCGTCCCATACTTTTCGCGGCCGTCAGTGAGACATCATATAGCCGAAGGCCGGGCGTTGGTACCTGCCTCGCGGGTTGTGCAGGGGATCCGGCTGCGCTAACGGATTCCGGCGGACGAAAGGCTTGCGAAGGAGCCGAATATGCCGATCCGCGACTCTTTGAAGAGCGCACACACTTTGTCGATTCGAAAAAGAGCCATTCGGCTACATCTGTCGACAGGCCTGAAACTTACGTGTGACGCAGGAATAATCGGAACCGCGGCGATCTGCCGTAAAGTTCTGCTTCCTTTGTGGTTATGTGTGACACAGGCATAATCGTTAGATTTAGTAATCTGAAGTGGTTTTTGACAGATCTCCCAGTAAGCCAAGAAGTTACGTGTGACACAGGAATAATCGGCAAAACCCGACCCGAGAGCGTGCTTTTCCGTATCTCATTATCAACAAATGATTTTGGCGTGACGCAGGAATAATCGTTACATTTGTCCGATCCATAATACACTATTGGCGTTGGAGTTAGGTGCGGCGCCGGTATAACCGGACTTCCGCGGAGTCGCCAGCGGGATGCGACTCGCTTGGCGTGGCCGCTCGAAAGTCGCGAATATGCCGTGAGCGAGGGCGGCGGCGGCGACGACCGATGCCGGCCGTTCGATCGGATGGTCGGACTCAAACGGCGTGATGGTTAGTACGGCTCGCGGAAGCAAAGGCGCTCTTTAGGTCGCCAGGGTCGCGAATTGTCTGAGTTGAGCCCGCAATGCGGTATAGCCGGACGCGCACGAGCGAGGGGGCACCCGCCGAAGGTCAGGTTCCGGCTGTGCGTCTGGTGCCGGCCTCGGCCAGCGTCGCTCGCGCGTCGGGCTGGTATGAGTCGTGCGCAACTCATCAGAAAACCACTTTATCGCTGGAACTCCTGGATCATTTCCAATGGGGACGCGCTTTTGCGGACGTTGCCCGACTCTCAATTCGATCCCTTCCCAGGAACTGTCGCCGGCTTCGAATCGGGCTTTGGGCTCGCGTCAGCCGGCTTCGTCGCACCAGCGTCGGCCGGAGCCGGCGTGGTTGCGTCCTTGGGGGTCGCATCACCCGGCTCACTCTTGCTGGTGGCACTGGGTGCGGTCTGTGTCTTGGCCGCAGACGGGTCGGATGACTTGGCGTCCGGACCGGTGCGGGATGCGGGCCGGCCGCCCTTGGTCGTAGCCCGCGTGCTCACAGCCGGCACGGGAACGGCAGCGGGCGTTTCTGGGGTGTATTTCGCGCCTTCGGTCTCGAAGTGGTGCAAACCCGGTTCGGCTCCCTTCGTATAGTAAGCCGCCAGCGTGTATGACTTGAGCAGTCCACGCCATGTGTATGTCTGCTTCGTATAAGTGGCATTCTCTTCCTTGATATCAACGCCCTGACCATCGGCAGGTTTAGCGATCAAGGTCTCGGCTTCGCTGACGGTCATGAGTCCCTTGTTCTCGTCCTGTGTTCGTTCATTCAAGGCGTTTACGGCCGCGGTGTAAGCGCTTTGCGCTGAGTATTGGATCCAACCGACGGCCAACACCGCGATCAGGACGACCACGCCGACGGCGTTTCGCGCCGGCGATACGGGTTTCTTTGATGGGCCGGTTTTGTCGTTGCCGGCGGTAGTCGGATCGGACATGATGATTCCCCTTCGAATCGCTGGGAGGCGGAGACGTCGCTGTCACGCGGACAGAAGTGCACCATGGGCACTTCGGCCGTGGGAGGAACATCCCCCAGTACTTCCCGGTCGAACCCTGACTTCGGTCTCAGCCTTTCACCCAGTTCGAACGGTCGTTCAGTAAAGCAGTGCCGAGGTTCGGCGGCAACTCTCCACCGTCGAAAACGCGCGGATAGACTCTGTGACTGCGCGAGCCAGCCGGTCCGGCGAGTCCTGACGGCTTGCTGTCACCGCTCGATCAGGCCTGCGGCTCCTTGGGCGCGATCCGGATATCGAGGCCGATTTGGGTTGTCCAGATCTCCCAATCATTTCGATCCCAGCCGAGGATGATGCCCGATGCCTCGAGGCGGTCAAACATTTGTTCAACGTAAGCGGGAACGCGATCCTCGTACTCGGCGACCAGGTCGAGCTTGCGACCGATCAAATTGAGCAGTCCGCGGATCGAAGAAGGTCCTTTCTCCTGGATCCTCTGCCGCCCTTCGGGCGAGGCCGGGTCGGGGCCTTCCAGCGTCAATTGCATCGAGCGGATCAACCGCCCGAACTCGCCGAACCAGTTGTCGCCGAATCCGAAATACTCCTTGTGGATGATGTACACCTCACCGCGACGGACGATGGCGGCCTGGTAAACGGATTCGAGGTAATTTTCACCGAAGTCAGTCTGAAACGCGATGTTGACCGCCTTGGCCAGATGTTGAAGTGCCGCCTTGACGCCAACCTTGGTCGGGTTCACCTCCATAACCATGTCCCGCAGCCCGCCAGCCCGTCGCGCAGTTACTGTGCCTCCATCGTTCGAGCCGGTCGAAACCGCAATGCCCATCGGCATGTCGCTCAAGTCCGGAGTTGCTGCCGGCAGTGGCGAAGTCGATGTCTGAACCGTGACCATGTTGGCTTGCGCCCGGGTTTCGCCACCCGCCGCGCCGGAGCCTGGCCCGGGACCGTGGTCTTCGCCCTCGGCTTTGGGTCCGATCCTGGTGGCGACGATGGCGGAACGGACATGGGCCGGCTCCGATTCTCTAAATGGCTTTGAGTGAATCCCGGTCAGTTCAAGCATTTGTAGGGTGCTCTGTGAGCACCGAGGCAAGTTGACTGGCGAATAAACGGTGCTCAGAGAGCACCCTACGACTGCGAACTGCCATCTTCAATTAGCTCATCCGAACGCCTCGGCGAAAGCCATCGGCTGCACCGCCGAGACGAGAATCACGACCACACAACTCAGCAACATCGAGGTCAGTCCGATATTGAGCCAGCCGCGCACGACTTCGCCGCTCTTGATCATGTTCAAGAACTTGCCGGTAATCTCATAGTAGGCGGTCGTCGAGGTGGTCGTCGCCACGAAGAGCATGGGCAACAACGAAATCGGGGCATACCGGCCGCGACCCGAATTGACCATCACGGTTGTGACGACTGCTAATGCGATCACGGCGAGCAGTTGGTTGGCCATCCCGAACATGGGCCAGATCGTTTCGACGCTACCTGTGTAGATGAAGTAGCCCCAGCCGAAAACGACGAGTCCCGTCGCCAGCAACGACGCGGGCAGCCAGTTCAGGTCACCCAGCGGTTTCCAGATCTTACCCAAGAACTCCTGGACCAAGAATCGCGCGATCCGCGTGCCGGCGTCGATCGTAGTCAAGATGAACAGGGCCTCGAACATAATCGCGAAGTGATACCAGTACTTCATCAGCCAGTTCATCCCCGGGATCGCGTCCGAGAAGATCCGCGCCATGCCGACGGCGAGCGTGACCGCGCCCCCCAGTCCGGCCGTGAAGCGACTCCTGCACGTCTTTTTCCATCGTAACCAGGTCGCTACGCGGCGGCGCCGCGGCTGCGGGAACGCCGTGCAAGTCAGCCTCACCGGCCTGGATGAATTGGGCGAAATCACGGTGCTTGGCCAGGAACTCGGGCCGGCGGGCAAGATCGATATTGATGTCGTAGTACATCGCGTTGGGCAAGGCCGCCGCGGCAATCAGCGCCACCACGCCGACCAGGCCCTCCATCAACATCGCGCCGTAGCCGATCATGCGAACGTCGCTCTCCTTGTCCACCATCTTGGGAGTCGTTCCCGAGGACACCAAGGCATGAAAGCCGGAGATCGCCCCGCACATGATGCAAATAAAAACGTACGGAAAAATCGGACCATCCAGGTTGGGTCCGCCCCCGGCGGCGAAATAGGGGCTGATCGCCGGCGCCTCGAGCTTCGGGATTGACGATCAGGACTCCGGCGACCAATAGCAAGATCGTGCCAATCTTCAGGAAGGTCGACAGGTAGTCGCGCGGACAGAGCAACAACCAGACTGGCAGCACGGCCGCGACAAATCCATAAGCCGCGAGCGCGAAGATCGCCCCGTTTCGCGAGAGCGAAAAGTAAGGCTCAAGCGCGGACCCCTGGATCCATGCACCCGCGACCGTCGCCGCCAGCACCGCGCCCGCCCCGAAGAGCGAAGCCTCCAAGATCTTCCCTTTGCGAATGCGGTACATGTACCAACCGACCAGGAGTGCGATCGGAATCGTACAAGCGATCGTGAACGTGCCCCACGAGCTCCCGGGAACCAGCCGCTTCGCATTCTTTGGCAAGACGAACCCTTCGCCCGACTTGTCACTCTTCGAGGGTCGACTTGAATGGTACCGTCAGCGTGAACGCTTCGTTGAAGATCATGCTCTGGCCGGGCCCATCACCGAACCGATAGGTCGCTCCCGGTGGGATCGGGTAGACAGCAGGCCGGTTCAGATAGATCGTTTTTTCGATCGTCGTCGCCGGCGGATACACCAGCACGGTTCCGGCCTTCATCGGCACTTCCTCGCCCCCCAGAGCCTTCACCACAACGATCCCCAGGCCGGCCAGGGCGATGATCACGATGTAAAGGATGGCGAACGCCGCGGCGAGGCCGGCGGGACGGCCGATCTCGGTCCGCGCCAGGCCGGCCAGACTCAAGCCGTTGTGACGTGTCGAGGCGGCCAGGACCATCATGTCTTGCACGGCTCCTGCCAGGCAGACTCCGATCACCAGCCAGACCAGGCCCGGCAAGTAGCCGAACTGGATCGCCAGCACCGGGCCGATCAGCGGACCCGCCCCCGAGATCGCCGCGAAATGGTGGCCGAACAAGACCCAACGGTTGGTCGGATCAAAGTTCTGCCCATCCTCAAAACGATGAGCGGGCGTGACACGGCCATCGTCGAGCGCGGCGACCTTGGCGGCGAGAAACGCGCTGTAATAACGGTAAGCAATCGCCAGGATAGCCAGAACACCCAGCATTACCGGCATGGCATGCAGCGTCATGTCAGGTCGATCTCCCGCCGGCATCCGAGCGCCGGATCAATCAATTGGCAGGCGCCTCGTCGGAATTCACCGTTTCGGTCGCGTTCGCCTCGGATGGCGAACGACCGGTTCCCCTGCGCCAGATGGCCAGTTGCGGCTGATGATACTCCAGGAACCAGATTTCCTCCTCGACGCCCAATTCGTAGGCGAATCGCTGGGCGACGAGGTAGTTGACCACCTCGAGCGATGTCTCCAGGAAGTCGGTCTTGGAGCCAGTTGGGTCGCTCGGATTGTGAAAGATGAACCTGATGACCAGGACGCGCTCGTCGACCGGACCTTGCGGCGAGAGATATCGACCATCCATTTCGTAGATCGAGTAGCCCCTCGATGCCTGGCAGAGCGTCTTGATCCACGTGTCCTCGTCGAACTCGGCAAACTGCCGTCGCCGGCGCTTGATCGACTGCTGGATGAACGGGACGGCTCGGATCGCTTGTTCGTCGAACAAGTCTTCCAACACCTCTTGAACCTTGCCGAAATAGCCGAGTTTTTTGGGCAAGATCACTTCATACATGCGGGCCGGCTTGGGGCCTTCCAGCACGTAGGCGGGGTCGGCCGGTCGGCTCGAATCGTCGGGAGTTGGGTTGCGGTTTAGTCATTGTCCTCGCGAGGCCCCCCTTCCGGCAAGAAACTCTCGAGGGGACATCCATCGCAACGCGGAGCCGACGGCGCGACAAAACGTTCGGCCGACTTGCTCCAGTCCGGGGGCCAGATCGATCAGCAGGCTGGCCTCGTCTCGATTACAACCGTCCTGCCGCGGCCGCGGCAGCATCAGTCAGGGCGTCACGAGCCTCCTCGTAAGTCGCGGTGGAATCGAGCCAGCCGTGACGCACCATGATCCGGAACGAGCCGCGATCGACGGGATAGCTCGGCCGCTTCAGCGCGAAGAGCAAGATCGCGTCGGCGCCGGCGACCCCGATTCCCTTGAGCCCCGCCAACTCGTCACGCAGCCCGGCGACGGAGAAGTCGCCCAGGTCCCCGCGCTCCACGAACCAGCGCGCCAGTTGCTTGAGAGGTGCGAGCGTCTTGACCGAAGGCACTGGCTTCCTGACCGCGAACCGCGTCGACGATCTCGATCAGGTCAGCGTTGGCGAGCCGATCGGGTGTGAGCAAACCGGCCTCGCTCAGCCCATCGAGCACGGACTTCCAGCTCTCCCGCCCAAGGTTCCGAGCCAATAACACGGCAACCATCGCCTCGAAGGGCGTGGCGAGAGCCTCGAAATCGGATTGTGGTCGGTCGGAGTGATCGCCTAGCGCAGAGGAAACCGGGGAGAAAACATCATGGAGGGTCGGCATCGATTCAACCAGTCTTGCGTGGCCCGGGGCTCTTGCCCCCGCGACGGAGAGCCACGGGCGCACAACCCGCACCGCGCCAGATGGCCGGTCGATCGAGCAGCCGATCAGACCGGCATCAGGCTTGTTTGGCCTTGGCCGCGGCGGCGTTGTAGGCGCGGGCAAGCTTGCTCTTGCGGCGCGCGGCCGTGTTGGGATGCAGAACCCGGCGCACCCCCGCTTTATCAATCTTGGCGAATGCGACCTTGATGTCGCCCGCGGCTTTTTCCAGGTCCGTGGACGCCAGCGAGGCAAAAGTCCGTTTGATGTGCGTTTTGATGACCTTCTTGGTAACGCGATTCCGCAGCCGGCGCTTTGCGCCTTGCCGCATTCGTTTGGACGCGGAGGTTGAGTTTGGCATAGCTCCGTGATCGTTAAGGAGAGCAAAGGGGTCCAGAAAAACAGGCGTCGCGTAACACGGGCAGCCGGCTTCCGCGTTTCAACGACAGCAACGAGACGCCCGTGGCACATTTCGGCAGCATACCATGTTTTTCGGGATCATTACAAGCGACGCAACCGCTCAGCGACGTCGAGATAGCCGTAGTCGATGGCGGCGACTTCGTTGTAATGCTCGTCGGCCACCTCGTTATTGCCGAGCCCCTCGGCGACGCGTCCCAGGCGATAATGCAGGGCGAGGAAGTTTTCCTTGTCCTCGGCCTCAAGTGACTTGAGAGCTTCTCGGTAGCTTCGATCGGCGAGCTTCAGCGGCGTTATTGGCCTCGAAGCTGAGGCCCGCCTGGTACAGTGCCTGAATCTTATGAGCGGGACTGGAGCGAGCTCGCTGGAACTCGGCGATCGCCGCGTCGTGGTCGCCCTTTTTTGCCAGGATGACGCCAAACTGAAAGTGGAGGCGCCGCATCTTCCGGATGCAGAGTAACGCGCCTTCGGAATGCCTCGATCTCGTACTTGCTGAGCATGTCGGTCACTTGGTCGAGCTTCGCCTTGGCGGCGGTGTCCTCGGGATGCTGCAAGACGCGCTGGGATTGAGCCTCGACGGCCCGCTTCAAGCGACTGATCTGAGTATCCTCGTAGATCGCCATCAGACCTTGATCGTCGGCATTGGCCTTCAGGCCTTTCGCCAGCACCTTTTCGGCCTTGTCGAGATCGCCCCGGTTACGATAGATTTCCGCCAGCTCGACGTAGGCATGCACGGCGCCGGGATTGGCCAGGATTTCCTTGACCATCCGCTGCTCGGGCGTGAGCTGCTCTTGCTTGAGCCGTTCGAGCTTGGCGTCGAGCGACTCGGCGGCTTCGACTTTCGCGGCGTCGTGAGCCCGTTTATCCAGTGCGTCGTCGAGCCCAGCCCGCTTGATCGTCCCGGCGGCGGAGAGCGCGTTGATCTGGCGGTTGGCGTCCTGGTCGTTGGGGCTGAGCTTCTTGACTTGCTCCCAGCACGCAATCGCTTTATTCCAGCTCTGGTTCTCTTCGTGGATGTGGGCGGAGAACTTGAAGAAGTCGACGTCCTTGGTCACGTTCTGAACCGATCTCGACATACCACTGAGCCAGCGACGAGGAGCCCCATGCCTTCCGCTGCCTCGGCGGCAACTCGTGACGCCGCGACATCCCACGGATTGTTGACGAACGCCTCCTCGCAAATCTCCAAGGCCTGCGCCCAATTCCCCTTAGACCGCGCTGACCGGGCACGAAGAAGAGCCGGCTGATTCCGGGCCCCGGCCATCATCCCCACCTTCGAGGGGTCGTTGTTGAATTTCCTCCGCTCAACACCCCGCAACGCCTGTCGAAACATCATGTTGTCGGGCACAAGCTTGCAAGCTTGCCGATACATGTCGATGGCGTAATCGAAATTCGACTTCGTCGTGGCTTCATTGCCATACTGAAAAAAGGTCTTTGCCTTTTGAAGTTCCGGCGAATCCGGCTCGGAAGACATCTGCGGAGCTCCTCCGGAAAGCGAATCCTAGACTGAGTCATGGACAAAGCCACGGATGGAGTGGCTTATTGCGATCGTGCAATACGGCCTAAGACCGTGAGCCGGCTGCAAAAACGGATACTTAAAGTCCTGCGTCGGCGGCACAAGACTCGCGGTAAAAGGCCACGCGTCTTTATTCTAATCCATTATGTCACGAACCACCACACACGAGTTGAGTTACGCGGTCATGAGGTTAATCGGGTCGCCGAACAACCTCGATCGCTCATTCAGGGAGACGTCCGCCATGGTCGACGATACTGAGGGATTCCGGGCTTTCCGACCTCGTCGAGAGCGATGAGGTCGAGCAGCTCGTCGCCGGTTTTCAATTCACGGAAGGTCCGCTCTGGCATCCCGACGGCTCCTTACTTTTTCAGGATATCAAGGCGGAACGGACCTATCGCATGGCTCCGGATCGTTCCCTTCAGTTACTCCGGGAGAATACCAGAGCAGCCAACGGCCAGACGTTTGGGGCTGACGGCGTCATCGTTTTCTGTGAGCAAAACGGCCGAAGAGTCTCACGCATGTCGCTGGACGGTCGGTGAAGTCGAGACGGTCGTCGAGACCTGGGCGGCTCAGCGTCTCAACAGCCCCAACGATGTCGATTTGCAGGTCCGATGGCCTCATCTATTTCACCGATCCCGCGTATGGTGTCGAACCGCGGGACCGCTCATTGCATTTTCAGGGTGTCTACGCCTTCGATCCCACGCGAGAGGGTCCAGGCGCATTGCGATTGCTCGCCGATGACTTCGAAAAACCGAACGGACTGGCGTTCTCTCCCGGTGAGGATACGCTTTACGTCTGCGATACCGGACGCTACCACGTTCGGGCGTTCCAGGTTGAGCCTTCCGGCACGCTGAGGACGGGATCGAGCCGAGTGTTCGCTCGCCTCGATCCCGGTCAGCCCGGTGGTCCGGACGGCATGAAGGTCGACAAAGCCGGACGCGTCTACGTCGCGGTCGCACTCGGGGTTTGGGTGTTCGAGCCGGATGGGCGTTTGCTGGGAATCCTCTCCTTGCCGGCACGGCCGTCGAACCTGGCCTGGTGCGACCCTGACGCGCGTGGTTTGGCGATCACGGCCGTTGACGCGGTCTATTGCCTCCGTCTTCGCGTTGAGGGCGTCATGCCCCCGTTCCTCCCCTGATTTCTTTCGTTCTTCGCGCTGTTCAAGCCGGAGTCGATCGATTATTCTAATAATCTCATGCAAGGAGCGAGAAGCACTTACGTCTCGGTTCGGCCCTCCAATATGTCCCGAACGGCGGTCGCACCGTTCGGGCATCTTGGATGCGAGGCGTTGCGGGTTCGACCGGAGAAGATCTTGATCCCACCCCAACAGACCAAGTCCTGGCCGGCGCTGGTCGATTCAGGAGATCCGCGTGGCCAAAGAGGAACCCATTCGCACCGAGGGGCGAATCGTTGAAGCCCTCCCCAATACCCAGTTCATGGTTGAGCTGGAAAACGGTCACCGCATCCTTGCCCACATCGCGGGCAAGATGCGGAAGAATTTCATCCGGATCGTGCCAGGCGATCGGGTGACTGTCGAAATCACGCCTTACGACCTGAGCAAGGGACGGATCGTCTACCGCGAACGCTGAGACGGTTCATACCTCGTCGAAGTCCGGATCGAGCGGTATTCGGCTTGCCAATCCCGCCGGCTTCACTTGTCCCGCCACCAGAAGCGCGGATCGCACCCGTCGGCCAAGGCGGCTTTTTCGATCGCGTTCCGAAATCTCACGGCGTCGATTCGGGTACCCGGCCGTCGGACGCAATCCTGGGACACGGGCGAGCCAGTACGCGTTGAAAGCATCCATCCAGAGTTCGCGCACCAACTTGCTGACCATCGACGCCAGGGCCACCAGCCCGTCACTGCCGTCGGCTCGCGGGATCAGGCTCAGCTCCAAGCGACGGACACCGATCTCGGATCGTGTACCGGCTCAGCTCCGGACCCTTCGACGACCGCGATCGATCCACGCGTCCGGAAAGGCGTCGGAGAGCGGTCCGAGGTAGATAGTGCCGGCCACCGTGTTTGTCACCGGTTGACGAATGTAACCTGGCCGTCAGCGGCGAGGTCCCAGATCCCCCGCAGCAATCGGGCGAACGCCGCGAAATGGACCCTCGCCTTCGAGCCGGATGTGGCCAGCTCGGCGTTGAACCGCGCCGGTCCGACGACCACCGATCCGGACCGCGCTCAGCCGCCAAGCCGCCGTTCTCGGAACCAACGGGCGGCTTGCAAGAGGTTTTCGAGCAATCGGCCGCGCATCTGGACTTGGCCAGGTGCGGATCACCACGCTCGGCAGTCGAGCCATCGCGCAAGCTCGGCGT
Source organism: uncultured Planctomycetota bacterium (assembly GCA_963779785.1). Classification (GTDB taxonomy): domain Bacteria; phylum Planctomycetota; class Planctomycetia; order Isosphaerales; family Isosphaeraceae; genus CAVRFS01. The sequence continues at coordinate 135,052 of CAWAAW010000100.1, forward strand.
CCACGGGGAGTGCCGGCGTTCAAGGCGTCGAGGAGCTCGCTCAGAGAACCGGGCACGGCGATTTCCCACGGCGTGCACCGCCGCCAGACAGGCCGACTCGAGCCGGTCCCGCCCTTTGCCGCGGCGCAGGATGGCCTTGGAGTCGTCGATCCAGAGCCGCGTGGGATCGCCGCCGGCGCGGTCGACAGTCGGCTCCAGATCGCGCCAGAAGTCGAGCGCCGACCGATGGATTTCCGCTCGGATCAGCCACGACCGTCGTATCGGCAACCACGGCCGTCATCACCATCGGACCCAGATTCGGCCCGTAGCCAGCTTCGTCGATTCCAACCCAGCGCAATGTCGCATGACCTCCCGTGCACCTCGATAACTTATCCTAGAGTCATTGTAGAGCAATTGCGCATTCGATGGGCCTTGACGGGTTTTGAGTTTCTTACGGCTCGCTTGTTTGGCGGGCGGTATCATTGAGTTGTCGACCGGGAAAAGGGCTTCCAAAATGAGTCGGATTGCACCGAAGCGGACCAAAAACTTGGTGTTCGAGTCGCTCGAAGGGAGAACATTGCTGAGCGTGGCAGCGGTGTTGCCCCACCACGTTCAGCGAACCGTCCAGGCCATGCGCGACCATGGGTCCAGTATCTCTGACAGCGATGCTGGCGAGGGGGCGATCCTCAGCGCGATCAACGGCGGTGCGGGGCACGAGTTCGCCACTCTGATCAAGCGTGAAGTTCACAACATATTCGGCGTGGTCCGCGAAGTTCGAATCCGGCGCGATCACGCCAATATACGATTCCCGGCTTCGTCGTGAGGAGCCCCAGCTTTCAGCCGCTCTATACCGGCGGCGGCTTTGACAGGATGCTCCTCGTCGCCGCGGGAGCTGTCTTGTTGAAAGGAAATGTACTGGAACTGGGCGCGATCGCGAATGGGCCGTTCGCTCGGAGTGATGCGACTTCACAGGTCGTCTTCGCGATCAATCGCGGAGAAGGAAGCGCGCTCGGCCCTGCATTTCCAAGCGTGCCGGGCATCACGCCCGACGCGCTCGTGACCATAACCATCGGCCCTTACGCATCGTCGTACTCCGGGACGATCACCGACCTGACCACCGGCGCGACGCAAGCGATCAGTCCCAACGACATCCAGGTCAACAGTGTCGCCGTTCGTGTCTTGGTCAACAGCAATCAGATCCCCTCGAAAGGTCTGCCGCTCAAGAAATACACGTTCGCATCCTGGACAGAGCTGTCGCCGTATACCGGGCATCAACTTGGTTGGAAGTTTCGCCCCCGAAGAACTCGATGGATTCCCATCGGCGTGCTCACGACCGTCAAGCCGCCCAAGCTCTAAACCGTTGGGAGAATGGCCGTTGGTTCAGGCGGCCGATGCGGCATCGACGGGCGAGCCATGTTCGTCGGTTGATTTTCCGTCGATGCCCCAACCAGATGGCGGCGGGCGAGAGTCCCTGGACCTCGGCGGCCAGCGAGGCATAATCCTCGGCGCCCCGGCTGGTCGGTGCATACTGGAAGATCGACTGGCCGAAGCTCGGGCACTCCGCCAGCCGGATGTTGCGGCGAATCCGCGTCTGGAAGACCTTGGCGTCGGCCCACGGTGCATCGGCGTTGCGCCGGCCTTCGAAGAATTTCTCGAGGTCCTCGATGACCTCGCCGCCGTGCCGCGTGCCCGCGTCATACAGGCAAAGGACGATCCCGCCGACCTTCAGCTCGCGATTGACGCGCTTCGAGACCAGATTGACCGTCTCCAACAGCTTGGAGAGTCCATGCAGGGCCAGGAAATGGGCCTGGAGCGGAATCAACACCTCGTTGGCCGCGCACAAGGCGTTCAGCGTCAAGACGCTGAGCGACGGCGGGCAATCCATCAAGACGAAATCGAATGGCTCGGGATCGGCGGCGAGCTGGTCGCGGAGGATGACCTCGCGACCGACGGTCCCCAGCAACTCCAGCTCCGCGCCTGCCAGGTCGATGTGGCTGCCGCCGACCGACAGGTTGGGTCCGACCGACCGTCGCACATTCGCCAGCGGCATCCCCTCGGTCAAGACCTCGTAGAGCGAAGGCCCCGACCGGCCCGGCATGAGGCCCAGATGCAAGGTCGCATGCGCCTGCGGGTCGAGATCCAGCACCAGCGTCTTGTGTCCGGCCAGTGCCAGCGCGGCCGCCAGATTCACGGTCGTGGTCGTCTTGCCGACGCCACCCTTTTGATTCAACACGGCGATCCGTCGCATCAGTCTTCCCTCCATCGACTTGCGTGGCTCGTGCCGATCAGCGTCCCGCCAGAGGCACACCGAGCCGTTCTGATCGGAAGTTTAACGACTCTCGTGAGATACACAACGCCGAAACCCAGAAGCCAGGTAGATCAAAGGTCCGTGCGCTCCGGCGACGATTGGCACGGTTCAGCTTATGGTTACACAGGCGAGCGGGGGGCGTAAGCCCCCTGATGACGCAACTCAGAGAACAGGGGGCTCACGCCCCCCGCTCGCCAGAACGATCAGTTACGTTGCTGCCGGGGAATTTGAACCATGCCAAATTGATATACCCCATCAATCGCTCCTCCAACCCTTTTTCAACGGTATTGGGTTTAGCCAACCTGGCTTTCAGCCGAAGAACAGATCCGTGCCAGCTCCTCGACGCCGATCCGTTGACAATAATCTCCGAACGACTCACCAGGCAGCCGGTCCTCCTTGTAGCGGCTGAGGACGAGTCCGAGTTCGGCCACGACCTGGTCGTAGGGGACGTAGTCTTTGTACTCGACGTTGAGCCGGTCGTCCGACGGTGCGGCCACCCAGGAAGATCGTATAGGTGCCCGGTCCGGGAGTTCCGTCGGCACGGATGTGGGCCGACCGGCCGACCAGGCCGATATCCGCGTTATAGGGTCGGGCGCAGCCGTTCGGGACAGCCGGTCATCCGCACGGTAAAACGTTCCTGATCCAGGCCGAGTCGATTGAGCTCGACCTCGAGCTGATCGAGCAGGCCGGGCAGGGCTCGTTCGGCTTCGGTCACGGCCAGTCCGCAGGTCGGGAGGGCAGGGCAAGCCATCGACCAGCGTCGAACGGTTGAGATCTGTTCGACGGTGGCGATTCCGTATTCGCCGAGCCAGCTCTCGATGTCGCTGCCGCCAGGCTGGATCGAGATCGGCGAGCAGGATCGACTGCTGGCAAGTCAATCGGCCGGGCGTCTTGTACTTCTGGAAGAAGGCTCGAAGGCCGCTGGCCAGGCGATAGGTTCCCTCGTCCTTGATCCGTCCGTTCTCGACCGGGATACCCAGGAACAATTTGCCGTCGCCCTGGGAATGCCAGCCGAGGTGATCGTCGACGCCCTGAACGGTCACCGGCTTCGGGTCCTGGATCGGATGGCCGAGATACTCCTCGACCTTGTCGCGAAACGCGGGGAGGCCCCAGTCGTGAATGATGTACTTGAGCCGGGCTCGCTTGCGGTCGGAACGATTGCCGAAATCGCGATAAACCTTGAGGATCGCCTCGCCGATTTCGAGCACGTCGCTCGCGGTCGACGTAACAAAGCGGTAACGACAAGGAATGGGAACGTCTTCTGTGCACTCGGGGTCGTCCCGAGTCCGCCGCCGACCAGGACGTTGTAGCCCGACCAGCCGCTGGTCCTGGACCACGCCCAGGAAACCGAGGTCATTCGCATGGATATCAGTGCAGTTATCCTCGGGAAGGGCGAATGCGGTCTTGAACTTGCGAGGCAGGTAGGTCTTGCCGTAAATCGGGCTCGACGGGATCATCGCCTGGAGTCGGGACCAAGGCATCGCCAGCCGGTGGGAGCGTCTCGATCTTCTCGCCGTCGAGCCAGATCTCCCAGTAGGTTGACGACCTCGGGGCGCAGTGGGAAGCCCAGCGCAAGGCGTCGGCCTGCAGGTCGGCTCGGACTGGGCCGTGGATCGGGGCCGGGCAGCAGAGTACGTTTCGCTCCACGTCGCCGCACGCCGCCAGCGTCGAGAGCAGGGTTTCGTTGATCTGGCGAATGGTCGTTGCCAGGTCTTGCTTCAGAACGCCATGAAGTTGAAACTCCTGGCGCGTCGTGATCCGCAGGCTGCCATTGCCGAGGTCGTCGCCAGGTGATCGCACGCCAGATACTGATCGGCGCTCAACTTGCCGCCCACGATCCGGACTCGGACCATGAACTGATAGGCGTTCTCCTTGCCTTCCTTCTTGAGCGATTTGCGGAGATCGCGATCGTCCTGCTGATACGACCCGTGGAACTTGAGAATCGTGGCGGCGTCTTCGGTGAAGTGCGATTTGCCGTCGGCGAGCTCATCATGCACGAAGGTCTTGAGATACTGGCTGGCCAGCTTGATCGCCTCGACCTTGCTCGGCTTGGCGCTGACACCTGTTGTGGTCGGCTCCATCTGCGGCCGTCGTCCCCTGTCCTCTGGAATGCGGACTCTTGGATTGGGATTGGTCGTTGGAATCGGAGGATTCGATTATTGCGGCGGTGGTGTTGTTTGGGGTGGGGTCGCGGGAATCTCGATCGATTTGTCCAGCAGCGGTTCGTCCTTTTTCGCGGACTCCGCTTTCTTGCGGCGGCTTCCATCTGGATGACTCGATCGAGTGTGTTGAGATGGCCTGGGTGTTGTCCTCCGGCGTTGGCCGTGGCGTGCGGCCGCGAAGGCAAACTCCTCGACGCGGATCGGCGCGTTGAGCTTGACGTTGGAGTAGGTCAACTCGATGCGGGTCGGTTCGATCTTTTCGATCGACCGCTGCGATCCGATCGACTCGTCCGTCGGGTCCCGTCCGTCGTGTGTCCAGGATTCCGGTCGGCTTTCGGCCCACGAGAACGAGCTTGTATGGCCAACCGTCGTCCTTGCCCAGGTAGAGCGTCCCATCCATGGGCACGTACGGAGGCAAGATTCCCGTGGCCGGTGCCGGCTGCGAATTGGGCAGCGTCAGACCTTGGCGATTCCTCCAGGTTCCCGCGCAGAATCCAGACCTTTCTGCCGTCCAGCACGCCTTCTTCTTCCTTCTGGTCGAACTTGAGCGTTCTCCTCAGTCCGACGAGCAGCGTTTCCGGTCCGGAGAAGCCCATCTGGGTGATGAACTGGTCCCTGATCTTGGGATCAAGACTCGGTCGCGTTGAGCCGTTCCAGGACGGGTTTGATGCTCAGCTTGCGGTAGAACTGCGAATCGAAAAGCTGCTCATAATCCCAAAGAGTTTCGCCGTCACAGACTTGCAAGAGAGGTGCCTTCGGTGTCGGCGAGCCCCTTGACGTTCAGGCTGAGATAGATTCGCGTTCCCTTGGGCCTGGAGATAGCGGCCTTCGATGGTCAGTTTTTGATTGAGCATCTCGACCTTTTCCAATAGCTCGGCCGAGACGGATTTGAGCGCGGTCAGTTTTTTGATCGCCAGGTCGATCACCCGTTCGGCGTCGGTGGGCGGTTCCTCGGGCTTCTCGATGGGAGCATTGACCGGGACGGCACCTGTGGGCTCGGCGTTCGCCGGGGCGCCCGGCGTTTCGCGGTGCGCCGGGTGTCTGCTTTGCCGTCACCTGGCGGTTGTCGGTGGGCTGGTGCCAGCCTGGGCGAACGTGCGGGAACACGGCAAAGCCACGATCAGGACGAGCACGATTTTCCGAGTCAATGAGCCGACCGGAGTTGAGCCGATTATTAAGCATGGTTGGGATGTAGGGCAATTTCTCAAGGGTATGGTAAAGAATGCCCGATCATAATCGCTAGGCGTAAGGAGACGCAAGTCCGGCAATCGGGGCGGAGTAGGCGAGAGCCCGCTTTTGTCGCTGGCGATTGAGAGCAAGAGCACGGGCGGTCGCCGGAAGGTCCGTGGTCCGGGTCCGGAACCAGTCGACTCGATCAAGCGAGCGGATCGGTCGAGACGACCTGCGTATTATTTTCCCACGTAGAGACTCGACTCGACCGTGACCGAATCGGTCGCGGTGGATAGCAGGAAGCGAAGCAATCTCCCCGATTGGCGGATCGGATGCAAGGCCAAACGGGCCGGCCGATTTCGTCCGAGGGAGTTGGAGGATTCTATGCAAGCGTTCGGAATGCTGCTGCTGGCGGCAGCCACCGCCGGCGACGGATTCGGATATGGCGAGCCCGGCGTCGGGCACAAGCACTGGCTTCGTTCTCATGTCGTGACTTCGTCCGACGCAACCGGCCCGCCGCCCTATACCGCCAACTCGTTGGCGGGACCCGGTGGTGCCGGCGCTCAAAGCGGGCGTCGGTTCATGAATACGAAAAGCCAGATCTACTTCCTCGATCCCAACGGAATGCAGATCGGCTGGCAGAATGGCACCGGTCCCAATGGTGAGCGGACCTACCTGCCGTCCCAACTGACCGTGCCGGCCCGCTACAACTTCAACCAAGGCTTCATCTACCGTCTGAAGATCACGAACATTCCGGGCCGAGCCGGCAAGGCGCTCTACCCCACGATCGAGGTGGCTCCCACGACGCCCGCGACCGACGCCTATCTCGCCCACAACGCCATCCCGGTGCAGTTGACCGCCGAGGATTTCGATCAGGTGATCGACGGCGGCAACTTCGTCACCAAGGTCATCTATCTGCCCGATCCCAAGTACCAGGAGCTGGCCGTCTCCGGGCGTCGAGACCCTGGTCTCCACTCGACTCGAGCCGGGCATCGACCCGATCCTCGAAGCCGACAAGCGAGGCACGATCCTTCTGATCTTGAGGCTCGGGGCCATCGACCTGGAGATGCCCGGACTCGACGGCCCTGGGTCCATCGGCTCGGTACCAGTCGTTGGTGCTGTGAACAACGGCGGTTTCGTCAATGGCTGGCCGCCGGAGCCGATCTGCCGCCGGGCGCGCTGCCGCCAGGGTTCACCCCGACGCCACCGCCGGCGGCGGGGACGGTTGTGCTGGACCCGGCCGCGGCCGCACCTGCCCTGCTCCGGTTTACACGCCGACAGCCCCCGCTCCCCCCATGCCCGCGCCGACCATTCCGCCGGTCGTTCCCAGGGGTGCGCGAAGCTGAGTCGGTCGATCGACTGAGAGCGCTCAGCGATTGGATTGGGCACGCGTAGTCACCACCCTTAACCCCCTTCGCAAGGGGGGGTTAAGGGTGGGGTGTTGAAAAGGTGGGGTTTACCCAGCTCGAAGGGCCGATTCAAGACGTGTGTTTTTGTTGCGCGTCATCGGTACGTCCCCCCCTTGAGAAGGGGGGGCAGGGGGGGTTAAGAGGCATAGCCAGTACCCTGGGCCGATGCGACAATTCCGCGGAGGACAGCCGTCTCGGAACCGCGCACCAGGCTGTGGTTACGCGGGGATACCCCCCCCCCCTTTCTCAAGGGGGGGACGACGTGCAACGGAATCCGGATGAAGACAAGGCTTGTGCAAGACGAACCTTTCATCCGCGAGGCGCTCGAAACAGTAGGCAGTAGGCCGCAGGCAGTGAAGAGCAAACCTTCACACCTCCGACTGCTGCCTACTTTCCGACCTACCTACTTTGTACTGCCGACTGTTTACTTTTAACGAATACAATGGACCTTGTCCGATCAGGATGACAGACGATGCGCGACCAACACAGAAAACGCAGTCGTGGTTCGCTGGCCGGCATGGTTCCTCGTGCCGCCCTCTTGACGCTTGGCATCGCGATGACGATCGTGTGCACGACCAGCCGTGCTCAGCACGTTCCCGCGGTACCGTCACCCGCCGGGCCGTCGGCTGCCGCACCAGCGCCGCTCGCGCAGCCCTCGGTGTCGGCTCCAATCGTACTACCGACCGAGTTGGCTCCGGGCACGGCGATCGTCGCACCTGACGGGGTAGCCGCCGGAGTCGCTCCGCCGGGTATCGCGGTTCTCGATCCGGACGTCCAGGTCGTGCGGTTTCAGGGACCACCGGGATTGGTCGTCGAAGTGCTCGCGCCCGCGCCGACGCCCGTGTCGATCGGTGACGGCGGCGGGATCATCACGGTCGGTCTCAAACGTGGAGTCGGCTATCGATTGCGGCTCACGAACATCCCCGAGCGGCCGGGTGTCGAGCTGTTTCCCGTGATCGAAGTCGTGGGCCATCTTCATCGGCCCGAGGGAATCGACCCCGGCAAGTACCCGATTCGCGTGGTCTTCAACCAGGACGATCTTGACGACACGGTCGACCGCGCGCGGCTGGTCACGAAGGTCATCTACCTGGAGGATCCCGATCAGGCGGTCCCGTTCCGCATGGCGAAGGACCAGGTCTTCGTTCATACGCTGAATCCGTCCGAGCCTCCGCTCACGGTCGCGACGACCCTCGGCCGGCCCGTGGCGATCGTGCGACTTGGCGGCCGCAGGCCCTCGATCGAGGAAATCCAGGCTGGCGACGTGCGGTGATCTGGCGCTCGATTGGGTATCGAGCTTGGGCATGAAGCCATGCCCGTTCTTGTGTCACGGCGGCTCGCGCTGTGCGCTTCCCTGTGGGCCGGTCTGCGTCACCACGCCGAAGGTGGCGCGGCCCTCGCTGCCGCGCGACGAGTATCTGTGCGACGGTGGCGATCGTGGAACCCCGGCCGCGACGGGAAGCGACGGACGTGTCAGCGGTATCGACCCACGCGACGCGGTCGTCCGGTTCGACATCGGGCTCGGCGATCGCTCACAGCCGAAAGTCTTGCCGACGAACGTCGTCTGCGTCTACGCACCTCGGTTCGCCGAAGTGCGCATCAGCTCGGGCACCCACCAGAACGTCGACATTCAAACCTCCAAAACCGACAAGGTGATCGAAAAGTCTTCGCAAGCCTCGGCGGCCGCTCTCGCCAAGCGGCTGGTCCAGAACCAGGCCGCCGAGCTCGCTCGAAATCGAGCGCGGGCCTCGGGGCTGAACGGCAAGGTCCGGCGCCGGTGAGGAATCGAACAACCGGACACCAGGCGATTACACGGGTGACCGTCATGGTCGCGTCGAACTTGCAGAAGCAAACAGCCGAGCTGGCTCGCAACCGGCAGAAGCCCACGCAGTTGAAGGAGAAGATTCACCTCGAGCGGCATCAAGACGGCCGAAGGGCCCATCGTGACTGGCATCGTCGAAGGGGCCAGCGAGGCAGTCAAGGTCTGGGGCCCGCAGGATATGACCGGAATCGAGACGCCTCCCGATCGACCCGGACTGGCCGTCATCAAGCGCGTCAGTGCCACCGAGGCCGAACCGGGCGACACCCTGACCTACGTCATCATCTACCGCAACATGGGGAACACGCCGATCCGCTCGGTCGCCATCGTCGATAGCCTGCTGCCTCGCCTCGAATACGTCAAAGGGACATCGCGAGGCGTTGACGGCACGACCTTCACCACCGCGCTGAACCGCGTCGGCTCGACCGAGCTCAAATGGCAGCTCCCCGGAGTCCTGATGCCCGGCGCAACGGGGCATGTCTCATTTCAAGCGATTGTCCGGTGAGATCACGCGATCGGCTTCGGCCGATCGACTGGCCGCCGAGTTCCTTTGTTGAATAACTCTCAAATTGTCGTTAAGCTTCTCTGATACGGTGTGCAGGCGATCGACGCCGGCGTCAGAGGAGTGTGACGATGCTTCGCGTCTTGGGTGGACCGAAACGATTTTGCGACGGCCTGACGCGCCGCGAGCTGCTTCAGGTCGGCTCGCTCGGTCTACTGGGGCTGGGCCTGCCGGAATGGCAAGTCTCGTCGCGAGCCAGTGCGGCCGCCTCCGAATCCCACGCCAGCCTGCCGGGGTTCGGCCAGGCCAAGGCGTGCATCCTCTTGTTCATGTACGGGTCGCCGAGCCAGATCGAAACGTTCGACCCCAAGCCCGACGCTCCCGCTGGAGATCCGAGGCGAGCTGGGCTGCATTCCGTCGAGCGTGCCCGGGTTGAATGTCTGCGAGCGGCTGCCGCGGTTGGCCGAGGTGATGGACAAGGTCTCGCTGATCCGCTCGGTCTCGCATCCGTACCCGATCCACGGAGTGGCGTACGCAACGACGGGAATTCCTCGGATCGAAATTCCGATGGAGCTGAACCCGCGCGACGCCAACCATTGGCCGTTCATCGGCTCGGTGGTCGACCATATCGATGGGCAGCGTGCGAGACGGCAAACGCCAGCGGAAGTCGTCGATGCCGCGCAACATCGCATTGCCGTGGGCGTTCAGCAGCCAGCGGGTCGGCGAGGTCGCCCGGGCTGGTCCTTACGGCGGGTTCCTCGGCCCGGCGTACGACCCGATCTGCACCGAGTTCGTCGGCAAGGGGACCAAGACGGCGCGCAAGACTCTGGTCGACAAGATCTGGGAGGACGTCGAGCCCTATCGGGGGATCACGCCGGAAAGTCGGTTCCAGCTCGGGGCGGCGTCGAATTTTGGTCCGGACCTGACGATCGACCGGCTGGACCGCCGCCGCTCACTGCTGGAGCAGCTCGAAGAACTGCGACGCTCGACCGATACGCCGGCCGCCCGTACGGGCATCGATCGCCACCGCGCGATGGCCTACGACCTGATCGGCTCGGAACGGCTGCGCCAGGCGTTCGACCTGGGCCAGGAGCCGTCCGAAACGCGCGACCTGTACGGCATGACACTCTTCGGCCAGGCGGCCCTGACGTCGCGTCGCCTGGTCGAGGCCGGCGGCCGGTTCATCACCGTCTTCTGGGACGAGTTCGGCCTGGCCGGCACCGGATGGGACACCCACTGGGACCATTTCCCCCGCATGAAGGATGAGCTCCTGCCCGGACTGGACAACACCTTGTCGGGACTGTTGATCGACCTGGACCGTCGCGGGCTGCTGGACGAGACGCTGGTCGTGCTCTTGAGCGAGCACGGCCGCACGCCCAAGCTGGCCTCGGTTCAGGGCGGGGGCCGCGACCACTGGTCGCGCTGCTACTCGGTCGTCATGGCCGGCGGCGGCGTGGCCCGCGGTCGCGTCGTGGGGCGATCGGACAAGATCGCCAGCGATCCCGCTCGAGCGACAGGTTTCGCCCAAGGATATCCTGGCGACGATCTACCACCTGCTGGGCATCGACCCGAAAACCATGCTTACCGACCAGCAAGGGCGGCCAATGCCGTTGATCCCCGAGGGTGAAGTGATCGGCGAGATCCTTGGCTGACTTCCTCGCAACGATCGAGTTGCGATACACATCCGGGGATCGCTCATCGATCAAAGCGAGCCGTGCCATGGAACCGTTCATCGACGCTCATTCGCACATCTGGACGCCCGACGTCGCCCATTACCCGCTGTCGGCGGGCTTCACCGTCGCCGACATGAAACCGCCGTCGTTCACGGCCGAGCAGCTGCTGGCGACCTGCCGGCCGGCCGGGGTCGGGCGGGTCAACCTGATCCAGATGAGCTATTACGCGTTCGATAACCGCTACATGCTCGACATGATCAAGCTGTATCCCGACCGGTTCGTCGGCACGGCGATCGTCGACCCGCTCGGCGGCGATCCCGGGAAAACGATGCGCGAACTGCTTGCGTCAGGGCGTGCGCGCATTCCGCATTCAGCCGCAGTACAGCAAGCTGCCGCCGGCTCGCTGGCTCGAGCCCGACGGTTACGCGGCGATGTTCGCCACGGCCGCCCAGACCGGCCAGGCGCTCTCCTGCTTGATCGACCCCGCCGGCTTTCCCGAAGTCGAGCGGATGTGCCGCCGGTTCCCCGATACCACCGTGATCATCGACCACCTGGGCCGGATCGGTGCCGGCCCCGACGGGGCGATCGCCGACGCCGACGTCGAGGCCCTCTGTGCCCTCGCCAAGCACCCGAAGACCTACGTCAAGGTCGGCGCGTTTTACGCTCTGGGCAAGAAAACACCCCCTTATCTCGACCTCGTCCCCTTGATCAAACGGGTCGTCCAGGCCTTCGGAGCCCGGCGTTGCATGTGGGAAAGCGATTGCCCGTTTCAGGTGGTTCGAGATCGCTATGCCGACAGCCTGGCCTTGGTCCGCGACCATCTCGACTTCCTGAGCAAGGACGATCGCGACTGGCTGCTGTTCCGCACGGCCGAACAGACGTTGTTCCAGCCCCTCAAGTCGTGAGCGAGCCGCTCCCGACGGCTTCGCTTGACCGAAACCGCAACGAAAGCGTAAGATTCTCGGGGGGTTGTGCCAACTGAGGGAAAGTCCATCGTTCCACTGCCAGCCGCTGGAACCGCACAGGGTCAGCAGGATGAAAAAACAGCTACCGCGCTCGCGACCGAAGGCGATACCGGTGCATCATCAGTTCGATCACGAGGTCCCGACTGTCGTCCACGACCCCGAGGAGAAGATGACGGCGCTGGGCCGGTTCACATATCATGTGATCCAAGACCCGAGAAAATACGTAAGTTGGGCCATCTGGGTGGCCGCGGGCGTGGTCGCCGTGGCCGCGGCGTGGAGCATCATGAGCCGGAGTCGCACGGTCAGCTCCGACGTTTGGGCCAAGATTGGACACGGCCAAGAAGGCTGAGGAACGAGTCGAGCTCGCCAAGGAATATCCGAAGTCCGAGGCATCGACCTGGGTGCTGCTGCAAGCCGCGTCCGAGTATTACAACGAGGCACTCAAGGACATGCCCAATAACCGTGACGTGGCTTTGCCTACTTGTTTCTGAAGGCGATCAAGCTGTTCGACCAGGTAATGGCCGCCGCACCAAGGATTCGCCCCAGGCCCGTGCAGGCGTCCCTCGGCAAGGCCCGTGCCCTCGAGGCCCGAAACGAGCTGCCCAAGGCCATCGAGCAATATGAGCTTGTCACGAAGAGCTGGCCCGGGACCCCGGAAGCCGACCAGGCCAAGCAACTCCTCGAATTTCTCCAGACGCCCGAGGCCGCCGCTTTTTACAAGGAGCTCTATGCTTATTCGCCGAGCAAGGTGACGTTGCCACCGCTCGGCTCGGAGCGAATTCCCTTCGCACCGTCTGGGGGACAAACTCCGTTCAGCCCGCTAGGTTCCCCGTTCGACACAAATTCGTTGTTGAATATGCCGATCGAGGCTGCGCCGCCGCCGATCCGTGAGATCAAAGCCGAGACGACGCAAGCCCGCTACTCCGAATCTACCCGCTGACGTCTTCGCTCCCAAGGCTCCGAAGTGACGGTCTCTTGCCGCCAGGTCGATGCGGAAAAGCCGATTCTTCTCGCTCGGAAGAGTTCTCGCGGGCCGCTCCATCGTGAATCTTCCTGACCGATGATCAATTACTAATGACTGATGCCTAAGAATGTGGCCGCCATCGCTTTCGGAAACACCCCAGGAATTCGAGGTCAAGCTCCGCCAAGAAGGGAAGCGGATCGACGCGTACCTTGCGAGTCGATACTCCGACTATTCCCGATGCGTCATCCAGAAGATCATCGACGCCGACGCCGTGCTGGTGAATGGCGGGCTGGTCAAGGCGTCGTACCGGGTTCGGCCCGGCGATCGAGTCCAGATCCGGTTGCCCGAATTGCCCGACACGACTCCGCAGCCGGAGGAGATCCCGCTCGAGGTGGTCTACGAAGACGAAGCGTTGACCGTGGTCAATAAGCCGCCCGGCATGGTCACGCACCCGGCCCGGGGAAACTGGCGCGGGACGCTGGTCAACGCATTGCAGTTCCACTACGACACGCTGTCGACCGCTGGCCGGAGAGCATCGCCCGGGCATCGTCCACCGCCTGGACCGGGACACGACCGGCCTGCTGATCGTCGCCAAGGAGGAGCGGGCTCATCGCAAGCTCGCGCTCCAGTTCGAGCTTCGTGAAGTCCAGAAGGAATATCTGGCTCTCGTCTCGGGTGTCCCCCAGCGCCACAGCGACTACATCGAGCAGCCGATCGGATTCCATCCGACCAACCGCCAGAAAATGGCGATTCGCATGCCGGCCGACGGTGGCAAGGATGCGGCGACGTTCTACGAGGTCGTCGAGCGATTTCGCGGCCTTCGCCCTGGTCGCGTGCAAGCCGCGAACCGGTCGAACTCACCAGATCCGGATCCACCTGACCCACATCGGCCATCCCATCCTGGCCGACAAGCTCTACTCGGGCCGTGACCGGATTACGCTGGGCGATATTCTCGGTCCCGAGCAGCGACGCGCCATGTCATTCACTCCCGAAAATGACGTCACCCTGATCGACCGCCAAGCCCTTCACGCCCATTCCCTTCAATTCCGCCATCCTTTGACGAACGAGGAGCTGAAGCTTGACCGCGCCGCTGCCGTTGGATTTTCAACGAACCCTGGATGCGCTCAGGAAGTACCAGCCAGCTTGAGACGGAAAGCCGAACTGGATAAAGCGATTCTTATCTTCGCTTCACGGTAGGTTAGGTCGCCGCTGCTACAATCCGCGTGACGAACACGGCTCTCGCGACCGACTACCGGGCGTGGTAAGTTCGGGAACTGATGGCGGCCGTCCACTGTTTTCACACTTTGATGAGTTTGGAGCGAGGAAACAACGATGTCGGATTTCTCACGGCGAGGTTTCTTGGGCGCGGCCACGGTCGCCGCGGGCGCGGTCGGGATGGAGGCTGCCAAGGCAGCCGATGAGAGACTCAGAGGTCATCCCGAGCCGATTCTGGACGGAGAGACACTACCGACCTTCAAGTTCGCCATGGAGGACCAGGAGGGTCGGATCACCGAAGGGGGATCAGCCAAGGAGTCCACGATCAAGCAGTTGCCCGTGGCCACGGGCCTGGCCGGCGTCTCGATGAGGCTCAAGCCCGGCGGGATTCGCGAGCTGCATTGGCACGCGATCGCCGCCGAGTGGGCGTTCGTGCTCAAGGGAAAAGTCCGCACGACGGTGATCGCGCCCGACTCCCAGTCGGAGATGAACGACTTCGATGCCGGCGACGTCTGGTACTTTCCGCGCGGGCATGGCCACATGCTCCAGAACATCGGGACGGAGGAAGCCCATTTCGTCTTGATCTTCGACGACGGTGCCTTCTCGGAGTTCGGAACCTTCAGCAGCTCCGACTGGCTCGGCCACACGCCTCCAGAGGTCCTGGCGAAGACGCTCGGCGTCCCCGCCTCTTCGTTCGCCAAGTTTCACAAGAAGGAGCTGTACATCGTCGAGGGGCGGACTCCTACGAAAGAGATGCCGCTACTGCACCAGGGCGAAGACCGAATCACGCCGCAGACGCACCGCTATCCGCTTGATGTCGCAGCACCCGCATACGAAGCTGCCCGGCGGCGAGGAGCGGCGAGTCAGCGTCAAGGAGTTCCCGGTCTCCGTGGGAATGACCGGCGTGGTCCTCGACCTCGAGCCAGGCGCGCTCCGCGAGCCTCACTGGCACCCTAACGCCGATGAGTGGCAATACTTCATCAAGGGCAAAGCCAGGATGACCGTCTTCGGCTCCCACAGCCGGATTCGGACCGAGGAATTCAAGGCGGGCGACTCCGGCTACGTCCCGCGCGGCTACGGCCACTACATCGAAAACGTCGGCGATGGCCCGCTTCGCGTCCTGATCGGATTCAACAGTGGCGACTACCAGGAAATCAGCCTGTCAACCTGGCTGGCTGCCAACCCGGACGGCGTGCTCGCAGACAATTTCAAGACGTCCGACGAGCTCGTCGCCAAGTTCCCCAAGCATCGGGTGTTCATCGCATCGAAGGACGGCCCGACAGCCTGAATAGCGTGGTGTCATGCGGCGACGACCGGGCTCGGACCTCTAAAAGAGGTCTTAGCCCGCCAACCGATGATGAGGTCCGTCAGCAGACCGCCGATCATGGCGACAAAAAGCTGTGGCAAGTACCAGATCAAGGCGGCCACGATCCCGGTCGGGTCGATTTCGTAGCCCAACTTCTCGACGATTTGGGTTTGGATGAATTCGATATAGCCGCTCCAGAAAGTCCAAAGTACCGATCCGGGAATCGTCACTTTGAACGTGCTCCCGGTCGCTGGATCAATGCCAATCCCGGTATTCGGTGCAAAAACCATCCCCCAGATGAATGCCGTCATCGCGATCAAGCCGCATGCCAGGAACCCAGCCCAGAACGCACGTCCTTGGCCGCGGCGATAAAACAAGATTAGCGCGGCAGCTTGCAAGGCGAATCCATTCAGCGCCATCCCGACAGGCAACATCGGATGGAAGTCATACAGGATTCGGCCGACGCCGAAATTGATGGCGACGGCAGCGACAACGAGCATCACCTTGGAAATTGAGAGACGGGGCAGTTTCACGGTATCCCTCCCGCGTGAGCGATTTGTCCAGAATGAGCGAATCCTAGTCAAGGATGGTGGCCGGGTCGACCCCGATTCCGCGAAAACGGTCGACCATAGACGACACGAGGCCCGCGCCGGGCGTTTTCCGCCGGCACGGGCCTCCGTCGCACCGTTGAAATTCGCTCAAGGCGCCGACGACCCCGATTACTCCAGGGTGGCTCCCGAGGCGGCCAGTTTCGCATCGTCGCTGGACTTACCGGCTCCCAGCACGCTGTGATGGATCGCCATAGAGCATGTAGATGGCGAGACCGATCACCATCCAGACGATCAATCGAATCCAGGTATCGCCCGGCAAAGTGATCATCAGGCCGACGGCGCAGATGCACGCCCATCGGGCCGGTGAACCAGATGAACGGTGCCTTGAACGGCCGCTCGATCTCGGGTTGCATGATCCTCAACGTGACGACACCCGCGGAGACCACGGCGAACGCGAACAGGGTGCCGATCGATGTCAACTCACCGGCGATACTGATCGGAATGACGCCGGCGGCGATCATCACGATTACGCCGGTGATGATGGTCGTGATCCAGGGCGTGCGAAACCGGGGGTGGATGGTAGCAACCGCCTTGGGTAAGAGGCCGTCACGGGCCATCGAGTAAAAGATTCGGGGCTGGCTCAAAAGCATGACCAGGATCACCGAGCTCAAGCCGGCGATCGCACCCAAGCTTCACGATCCCGGACAGCCACTTCATCCCCATCGCGTCGATAGCGACCGCGACCGGATCGGGGACGTCGAGCTGCTTGTAATTGACGACCCCCGTCATAACGATCGCCCCCAGGCAATAGAGGATCGTGCAGATGATCAGGGAGCCGATGATCCCGATCGGCATGTCGCGCTGGGGGTTCTTCGCCTCCTGAGCGGCCGTCGAGACCGCGTCGAAGCCGATGTAGGCGAAGAAGACGAGGCCCGCTCCTCGGAAAATGCCGCTCCAGCCGTATTTGTACATCTCCACATTGTCCGGGATGAACTTGCCGCCCCAGTTGGCTGAGGTGACCATCGGCAAGCCCACCACGATGAAACGTGATCACAATGGCCACCTTGATCAGCACGATCACGTCATTGACCCGCGCTGACTCCTTGATACCGACGACCAGCAAGGCCGTCACGAGCGCGACGATGAACATGGCGGGGAGGTTGATGATCGCTGTGACATGATTGAAAGTCGAGAAGTCGATCTGGTTCTTTTCCAGGAGTTCCTTGACCGTCGCGAGCGCCGTCCAGCCGTGACGCATGTGGAGCTGATCGGCGACCGCGTTGGGAATCTCGATCATCGCCGTGCCCGGCGAAGAGGTGAATTGGGCCGGAATGTCGATTCCGAAATCGTGAAGGACGCTCGTGACATAGCCCGACCAGCCGATGGCGACCGTGGTGGCGCCGACCATGTATTCCAGGATCAGGTCCCAGCCGATCAGCCAGGCGATGAACTCACCCATCGTGGCATACGCGTAAGTATAAGCCGAACCGGCGATCGGGACGGTGGAGGCCATCTCGGCGTAGCAGAGGCCGGCGAAGGCGCAGGCGATGCCGCCCGAGAACGAATGACAGCGTGACGGCGGGGCCGGCGTTTTCGGCCGCCGCATGGCCGGTCAGCACGAAGAAGCCGGCACCGATGATCGCACCAATCCCGAGCGTGACCAGGTTCATGGCGGACAGTGTCCGCTTCAAGCTGTGGTCGTTGCTCTCCGCCGCCTCGGCCTGGAGGCGGGAAATCGATTTACGCACCCACAAATTGGCCATCTTTTCCTTTCACTCAGGTCAAATCGCTGATAACTGTGTCGCGCGTCGTTCTCCCGGTCAAATGCGATCTTCAGATTCACTAACGAGAGCTCCCGGACGTCGGAGAGAGCCGAACTCGCCGGAAGGGTGGCGTCCGGTCACAGTGTCTCGCGACTTTCGACTTGCGTGCTCGTTAGAGTTCCTTGACCTCGATCTTGCGAATCTGGACCTTACAGGTTGGGTCGTGGTGCTGGAAGGCGAAGTGGCCCTCCGTGAAGCTGTTCTTGGGATCGACGTAATCGACCGTCGTCTTGCCATTGACCTTGATGACGATGTGATTGCCGACCGCTTCGACCTCCTGGGTGAACCAAGTATCGGGTGGAACCAGCATTTCCAGAATTTCACATGATTGTAAAGCGAGCCGGTCTTCACGGGGTCGCCGTGAGTGCTATTGACCTGGGCTTCGTACCCTTTCGGAAAGCCCGGTCCCTTCTGGGTACGGAAGTACATCCCCGAATTGCCTTTGTCGTTGATCTTGATTTCGGCGCGATAGTGGAAATTCTTGTAATCGCCGCGCGGGCTGAAGAGGTGTGACGCTCGGCCCGTGTTCGGTGATCGCCCCGTCCACGACCTCCCAGTTGCCGGGCGTGCCTCGGCTGTGGTCCAGCCGCTCAAGGTCTTGCCGTCGAAGAGCGAGACCCATTCGTCATCGGCCCCAATGGACGGAGCTGAGACCCCAACCAAGATCGAGCCCAAGATCGTCAAGGTGGCAAGCTTTTGTAGTCGATTCATGGATCGTCCATCCTCGAATTTGGCCGAGGGATCGGGCCAAGTAATTAGGTGATTCATCAACGCGTGGTCCGGATCGTCGAGCCGGCAATACGGTCCGACTCGATCGCTGGCGAGGCGGGCGGTCTCGCGTCGCGATGTGGCGATCGAGGCCCGTTCCGGTTAAACTCATTCGGTCCACCGAGATAGCGAGTCTAAGCAAAGGAATAACCTGTCGCCAGTGGTTGCCGGCGATGATCTTCTGGAGACGAGCGCTTCATGTTCATGGGGCCATTTCACCAGGTCAATGGCGAGCCGCCGCTCTCCGTTCCCGAGGCGATAGTCAAGCGCCGGGCGACTCGCCAATTTGATCCGGATCGACCGCTCCCCAATCGCGTCTTGTCGCAGATCCTCCAGCTCGCGACCTTCGCTCCATCGGGCTTCAACATGCAGCCATGGCGGTTCCTCGTCGTGCGGACCGCAAAGAATCGGCAAAAACTACGAGAATGTGCATTCAACCAGCCCAAGATCACCAATGCGCCTGTCGTCGTGATCGTCCTGGGTGACCACCACCCGCATCGAAGCCATCTCGACGCAATGGTTCAAAGACAGATCGAGCTGGGAGTGCTCACTTCCGACACGGCCGCTGAGTTTCGCGCCGCGCGACCCAGGCGATGGAACGCGTCCGCGACTACCCGCTCTGGACAACTCGTTCGACCATGCTGGCCGCCGCCACCTTGATGCTGGCCGCCGAGTCGCTCGGAGTTGCCTCGGCACCAATGGAAGGCTTCGAGGCCGACAAGGTCAAGGCGGCCTTCGGCGTACCTGACGACCATACCGTTTGCTGCTTGATCGCACTCGGATTCGCCGCCGCGGCCAAACCTTTTCCCGGTCGGTTCGGTCTCGAAGATGTCTGCTACGACGAGCACTTCGGTCAGCCGTCAGACCCTGAAAGGACTACGTAGCCGACTCGATTAACTGTAGGAACTCGATTCCGATTGAGTTCACGGTTATGACGACATTCAGACGTCAACGCGGATAAGACTCATTCTTTAACTTAAGGGGAAGCAACCGATGACGACGATGTTGTGCGTGGTGGTTGGAAGAAGATCGGACGCCGATCGTGGGACTGGTGTTTCTGGTTGCGACTGGGATTCTTCGCTTGCGCAAGGCCCGGAGACCGTCGTGCCGGCGCCGCGAGAAGGCTGGTGGATGGAGCTGCACAACCGCTTCCTCGAGCGTGCCAAGAAGGGTAAGGTCGACCTGCTCTTCCTTGGCGACTCGATCACTCAAGGTTGGAATGACAACGAAGTCTGGCAGCGATTTTACGGACCTCGCAACGCGGCCAATTTCGGCATCGGCGGCGATCGGACCGAGCACGTTCTCTGGCGGATTCAACACGGCGAGCTCGAAGGCATCGAGCCCAAGGTCGCGGTGCTCATGATCGGGACCAACAACGTCTCATCGAGCACTCCCGACGAGATCGCCCAAGGCATCACGGCCATCGTCAAGGAACTGCGGAGCCGGCTTCCCAAGACCAAGATTCTGCTGCTGGGCGTGTTCCCCCGGGGCGAGAAGCCGTTATCGGTTCGCGAGCGGCTCAAGTCCGTGAACGAGAAGAATCGCCAAGCTCGACGATGGCTCGCATGTCAAGTTCCTCGACATCAGCCAGGCATTCCTCAACCCGGACGGAACGATCTCGCGCGGACATCATGCCCGACTATCTGCACCTGAGCCGTAAGGGATATCGGATCTGGGCCGAGGCCATGGAACCGACGCTCTGGTCGTTGCTGGATGAGCCGAGGTCGACTAGACCGCTTGAGCTCCCAGGCCTGCGATCAGTCAATGAGACCGAACAGATCCGAAGGCTTGAGCCGCGGCAGTTCATTCCACATCGCTTGCTGGTCCGGGTAAGGATGGCCCGGCGCCTCGCGGCTCGGTTTCTCAAGCAGGGGCAGGATGGCCGCGGCCAGCTTGAGATCCATGGGCTTCGTAATCTTGATATTGAGCGGTGAGCCCTCCACGACGGCACAGCGATGTCCCAAGGCTTCGACGAGCTGGCAGTCGTCCGTGACCTTGTGGCCGATCCGCGATCGCTGAGCGTAGGCTTTGAACAGCAAGCTCGAAGAAAAACCTGGGGTGTCTGGGCGAGGTAGAGCCCATCGCGGGAGATTGTTTCGGTGGTGAGTTGATCGGCGTCGACTCGCTTGATCGTATCGGCGACCGGCACGGCCAAGAGGGCGGCCCCGTGCTTGCGAGCGGCCGCGAAGACGGCGTCGACCAGCTCGGTGCTCAAGCAGGGCCGGGCGGCATCATGAATGGCGATATACTCGCACTGGGGATCGACCACTTCGAGGGCTCGGGCGATCGTGTCGGACCGTTCTTTTCCCCCTTCGATGACCTTGATATTCATGAACGCCACATTGGCGCGATACCGCCGTTCGAACAGCTCGCGATCCTCGGGTGCGATGGCCAGAATCATCTGGCTCACGTCCTCCCGGTTGATGAACGGCTCGATCGATCGCAGCCAGACGGCTCGTCCCGAGCAGCTCGCAGTAGATTTTCTTCTGTTTTTTGTCGCCAAACCGCGACGATTGCCCCGCGGCCGGAAGAATTACTGCGAATTGGCCCATGTTATTCCATCCTTCGCATCCGGGCGACATCGAAGCATCCGCCCTGATTCTGATCCTGTCGCCCTCAGGTGTCAACTCATCGATCGAATCCCGACTCGCGCGCCGGAATTCGATTGCCATCGCCGACTCGAGCTGGCCATGCTGGATGGCTTACATGGATCAAGGAGGCTCGCGGGAAAGGAGATCGACAATGACGGAGTGTCTCGGACCACAATGTGCGTCGATGGTGTTGGAATGGCTGCGAGAGCGGGCAGCCGGCTCGGCGCCGGCCGAATTCCGTCGACGCCGGGACCGAACTTGAGCCAGGGCTCGCTCTTCAAGCTGGTTCCCTACCAGGATGAAGCCCCGTCGATCACGACGGAGCCGGAGCTGTCGGGTGCGATCGAGCACCTGCACTATGCGGTATTTCGGCGATACAACAACCAGTTGACCCGCGCCGAGCGTTCTCGGCTGGACAACACCATCGACAACGCGCTTTTCAAGATCGATCGGTATCTGCTTCGGGCGGAAGCAGCTCGGCTCGAGCGTCATGAGGGAGAAGTCGAGTCGCTGCGCGACGCGATTCGCGAGGGTCGCGAGCAACTGGAGCGACAACGGCGTCAGGCTCGTCGCGCCGATTTGAAGCTGGCCCAACTCTCATCCTTGACTCCCGAGTCATTCGAAGAGTTCGTCGCCGAGCTGTTCGAGGCGATCGGCTACGACGTGCGAGCAGGTCGGCGGCACTGGAGACGAAGGCGCCGACCTCCGCCTGCGACGAGACGATGGGACCTTGGCCGTCGTTCAGTGCAAATATCACAAGAAAAGCGTGGTCGGCTCACCCGAGCTCCAGAAGTTCCTGGGCACGATCCACCACACTCGGAGCCACAAGGGATTCTTCGTCACGACCAGCACGTTTTCCCTGTCGGCCGAGAAATTCGCCGCCGAACATCCGATCGAGCTCGTGGACGGAACCCGGCTGGTGGAGCTGGTCACCGAAGCCATCGGACCCAAGGCTCACCGCGAGCCAGAGCCAGCCTGGTTCCAAAGCGGTTAAAGATCGCCGGACGGAGCCGGCTCCTAACGAGGAAGACGACGATCCGTCCGGTGGTCTTTCTATTATGTAGGAAGGGGCTCCGTCCTTCAACGGTGCGCCCCGATGATCCCGCCAGCGGATGGTCAAAGTCCCAATTGCTTGCGTTTGCGATAAAGCGTGCTGGGGTCGATGCCCAGCATGTGCGCCGCTTCGTCGAGGCTCGGTGAGCGCTCGAGGACCAAGCGGATGTGTTGGGCCTCCAGTTGTTCGAGCGTCACGGCCTGCCCAATCTCAGTTGGAGTGACATCTCCCTCGACATCGGCCAGCCCGACGCGGGCCACGCGCCCGGGCAAATCGCTCACGCCAATGAAACGGTCCTTGGCGAAGATGGTGGCTCGTTCGACCGCATTTCGGAGCTCGCGGAGGTTGCCTGGCCAAGTGTACCGAAGTATCGCTTGGCGGGCTTCCGCCGTGAAGCCATCGACTTTTTTGCCGAGCTGCCGGGCGAAGAACGCCAACAGGTGCTCAGCCAGCTCGACGCGATCTTTACGCTCGCGTAGGGGGGGAAGGATCAGCTCGACGACGTTGAGTCGAAACAGCAGATCGTCGCGAAATTGGCCGGCTAAGACGGCCTGGTCCAGGTCGCGGTTGGAAGCGGCCACGAGCCGGATATCAGCCTTTCGCGTCCGAGTCTCACTGCCTTGCCGTGCAGCCAAAGAAGGCCTGATGAACTTACTCAAAAAATCTCGCGGACCAAGTTGCCAGATTAGGCGTTCGGGTGAATTGCATAGCGCCGGGCAATGTGTTGTTCCCAGGGGGAAGCTGGGAACGCCACATGATGCAGGACAAAGATAAGGTTATGAAAATGGTTGACTCAACCGTGCCGCTTGCGTTTTTGGCACGCCCGAGGAAATAGCCGCAATTGCGGTGTTCCTTTGCTCGGATGCCGCCACTTTCATTTACAGGAGCGTGTGTGCGAGGCCAGATGGCGGACAAACTAGAAGCTTCTGAAGAGGCGGACTGGTGCGGCCCTGTTGCTTGCCGTGTGGCCGCCAATCCCGGAGGGGTTAGTCTGCATTCGGCTAGCGCGTGTGGCCATTAATGAATATATGACCGCGGCCAATCTCGTCGTGGATGGGGGTAGAACGTGTCGGTAGGCTTGGATCGATCATCGTTGTTTTCACTTCAGGGTAAGGTGGCACTATTGACCGGTGCTTCGGGATTTCTGGGACGTACATTTGCCGAGACGCTACTCGCCAACGGTGCCGATCTGGTCGCGATCGGCCGCCCGCAAGGCTCGGCAAGCAGCAGAAACTCTGGAGTGAAAAATACGGCCCTGATCGAGTGCACTGCTACTTCGTAGATATGTACGATTTGGAAGCGCTGACGCAAAACGCTTGACGAAATCGCCGCGCGCACGCCGTCGATGTGCTCATCAATAATGCCCATGAACTGGCGCCGGCGTGCTGGGTTCAACACCCCTGCGGGCTCGCTGGAGCAGGGAGCCACGGACGTGTGGATGCGCAACCTCACCGCCGGGGTATGTTGGCCCGCTCTCACCGTGCAGAGAATCGGCGCGGGCATGCGGGAGCGAGGTCGCGGAAGCATCGTGAACATCGCCACCATGTATGCAGTGGTGGCTCCCCGCCCGGCCTTGTACGCAGGAACGGCCTTTCTCGAATCCGCCGGCCTATTCTGCTTCAAAGGCTGCCATGTTAGCCTTCACTCGCTATGTCGCTTCATTTTGGGGACCGTACGGAATCGTGCCAACGCAATTCTTCCCGGGTCCATTTTCCAATACCGAGGATGCCGGTCCGAATTCCGTCCAGGCCGGGGATCCCTTCATCGAGAAGCTGAAGGCGAACACCTGCCTTGGACGCATTGGCAGTGCGGGGGAGCTTGCCGGTGCGCTCCTTTTCCTTGCCTCGGATGCGTCATCGTACGTAACGGGGCAGAGCATCGTGGTCGATGGTGGCTGGACCGCGGTCTAGAGTCAATGAGCTGTGGCGGCTACTCGTCCAGCGGCGCCACGATCATATTCTTCTGAAACTCTTCGCGGTCCAGGAACGGCCAAGGTCTTCCAGAGGCTTGGAAGCAAACGTACCATTCGGCCGCTGGACGGAGGTAACCCGCGGCGCGCGTACTTCGTCCGGAATGACATTCACATCGCACACCACCGGTCCTGGCATCTGCAACACCCGCCGCACCTGTCCCAACAGATCGGTCTGGTCTTCAATCCGCGCTGTGCCCAGTCCATAGGCGCTTGCCACCGCGCATATGTCCGGCAAGGTCATGCCGTCGCGCGTCGCAGCCGATATTCGGACCACCAAAAATAGCTTGCTGCGAACCGCGGATGGCCGCATAGCCGCCATTGTTGAGCACAAAAAACTTCAGCGGAAGCCGGTGATGCGCGACGGTTGCCAGCTCCTGAATGTTCATCTGGAATCCGCCATCGCCATCCACACAGATGGTGCGGCTGTGACCGGTGGCAATACTGATGCCAATGCTGGCCGCGATGCCATAGCCCATAGCACCCAAACCCGCGGTGTGGATAACCCGTTGGCCAGTCCTCGACGGATAGGCAAAGAGAAAAATCTCGATGCCCACCCCGGAACTGCCGGAAAGGAGCTGGTCTCCCGGCTCGGCGGCTCGGCAATCACCTCTGCCAGATGATAAATGCTGACCGGGCCCTTCTCGCGATGCGCATCCCGAATGACCGGATACGGCTCTTCCACTGCATGCATCGGTGTTCCATGCGCAGCGGCCCGCTGGCTCGATGGCCGCTTTCTGCGCCAGCAGCTCCCGCAGAAAATCGCCAGCGTCCGAGCAAATTGGCTGCTGCACTGCGTCGGAGAGCTTGGCGAGTTCAGCGGCATCCACATCCACCATCACCTTGTGGGCCTGGCGTGCCAGCTCTTGCCGGTTCCAGCCGGAGACAGCGAACGTCCATGCGCGCGCCCACCGTGAGCAGAAAATCGGAGTTTTGCATGGCGAAGTTTGCGCCCCGGGGAGCCAGCATGCCAGGACTGCCCATGCCCAGCCGGTTTTCCTCTCCGAACAAATCCATGGAGAGCCACGTTGTGCCCACGGGAGGTTTAACACTTGCGTCAGCTCCCGGAATTCTTTTTCCGCGTGGGACAGGCGTACGCCGTTGCCCACCAGCAGAAACGGACGCTCGGCAGCGCGTTGAACGCCTGGATGACCTTGCGCACTTCGCCAGCAGTTCGTCCTCTACCGGCGCTGGCTCCGGCTGGAAGCAACCAACGACGGCTCATCAATCCTGGCTGCCTGCACATCCAGTGGAAAGTCAATCCACACCGGTCCAGGACTCCCGTGGTAGCGAGGTGGACGGCTTTCTCAAGGTGGTACCGGATGGTAGCCGGGTCAGTCACCGTTACGGCATATTGGTCAGCGGATCACCACGGAAACAATGTCCAACTCTTGCGGGCCGCGCTGCCGCACCCCCAGTGGCGTGCCATCGGCTCTAAACATGCGGTCGGCTCGCTTCACCTGACCGGAGATGAACAGGCACGGAGAGAATCCAGCCATGCTCCTGCCAATCCCGTAACGGCGTTTGTGCCGCCCGGGCCGGTGGTGACCAGGGCCACGCTGAGGCCATTGCTGACCTTGGCGTAGTTCTCTGCCGCAATGGCACAAGCCTGCTCGTGATGATTGCAAACAAACTGCAGTCCCTCGCACCGCGCCAGCGAGTCATTCAGATGCATGGCCCCGCCGCCGGTCACCACAAAAACATGCTTCACTCCCAGATCGGCAACAAACTGCATAACGTAATCGGAAAGCTTCATTGCGGCTGCACTCCGACCCAGATGTCCTGCACTCACCAAAAAGCTGTGCTGCGTCTTGATGATGCTGGGCCTCTCATTCCCGCCCGATGATTCGTGCGGAAACCCGGAAACTTTGAAACCTCGCGCTCCGCCCTCGTATAATAAGGAGCGGCACCTGCAGCACTCCCCTCGAGACCTGCGCTGTGTCCCTCTCCACCTTGCGAGGGCGCCCCGGCGCAACGTCAAGGGCTACGGATGTTCCTGCATCCTGTCGGGAGATTCATGTTTGAAGTAACCGTGCAAGATACCTTTTCGTCGGGTCATTACCTGCGCAACTACAAAGGCAAGTGCGAGCATCCGCACGGCCACAACTATCGTGTCCACGTTACCCTGCAGGGAGCCGAGCTGGACCACGCCGGCCTCCTGCTGGATTTCAAGGAATTGAAGCTGGTCATGAAGCCGGTGGTCGACTATCTCGATCACCAGATGATCAATGACATCGAGCCCTTCACCGTCCTCAATCCGACGGCGGAAAACCTCGCCAAATATTTCTATGACGAGTGCAATCAGGGCCTCAAAAAAACCACCGCGGGCCGCGTCAGCGTCAAACAGGTCACCATCTGGGAGACCGACACCTCCGTCGCCAGCTATTACGAGTAATGGTGGCCCACATCAGCTCTGTTGGGTGGCCCATTCAAGCCTTCTGTTGGCTTGAGTGGGTTTCGAGTAGGCAGTCAGGGCGGGTGGCCCATATTGGCCTTCTGTTGGCGAATGTGGAATTGAGTTGGAGAGTGAGATCAGCCAGGTACCCCACCTTCGCGCCGTGCTTTTCGGCCGGGTGCCCCACCTTCGCGCCGTGCTTTTCGGCGATAAGGTGGGAAGCAGCGCGCTTCACCCGTAAAGCTTTTGAAGTTACTCGTTTTTGAAGTTATCGAGCGTATGTCCCGCACTTCTCCTGGCTTGAGCGGGACGGAAATCGACTATGCATATCATCGAAATTTACAAGTCGCTGCAAGGCGAAAGTTCCTTCGCCGGGCTCCCCTTGCGTCTTCGTGCGCCTCGCCGGATGCAACCTCCGTTGCGCCTGGTGTGACTCCGAGTACACCTTCACTGGCGGCCGCAAAATGTCTGCCGACGAGATCCTCGCCGAGCTCCAGCGCCTGTCGCCCACTGGCGGACTGGTTGAGATCACCGGCGGCGAGCCCCATGTTGCAGGAGCGCGAGCTCATCCCCTTCCTGCACCAGCTCCTTGCCGTGGATTGCGAGTCACGCAGCGAGTCGCGTTACGAGTTGCTCATGGAAACCAGCGGCGAGCGTCCGCTCGAACTCGTCCCCCGCGAGGTCCACAAGATCGTCGATGTCAAGTGTCCCGGCAGCGGCGAGCATGCACCGCTTCCGCCCCGGAGAATCTCGCCACGCTCACTGCGCGCGATGAGTTGAAGTTCGTCCTCGCCTCGCGCGAGGATTACGAGTATGCCCGCGATTTTATCCGCGAGCACGGACTGGATTGCAATCCCGCCGGCCTCCATTCTCTCCCCGGCCTTTCGCCAAGGGGCAACCGGCTCGCGCTCCACCGAAAATTGCCTGCTCGATCCGCGCGACCTTGCCGAGTGGATGCTGGCCGACAACCTCAACGCCCGCCTCGGCCTCCAGATCCACAAATTCATCTGGGAGCCGCAACTCAAGGGCGTATAGCATTGACGTTCTGCACGTGTGCGCCTGATGAAGTATTTCTGCGCTTCGTTACCCAATAACTTGGCAGCCGCGATCCCGGCATGGTGGGTCAACTGCTGAAAGGAATGTGTAGCTGAACGCGCTTAAAGAGCGCGACGATCTTCCGGTATGCAGGCCGATATTTTTCACATAATCGCGGCAGCAATGCAGAGCGGGTGAACACGTCCCGCGCCTCCTCTTCTTTCAGCCCGAAGATTTGTTTATAGAGGTGGTCGCTTCCCGGCGACGTGACGCCGTCTGCATCAAAAATCAGTCCTAGACTCTGCGCATGGTGCATGGCGTTCATGACCAGTAGTTTTATTGCATCCGGATGAGGTGGTTTTTGCTGGCTGCAGCAGAGGTGACGCCTTCGCGTTGACATCCAGTAGTAATAGCGTCCCTTGTCTCGCGCACACGCAATCGCTGCATCGTAGGGAACATGACTTGTGAACGTAAGATCTTTTTGCAGGCGTCTTCTTCTTGCTGCGATCACACGTATCTGTCTTCGTTCCGCGCCCACTGTAATCAGGTGCTTAACAATAGCGAGTGGCGCGCGACTGGTCCGGCCCAGAGCTTCAAGATTCGATTGATAGAAATTGACAAATTCTTCTGCACTCAGTTCAACAATCTCCATTTCCCTGGCAGCAGCTTTAATGTGTGTCCGATGTTTGCTCTTGAGTTCGCTCATTACGTCCAAAGTTCCCGGACGCCGTACATAGTTAACTTCCTTGGTATAAGTGAATCCCACCTTCACGAATGCACTCTTGACAAGGTCCGAATAACTCAACTGTGAACTCGAAACGAAACGATATGATGTATTTCCAGGGAGCTGTGCCAACAACTCATCGAGAACCTCAGACTGCATTCCGCGCGTCAGGTTTCGACTGAGTATCGGTCCACCTACGTGCGACCATGGATGATTTTCTCCCCACAAGAAGCCCATCCGCACCCTTTTCACACTAAACGACAGCCGACCAACCGTAAGACCTCCTCTTTGAACCGTTGCTTCGTGGCAATTAGTTCCGCGCACGCAATTTAGCCACCAATATTGCTGATAAACAGGAAGGTCGTAGTCGTTCATTACATCCAGAGAGGATGAACCCAAAGGCGCATCGAAGCCCAATTGAGAATTGATTTCTTTATCGTGCAGATTAACGGATTCGAAATTCGGCTGCACACACTGATGCCCCCTTTTTGTGGGATTCTGAGCTTCCAATCCGATGCACCTCCTAAATGGCTGGTTGGCCAACTCCCGCCACTCCGCCGGAAAATAGCTGGCAGCGTAACCCTGCGCGTCACTCCGCGCTTCAACGCACATGGCTTACGCTCGGCGCTTCTCATAAGTATTAAAGTTAAAAGGATATGACCGAATCCATCCAAGCCGTCGTAACTCTCTCCGGAGGCATGGACTCCGCCGTCTGTGCCACCCTCGCCGTCCGGGAAAAAGGTGCACCGCACGTTGCCGCCCTGCACGTCTCCTACGGCCAGCGCACCGAAGCCCGTGAGCAGCGCGCCTTCACCGAAATCTGTGAGCGCCTTGGCATCCAGCGCCGCCTCATCGTCCGCAACCAGGCGCTCAGCCAGATCGGCGGCTCCGCCCTCACCGACGCAACACTGGCCGTGCCCGAGGGCTGGTCCGGAGATCGGCGGCGCACGTCCCCATCACCTACGTCCCCTTCCGCAATGCTCATTTCCTCGGCCGTCGCCGTCAGTTGGGCCGAGGTCCTCGGAGCCCCCGAAATCTTCATCGGAGCCGTTGCCCAGGACAGCTCCGGCTATCCCGACTGTCGTCCCGAGTATTACGAAGCCTTCAACCGTCTCATCCAGGCCGGGACCAAAGCCGGAAACATCCGCATCAAAACCCCCCTCATCGCGCTGAAAAAGCTGGAGATCGTCCAGCTTGGTCTGGAACTGGGGGAGCCCTTCGAGCTAACATGGTCCTGCTACAGCAGGGAAGATCGTACCTGCGGAATTTGTGAGAGCTGCGCCTTGCGTCTGACGCGCCTTTGAAGCCGCTGGCACCGCCAGTCCATTCCTTACCTGACCAACGCCGTCTAGCGGCACGCCGTTGAGGTTGCCGGTGGCAACCAGATCCTGTTCTCCGCTGGAGGCGGAAATGACCAAGCGCATCGCCCTTTTTCTTCTCCTCGCCGTCATGGCGATCTTCACCGTCACGGCCGTCGCGCAGCAAGCCGGCATCAAGGGGCTCGTGCAAGGATGAGAACGGCAAACCCATTGCCGGCGCCACGATAGAGCTTAGCAACCTCGACAACGGCAGAAAAATTTCCGTCAAAACCGATAACCATGGCCAGTATTACTCCATCGCCTTTGCTCCCCGGAAATTACAAAATCAGCCTCCTCGGCAGCGATGGAAAACTGATCTTCTATCTCAACAATGTGCCGGTCTCGCTTGGCCGTCGACAACGTCTATGACATCGACCTCGCGCAGCAGAGAGCTGCCGCCGCCAAGGAATCCGGCCTCACCGAGGAGCAGCGTCAAAAGAATGAAAAGATCAAAAAAGACAACGAGAAAATCAAGGGCATCAACGCCCTGCTCATTCAGGCCAACGCGGCAAATGAAGGATGCCAAGTGGGACGACGCCGTCGCCACCATGGAACAGGCCTCCGCCCAGGACCAGACTCACGACGTCGTCTACAGCACGCTGGCCGAAGCCGATCTCGGAGACAAAAAGTACCCTGAGGCCGAGGCCGCCTTTACAACAAGGCCATCCAGCTCGCTCCTGCCACCTCCAAAGCCGTCGGCAGCTATCACAACGGACTCGCCGAGGCGCTGGTGAAACAAGGCAAAACCGACGCCGCCATGGCCGAATACGACAAAGCTGCCCAGCTCGATCCCGCCGGTGCCGGGCATGTACTACTACAACGAAGGTGCGGTCCTCACCAACCAGGGCAAGCCGGATCAGGCCAACCAGGCCTTCGACAAAGCCATCGCCGCCGAGCCCACTCGCCCCGATCCTTATTACCAGAAGGGTCTGAACCTCCTTGCCAAAGCCACCCTCGGCAAGGATGGCAAGATGATCCCCGCACCCGGCACCGCCGAGGCCCTGAACAAATACCTCGAACTCGCCCCCGATGGTAGGTACGCCCAGGCTGCCAAGGATCTGCTTGCCTCCATTGGCTGCCTCGGTCCAAACCACCTTCGGCTCCCAGAAAAAAGGTAAAAAGTAAGCTTCCTCGATCCCACATCTGCCGCAGTCAGCAGATGTGGGATCGAGTTGGCTCATCGCGCAACGCAAAAAGGGACGGTCCGACGGATTGTCCCTTTTAGCATGGTGGCGGCGCATTGCGAGGATCTTGTCGCGGGACCATATAAAGACTATATTTGGTCTCATCAAGAGTACAGATGCGTTACTTCATCTCAAGTCAAACCGATCAGCTACCTTAAGGCCAACGCCGCCGAGGTTCTCGCCAAACTTGCCGAAGAGCGCGAGCCCATCGTCATCACCCAAAACGGGGAAGCCAAGGCCGTATTGCAGGATGTCGCCTCTTTCGAGGAAACGCAGGAGACGCTTGCCCTGCTGAAGATCCTGGCGCTGGGCAATCAGGAAGTGGCTGCCGGAAAAGTTAAGCCGGTGGCCGACGTAGCGGCCCGTCTGCGTGCAAAACGAACAACTCGCGGATGACGGGATCGCCTGCCGGCTTCGAAGTCTTGCTCACCGCTGGTGCCGAGCGTGATTTGGAATCTATTTACGAGTACATCTCGGAATTCGACTCTGTTTCCAACGCCAACCGTGTGCTGGATCGGTTGATGGCGATTGCCGGGAGCCTGGCGCAATTTCCAGAGCGCGGAAGTTGCCAAAGAACTCGAACGTGTGGGCATCAAGGAGTACCGCCAAACCTGGTTTAAGCCCTATCGTGTGATCTACCGCGTCGCAGGCCAAAAGGTCATCATTTATCTCATCGCAGATGGCCGGCGGGATATGCAATCCCTATTAGCGCGCCGGTTATTGGGAGCGTAGTTATGGGTGTCCCAATCGCCCTGACGAAAAAACGGTGCTCCTAAATCGGAACACCGTTCTTGAAATCAATCCCAAGCTCTTGTTTCTAAACGTTGCGACGTCTTCCAAATCCCCTTGGCCTTCTCCACCATGGCGATCCGGTCCAACTCCCGCTGCATCACTTCCAGCGAACAGCCCGAGCCTTCCACCGTGAACGCCGCCGTTCGCGCCGCCTCCGGAGAAACCCCATAGCCCCGGCCCATCAGAAAGGTCTGCATCAGCTCCGCTGCGTCCCGGGCATCCATTCCGCTCTGCAGTAGCGCACTGCGCAATTCCGCGACTTCCAAAACCGAGAACTCTGGGCGTACATCGGGTCACCTCCACCTACTTCTGAGTAACCCGTTAGACTCTGGAAGGTCGCGTTGCGATGCAGACATTCCGCTACCCGCCGTTTTTAGCTTCGCCCTGGGCCAAAAATCATTCAGTTAAGGATATCAACTCCGGGCCTGACCCGGTTGCGCCATACCCACCTCGGAGTCGTTACTTCCTCATCGGATCGATTCTGCTGGAAGAGTGAGCGCCGGGCGCCTAGTTTCGGTTATTCCGCCTCCTGTGCCAGCAGTACCGGGATGCCGTCCTCCACCCGAAAGCCCTTGCCGCACCCCGTGCAGCGCAATTTCGTCAAATCTGCGTTAAATCGCAACTCTCCATGGCAAATGGGGCACACAACGGTCTTCACCAGCTTCGCAGGAATCATGACTCTCATTCTATTTTCCCCACTCGCATCCCCACGCCAATCCCGGTACACTAAATAGAAGTTCCATCCCTAATCGTGTCGGGGGACACCTTATGCCTGCAATCATGCTCGACGGAAATCTTTTCGCATCTCAGATCAAGTCCGAGGTCGCCGAGGAGGTTCAGCAACTCGCTGCTGACGGTCTCCAGCCCGGTCTGGCGGCGATCCTGGTCGGGCACAATCTTGCCTCCCAGACCTACGTCCGCAACAAGGTCCGCACCTGCGAGCAGCTCGGTATCTCAGCGAACTCATCACCCGCCCGAGACTACCACCACCGAAGAGCTCGTTGCCCTCATCGAGCAGCTCAATGCCCGCGATGAAATCGATGGCATTCTCGTCCAACTTCCCCTGCCGCCCAGTCGATGCCATGCCGTCCTGTTCGCCGTCTCCCCGGAGAAGGATGTCGATGGCTTCCATCCCGTCAACGTCGGCAATCTCAGCACCAAGCGTCCCAGCCTCGTCCCCTGCACCCCCGCCGGATGCATGGAGATCCTGCGCCGCGCCAACATCCTCGTCGAGGGTCAGGACGCGGTGGTCGTCGGACGCAGTGACATTGTCGGCAAGCCCATGGCGATGCTGCTGACCAACGCCAACGCCACCGCACCATCCCCCATTGCGCACCAAGGATCTGCCCGCGGTCTGCCGCCGTGCCGACATCCTGATCGCCGCCATTGGCCGTCCCGGATTCATCGCCACCGAGTTCGTCAAGCCCGGCGCCACCATCCTCGATGTCGGCATCAATCACATCACCGATCCCGTGCTCTTCGAGCGCTTCTTCAAAGGCGACGAGAAGCGTGAAAAGCAGTTCGCCGAAAAGGGAAGCACCATCATCGGAGACTGTGATCCCCGCGTCACCCGCATGGCCGGAGCCGTCACCCCCGTACCCGGAGGAGTCGGCAAGCTGACCATCGCCATGCTCATGAGCAACACCGTCAAGGCCGCCAAAATCCGGCGAGGCGTCAAGCACCCCCAGTCCGAGCCCGCCGTCCAGGGCTGAGAAGTCCGGGCTAGCCCCGACCCAGGTAAACTCCGGTGCCCCACATCTGCCGTAGTTAGCAGATGTGGGATCGACAGCGAGCGTGGCGTGGTTCAACGATAAGCTTAGTGCGCATATTTTTGAGGGTGTCATCCCGAGCGCAGCGAAGGACCCCTATCTCCGGACTCCACTCTTCCTCTGCGGCGAAAAAACGCAAGCCGCACTCCGCGTTCCCCCTTTTGACTTACGGCGGTCGGCGGGTGGCCCAGAGTTGGCTCTTTCCAACTCTGGGACTTTAAACTGGGTTCGGATACAACTACGGCCGAATACCCCCGCTCACCGGAATCTCCGCCCCGGTCACCCACCCGGCATCCTCCGAGGCCAAAAACAGTGCTGCGCCCGCAATATCGGTTGCTGCACCGATCCGCCCCAGAGGTGTCCGGCTGAGCGCAACTTTCTCGAACTCCTTGCTGCTTTCTCCCAGTGCCCGGAATCCCTCGGTCGCCGTCCACTCCGGGCTGCAACGAGTTCACCCGGATGCCTTGCCCGCCCAGTTCCTGGGCCAGCGATTGTGTAATGGCATCCACCGCCGCCTTGGTCGCGCTGTACACTGCCCCATTTGCCACCGGGACTTCGCTCACCACCGAGCTGATGTTGATCACCGAACCGCCGCCGCCGTTCATCCGCTTCACGGCTTCGCGCGTCGACAGCAATAGTCCCAGTACATTCAAATCAAAAAGTTTGTGGAAGTGCGCCGGATCTATCTGCGTCACTGGGCGAAACTCGTACGCCCCGGCATTGTTCACCAGCACGTCGATTTTGCCGAACGCATCGCCTGCTGCCTGGAACACCTTCTCCACCTCGTCCGGCTTGGAAAGATCCCCCTGCACCGCAACCGCCTTCGCTCCTGCTCTCTGAATATCGCCCACAACCTTCTCGGCGCCCTTCCGGTCGGATGCATAATGCACCACCACATTTGCGCCCTCTTCGCCGAACCGCTCGGCGATTGCCGCGCCTATGCCCTTGGAAGCTCCCGTTACCACTGCAACTTTGCCCTTCAGTCTCGCCATCTGGTCTCCCCTTTGTTTCTGATAGTTCGATACTCATCAAATCATCCCAATGGACGAGACCCATCCCGTGAAAGTTGCATATTTTTCTTTTGCCTTGAACGAGGTGTCATCCTGAGCGTAGCAAGGATCCCTACGCTGCCCGAATCTCCCGCGCGGCCTCAAACTTTTCCGCCAGAATCGATTTTCTCGTGTACGGACGTTCCACTGAAACCGCTTCAAAGCTTTTCCAGCCGCTTCAAATACTCGCGCCAGGTCTTGCGCCGCAGCTTCATGTGCAGGAATTTCGCGTCCCTGCGAACGGAAATCAGCCCGGCGTTCGCCAGCTCTTTGAGGTGGTGAGAGAGTGTCGCCGCCGTAATCGGAAGCTGGCACCGCATTTCGTTGCAGGCCAGCTCCTCCTCGCCCGCAATCCGCGAGAGAATGTCATAGCGTTGCGGATCGGCCAGGGCCTTCGTAATCTTCTGGAATTGTTCGCGGTCCATGTTTCCCGGGGCGCTTTTCAGTTCGATGCGTTTTCGTTCCCATTCTGCCACACACCCGCCCTCGATATTCGCCGTCCAAACCGGATTCCAGCGCTCTCCGCCGCCACCTAGAAACTTTCCACCAGCTCGCGCGTCTATAATCTTAACCAGTGAAACAGGCAGGAGCCATGAAAGTCCTAAGACCATTTGCTCTCGGAGTGCTGCTCGCCGCCGCATTCTTCCTCTACACCAACCATCGTTTTGGCCCAGCCGCCCCGTGGCTCACCAGCGAACCCGTTCACATCAACGAGGTCCAGGCTGCCCCGCCGCTCGACGGCGAGGAGCAGAACAACGTGGACGTCTACAAACGCGTTGTCCCCTCCGTGGTCAATATCACGTCCACCTCTGTCTCCTACGACTTCTTCTTTGGTCCGCAGGCCCAGCAGGGCTCCGGCTCCGGCTTCATCATTGACAAAGAAGGCCACATCCTCACCAACTACCACGTCATCGACGGCGCCCGGAAGCTGGAAGTCATCCTCGACAACAAAAAGCACTACCCGGCCACCGTCATCGGAGCCGACAAGTCTCACGACCTCGCCGTCATTCAGATCAAGGCGCCCAACCTGCAGCCCGTAACCCTGGGTAGCAGCTCCGTGCTCCAGGTCGGCCAGAAGGTGCTTGCC
>CAWAAW010000101.1:0-99032 GCA_963779785.1 uncultured Planctomycetota bacterium
TTATTCAGATACTATGCCCGGAGCGAGCCGGGCTGAAAAATGTAAGCCGCTGACGGTAAGCTCCAAACAGTGCGTCAACACCTTCTCTTTCAAGGAGCCTTACGATGTCAGCGACTCACGTTCCGAATTCTACACCGGCGGCCTCGGCAAAGCTCTACCTCGCCTTCGAACTTGGCTGGACCTCCTGGAACCTCGCTTTTACCACCGGCATGGCTCAGAAGCCTCGCGTCCGAACCATCCCGGCGCGTGACCTCGATGGCCTGCAACACGAGATCCGGCGTGCCAAGCAACGCTTCGAGCTTGCCGATGACGCCGCGGTGGTCTCCTGCTACGAGGCCGGCCGCGACGGCTTCTGGCTTCATCGCTACCTGGAAAAGAACGCCATCGCCAACAGCGTTGTCGACGCCTCCAGCATCGAGGTCAACCGCCGGGCTCGACGCGCCAAGAGCGATCGGCTCGACGTCGCCAAGCTCCTGACCATGTTGATCCGCTATCACGGCGGCGAGCACAAACTCTGGAGCGTGGTCCGCGTCCCTTCCCCAGATGAGGAGGACCGCCGGCAGCCCCACCGTGAACTCATGGCGGTCAAGGAGGAACGCACCGAGCACTCCAATCGGATCAAGGGACTCCTCGCCAACCTGGGGCTTGACGTCGTGGTCGATGAAGAGTTGCCGAAACGTCTGGGCCTGCTTCGCCAGTGGGACGAGACATCGGTCCCCGCCGAGCTGACCCGCGCATCCTCCGGGAGTGGGGGCGCTTTTTGCTGGTGGACCGCCAGGCACGGGAACTGGAGAACGCTCAGTGGCAAGCGTTGGGCAACAACGAGACGGCCGACGTGGAGAAGCTTCGGCTACTGCTGGACCTCAAGGCGATCGGACCGATGAGCGCGACGCTGTTTGTGCGTGAGTTCTTCGCCTGGCGACAGATCAAGAATCGCCGAGAGCTGGCGAGCCTTGCCGGGTTGACCCCGACCCCTTACGCCAGCGGTGATAGTCAACTTGAGCAAGGGATCAGCAAGGCGGGGAACCGCCGGCTGCGTTGGATGGCGGTGGAAATCGCCTGGAGCTGGCTGCGCTGGCAACCGGAAAGCGCCTTGAGCCTGTGGTACCAGCGTCGGTTCAGTTCGGGCAACGCACGGCTGCGGAAGGTGGGGATCGTGGCGCTGGCGCGCAAGTTACTCATCGCGCTTTGGCGTTATCTCGAACAGGGCGAGGTGCCCGAGGGGGCGGAAATCAGTCCGTGGGAGAAGAAGCTCAAGAAAAGGACATCGGCGAGGTCGGCAGCCGTCGGTGCCGCCACGCCGTGAGCGTGAGGATCGGCGAATCCCGATCAACTTGGGCTCTTCCGCAGAATCTGTGGGCGAGCCAGGCTCAGCTCGGGCTCGGCAAGAGGGACCGCCCCTCCCACCTTCACCCTCGCATCGCCCGGAAAAGTGAGGGCGATGCGAGGGTGAAGGCGGGAGGGGCGACGGGGAAGTACATGGGGGATCGACCCAATCGGGGCTGATTTTCCGGCGCGGGAATCCTGAGGGTTCCCTTGGCTCAAACCCAGCGTAATCAGACAGAGCGCCTTGAGGGAGGAACCACGAGCGTACCAGGCTGGTGGGGGCGACCGTGTGCAAACGCCGGGTCGGCGGCAGCCGACCGTTATTCAGAAGGGTTTGCTCCCACTCCTGGCTTCGGAGTCGTCCGCGGACGAACAAAGTAACGGGTGCTTGGTCCCTTCAGTGAGGACTGACACGGATAGAAGGTAGTCGCGGCCTCACGAAGGCCCCGACGCACATGACGAAGCCGCCAGCCGAGGTCTCGTGCGATTTCTTGACAAGGTAAGGAGCGTGCTACTGAAACACGACGATGCCGGCGGCATACGGACCAGACACGCTTGGTCGCCGGTCTCACCGCAGACGGCGAGACCGGCGACCAAGCGTGGAACTCGGATCGATCGCTGTCTGCGCCCAACAAAGCGAGCAGTAAAAAAAAGCCAGGGGGCTTGACGTCGGCGGGATTATAGAAGGCGTCACACGTACCTCAAGTCCTCTCAAGAGTTATATCGAGCGATGAACACAGTTCCGATTATTCAGGCGTCACACGTAAGTCCAATGCCCGTAAGGCCGTGACGCCGTGACGGCGTTTTTGGCCCCCTGCGACTCTGTGCGCGCGCTTCTCCTCTCGCCTCATCTCGGTAAGAGCGGCATACGCGTCATCCGCTTCAGTCTTTGTGATTGCACGCCGAATTGGTCCATCGGGAAGTTCTTGAACCCGAGTTTCAAGGCCGGCGAATCGTCGGCCACGCGGTAGTCGCCGTGCGCCGGGTCGACGGAACTTCGCGTCGGCCTCGAGCGAGTGCTGGTCGCGACCGCTTTGTGCTTGCAAGGACAGCGCCGGGGTTGGGGTCAAGCTTGCCCGGCTGGTGCAACAGGTTGAAGTCGCACTCCTGGCCCCAGGGCTTGGGCACGTCGATCGGTTTGTAATCGGTGAACACAATATTGCGCCGGAAGATGTCGTCGCTTCCCTTGTACCAGACGTGCGGGTGGAACGAGTTGGTGACCATGATGTTGTTCTCGACAATGCGGTCGAACCCCTCGCGCAGCTTGATGCCGCCATTCAGGCAGAGGTTATTCTCGATGCGATAGTTGGACGATCCGTCATCCAGGTCGATATCCCAGCCGTGATCGCAGCGCCAGCGGTTGTTGCTGAGGATGATGGGCTTGACGGTGTCGAGCCGAGGCAGGTCGCGGAGTCCCTTCTGGGCGAGTGCATTCAGGTCGACGTCCTTCAGGCCCCAGTAGCGGTCGCGGCCCCAGGAGTTGAACGAGCCGTGGTCGCCGGTCTCCTTGACGGTATCGAAGACGTCGCAGAATTCGATCAGGTGGCCGCCCCAGCAGCCGTCGCCGATGTTGATGCCAGCGCGCGGCACGTCGTAGATCGAGCAGTGGCGGACCGTGATGCCCTGCGCCATGGCGATCTGGATCGGGGCCGACTGCTTCTCCATCCGGCCGGTGCGCTCGATCAGGCAGTCTTCCACCAGGCAATCGGCCGGGTAGTCGTCGGTCTTCGGGCCCGGCGTCCGGTCGATCTGGGCTAGCCCTGTCGCTGCTCGTATTCGAAGAGCGGGCTGCGCACCGCCTTGGGGTCGCCCACGAAGGCGACTCCGTTGGCGCCGGCCTCGGTGATGTGGCAGCCCCGGATCGATCAGATGGCGGTTGCGGCCGCTCACGAAGACGGCGTTGCCCCCGAGCCGGTCGAGCGTGCTGTCTTCGAGCGAGCAGTGCTCGGTGCCCTCGAAGACGATCGCGCCGCCGCGATAGATCGTCCAGTCGCTCCGCAACAGCGGCTCGCGGTTTTCCATGAAGGTCCGCGCCGCATGGCGGAAGACGAACCCCTTGAGCGTCACGAACGCGACCGGCCGCGTCCCCTCGCCTCGGAACTCGACCAGGTGCCGCAGTCGCACGCCCTCGACGACCGCCTTGCCCGGGTCGACACCCACGGGGAGAACATAGGAGAGCGTGCGCGACCGACGGTCGAGGAACCATTCGCCGGGCGCGTCCAGCTCTTCGGCGATGTTCTCGACGAACCGGATCTGGTCGTGCATTCCCAGCCGGCGGTTGTTCTGCCAGCCTCCTTCAAACGTGACGGCTCCCTCGGCGTCCTTGCCGGTGATGACATAGTGGAAGTCGCCCCACATGTGCTTGTGCATGGCATGAATAAACCCGCCCTTCGGGTCGGCCCAGCGTTTCGCTCGGTCCTTGCTGAAGGCGTCGGCGGCGAAGCCGTGGAAGTATTGCGCGTGGGGATCTTCATCGGGATAGCGTGCCAGAGTCTGCCGCTGGCCGTTGACGAAGAGCTGATCGGTGGCGAACCCCGGTGGCACCTCGGCCTGGATGATTCCTTTCTTAGAGGCATCCAGCTCAACCGGAGCACCACGCCGCCGCTGACGACGACCTCTTCACCAGGAGCCGCTCTGTAGGTGATGGGAGCGGTTTCGGTGCCCGAGTCTGCGGGGCCGAAGACGAGGGTCTCTGGTAGCCGGTAGGTGCCCGCGTGGAAGGTCACGGTGATCGGCTCCGGCCGACTTACTTTTTACGACCCGCACCCGCGCCTTCGCCCCGGCGAAGCTCGCCAACGGCGACTCGGCCGTGCCGAGGTTGTCGTCGCGTCCGTTCGGGCTGACATGCAACTCGACGGCCCGCAAGTCGCTGGTCAGCACGGCAAGAGCCAGTCCCACCACGATCTGCATACGAATCTTCATCGAGACACCTCGTCATTCATCGGGCTGGAGCGCGTTCCAGATCCTGAGCGTATAGTAAATCGGACTGTGGTCCGCGAGGGCAGCCAAGGGGATGAAATCCAGGTTCAACGACTCCAGCTTTTCGCCGACCGTCGAGAATTCGCGCTGGCTCACCGCATCGCGGATCACCTGACCCGCCTTCTTCAGGGTGGACGGGTTGAACGTGTTCCACCCTGCCTTCAGCGATTGGAAGTGGCCACGGAAATTGCTGTCGATGATGTTGAACATGGTTGGATCGCTGACGATCCGGCCGGTGCTGTCGATGAACTTGAGCTCGCCCACATGGGCTGTACTTGGCGAGCAAGACCAGGCGGCGGCACGTGGGGGACCACGTCCGTGTTGTTGACGAAGCGGTAGCACGGGGCTCGCGAAATTTGCCTTGAAGACATCATCACCGAC
The DNA here is from genome assembly GCA_963779785.1 of uncultured Planctomycetota bacterium. Taxonomy (GTDB): domain Bacteria; phylum Planctomycetota; class Planctomycetia; order Isosphaerales; family Isosphaeraceae; genus CAVRFS01. Next base: position 4,687 of record CAWAAW010000101.1, read on the forward strand.
CCGAGGAGAGCCGAACGTGTACAGACCGCCGGCCTTGCCGGCCCCAAAGCGGTCCGCCGCCAGCGTGGCGAGGGCCGCGCCCAGGCTATGGCCCGTGAACCAGATCGTCTTCCCGCTTCCTGTCACTCGCGGATCGACTTCGAGATACTCGTGGAGGCCGCTCCAGATCTCGTCGAGGGACCGGTGGAAACCCGCGTGAACATGAGTCCCGGGAGCCAGCCGGAAGTCCACGTCCGTCACCAGGTCCAGCTTGTTGAGCAGTCTCAACTTGAGGTTCAAGATCGGGTCCGGGAAGCTTTCGATCCGCGTCCCTCGGAACGCGACGATCGCCAAGCGGTCGTTGTCCAGCACGACGCACTGAGTCCCGCGCACGTCACCCCGGAAGAAACGGACGGAGAGCCCCAGCGCCTCGACCAAGCCCGAGTCGATCAGCCGCTGGCGGATGAACGGCTCGTCGCCGTAGACCAGGAGCGACGCCTCGGCAAGCCACCACGCCTTTACCAGTGAGAAGGTCGTGTCCGACGGCTGAAAGGGATGGTCGGCGAAGTTCTCGAAGTACCTGTGCCCGACCGAAACCGGGACCAGGTTATTCAGCGTGGGTGGAGGCAAGGCTTTTCCGAGTCATGAGCGAATCCACTTCTTTGAGCTTGGCGAACAGCGGGGCGAGCGACCGCTCGTAGTTCTTCCAGCGGCCCACCGAGCGACTGTAGACCGGCTGGCGAACCTGGGCGACGCTGGCCGTCCGCACCGGTCGGCGCGTCTTGTGGAACTCCAGGCAGGCCGGGTCCCACTCCAGGCCGCACCAGGCCACCAGCTTTTGAGAGACACCCTCGATGTCGGCCACCATCTCCTCGTAGTCGAGCTCGAACACCGGGACCGGCAGCACCTGACGCCAGTGATCCATGATGCGCTGATACTCTTTGATACGCGAGGCGATGTGGTCCGGGTCGCACGCCCAGCGGACCTGTGCCATGTGGGTCATCCAGCACGAACAGCGCCACATCGTTCAGGTCGCGGCGGCAGTGGATCAGCTTGGCGCGCGGGAACAGCGTGGCGATCAAGCCCAGATAAAGCGTGTTTTCCGGCATCTTGTCCACGACCCGGCTGGCCTCGGCCGAGCCGTCGAGGGCCGTCAGGGCGTCGAGATGGCGAGCGGCCAACCGCCGCACGGCCTCCCGATCGAGGTATTGCAGGCAGTCGAGAGGGTCCGCCGGCACGAGCGGTCGCCTCGGGGATTGCTTCAAACGTCTGCCGGGCCAGGCGGAGTTCACCCGCCCCGAACACGTCGCGGGTGGCTCGCCAGGACCTGCTCGGCCAGCGTCGTGCCCGACCGCGGCATGCCGACGATGAAGACCGGCAGCTCTGTCTCGAGACCGAATCCGCGCACCCCCGCGAAGAACTCGGCCGAGAACGCCGCGATCAATTGATCGACAAACTTGTGATGCGTCTCGGGATCATAGCCTTTGCCGCGCTTCTGGAAATCGGCCAGTTGGAGCGCGTTGGCCTGGAGAGTGAGCGCGGCCGACCGGTCGAAATCGGCCTCGGCGTCGAGTACCTGGGCCAGGCCGAACTGGAGCGGCCAGCGCCGATCGGGTGGCAGATCGGAAACGGCCAGCAAGCCCTCGATCGTAGCACGGTCGGCCGGCGGCAGCTTGTCCCGCAGCCAGGTCGCCAGCCGGGCGAGGGAGCCGGCGTGTATCGGGTCGTATCGCAGCGCCGTCCGGAGCGATGCGAGTGCCTGGTCAAAGTCGCCCAGCTCCTCGAACACCCCCCCGAGGCCCGCGTGAGCGGCGGCCAGGTTTGGCTTGAGCCGGATCGCCGAGCTGTAGGATTCCTCGGCCTCGTCGAGCCGGCCGAGTGCGTGGAGCACGTTGCCGAGATTGCTGTGGCCCTCGGCAAAATCCGGCTGGAGCCGCACGCGCCTCGCGGCAATGCTCGAGCGCCTCGTCCGGCTCGCCTTGCTCCAGCAGCGTTCTCCCGAGGTTGCCCTGGGCCTGAGCCGCGTTGGGATCGAGCCGCACGGCGGTACGGAACTGCTCGAGCGCGCCGGCTCTTGTCCCCCTGGCGTCGCAATGCGTTGCCCAGGTTGTTATAGGCCGCCGGCATCTCGGGCGCGAGCCGGATGGCATCACGCAAGTGACGGATCGCGGCGTCGACATTCCCCAGGCTCAAGAGGGTCGACCCCAGGTTGCACAGAACCACCGGATTATTCGGGCTTCAGCCGCAACGCGGCGTGGTAGCAGCCGATGGCGCGATCGGCCGCTCCGCTGGCCCAGTAGGCCTCGGCCAGACTGGCGTGAAAAGCCGCCTCGGCCGGTCGGAGAGCGACCGCCCGGGCAATCAGCGCGACGGCCCGAGCGGCGTTGCCGCGCTGGAGTGACACCAGGCCCAGGAGATGGAGCACCTCGGGTTGATCCGGGTTCTCGGCCAGGGCCGCCTCGTAGGCGCTGGCGGCCCGATCAAGGTGGCCCCGCCGGTGGTGCTCCAGGGCCTCGCTCAGGTTGATGGGCATGGGTTTTCACTCGAAGGGACAGAGCCGGAGGAACCGCCCGGCAACCTCAACCTTCTCCAATAAACAATGAGCTCGTCAAGCACCCTCCACCAGAGAGTACGTGTTGGCCATCTCCCGCTTCAATTTGCCCTTGCTCACCAATTCTTCCCAGATCCCGGGCGGATGGCCGGTCGGAGGCGTGATCCCCGTGATCCCCGACTTCTTCCCCCACCTCGGCTCAGGCCCGACTCATCGTCGAGCCGCATGAATTTCAGCCGCTTCTTGAACGCCTTCAATGCCTTCTTGAGCTCTTCGTCGGTCGCCATAAAGACCTCGTGTCGCCAGTTTGACGGAATGGAATTGCTTGAAGATCGCGTCCCTACCCGATGATCGCATCAAAGCGGCTCGCGCTAAAGGGCCAACCGACCGTACGCCGCGCTGTGAGAGCGTACAAACGGACAGCACACTTGTGTTCGCGCCGATAGCCCGAACGGGTAGAATTCTGTTTCGTGCGATCTCCTTGTGGCGATTCCGAAGGGGTTCATGCTCGATGAGCACCGTCACGATCCCAAAGCCCCCGCGGCCGGATATCATTTACCCCGACAGCGATGGGCAGCCCATGGCCGAAAACACAGAACAATTCGAGTGGATCGTCAAGATCAAAGAGGGACTGGAAATCGTCTTTAGCGAGAATCCCAACGTCTTTGTCGCCGGCGATCTCCTCTGGTATCCCGTCGAGGGTAAGCCCGAAATCTGCACGGCCCCGGACACGCTCGTCGTCTTCGGTCGGCCCAAGGGCCGTCGCGGCTCCTACATCCAGTTCAGGGAAGACGGGATCCCCCCCAGGTCGTCTTCGAAGTCCTCTCGCCCAGCAACACAGCCTGCGAAGATGACCGACAAGTTTCGGTTTTACGAAGAAATACGGGGTTGAGGAGTATTACATCTACGATCCCGACAATAAGAAGTTGACCGGCTATCGACGCAAGGATGGGAAGCTCAGAGAGATTCCCGAGATGAACGGCTGGGTCAGTCCTCGTCTGGGTGTTCGTTTCGATATCTCCGGACCCAAGCTGAAGCTTTTTGGCCCCGACGGCCAGCGCTTCTTGACTCTGATAGAAAGCGACAAAGAACGCAGGCAAGCCGCTATCGAACGCGACGCGGAGCGGCAGCGTGCCGAGCAAATTGCCAGCGAACGCGACGCGGAGCGGCAGCGTGCCGAACACATGGCGGCTCTGCTTCGCGCCTTGGGGATCGAGCCGCCGGCGTAGACACCGTGGAGATTCCCATGCCCTGACTCATGGCGGGGATTGGGGCTCGCCTAGCTCGCTGAGCACTTCCGCGTGAGTCTTCACGGCGGCAAGTGTGGAAGGGTGATCGTCGCCGAGGATGTTGCGGGCCTCGACCACCGCGTGCCGGTAATAGGGCTCGGCCTGGCTGAGCTTCCCTTGGGCGCGGAGGATGTCCCCCTGATTGGTGAGTGCCACCACGTTGGCGGGGTGGTTGCGTCCCCATCGAGCACGAGACGCTATGGGCATACTGATCCGCGAACGTCTGGGCGTCGGCGAAGCGGCTCGCGATCCCGGAGCACCCGGCTCAAGAGGTAGACCGAGCGAAGGGTGTCGGGATGCTCGGCTTTGAGCAACCGGCGGCGGTCGGCCACGTTTTTGCGGAGCAGGGTCTCGGCCTCGTCCAGCTTGCCGAGGTGCCAGAGGATGGCTCCCAGGCGTTCGCTCGCGTCGAGCGTGACCGGGTCGATCGGGGCCGAGATAGCGGACGGCAGTCATCCTGGTTGCGGCCGATCAAACGCTCGGCTTCGGTGCCATGGCCGGTCTGGTCCAGGAGCGTGGCCAGCAAACTGGTGGCGCGCAGGGTGTCCGGATGTCCGGTGTCCATAGAGCTCGGTGTCCAGGCGGATCGCGTTCTTCAAATGCATGTCCGCCCGGTCGTATCGGCCCAGGGAAAGATAGGCGCCGCCGATCGTCTCGTGGATCTTGGCCACGATTTCCGGCTGGTCTTCGAGCCAGAAGCCGAGCCCGTCCGATGTGCGGTCGAGCAGCTTCTGGACCGGGAGGTTTTTGCCCAGGGGGTCGAGCTCGAGCGAGGCTTGGGCCAAGAGCCCCGTGGTCAAGAACTCTCGGAGGGCCTCGGCCTTCTTGTTCTCGGAAACGGCCTCGCGCCACTTCCAGGTAATGCCGGCGAATCCGCCGGCGAAGGCCAGCACAAAGAGGGCCGCCGCCGTGGTCGAGTGCCTTGTTGCGGCGGCACCACATGCCCGCGCGAGTGAGCGGACCGACGGGCCTCGCCAGGATCGGGATTCCCTTCAACCAACGCTGTAGGTCTTCGGCCAGGTCGAACGCGCTTTGATACCGGCGCCGCGGCTCTTTCTCCAGGCATTTCAGGCAGATGATTTCCAGGTCGCGCGGCACCCGAGGGTTGAGCAGCGAGGGGGGCTCGGGCGATTGGGTGCGCACCATGTCGAGCGTCTCGACCAGGGTCGTGGCCGCGAACGGAGCCCGGCCGGAAAGCGCCGCATAGAGGATCGTGCCCAGGCCGTAGACGTCGGTGGCTGTCGACAATGAGCCCCGCGACTGGGTCGCCTGCTCGGGCGACATGTACGCCGGCGTCCCCACCAGCGTGCCCGAGTGCGACAGCTCGTTGCCGGCATCGATGCGCTTGGCCAGGCCGAAGTCGGTCACATACGGCTGATCGCGCTCGTCCAGCAGGATATTGGCCGGCTTCAAGTCGCGATGGAGGATGCCACGCTGATGAGCATGATGCACGGCCTCGGCCGCCACGGCGACCAGTGTCGCCGCGGCGCGGGGGTCGGCGGCGAATTCATCGAGCCGCTTGTCCAGGCTGGTTCCGGCCACAAGCTTCATGCTGAAAAAATGCTGGCCCCGGTACTGGCCGACCTCGTAGATCGGCACGATGTGGGGGTGGTCCAGTTGCGCGACGGCCTCGGCCTCGCTCTGAAACCGCGCCACTTCCGGCTGGGAGGCGAAACTGCCGGATCTTGATCAACTTGACGGCGACGTCCCGGTTGAGTGCGATCTGTCGGGCTTTGAAGACAACGCCCATGCCGCCCCGCCCCAGCTCGCCCAAGACTTCATAACCGGCGACTTTCCATTCTTCGGGCTCGCCCAGACTGAAATCGGCTCGCGGGCTCGGTTCCCGTCTCTCGCGGGAAGTTGCCAAGGCTGGCTCCTTGGCGACACGATGGCTGTCTGTTCACTGGCCCAATCGCTTCGATCCGAGAGCCGGGTCGCGATCAAGCCCTTACGGCCGCCCTCAGGATCCGAAGGCCGCCGCCACGATGGCCCGGAACGCGGGGAACTGCTCGTGGTACGATCGCTCGTCGGGTTGTTCGCCGCGCTGAATCCGATACTCCAACTCGATGTGAAGCAGATCGCCAAACAGAGGGGCGTGCACACCGGCGGGTGCCTCGGCAAGAAACGACGCCAGGTCCGGGGTCTGGCCCGTGCTCCAGGCAGCCTCGAACCGGTCGCAGATCGCGTCGATCTGCTGTAAGTCGGTCACGGGCAGCCTTGCCTCGAGCGTCGCTCGGCGATTCATCGCGAGTTCTTCTCCTGTTCGTCGATATCGGCCTCTTTGAGTCGAGCCCTTCCAATTCTTAAGAAAGGCAAGTGAGACCGACGGCGAGGCATCGCCATTCTACACAATGAGCCTCAGATGGTGTATCGCCAAACATGCCTGAGTTCAGACGCGAGCAAGTGAAAAAAACGTAACCAATTCAGCTCGACTAGGCACTTCATTTAGACAGGAAGAGCCATGAGATTCCACTGAAGCGGCGAAGGCGAACGCCATTCGTTGTGGTGGGATGCCTCGATCGTTTTCCATCTCCAGCGGGGCTCTTTCGTACAAAATAAAGTGATTTCCAATGAGCAACCTCATTCGTGGGACCGTCCCCGGTACGCGCATCGTGTCCCGGATTTCGTGCCTAATCCTGATATCGATATGCGTTAACCTCGCAGCGCTCCCGCTACAGAGTGTCGCGCAATTGATTCCTTCCCTAGTTATCAGTCCGACCTCGCGTGAGTCGAAGATCCCGCGCCAGGATCGAACGCAGGCTGACCATTCTCGATCGATCAAGTTATATCGCACGCACTGCATCGATTGCCACGAGACCGACGGCCGCGGGGGATCGTCTCGCGAACTGATGCAGACCATCCCCGATTTCACCAGGCCCGAGTGGCATAGCGCGCACGACGATGACCGTTTGCAGCATTCCATTCGAGAAGGGAAAGGATTCATGCCGGCGATGAAAGACAAGCTCAGGCCAACGGAAGTGGTTCATCTGGTCAGCCTGGTCCGAAACTTCCGAGGCGGAGAGCAGGTTGTACCCGACGAGCCAGCGGATCAGCAAGAACCCGCGACACAGCCCGAGGCGCGGACGTCGACGGAGTCAGCCCGAATACTGGCTCCGTCAGACGCCATCCCGGGCCTCTTCCAGCGGTTGTGCAGCTCATGTCACGGGGCGGACGGTCATGGAAACGGCATGCGTGCCCAGTTGCCCTGGCTCCCGGACTTCACCGTCCTCGACTGGCATCAACGTCGAAACGACGCCCAGTTGACGGCCAGCGTCCTGGAAGGCAAGGGGACGGCCATGCCGGCGTTCAACGGCAAGCTCGGCGAGCCTCAGGTGCGCGAGCTGGTTGCCTATCTCCGCTCTTTCGTGCCCGCGGGGGCTCGATCGATCCCGACTAACCCTTCGTCCGATTTCCGTCGGCGCTACCAGGAGTTGCAGGACCAGATGAACAAGCTTAAGCGACAGTACCGCGCCTTGTCACGTCCATGAGACGCTCGGGCCTGGCTCCGCCAATCATCGGCCCGGAGGGAAAGAATTTCAAGGAATGGAGGTCGGTTCCCTCCGATAGCACTTATGAGACCGGACGATCGCGGACCTTGCGGCCGACCCTTCTCGGCCTCATCCCGATCGATCTCAGGAAACTATACCGAATATATCGATCAGGAGGAGTCATGAATTCAGGCGATCGACCGATGGCGCTCGCATTTCCACGACGAATTGGTGGTGTGCGATCATGTGTGGCGTGGTGCTCTTGGTGGCAGCCTCGACCCGATCGGCGAACGGCGGCTGTCCGTGTGGAAAAACGTGGCCGCATCTGATCTGCCACTATCATGCCTCATCCCATGCGACGGGGCCTGGTGACATTATCAATGAGGATTTCGGCGGTACTTGGTACTGGATGCGGAGTCCGGAGCAGGAGAAGCGGGTCGTCATGGGCCTGTTCAACCGGTATTGCATCCGCTGCCACGGGGTCGATGGCCGCGGGGTCTGGGACATTCCCGACGTTCCCGATTTCACCAATGCGGTCTGGCAGACGACCCGCTCCGATGACTACCGGACGCGGGTCATCCTGGAGGGCCGCGGGGCTGTCATGCCGGCGTTCCGCGGCACTCTGACCCTGGAAGAATCCGCTGCCATGGCCCGCTATCTTCACATATTCGAACCGGGCTCGACGGTCTCGCGACCGGATGCCACGACACCGGCCGCCCCGGCACCCGCCGCTCAGACCGCCCGCCGCGGCAACCCCGGCGGCGCCCACGCCGGCGCCGGCTCCGAGTACCCCAAGTCCCTTTGTCCGCTAAAGAACGAGTCGAAACGGATTCCCGACAAGCCTCACGCGACAGAACGCGAGAGGGTCCATCGTCCGATCGTCCTCCTCTGTTTCATTCCGCCCGTCGCGACTTCGCGTGAGGTTTCTCAATCACGAAAACCCGTCGAATTTAGGCCGAAAGTCGGCCAAGTATGTGCAAAACTGATCCTTCTAAAGCACAGTCATCTCTCAAATCCAGAAAAGTCGACCTATCCGTCAAAATCAATTGAACACCGAAGACGATCACAGCCGATAAGGTGAATGCCGAGAGCCAGGTATCTCGGACCCATTCGATCGATTCTCGTCTTGCCGTCGTCTGCGTCCCGCGCTTGCCATATCCCCACGTGGCGAGTCACACGGTGTCCCCGGGGCCGCGTCGGCCATTCTGCAATCATCTCGTCCGCATTCGCCATATCTCAGTTCAATGCGGGTCGCATTCCACTTCGGACGGTGGACTGACAAGAGGGAAATCCATATGAGTCGTTGCCTGAGCCTGACGATTCTCGGCTTTCTGGTTTCGACCGCGGTCGCGTTCGGTGACGACGCGGCATCCCCCAAGCCGGCCCCAACCCAGGCTGACCCGGCGGCGAACCAGCCGGCGGCCGCAAAAGCGGCTGCCACCGAGCCATCGAAGACCGAGGAAGCCAAATTGCTCACGGCAGTCAAGGAGGCGCTGGAACGAAATGCGCAGGAGATCAAGGCGCTCAAGGAACAGTACGCCAAGGACATGCAGGAGCAGCAGAAAAAGGTCGCGGCCCAGCAGGCGCAGATCGCAACCCTGCAACAGACGGCCAAGGCGCTCGAAGACCGTCTCAAGGCGACGCAGGCCCCGAATGCTCCACCGGGAGGTCAGGACCCCCAGGGCCCGGATCGGCAGCAGAAGCTGACCGACATCCAGCAAAAGCAGTTGAAGGTGCTCGAGGAACAGTTGGGACTCGTGGCCGACGAGGTGGAGAAGCAAGTTCCGGCGCTCGAGAGCGTTGCAGACCCAAGCCGCCACGCTGGACTCACGCTCGAAGCAAGGCGCCCAGCGCGACCAGCAACTCGGCGACGCCGTGGACAATCTGCGAGACAGCGTCGACAACCAGCAACGCAACTTCACCTTCTTGCCGCCCCAGTTGAAGGAGTGGTTCCTGCCCAGCGGGACCAACGTGTCGCCGATCTCGATCTGGAACACGGTCTCGACGCGCTATGACCTCTTCACAAAACAGCGCGGTGCCGGGCAGTTCTCGTTCGAGGAGTACACACCCTTCTTCCTGGTGCAGCTCAACAAACGGATGCTCATCTCCGCTGAGACCTCGTTCAGCCAGACGGGGGTCGGCCTTGGCCAGGCTCAGCTCGACATCTTCCTCAATAACTGGCTCACGATGGATATGGGCTACTTCCTCGCCCCCATCGGGTTCTGGAATGAGGCCCTCGATCCCAGGTGGGTCAACAAGCTACCCGACGTCCCCCTGGTGATGCGGCAGGTCATCCCGGACGGCCTGACGGTCACGGGCGTCCAGTTCCGCGGGGCCAAGTATCTGTTCGGCAGTCCGGTCAAGATGACAGTACGCGGTCTTCGCTTCCAACGGCATGGGAGTTCCCGGTGCCGGAGCCAAGGGCGACTGGGCTGACCTCGGCGGACTGGTCGGTTCCACGGGCAACGTCAACAACGCCATGGCCTACGGCGGGCGAATCGGGTTCTGGCTGCCGACGCTGGGCATCAATTTCGGAGTCTCGGAATTTGTCAACGCACCGTACGACCATGGATCGGGAGCCGTCTACAGCGTCTGGCAGCCCTACTTCAACTACAAAGTCGGGAACTGGGACTTCCGGACCGAGTACGGCAACAGCTTCCAGGATACCCACGCCTATCTCGGAAACGATATCAAGAACGTAAGGCGTCAAGGCATGTACGCCCAGTTGGCCTATCGGAATTACGCATCGCTTCACCAGCACATTCAGAGGCTCGAATACGTAGCCCGGTTCAGCGACTCCTTCTTCCACGGTATCAACCAGCCGGTGCTGAACACGGCGAATTACGGGACCCCGATGGACGTGCCCGTCGACCGCAACCAGTACACCCTGGGTGTCAACTACTACCTCTATGCCTCATCCATCCTCAAGTTCGCCTATGAGATTAACTCGGAGCTTCACCGAAACTTGCACGACAATGTCTTCATGGCTCAATTCGCCACCAACTTCTAATTGGAACTGGACCGGGGCCGACCGGCCTGGTTGCGGACGAGTTCATCTCAAGGGGCGGTAAAAGGGGAAACGACAGTGTCAACCATTTTCTCGAAGTCGTTGGGACGTTGGGTCCCCTTGGTCGCCGGCCTGATCGGATTCGGAGCATCCGGCTGTGTCCACTCGCCGATCGACCTTTCGCAAGGACCCGCTCCATGGCGGATTCCACGTCCGGGCCAGGACTCCCGGACCTTCGAGGATTCGCTCGAGGGCGGCGAGGTCTTCGCCATGTATTGCAACCAGTGCCATAATGCAAGAAACCTGGGCGAACGACCTTTCGCCAACTATCAGAACGTGGCCGCACACATGCGCGTCCGGGCCCAGTTCACCGGGGAAGAGTACGAGAAGCTGATGGAGTTCCTCCGCCGCTGGCACGATATCCCGCAATCGACCCCACCGGTGGAACCGTCACCATCTCCCAAGCGGCTGATCCCTCCGCAGCCGATCACCGAACTGCGTGACGAGATCGCGCCGCAAGACTCCGCCCGCGGCCGGCGCGGCACAGCCGCAACCGGCGGCCGCCCCCACCGCCCGCACAGGCGCCGGCCGGGCCGGTGCCGCTGCCATGATGGCCGCCGACTGAACCGTGACTCCCGAGTTCAACGGTGGCTCGGTTATTCCGGACTCGATTCAACAGGCGGCCAGGGTGTGCCCAAGGGGAGACCGCGAACGGTCTTCCGCCAGTAGGTCTTCCCATCCGGACCGACGACCTGGAAGTGGCGCGGCCGGTTGAACCATCGGTCGTAGTAGTACGAATACGTCCTCGGAATCGCGGGTGGGCGCGAGTGGAAGAAGCCCAAGCCCTGATGCAGGGGGTGATGCTGCGATGGGTCGGCTGGCGCTTCGGAATAGACGACGTCTTGGGCTTGCGAGCGAGCCGGCGCAATCAGCACGGCCGACACGCCGAGAGCCCAGGCGAAGGCCCGGGCTCGTGTCATCGGGAACCGCATGACCTATGACCTCCGTGACGTTGTGAACACCAATCCGTTAAGGAGACTGAATAAAGGTTCGGCAATCAAGCCGCCGAACAGTAGATCGAGCGCAAGTCGGTCAGGGACGGGCCAGCGCCCGGGCTTGTTTATCGAGATCTTCCCATTGCTTCTGAAGCAATCGAAAATGAGTCATAAAATCGCTCGGGCGTTGTGTTGGCCAAGACGAGTCCGGCGGGGCCAAAGCCCCGGATGAAGGCGACGAGATCCTGGGCGATCGCCGGCTCGACCTTGCCGCGCCAGGGAGGCATCAGCGTCCCTTTGCCTTCGAGGATGGCGACGGCCAGTTCCGGATTGCTGTGACTCGTCTGCCACTCCCGGGTGGTAAAGTCCGGGAGGACGGGCATGGCGACCCGAATCGCAGCATTCCCTTTTCCGTCCGGGCCATGGCATGCGATGCAGTTCACGCTGAAGAACTCGCCCGCGACATGCAGCTTCGCCGCCATTGCGGGCGACGGCGCGGTCGAAGGGGTCCGTGCGGACGGGGGCGTCGAGGCCGGAGCCACCGCAGGCGGGATCGCCGACAGAGATACCGGGGCGGCGCTGGGAGTTGGGCTTGTGAGAGCCCGAAGCAACTCGGGCGAGACTGCCGGAGACGCCGTGGCCGGAGGTGAGGGCGCCGCGGGAGCGGTCGAGCCGAGTGCGACGACCGCCGTGGTCGCCGACGGAGCGGGAGTTTGGGTCGGGGCGGGCGTTGCGGACGCGACGACTTGTTTTCCCCGGCTGGAACGACCGCATGAAGGCGACCATCTCTTTCGGGTCGGTCTTGGCCAGCGCGAACTTATCTTTCATCGGCAGCATGAACTGGCCTTTCCCGTCCAGCATGGTATGTATCATTTCGGCGTCGCTGTGGCTGGCCTGCCATTTGGGGTCGGTGAGATCAGGAATCAAGGGCATGGCCTTGCGGACGATCGTGCCCCGCCCATCCGCTTCGTGGCACGCAATGCAGATCGCTCGATACAACTGGTCCGGGGACATCCCGACTCGGGCCGGCGCCGGTGCCGGTGCTGGGGCGGCCGCCGTCGCCGGTTTCGGAACAGGAAGCGCTGCCCGGCTTCGGGGCCGCCGCCACCGCTCCGGCTTTCGGGGCCGCCACTGCTCCGCGCTTTCGGGGTCGCCACCGCCAACGCGGGGGTCGGGGGAGCGGCCGGCGCGGGAGCGGGCCGCCCGCCCTCGGCGACGATCAGGTCCATCGCGCGATCGATGGGGATCCGCACCGTCTTGGTCGCGGGGTTGACCGGCCCGTAGGTCGTCAGGAGCTGGCGTTCCTCGGCCCGGAGTTCCTCGATCTTCTTGCCGGCGACCCTGGCGCTCTCAGGGAGCGGGGCCGGCGCGGGAGGCCGGGTCGAGAAGAACATCGTGAAGAAGTAGGTTAAGTAGATGAGCAACGCAATGGACAAGACGTTGGCCAAGCCTTTGAAGGCAGCGACGGCGACCCGTTTTGGAGTCGTCGCTCGTGCAGGCGTGACGGTGCGGCGCGGGGATAAGACCGCGGGGGGCGTTTCCGGGATCGAAGCAACGGCCCCGGTTTGCGAGGTTTCCGGGGTTGGCCCGCGACCTTCTGATCTCTCATCCGTCATGGGAATCTCTCCTCAAGGGTTGCGGAACGCGAGCGATTCCGCCAGGCGAGGGTCGCCGATCGGAACCAAGGGCCGTGCCTGGCAGGCATGCGCGACGATCGCTCCGCAAGTGAAGACCAGCGTCAGCAGCATCGAGGCGTCGAGCCAGTTCGGCAAGACCCCCTCGGGGCTCAGCGCCGGCATGATGAGCCAGTAGAAATCGATGTAGTGAAAGACCAGGATCCACGCCGCGATGAACCCGAGCCAGAACGGGCTCCGCTTGGTCGCCCGGAACAGCAGGACGATGAACGGCACCACAAAATGCCCGAACACGAGCGACCAGCTCAGGGTGTTCCAGCTCCCGGAGCGTCGCGTGACGTACCACCGCGTCTCCTCGGGGAAGTTGGCGTACCAGATCAAGAAGTACTGGGAGAATGCGATGTACGCCCAAAAAATCACGAAGCCGAAGAGCAACTTCCCCAGGTCGTGCAGGTGCTCGACGCTGATCGTCTCCCGGAGCCAACCGGCGGCGCGGAATCCGACCACGAGCAAGACCAGGGCGGCGAGCGAACCGACCAGCGAGGCCGCCCAGAAGTAGACCCCGAAGATCGTCGAAGACCAGTTTGGAGCGAGCGACATCAACCAGTCGAACGCGGCGAAGCTGGTGGTCAACCCCAGCACGATCAGGCCCCATGCGCTGGTCGCCCGCATCCGACGACCCTCGGCCGGATCGCCGCTCTGGTCCTGGCGGACGGAACTCCGCGCCAGCAAACCCGCGACCACCGCCCAGGAGACGAGATAAACGGCTGACCGGACGTTGAAAAAAAGCGGGTTGAGCCAGACCGCCTTGCGCCAGGCCAGGGTCGGCGGCGACTCGCGACGGGTCGGCCCAGGGATAGAGCCGGTTCAGGTTCAGAGCGATCGGGATGAAGAGGATCGCGATCCAGGGGAGCAGCCGCGTGAGGTTCTCCAGCAGTCGCCGGATGACCACCGACCAGACCGCGCCTGTCAGGTGGTGCAACATCACCCAGGCCAAGCGCCCCGACGCTCACGCTCGTCACGAACATCAAGCTGGTCAGGTAGGAGAAGACCAGGCGGCGTGGGTCGGTCGCCGATCGATCTCCCAGGAACAAACCGGCCACGACCGTCACTCCGGCCGCGATCGCCAGCGCGAGCAGGCCCCCGACGAGGGCGAACCCCTTGGCGGGCGGAAGCGACACGGGCTCGGCCGTCGGGCTCGCGTGACTCATGGATTCAACTCCCCCCGATGCGACTCGGGGACATCCGGCAAGGTCGCGTTCTGACTCCGCATCAAGGCGCGGATGTACGCGACGATTGCCCAGCGGTCGCGGACCTTGATCTGCGGGGCGTATCCCGACATCCGCCCCTTGCCGTTGGAGATCACGTTGAAGAACTCGCCGTCGGACATCAAACCATGCAGCGCATCGGTGATGCTCGCCACTCCGACCATGCCGTACTGGACCATGATCCCCTTACCCGTGCCGGTCGCGCCGTGGCAGGGGCGCAGTAAATGTTGTAGCGCTCCTGCCCGCGCCTGAGCAGGGCCATGTCGAGCTTCAAGGGGTTCTGAGTCACCCAGGCCGGCCCTTGCTTGCCCCGATAGTAGGCGTCATCGTCCTGGAGGAAGTCGCGGTTCTGCCGGGGCGAGCCCGCGTCGCTGTCATAATCGGCCCCGCCGAACGGGACGGTCCCGGCCGGGGGCGTCCGCATGGCTCGCCCGTCCCGGAAGAACGGGCTGGCCGCTTGGGCGTCGTAGCGCGGCTGGACGTCCATGTCCGTCACGAACATGATCGGACGCCGGTCGCTGACCGTTCCGCGCGTACCCATCTGGGATACGACCACCGCGGCCAGCGAGAACACCCCCAGGAATACCCAACGCATCGGCACCACCTCATTCATCCAGCAGCTCGATCTTTGTCCCGCCCAGCTCCTCGAGCACCACGAGGGTCTCGTGTGGATCGAATTTCGGGTCGGCGGCCTCGACCGTCAGGAAGAAGCCGTCGTTGGTCGCCCTGGCGAACGTCCGGCCACGGAACACCGGATGGTAGAGCCGGGGCAAGCCGTTCAACAACAACATCCCCGCGATCGCCCCGAACGCCGCGTACAGGATCGTGGTCTCGAAGGAGATCGGCACGAACGCCTCGGTGCTGTTCAGCGGCTTGCCACCGGTGATCAACGGGTAGCCGATGACGCTCTGGTACCACTGGAGCGACTGGGCGAACGCCAATCCGAACAGCCCCCCGGCCAGCGTGAACACAGGGACCTTCGAGCGGGCCAGTCCCATCGCCTTTTCCATGCCATGGATCGGGAAACGGCGAATACGTGTCGAACCGGCGGTACCCGGCCGCGCGGAGATGCTCGGCCGCCGCCAGCAGATCGCTCGGTCCGCGGAAGCTCGCCAGGATCCCGTAGACCGAAGCTTCGTGGTCGCCCTCGAACGAAGCGCGCTCCGCCGGGCCCGGCTCCCCTCCCGGTTCATCACGCGTTGGGCGATGGATGGTGCGGGTCGGCTTCGGGCAAGCACGCCTTCACCTCGCTGAGGGCGACCATCGGCACGAACCGGATGAAGAGCAAGAACGGGGTCGCGAACAGGCCGAACCCGCCCGCCAACAGGGCGAGGTCGACCCAGGTCGGATAGAACATCATCCAGCTCGACGGCAGGTAGTCGCGGCTCAGGCTGACGACCACGATCACGAACCGCTCGAGCCACATCCCGACGTTGACCAGGACCGCGACGACGAACATCGCCCACGGCGTGGTCCGGAACCATTGGAACCAGAAGAGCTGGGGGAAGACCACGTTGCACGCGACCATCGTCCAGTAGCACCAGGCGTAAGGGCCGACCGCTCGGTTGTGGGCGAGGTATTGTTCAAAAGGGTTGCCGCTGTACCAGGCGTTGGCGACCTCGGTCAAGTAGCCGTAGCCCATCAGCATGCCCGTGGCCAGGATGAGCTTGCACATGTTCTCCAGGTGCTTCGTCGTGACCACGTCCTTCAAGCCGCAGAGGATCCGCAAGGGCACGATCAGCGTGATCACCATCGCGAGGCCCGAGAAGATCGCCCCGTCGACGAAATACGGCGGGAAGATCGTCGTGTGCCAGCCGGGGATGACGGAGGTCGCGAAGTCGAAGCTGACGATCGTATGGACGCTCACGACCAGGGGGGTCGCCAGGCCGGCGAGCATCAGGTAGCCGGTCTCGTAGTTGTGCCAGTGCCGCCCCGACCCTCGCCAGCCGAGGGCCAGCAGCCCGTAGATCCGCCGCCGGAACCAGCCCGTCGCCCGGTCGCGCACCGTGGCGAAGTCGGGGATCAGGCCGTAGTACCAGAAACAGGTCGAGACCGTCGCATAGGTCGCGACGGCCGCGAAGTCCCAGGACAAGGGGCTGCGGAAGTTGGGGTAGATCTGATTGGCGCTGGGGGCCGGGATGAGATACCAGAAGACCCAGACGCGCCCCAGGTGGATCGTCACGAACAGCCCCGCGCAGGCCACGGCGAACAGCGTCATGGCCTCGGCGAACCGGTTCAGGCTCGACCGCCACTTCTGCCGGAACAGGAACAGGATGGCGGAGATCAACGTCCCCGCGTGGCCGATCCCGACCCAGAAGACGAAATTGGTGATGTCGAACGCCCAGCCGACCGTCTGGTTCATGCCCCAGACGCCGATCCCCGTCGAGATGACGTAGACGGTCATCAGCCCGCCGATCGCGCAGAACGTCCCGCTGACCACGAACGCGATCCACCACCACCGCGGCGTGGGCCGCTCGACCAGCCCGCAGACCAGGTCGGTCAGCGTGCCGAAGTCGTGTTCTCCTTCGACCAGGGGCGGGTGAGCCGTCACCGTATCGTCGCTGCTGCTCATGCGCGGGCCTCCCCGGGTGTGGTCGGGCATCTTCGGATTGGGGTTCTTCACCCGGGCCAGGTAGGTCGTCCGGGGCACGGTGTTCAATTCGCCGAGGAGCGAATAGTGGCGCGGTTGGGCTTTGAGCTTGGAGACCTTGCTCTCGGGGTCCGACAGATCGCCGAAGACGATCGCGCGGGCCGGGCAGGCCTGGCGCAGGCCGGGACGATCGTCCCGTCCGGGACCGCCGTGTGTCCCGACTGCGCCAGCCGCCACCCTGCGCGCCGATCTTGCCCCGCTCGATCCGCTGCACGCAGTAGGTACACTTCTCCATCACACCCCGGATGCGGACCGTCACGTCGGGGTTCTTCTGCATCTTGAGCGACTCGGCCATCCCCTTCTCGGCCAGGGGGCCAAGCCGCAACTGGACGAGCGGACGCTCGTTGTAGTCGAAGTAATTGAACCGCCGCACCTTGTAGGGGCAGTTGTTGGAGCAATACCGCGTGCCAATGCAACGGCCGTAGACCTGGACGTTGAGCCCTTCGTCGCTGTGTACCGTCGCATTGACCGGACAAACCACCTCGCACGGGGCGTTCTCGCAATGGACGCACGCCACCGGCTGATGGACCAACCCGGGGTCGGACTCCTCACCGGAGAAATAGCGGTCGAGGCGGATCCAGTGCATCTCGCGGCCCCGCGCGACTTCGTCCTTGCCCACGATCGGGATGTTGTTCTCGCTCTGGCAGGCGACCACGCAGGCGTTGCAACCGACGCACGTGTTGAGGTCGATCGCCATCCCCCACTGATGCTCGCCCGTCGAGCGCGGGCCTGCGTGAAGAGTTCGCCAGGCGACGGCTCGGACTCTTCGGGCACGGGACCGGCCCGACTCGAGCAGGTCGGCCAGGGATAGCTCCCGGACGAGGTCGCGCCCCTCCATCGTGAAATGGTCTTGCGTGCAGGCCAGTGGGTACGTTCGGCCGGTCCGGGTCACTTTCAGGCCGACGGCGATATCGGGCGAGGCGGCCGTGCGGAGGACATAAGCGTTGAAACCCACCCCCTTGCCCACGCGGCCGGCCACCGTCCGGCCGTAGCCCAGCGGCACCGCGACCGAGAAGTCCGCCTGGCCGGGAAGGATCAAGGCGGCGATCTCCAGGCTGCGGCCGGCGAGGTCCAGCCGCACGATGTCGCCGGTGGCCACGCCCAGCGCCTTCGCGGTCGCCGGGCTGATGATGGCGGCGTTATCCCAGGTCAACTTGGAGACCGGGTCGGGGAGCTCTTGCAGCCAGCCGTTATTGGCGAACCGGCCGTCGTCGACCTTGGCATCGCGGTCCAGGACGAGTTCGAGGTGATCGGCCGAGAGCGGTATCGGGAGCGGGCTGCTCGGCCGCCACCGCCTTGGCGATCGAATCCCACTTCAATGCCGGGTGTCACGACCGGGTAAGCCGAGCCCGGGAGCAGCCCATTGTGGAGGAAACTCCGCCACGCGGCCTCGAAGCCCGCCTCGGCGACGCCGCTCACCTTCCGGAACGCTGCGGCGGACGATCTCGTAAGGCGACTGTCGTCTCGAAAGCGGCCAGTTGGGCGACCACTTCGAGCGCCGTCCGCCCGCCGTCGAGGGGCTCGATCAAGGGCTGGACCGGCACGACCGTGCCGTCGCCGGTGCGGGCATCGCCCCACGACTCGAGGAAATGCGCGGCCGGCAGGTGCCAGGTGGCCTCGCGCGAAGTCTCGTCGGCGTGCAATCCCAGCCGGATCGTGGTCTTGACCCGCTTCATCAGGGCGGCGAACTCGAGGTCGGCCGGTGCGTCATACGCGGGGTTCCCTCCGAGGATGACCAGGGTCTCGACCTGCCCCTTGCCGGCCGCCTCGGCCAGTTCCGCCAAGGTCCCTGCGCCGGTGATTGGCGCACTCCGAAGCTCGACCGTCTTGCCGAGATTCCCCAGCGCCGCGTTCATCGCATGGACCAGGGCGTGGACGAGCGGCGGCTGGCGACGTCCCGCGAGGATGACGGCCTGGCCGGCGTGCGCCTTCAGGTCGGCGGCCACCTCGTCGATCCAGGGGCCGGCGATCGTCGCAGGGCCTTCTTTGCCGAGGGTGGTCGCCTGGAGGGCTTGTTGCAGCGACTGGGCCGCGCTCGAGCCGGCGAGCACCGCTCGCGCCAGGGCGACGGTGTAGTCACGGACCTGGCTCGCCGGGAGTCGCAGCCGGTGATCGGCCATGCCCCCCGTGAGCGAGAACCGGCTCTCGACGACATAGAGCCGGTTCATCGCGTCGGCCGTCGCCCCGAGACGCCTGGCCTCCGCGAACCCGAGGAGGTGACGGCCTCCCTCCTCCTCCAGGCCGAGGAAGTCACAGTCGAGCGCCAGCACGACTTTGGCGCGATCGACGTGACATCGGGGAACGACCGGCGACCCGAAGGCCAGGCTCGCGCCCGCTCGGGCGTTGGCCGGGCTGATCGCCTGGTAGGTGTGCCAGCGGGCCTCCGGCATGACGACGCGGAGGTGCTCCCGCAGCAGGTCGAGGGACGGGGACGCCACGTCCTCGCTCAGCACGTGCAGGCCCTGGCCCTTCTTGCGGCGGAGCGCGGCGAAGTGATCGCCGGCGAAGGTATCATAGGCCTGCCAGGTGGACGCCGCCCCGCCTTGGAGTACAGGGCTGAATCGGTCGGGGTCGTACAGGTCGAGCACCGAAGCCTGCGCGATTGCGTCGGTGGCTCCCGCGCTGTCGGGGTGCTTGGGGTTGCCCTCGACCTTGGTGGGCCGCCCTTCGTGGCTCTCGACCAGGAGAGGAGACGGCCGAACCGGGTCGGGGCATGGCCGTGGCGTAATAGTTGGGCAAACCCGGCACGACCTCTTCGGGCGGTTTTGTGTAAGGGAGTGCCTGGGATTTCGGGCCGGCGGCAGCCGTTCAGCCCGGCCAGACCGATCGACGCCGCCATCAACTGCAAGAACCGCCTCCGGTCGATCCCGCCGTCCAGCAGCTCGCGCATCGACCGGGGAAACCGTCGCTCCACCCAGTCACGAAAAGCCGGCGTGTCGGCCAACTGGTCGAGGCTCCGCCAGTAGGCCTTGCCCGCAAGAGAATCGCCTTGCCCGGAGATCGCCGGCAGATTCTGGTTCATCGGTGACATCCTGCACAATGTCTCGGGGGCATGGATCCGGGACTGTTGTTTCAGGAGCAGGCCAGACTCGTGCTGAGACCGCCCCTGGGGCGGTTGCCAGGCGAAGTTGGTCACCTCATCGGGGGGCCGCAGATACTCTTCGGGATGGCGGTGGCAATCCAGACACCAGCCCATGCTGAGCGGCTTGTCGTGCACGACGACCGGCATCTCGTTGACCTTGCCGTGACAACTGACGCAACCGACCCCGCGCCGCACATGAACCGCATGGTTGAAGTAAACGTAGTCCGGTGTCCGATGAACCCGCACCCAGTGAACCGGGTCGCCACTCGTCCAACTGATCCGAAGGGCTTCGAGCTGCGGGCTGTCCGGCTTGATGGTCTGGTGGCAGTTCATGCACGTCTGGGTGGAAGGGATTTTCGCGACCGAAGAATCCTCGACGTTCGAATGGCAGTAGAGGCAGGACATCCCCAACCGGCCGGCGTGCTGCTCGTGCGAGAACGGGATCGGCTGGATCGGCGCGTAGCCGACGCGCGTGTACTCGGGCGGCCCGTAGTAATACAGGCCCGCCACGCCGAGGACAGCCGAGAGGACCACTCCAGCGACCGCCTCGGCGAAGCCAGACGTCAGCGCGCTGAGTGAAGATCAGGGACAAGACGGTTCCTCGCTTCTCATTTCAACGGTTGATCCCAAAACGATTGCGTCCACCGGACAAAGCGCCCACCACCTGGTCAAGGGCGCCTGAGGGTGACTCAAAGCAGCCGATGACATCGGATGTGCTTTGGCAACGGTCGACGGTCGGGAGAGGGGCGAGAGAGGGCGCTTCCTCACCAGTCATCGGATTTCAGTCGGGCTTTATTCATGGAACTGAACGGCATGCAAAAAAACCCGATCGCAAAACTGACAAGGTCGCGTCAGATCCCGCTCAACCCCACCTTCTCGAAAAGCAACGCGCAAGAAAGAACCCCATCTGTGCGATCATTGATTCGCACAATGGGGCCATCTTAGCCGGATCTGAACATGCCCACCTTGAGCAATATCAGATGTCCTGAAGCATACTCCGCATCAGACGAGATGTAAAGTCCCTTCCGTCGAACTTGCTCAAGAGCTCGGGTTTGCTTCCCTTTCGCGGCGCGATCAGGTCTAATAAAAGTCCACAGACACAGAATCCGTGTTGACTTCGTATTAAGATACGAGTGACCAACCGGATTCGCCCACCTCCGATCGAGCCTTCCCGCGGTTGGCTCGATCGCGTCTCCTCGTGCGACCGGAAGAATTGGCGAGACGCGCATCGATGGGAGAGAGCCCGGATGAAATTCGAGAGAACAGATCGAACGCGAGCCCGGTGCGTTTGCCTTGGGTTCACGTTGATCGAGCTCCTGGTGGTGATCGCGATCATCGCGGTCTTGATCGCCCTGTTGTTGCCAGCGGTGCAGTCGGCCCGCGAGGCCGCCCGGCGCATGCAGTGCACCAACAACCTCAAGCAGATCGGACTGGGCCTGCACAACTACGTGTCGTCGTTCGACGTCGTGCCGCCGGTCGGCAGCGTGGACATCAACGGCAATTCCACCGGCAACGGCTTCGTCTCACAGACCGCCTCGGTCCACCTCCGCTTGACCAACTACCTCGAGCAGCGTGCAGTCTACGACGCATATAACTTCATGCTCGGCGACGTGGTGGGGGGCAGCTCGGTTCCGGCCAACACGACCGTGATGTCGACCTTGATCCCCGGCTATCTTTGCCCGTCGGACTCCAACCCCGGCAGTAACCAGAACCTCGCGGTCGGCTTCACGTCGCGGGTCACCTGCGTCAATTATGCGATCAACGGCGGCGTGAACCGGCAGAATACCGGCGGGGCCGTCAACGGCGTGGCCTGGTGGCTGGGCGGCAACCCGATTTATGGCACCAAAGTGACCTTTGCGGGCGTAACCGATGGCACCAGCAACACGGCCCTCTTCAGCGAATGGGTCAAGGGGACCTCGGGCCAGAACACCCTCGGTAACAACCTGGTTTACTCCATCGCCCAGTACACCAACGGCGGCGCCCTCAACGATTACAACCTCTGCCGCTCGGCCAGCACGCCGTTATGGGACTACAAAGGCGAGTACTGGACGCTTCAAGACTCCGGTCGAGGCGGACCGTACTATCACGTCATGCCTCCAGACCAAACGGCCTGCTCCGTGACCGCGGCTTTCGGCAACGTCGACTCGTTCATCGGCCCCAGCTCGTTCCATCCCGGCGGCGCCAATGTCCTGCTGCTGGACGGCTCGGTCCGGTTCGTCAAGGCGAGCACAAACTTGGCAACCTGGAACGCGCTCGGGACGCCGAGCCGGTGCTGAAGCGATCAGCGCGGACGCATACTGAGCTCAAGTCGTAATCGCAAGTGATCCGGACCATGGCATGCACGCGATCTCAATTACCGCTCCGCGTTGCGACGACCCTGGCTACCCGTCGCCCCCCGATCCACCCGAGCGACCGCGGTCGAAATGAGAGCGATACCGAAGCCGTAGTCGGCGCCGGCCACGCGATTTATAATGGGTGGTGTGAAATGCCTCGTAATCAATGAGAAGCAACTGGATCGCCAAGAGGTGCCGCGTGAGGGCGACGAAATCGATCTTGGCTAGCGTCATCTGGACGGCATTGATTGCTGTCTTGATCATCGTTCTATACTTCCGCGGAGATCTCATGGATCTCCTCGGTCATCGCTTCGATGCTCCCAGGGGCAGTGGCATCGTTTTCAGTTGGCTACTTTCTCTGCTCTTGATCGTGGCCGGTCTTCGGTTTTTTGGAACCCGGTCGCGCAACCGTCCGATCGAGCGCCTCAACCCGATGCGACGTGATGATGAGGATCAGACTGCGATCACTTTGCCGGTCCGCCTGCCCATCCGCATCCGACGCCGCCAACCGACTCGGGCGTTGTTCCTCGCCGTTCCCATCATTGGCGCCGTGTTGTTGATTATATACATCTGTTTTCCGCCATCCGACGCGGACACGGCTCCGGCCTATCTTGGGCTGTTTATCATGGGTGCCGCGGTCGTCCTTGCACTCAAATGCGAGCCCGATACAGTCTGCGACATCGCCGTCAATGGAATCAGTGCGCCGGCTGGGCTCCTCTCCCGGAAGACATTCGTGCCCTGGGAAGAAGTCGCCTCCTGCGAGATCATCCACGCCGATGAGGATCGGCTCAACGACTACTTTGTGCTTTGGGATCGGCAGAGGCGTTGCCGATTGAGCGCCATCTCATGGCTGTCAACTGTGACACCCGCGGAACGTGCGTCGATTTATCACGCGCTCAGGTCACAATTCCCGGGCAAGATCAAGGGCGACACAATACGGTCGCAGCCGATTGCCCGGCGTTATTTGTCATCCCAATTATGGGATGAGCAGCTTGATGGCTGATCTGATCTCGAGGTTCGCCGCGTGAAGACCGTTTTAGCCACGGATTGACGCGGATGAAACGCGGATAATTCAATTAGTGTTAATTAGATATTTCATCGGTGTTCAATCTGTGTTTCATCGGTGGCCAAACTTTTACATTCGTGCTTTCCGTGACTAAAAAGTAGCTATCTTATTATTACGTATTATGAGGAAGACTCCAACGGGAGAGATCGACACCCGATGTGCAAGACATTTCCCTGGTTACTCGTTTTTGTGGTTGGGACCGTGATCTTGCTGGGAACGCCGATATCACGGGCTGCCGAGCCGGCCCGTGATCGTGTGCGGCTGATCTTCGACACTGACATCTGTGGCGATTGCGACGACGTGCTGGCCCTGGGGATGATTCACTCGCTCGAGTCGCGCGGGCTATGCCGGCTCTTGGCGGTCACGATCAGTGTGGACCACGACCTGGCTGCCCCGTTCGTCGACGCGGTCAACACCTTCTACGGCCGCGGAGCGATTCCCATCGGCGTGGTGGGCAAGGGGGGCGTGGTCGAGAAGAGCAAATACCTGGCGCTGGTCGAGGAAAAGGAACCGGATGGGCGTTTCCGTTACCCTCACGACCTGCTTTCCGGCCGGGCCGCTCCGAGCGCGACGGACGTCCTCCGTGCGACTCTGGCGAGCCAGCCCGATCGCTCGGTCGTGATCGCCCAGGTCGGCTTCTCGACCAACCTGGCGCGGTTGCTCGACTCCCCTCCCGATAAGCACTCGCCGCTCTCGGGCAAGGATCTGGTCGAGCGCAAGGTCAAACTGCTCTCGGTGATGGCCGGCGCGTTTCAACCCATCGACGGCAACAAACACTACCTGGAATACAACGTCGTCAAGGACATCGCCAGTGCCCAGGCGCTGGCGTCGCGGTGGCCGACCGCGATCGTTTACAGCGGCTTCGAGATCGGCATCGCCTTGCCTTATCCGGCCGATGAGCATCGAGCGCGACTATGGCTATGTGAAGCATCATCCGCTGGCCGAGGCTTACATCCGCTACATCCCGCCGCCCCACAACCGGCCGACCTGGGACCTGACGAGCGTGCTCTACGCGGTCCAGCACGATCGTGACTATTTTGACATCTCACCACCCGGCACAGTCACCGTCGAGCCCGACGGCTTCACGCGATTCGAGCCGATCTCACAGGGAAAGCACCGCTACCTCATCCTCCGCCCCGAGCAAAAGCCGCGCGTGCTCGAGGCCCTTGTGCAGCTCTCGAGCCAGCCGCCTGGCTAATAAGGTCCCGAATCAGGGCGGCGATCCGCGCTCAAGGGTCGTGCACCGGATTTCTACCCGCTCGTCTCCTGGCGCCACGCTTGCCGCACCGAACCGGAACCCGGCCTTCTCGGCGAACACGAACGCCTCAACGTTCGGGACCCCGGCGAGCCGGAAGTAGCCCTCGGCTACGGTCGTCGTCGCCGTCCGCCTCGGCGTGTCTCCCGACTGGAAGACCGAGACACCGGCGATACCTTTCCCTCGCGATCGACGACCCGGCCTGAGACGGACCGGGGCGTCCGCACGCGGCGGAGGGTCAGGTCCGGGAACGCGATCAAGTCGCCTTCGGTCGATGAGACCCAGTCGGTCTGATTGGTGACGAAACCGTCGGCGATAACGCTGGCGCGGAACCGCCTGGATTTCCCGTAAAGTTCCTTCGGCGTCCGGAACGAACCGTCTGCCCCGGTGCGGACCTCCACGCCGTCGTCGAATCGAAACGTTTCGGGCAACTCGTAATTGCCAAGTTTTCTTTCCGTCGCGAGCTGCACTGTCACCAAGACCGCTGAGACAGGCATCCCATCCGGACTGAGCACGCGGCCACCGGCGGCGAAGGTGAGTCCCGGCACGATCGTGACGATCACGGGATCTGATGCCTCCCGCGACGGCTTTCACCGGCGCATCTGTCGTACTTCTGGCGATGATGGGCCTCGATCGTGACCTCGTCTCCCGGCGCGAGCCCGGCGAGGCTGAACTCACCGCGGTCGTCGGCGATCTCCGAGACCATCCCCAGGGGACCCGACGGCGACTGTCCGCGGATCCTCGCGTGAGCAACCGGTTTGCCCGCCTCGTCACGCACCATGAACCGGAGTGGTGGTGCGGCGCGGACGATCTCGAACGGGTCGAGATCGAGCCGACCCGGACCGTCGGGTATCGTGAACTCTTTGGGAACTGTTTCACCCGTTCGGATATGCGATGGCGGTGTAGCCGTCACAGCCACCTGTCCTTTGTGGACAAGGGTCCGGAATGCGTACCGTCCCTGGGCGTTGGTCTCGGCGATCACGAACCTCGCCAAGAATTCGGTCCGTGCCACCCCCGTGGGACCCAGCACGAGCCTGGCGTCTGGTACGGGTGTGCCGGTGCCACGCTCCTGGACCATTCCCGCGATCGTCGCGGCTGGCCGGAGCGGAATCTCCAACGAATTCTCCCTCCCTTCGGTCACAGCAAGCGACTGCGGGAAGTCAGGCATAACGGGCAGATCCCGGGGATGCTTGAACGTGAGCCGTAGGCGGCCGGGTGCAATCACAGGGAATGAGAACCGGCCGTCGTCGTCGGTCGTCGCCGTAGCGTAGCCGATCATCTCTGGGTCCGGTGATGATGCGTAGGTGGAAGCCGTTACATTCCAGCCTTTGCCCATGTTCGGGGCGTCGGCCATGAGCCGTCCCTTGAACGACGAAGCCGGACGGAGCCAAACTCGCTTCGGCTTCGGCGACGTCGGAAAGAACGAACGTCCCTGGGTGCCGAACCTCTCGGAGGAGACACAGAATTCCCTTACCTCATCGTTGGCGACGGCATCGATGACGGCCAGGCCGTTCTTGTTTGTCGTGGCTTTGACCAGGTCGACCACGACGCCCGGCCCGTTCGTCAAGTCGCCGCCAAAAGACGTGACCCGTACCTGCACCCCGGCCAGCGGTTCCCCATTCGGCCCCTCGACGCGGACCTCTGCCTTCCCTGGCGGTTTCAGCGCGACCCGAACTGGCTCCCCGGCTCCGGGCAATGGCCCGGGGAACCTGGTGACGGACAGGCGGAAGCCAGGCTTCACGACCCAGAGGCTAGGAGCGTTGGAGCGACCGTGGCCCGCCAGCCCGGCGGGACGATCGAGCATGAACCGACCTTCGGCGTCTGACCGGCCCCGCGCTAGGATCGGCGGGTCGGAAACCGCCATGCCCGCAAGAAACAGATCGGCCCCGGCCACCGGCTGGCCAGCCGGCCCGACGATCGTACCCGACAGTGGCACCATGGCCGGCCGTTGGGCCATCGCCATCCAGATCAGCGGCACGACGAGGATCATCGGTCACCCCCCCATCCACTCTAGCGGGCTCGCCCGACGCGATCCGGGTACAGTCTGTGATTTCGTCCCATGAGGATTCGACCATTGTGTACGTGCTCGCGCGCCCCGGTCAAGTTCGGCACCACCCTACGACCGGTCGCGACGCGACCGCATGAGAACCCACCGAACCGGCCAAGGCTCTCGGTGGGTCTCGCGATCCCGAGGATCGTTTGGCACCACACCACGACCGGTTGCGGCTCCGCCGACGTGGGATGATTTCAGGTCCGGCCTGGGGCAAAAACGACATCGGGAAGGTCGGGTAGTACAGGCGGTTGTCCTCGGACGCCTTCATCCCAAACGCGGTAGCCAAGGTCGTATCCAGGTTCGTCTCCACCGCGTCTATGGAATTGGCCACCGTTGTCGGTTTGGTCCGAACCCAGCGCGTAAATCGTCAATCCGTCATTGAGTCGTTTCAATACCAACGCTCGTGCGGTGAAGGGATCGACTGGGATGTCAGCGAGGAATTGGGGAGCCAGCTCATCAATCGAGTCCGGCCAGCGCCTCTGCACCAGGCGGAACCGCTCAAAGGCCACCATGACCTTGCCCACGCTCAGCAGCGCCGTGATGCGGAGGAAGGCACGGCCCACCGACTTGATGTGCCGGCGATAGGACTTCGGCAAGAATACCAAGAACGCGATCCGGCCCGGCGCGGTGAGACTTACGATCCGCCTCGTATTGGCTCCAGAGCTTCGCTTGCTCCCAGAGCGGCCGACTGGCGATGGCCACCGCGCGATTCATCGAGTCCAGCAGGAGCGCCTGGTTGTACCTGACGAACGGTCTTGGGAAGCCAATCCAGTTGGGAATCGGGGGTTTGCCCTCCAGTTTAGCCCATTCCGCGAGCTTGATGTCTCCATCTGCCAAACGCTGGAGTGTGTCGTAGGCCGTGGCCCGATCACCGCGCAAGCCAAAGAGCAGTATGGGTTCTTTCGACTCTCGATCCAGGCATGCCTGGATCCTTGCCAACGCCGGGTCGGACGGCAGCCCATGGGCGAGGGCTCGCTGCACGGTGTGGAGAGCCACGCTGTCCGCGGCAATCCGGATCAGTTGCGGGATCAGGTTCGGTTCGTCGCCGATCGACCTCCCCGCGTTGAAGATCGCACAGCAGCAGTCCAGTGCTCCGTCGATGTCGTTCCGCTGAATTCGGTCGACCGCATCGAGCTGGAGCAGGCGAACAACCTGGCGCAGCTTCTGTGCGTGCTCCGTCGGCTCGTTGAGGTAAAGGTATCCGCCAGGGATCACATGACGCCGATTCGGCATCCAGGCCAGCTCAAGAGCCAGCGATCGCGCGGGTTTCCAGTTCATCCAGATCGGCGTGCAGCCGTCGACCTTCCTCATCGGACAGCCTGCGAACAGGATCGAGCTGCGAAAGTCGATCGAAAAGCTCGGAAAGACTGTGAGGTGCGGGTGCTCCATTCTCGGCCGCTTTTGTCCATCCACTGCTCGGGCAGCCGATCGAGCACCATTTGAACCCGCAGCGCCGAGTTCCCAGCGTCTGGCACCGTGGCCCGGCTCGCCCACAGATCGGCCTTCCGCCAGTGGGGATCGGTCCGGTCGGCCTCAGCGATGGCCTTGTCGAGCCGGTCACCCGCCACATGATCCAGGACAAGCCAGGCTCCGACGAGTAACACGAGCGGCGTAAGGACGACCGTTGCCTTGATCCACCACGGCCGGCGACGACGCGCCGGCGGAGAGGTTTTGAAGATGAGATTGCTCATCGCAGACTCGCGAGCGAGTGAGAGTGAAACCAAGCTCACGGTCTCGGAGTGAGCTGATAGAGATCGATAAACCACCGCACGAACTGCTCGCAGAGCGGCGACCGCGCGTCGAACGCGCGGGCCTGGACCGAAACATTCAGCGACCTTCCCGGAGGTTCAAGCCACGCAAGGAATGTATAGATACAGGCTTTATCGTGGTGCGAGTCTGTGTACGGCGAGCCGTGCTTGCGGGATCGCGCACAACACTTCTGGGCGAACGCCCAAAGACGAGACAGCCTTGGCGTGACGAGATAACCGAGGAATGTCTCCAGCATGCCGCGTGATTGATTGTCCGGCATGATCCAGACCCCGATCCGCAAACCGTGCTCATTGGGATGGATGACACCTCCTGAAGGCAGCTCTTCCGGAAAGTCGGCGGCGATCTTCCGGCAGCGTTCTCTCGATGCTCGACCATCGGGAATCAAACTGATCGTCAGCATCGACGATGATTCCAATCGCCTTGAGCCCTGGAATCTTCGATTCCGCCTCGATCACACCAGGCTTTAGCAAGTCCTCGACGCCATTGAATGACTTGACGTCGGCGACCCATTCTTGCGGCTTGTCACCCCACTCGACGTACTGATCCATGAAGTGAGAGATGACGCGCAGCTCTTCTGCTCCCTCAACAAGAAGTCGATTGGGATTGGCGATTCTGGCCATGATCAGCGGACCTCGATGTCATGCTCCGCAGCGGCGATGATTTCCTGCTCGGTGTAGGCGACCGCTTCGTCGCGGCCCCGTTCGATCCGCTGGATCGTGATATCGCTCTTTTCGGCAACGACATCGCGACAAACGGCGGCCAAGCTTTGGTAGCAATCGCGGCTGTGCGTCGTGGCGAAAACCTGGACGTTATATCGTTTGGCGGCTTCGTAAAGGAACCTCCACATTTCCGTCATCACGGTATGATGAAGTCCGGTGTCGATCTCATCGACGAGGAGGATGCCGTTGATGCAATGAACCACGTTGAGAGCCAATCCGAGCATGCGCCAGATTCCGTCTCCCATACTGCCGATCGGGATGCGATCCTTGACCCCGTTGAGCCGGACGAAGATTCCACCACGGGTGGCATATCGGCCACTGGTCTGTATCCTCTCGGATCCGGTGGATGCGATCCGTAGGATCGATGGCTCGATGATCCGGAGAGCTTCGGTCACCGAGTCTTCTTCTTGCGTCAGGACGATGTCATCGAAGAGTGCGGGGATGTATTCAGCAGTCAGGGAAGAAGCCGTCACGAATCGGAGCGGCAAACTGTATCCCGGTGACGACGGAGTTGCGAAACTATTCAGAAAAGCCGAGACGGCGCCTTGCGGACTGATCGGAACGTGGACTGTCCGCGTCTCGCCGTTCGACCAAGAAAGCGAAAGATCTAGGGATGGAGAAAACCCCGCAGAAGTTTCGACTCCGGGAAATGTGAGCTGGGAGGGTTGAGATTGCGTCGGAGGAAAGTCCTCGATGCTGGCGATCAACTCGGTGCGACCGACATCTTCCGCAGCGGAGAGCTGGAAAGATGCGCCGACCGCGATCTCATGGTCATGGAAAAATCGTCCCACTTCGTATTGCTTCAATGGTGCTTTCGATGGCTCATTGATTTCGACCCAGACGACTTCCCCTCGCGCGTTCAGTATCGACCAGATCGCCGCTAGATTCCAGCCGCCCATCAGAACGTTGAGCGGCTTCCAGGACCGTCGTCTTCCCGCAGTTATTCGTGCCGACGATCAGATTGACGCGGCCCAGGTCTGTCATCTGGAAATGGCGA
Organism: uncultured Planctomycetota bacterium; assembly: GCA_963779785.1. Lineage (GTDB taxonomy): Bacteria > Planctomycetota > Planctomycetia > Isosphaerales > Isosphaeraceae > CAVRFS01. Next base: position 34,823 of record CAWAAW010000101.1, read on the forward strand.
AAGCCGCGGAAATTCTGTATGTCTAAACTTTTGATACTCATAGCGATATCATCGATTTCAGAGCCTCACCGGGCTGGTACGATCGTTCGCAAATACCGAGTTCATTATTTGCCGAACACGACGGGTGTCCGCAAGTGCTCCAGCCGAAATCCGATGCCGACCCAGAGAGCGGGAATCGCCTCATCAACTTCCGGGGCCACTTCAACGGAAGCAGAACATGACAACGCCCGCGATACAAGATAGGATGAGAACGACATCTCAGGAAATGGAGCTGGAGGTTGATCGATGGCCATGATCATCGGTGTACACGGCATCGGCCAGCAATTCAAAGGGCCAGCGGTCCAGAAAGCTGAGTGGCTGAATCCACTCCGTGACGGAGTGGCATTGGCGGGGGGACCGCAGATCCAGGAGGCCGATCTCACCTGTGCGTTTTACGGCGACCTGTTCCGGCCACCTGGCACAAAGGCGGTCGGGCTGCCTCCCTACGACGAAAGCGACGTCGCGGATCCCTGGGAGCAACAACTCCTGGAAGCCTGGTGGCGCGAGGCGGCCGTGGTCGAACCGGATCGCGTCGAAAGCCCCGACGCCGCCACAAAGCTGGGACGCACGCCACGCTTCGTCCAGCGTGCACTCGACGCCCTGAGCCACTCGCGGTTCTTCGCGGGAATCGCCGAGCGGGCCTTCATCTTCGACCTCAAGCAGGTCTACCTCTATCTCCACGATCCGGCGATCCGCCGGGACGTGCGTGCTCGAGTCGAGGCGGTGGTCGATGCGCAGCAGACCCGTGTTCTGATCGGGCACTCACTCGGCTCGGTAGTGGCGTACGAATGCCTGTGTGCTCATCCCGAGTGGAAGGTCAACACATTTGTCACGCTCGGCTCGCCACTTGGGAATTCGCAACCTGATCTTCGACCTTCTCGATTGCGGGCCACACCACATCGTTGGCGCCTGGCCTGGATCGGTGCGGTCGTGGGTCAACATCGCGGATGCGGGTGATATCGTGGCGCTGGTCAAGGACCTCCGCCCTGGCTTTGGCCCGCGGGTCGAGAACCGGCTGATCAACAATGGAGCGTCGGCCCACAATCTGCTCCCCTACCTCACAGCTCGGGAGACGGGTGATGCCATCGCCGCCGGCCTGGCTTGATGATACCAGCACCCACGGCAAGTTGTTCCTCATCGCGGCTGGGACGGCCAGGTACGACCATCTCCCGGAGGAAGAACAACTTCCCTCCGTGACCGGCGACTTGAAACGCATCGTCGACCTTTTTACGACCAAGCTTGGCTACGAGCGGGTCCTGCCCGGCCTTGGTGACAATCCGACGAGTGATGAGATCCGTCGCAAGCTTGGGGAGGTGGCTGAAGGATGCCGCAGCGCACGGCGTCGGATCGAATCGTGTTCTACTACAGCGGCCACGGGGTCTTCGAGAACGGCGTTCACTATCTGCTGACTTCCGACACCGAGATGTCGAACACTTGAGGGGACGGCTTTTCAAGTGGCTTCCCTGGGCCGCATGCTGCATGGAACACCGATTCAGCAGATTCTGGTGATCCTGGATACGTGCTACGCCGGGCGGGGTGTCGCCGATTTCGGCAGTGTCGCGCAAGAGCACATCAACGCGCTTCGTCCGAACGACCAGGTTGCTCGCGGCTTCTATGCCATGGCCGCGGCCCGGCCCAAGGAGGAAGCAAGACAGGGTGTTTTTGCCCAGGCATTGGTCGATACGCTGGAGGATCCACCGCTTCAATGCGGAGGCGATCAACAGAAATACTTAGGCGCTTATGAATTCTTCATAGAGACAATCAACCAGAAATTCAAGACTCTGACGCCTGAAACAGAGGGCAAGGCTCGACACGTTCAATGTTCAATCCGCTGCCTTGTTCTTCCGCAATCTTCGCTACCGGACTGTGCCGCCGGGGCTCGACCTCCAGACCCAGCGCCGCTTGACCCACTATCGAACACTGGGGTCCTCGGAGCCGTGGGACGGAGATCGAGGCCCAGCCGGGCTGGTATTTCACCGGTCGGACTGCGGTCCTGACCGAGCTGGTGATGTGGCTGACCTCCCCGGCCGCATGATGGCAAGGCGCGGGTGATCACCGCCGGGCCTGGCTCCGGCAAGTCGGCCGTCCTGGGCCGGCTCGTCACGCTCTCCGATCCCGAGTACCGGCCGCGGGTGCCCCTCGACGACGTGCCTCCGGAGTCAATTCCGCCCGAGGGACTGGTCGATGTCGCGATCCACGCACGGCAGAAGACCCTGAGAGACTGTCTCGACGAGATCGCTTCCAGGACCGGTGTTCCGGCGACCAGTCCCGAGGTGCTCGTCGACGGCCTGGCACGCGAGGGCCGCATGCGGGTGATCGTCCTCGACGCACTGGACGAGGCCGTCGAGCCGCACGAGATCGCGCGGAAACTGCTCCGTCCGCTCACCTCGGTCCCCTCGGTCCGGCTGCTCGTCGGGACGCGTCGAGAGACCCTGGAGGGACTCCGCGGCGACCTCCTCGCTGCCCTTGGGCCGGCCGTCGTCACGCTCGATCTGGACGACCCGAAATACGTCCAACCCGCCGACCTCGCCGAGTATGTCCGCCGCCGGCTGCTCGCCGAGGACGATCCGACGCGGACGTCTCCCTACCGCGACCGGCCCGAACTCGCCTCCCAGGTTGCTCGCGCCGTTGGCGAGAAGGCGTATCCGGTGTTTCTGATCGCGCGGCTGATCAGTCAGTCGCTCCTCGAAGCGGCCGAGCCGGTCGACGTGACTCGGCCCGACTGGGAGGCATTCCCGACGACGGTCGGCCGCGGCATTCGACGAGTACCTCGACCGATTCGGCGCAAACAAGGAGCGGGTCGTCGACCTGTTCCGGCCCTTGGCCTATGCCGAAGGGGCTGGGCTCCCCTTCGAGAACCTCTGGGCGCCGCTGGCTTCGGCCCTTTCCGAAAAGAACTACCGCGCGGCTGACGTGGAATGGCTGATGGAGCATGCGGGAGCGTTCCTGGTCGAAGCGACCGAAGACGACCGATCCGTCTACCGGCTGTACCACCAGGCCCTCATCGACCACATGCGGTTCCCGCGCCGCCCGTTGAGCGAGGTGCAGCGTGAGTTCACCGAGACGCTCGTCCGGCAGACACCCGATCGGCGCGACGGCGGCGGAAAAGACTGGCTCCAGGCCAGCCCTTACGTGCGACAACATCTCGCGAGCCACGCGGCCGCTGCGCGGCATGCTCGGCGAACTGATGACCGATCCTCTCTACCTGGCAACGGCCGATCCCAGCCGCCTGCTGCGTGCGATGGACATCAGCGGCGGCCTTCTCTGACGCCGAGACTGCCCATGTGTATCAAGGCGCATCCCACAATCTTCTGACCGCCTCGTTCGCCGAGCGCAGCTTCGTATCTCCAGATGGGGGCCCGTCAGTGCGGGCTGAAATGCGCTGGCTGACAGGTTCGCCCGGCTACCCGCTCCCCTCCCTTTCTCGGTCCCCTGGGCACATTGGCAATCCTCCGCGACCCATCGCGTGATCGCCCGCGCTGGCGGTCACGGTCCATGCGTTGGCTTTGGGGAAGCGGGCGGGCCGCACGGTGATCGTTTCCGGGGACTCCGACGGCACGGTGCAGGTGTGGGACCTGGAGTCGGGCGACTGCGGTGGGCGAGCCGCTGCGGGGCCACGACGGTGGGGTTCTGTGCGTTGGCGGTGGGGGAGCGGGCGGGCCGCGCGGTGATCGTCTCCGGGGGCTCCGACGGCACGGTGCGGGTGTGGGACCTGGAGTCGGGCGACGCGGTGGGCGAGCCACTGCGGGGCCACGACGGTCGGGTTAGGGCGGTTGGCGGTGGGGGAGCGGTCGGGCCGCGCGGTGATCGTCTCCGGGGGCTGCGACGGTACGGTGCGGATGTGGGACCTGGAGTCGGGCGTTGCGGTGGGCGAGCCGCTGCGGGGCCACGACGTTGGGTATTTGGCGGTGGCGGTGGGGAGCGGGCGGGCCGCGCGGTGATCGTCTCCGGGGGCTCCGACGGCACGGTGCGGGTGTGGGACCTGGAGTCGGGCGGCGCGGTGGGCGAGCCGCTGCGGGGCCACGACGGTTGGGTTTTTGCGTTGGCGTTGGGGGAGCGGTGCGGGCCGCGCGGTGATCGTCTCCGGGGGTTGTGACGGCACGGTGCGGGTGTGGGACCTGGAGTCGGGCGTAGCGGTGGGCGAGCCGCTACGGGGCCACGACGGTGGGGTTTATGCGTTGGCGGTGGGGGAGCGGGCGGGCCGCGCGGTGATCGTCTCCGGGGGCAACGACGGCACGGTGCGGGTGTGGGACCTGGAGTCGGGCATCGCGGTGGGCGAGCCGCTACGGGGCCACGACGGTGGGGTTAGTGCGTTGGCGTTGGGGGAGCGGGCGGGCCGCGCGGTGATCGTCTCCGGGGGCTCCGACGGCACGGTGCGGGTGTGGGACCTGGAGTCGAGCGTGCGGTGGGCGAGCCGCTACGGGGCCACGATGTTGGGGTTTGTTGCGTTGGCGTCTGGGGGAGCGGGCGGCCGCGCGGTGATCGTCTCCGGGGGCGACGACGGCACGGTGCGAGTGTGGGACCTGGAGTCGGGCGATGCGGTGGGCGAGCCGCTGCGAGGGCCACGACGGTGGGGTTATGCGTGTGGCGTTGGGCGAGCGAGTCGGGCCGCGCGGTGATCGTCTCCGGGGCGACGACGGCACGGTACGGCGTGTGGGACCTGGAGTCGGGCGCTGCGGTGGGCGAGCCGTTGCAGGGCCACGAAAGTGGGATTTGATGCGTTGGCGGTGGGTGAGCGGTCGGGCCGCGCGGTGATCGTCTCCGGGGGCCACGACGGCACGGTGCGGGTGTGGGATATGGAGTCGGGCGACAGCGGTGGGCGAGCCGCTGCGGGGCCACAACGTTGGGTCAATGCGTTGGCGGTGGGCGAGCGGTCGGGCCGCGCGGTGATCGTCTCCGGCGGCTCGGACGGCACGGTGCGGATGTGGGACCTGGAGTCGGGTTATGCCGTGGGCGAGCCGCTGCGGGGCCACGACGGTCAGATTAGAGCGTTGGCGTTGGGAGAGCGGGTGGGCCGCGCGGTAATCGTCTCCGGGGGCCGCGACGGTACGGTGCGGGTGTGGGAACTGGAGTCGGGCATCGCGGTGGGCGAGCCGTTGCGGGGCCACGACGGTGGGGTCTGGGCGTTGGCGGTGGGGGAGCGGGCCGGCCGCGCGGTGATCGTCTCCGGAGGCGAGGACCGCACGGTGCGGCGTGTGGGACCTGGAGAACCTCCGCTCGGAGAAAGTCATCAACGTTGAAGCCGCGGTGTTAGCCGTCGCCTTGACTCGGGACTCGCGCATCGTGGTCGCCAGTACCAAGGGACTCATGTTGCTCGACTGGCATTCACGGTGACACTCTGACTCATCAGGAAAGCCAATCATCGACCTTGCGTGATTTTCTGGGCGGGCGAGTGCGGGCTGGTGAAAATTTAGGGTTGCACGGATGCGAGGTTCATCCCGGTTGCGCTGGTTGTACGTGCTCACAAAATGGGGTCGGTCACTTTCGGCACAAGCCATGAGCGACGTCTCATGAACTTGACAACGGCCCGGGTGCCGATTATTCCGTCGCCAGGTAGATGTTCCATAGCAGCAAGGAGATACGTCATAAGTCTGTTTTTGGCTCAGCGCGAGTGTGTGCGCGTTCCATGTTCGCTGTTGGTACGGCGTTGGGCGGCGACCGTTCGCGTGCCCGGAGATTCGAAACCGAGTCAGGCAGGAAAGCCTGACCTACGAAGTGAACATGTCGGGTGTCCGCACGTGCTCGGGACGAAATCCGATGCCGATCACGCGCGGGGATTCGCCGCAGGATCGGGAATCGCCGCAGTAACTTCAGGGGCCAGGGGAGGGAAAGCTTCGCATTGCTCCCGATCACTCGGCCGATCACCCGGTTCTGGATCAAGACCTGGAGGCCCTGGGTCATCTTGGTCGGGAACTCGCGCCGGCTCTGGACCTTCTGAAGATCGTCCGAGGTCGGCGTCCCTCTCTTGAGCGGGCTCGCCAGGATGTTGGCCGTGGCGACCGCGTCCTGGATGGCCAGGTTGATGCCGACGCCGCCGATCGGCGACATCGCGTGGGCCGCGTCGCCGATGCAGAGCAGGCCAGGCCGGTGCCAGGTCTTGAGGCGGTCGACCGTGACGGTCAAGAGCTTGATATCGTCCCAGTCCTTGAGCTCGTCAACTCGGTCTCGCATGACCGGCGCGATCTCCGCGATGTCTCGGCGGAACGACTCGATGCCCGTTCGACGCAGCTCATCGATGCCGCCCTTGGGGATGACATAGCCGCACTGCCAGTATTCGCCGCGAAAGAGCATCACGAAGACCTTGCCGCGATCGAATCGGCCGAGGGGCTGGTTTGGGTCAGTCGGTTGACGGGAGAGGCGCATCCACAGGACGTCGATGGGGGCGCCCAGATCCTGCACCTCGAGGCCGGCCCGTTCGCGGACCGTGGAATGTCGGCCGTCCGCGCCGACCGTCAGCCGCGCCCGGACTTCGAGCGACCCTTGGGGCGTTGTCGCGCGCACTCCGACGATGTGACCACTTTCTTCAATCAGGTCTTTGACTTCAGCCTGCATCCGGAGGTGAAAGGTTGGATACCGCTTCGCATGCTCGGCTATGAAGTCCAGAAAATCCCACTGTGGCATGAAAGCGATGAAGTGACAACGGGTCGGCAGGTGCGAGAAGTCGGCGACCGGCACCTCGACATCCCCGACGACGCCGCTCACGCGGGTGGCCTCCTGGTGCGGACGCTTCAGGAAGTCGTCCAGCAGCCCCAACTCGTGCAACACCTGGAGAGTCGACGGGTGAATGGTGTCGCCGCGAAAGTCCCTGAGAAAGTCTCCATGCTTCTCCAGGACCACAACGTCAATCCCGGCCCTCGCCAGCAAGAAGCCCAGGACCATCCCGGCCGGACCGCCGCCGCTGATGCAGCAGTGGGTTTCGAGCGTCTCCACCTGATCGGGCATCGCGACCATCTCCCCCTTTGTTCCGCCGGTTGAGAGCTTCTTCCGATATTCTCTCTCACGCGATGACCCGGCGTAAACCCGTATTTGATTGCACGGGAGGGAACGGAGGGCAGGCAAAGACGAGCAACATTTTTAAATTAGGAATAATTTAAGATTATTACATCTATTGACTTGTCTGTTTTCCGTGCGTTCGCTTCCTCTTGTGAGGGCTTGGGCCACGTCCCAGAGGCGAACGTAGCCGTCCGGTACCGCCGGTCGCGAGGACTCGGCCGTCGTTCGAGAAGGCGATCGATTGAAGTCCCCTCTCGTTCGCCCGCACCGAACCCAGCTCCCTGGCCTCGTTCACTCCCCAAAGCACGGCGGTTCCATCCTCGCCGGCTATGGCCAGCAGCGTCCCGTCGGGCGAGAACGCCAGTGCTCGCACTCCCAAGGCCGTCTTCGGGAGCGTGGTTCGCAGCTCACCGTCGGCGACGTTCCAGAGCCGGACTTCGCACTCCGGGTAACTGGCCGTCGCGATCAGTGCGCCGTCCGTTGACAACGCCAGCATCGCGACAGCGTTGCCCTGCGACGCCTGGAAAGTCATCCGCTCGCTGCACGCTGGGACGTCCCACAGCTTCACCAAACCCGCCGACTCGCTCGTGGCTAGTGCGGACCCGTCTGACGAGAAAACGAGGTTGTTCATTCTTCCGCCACGGCTGTACAGCTCGCCCAGTCGTCGCCGGTCGTTCCACGCCCAGAGTGTGACGATGCCCGAAACTCCGCACGTGGCCACGTGCTTGCCATCGCGAGAAAGCGTGACGCGCGTGGCTTCATTCTCGGCAACGGCCGGCAATGGCTGCAATTCCTCGCCCGATGACGTGTCAAAGAATCGAACGACCGACCCGAATCCCGCGATGGCCAACGCCCGGCCGTCCGCTGAGAATGCCAGCGACTGCGCCGAACTCATTGGGCCGCGGTGAATCACAGTCCGAAGTCCGCTTTTCCGATTCATGAGCGACACGTCCCCGGAGACCGTGGCGGACGCCAGTTGGGTGTTGTCGGGCGAGAAGGCGAGCAACCAGACGGGCGAGCCGTGGCCGTCGCGCGCGACCTGTGCGAACGGCCGGTCCTTCTCGTCCGGATCTGCCGCGAGATCGTTCTGTGTGGGGATAACCCAGCCGACGATCACCCCTAGCCCCGCGAGCAATAACAGCGAGCCGACAAACCTCGTGAACCGGCAAACTCGGGGAGGATCTGAATATCCTATGTTTTTCATATACCATCCTGAATCCGACGGGCGGCGGGACTGTGGGGTGGGAGTCGAGGGGCGCGGGGGGTTCCACGCCGTCGTAGGATCACAATCCTACGTTACTCTCACCTAAAGAATTAGGAAAATGTTGTCGAACGTTACCGGACTCATCGCAAAAAGAATGAAGAATCAAAAGGACGGAGCCTTTTCCGATTCATTCTTTTTCTTGAGGCCCTTGGACCAAAGGTCTCAGAACGACTGGTATTCGGCCTCGGGAAGTGTGGTCAGCACCGCGTCGTCGGTGATTGTATCAACCGATCGCCTTGACCCTGGAACCATGATGATCTAGGTCACGGGTGAGGATCAAATCGCGCCGAAATCATTAGTTCTTAACGGCTTTTTCAAAGCATCAAATGGAGCTGCGAGCAGACCGCGGATGGACGAACCGTTGAAAGGATGAACCGCAGTAGATGCGGGTCTCTTCATCCTTCATCTTCTTCCTTGAGGACCATAGACCAAAGCTCTCGGAGCGCCTTGCGTTCAGGCTCGGGGAGTGTGGACAGGGCCGCTTCGTCGCGGATACCGGCGAGGGCTGGGTCGACCCGCCAGCGGCCGAGGCGCTCGGGTCCGTCGGCAGTTTCCCGGGGCGTGCCCTTATCGAGCGGGGCGGCGATGGCCGTGAGGTCGGCCCTGAGCCAATTCAGAGCCTGTTGGCGCAATCTCTGTCGCGCATCGGCGTCCGGCGGTGGCTTGTCCTTGCCTCGGCCGCAGCCAGCCAGGGCAGCGGCGCGGGCGGCCTGGTAGCGATTCTCGGCGCCTCGATCGTCGGCGAAGCCGGGTTGTGCGGTGAACGCCTCGGACCAGAGACGGGCCGAGGTCGCATACATTTGCCGGGCAGAGCAGAGCTGGGCGAACTCGACGCATTCGGCGTTGTCGGTGGGATGGTCCTGATCGCGCAGGAGGGCGGGAAGCCTGGCGTCCAGGGCGATCATCCGTCTGGCCTTGCGGACGAGCTCGGTCCGGGATGGGGAACGCGGAGCGCGTCGATCTGGGGCGATCGTGTCCCGGGCCGCTCGGAACTCGCCCCTGGCCAGGAGCGCCCGAGCCAGGTCGACATGCGTCGGGGTGAATCGAGGATCGAGACGGATCGCCTCGCGGAAGGCGTCGACGGCCTCGTCAATGTAACCGGCGTCGAATAGAATGTGACCAAGGTCCTTGTGGGCGAACGAGAGCGTCGGCTCCCAGCGTACCGCCTCACGGCGCTCCTCGATAGCCGAGTTCCAATCGCCCAGGTCCAACCGAGCATTGACAATGAGGTCGCGAACCTTCCAGTCGTCGGGCTTGAGGCGCTTCGCCTCGCGGAACTCGACCTCCGCGGCCCGGTGCTCGCCCAACATCATCAGGACGGTTCCGAGCGAGACGTGCGCGTGACCGTCGTCAGGCCGCAGCGCGATCGTCCGGCGGAATGTGTCGGCCGCTTCCACGAGTTGACCGCTACGTTGAAGAGCCATTCCGAGGTTGCGGAGGGCGTGACCACTTTGCGGACGAACGCCCACCGCGACGGCGAAGAACCGGACCGCCGCGTCGGGCTGGCCGGAGAACATGAGCTCCCTGCCGAGGTCGGCGTTGACCCAGAAGTCGTCGGGGTGAGCGCGCTGGACGCGCCTGAGCAGGGCGATCGCCATCTCCCGGCGCCCCATCGTCGCCAGGGCAAAAGCCAGCCGCGTCACGCTGGCCTCCGGCAGCCGGTCCAGGTCGGCCGTCGCTGCGAGCCCCTCCAGGATTTCCAGCTTCCGTTCCCGGTTCTCGTTCGTTCGACCCAGCGTGTCACGGAGTTGGTTCCGCCAAGGGTCGGGGTCCGCCGCTTTCGCCACCGCGACCAGCCGGCGAGCACGGGCTTCGTCGCGCACATGCGGCATCCTGCAAATGAAGACCCACTGGTCGAGCGCGTTGGCCAACTCGGGCGCAACCGGACTCACGGCGAGGCGGCGCTCCGGCCACCTCCGGGTCGAGTGCGTCGATATCGACCCCGTAGGCGCGAAATGCGGCCGCGTACTCGCTATCCGCCCGCTCGGCGTCGCCGTGTACGCCGATGTCATTGTGAATCCCGGCGAGTCGCTCGAGCATGCGGCGATCCTTCTCTCCCGCCTCGGCCCGGTCCCGTTCGCCCTCGATGGCCTCCAGGACGGCGTGCACGCGTTCGCGCAGCTCCGGCCTCGGCTCGCCCGTGGGCAGCAAAGCCTCGGCTCGTCGAGCGGCCTCGATCGCCTCGATCCACAGAGTCGGGTCGCCACCGGTCGCCGATCGAGCCTGCTCCCGCTTCCTGGCGGCGACGTCGAGGGCCTTGTCGACCTCGATGGTCGCCGCCTCGGTGACTCTCACGCCGATCGCGGGTCACCCAGACCCATCCGCCGGCCCCGAACAACCCGGTGGCGAGTACCGAGGCGGCCAGGGCGACAGCCAGGCCCCGGCGTTTTCGCTCCTCGGCGGCGAGGGTCTCGGCCTTGGCTTGCGCGAGCCCGGCCTCCTTCAGCCGCCGCTCCGCGCCCGTGAAATACGCCGACAATCCCGCCAGGACCACGCCCGCGTCGCGCGGCCGGTCCTTCGGCGCGGGGGCGAGACACGATTTCGTCAAGGCGATGAGCTCGGCATCGGCGCCGCAGGCGTCGAGCCGGTCGAATGCGTCCCGCAGCTCGGCGCGCTCCGCCATCCGGTAGAGCGCGACGCCTTTCTGGCCCGAGTAGGCCGGCTGGCCACTGAGGATCTCGCACAGGATCGATCCGAGCCCGAACACGTCGGCCCGCTCGTCCATCGTATCGATCGCGCCTCGGGCCTGTTCCGGAGCCATGTAGGCCGGCGTTCCCAAGACCGAGCCGGCCAGCGATTCACCCGCCTCCGAGCCGGTGCGGACCGTCCGGATGGCGCTGGCGTCATCGCGGCCCCGTTCGTGCCCGCAGCTCGTCGGCCACCCCCCCCTGGTCGAGCACCTTGGCAAGCCCCCAATCCATCACCTGGATCTCGCCAAAGGAGCCTACCATCACGTTCGACGGCTTCAAGTCGCGGTGGACCACGCCCCGCGAGTGCGCGTAAGCCATCGTCTGACAGACCTGCTCGAAGATCGACAGGAACCGAGCCCGATCGTCGGCCGATCCCTTGCGGTCTTCCAGCAGCGCGGCCAGTGTCCGGCCGCGGACCAGCTTCATCGCGATGTAAAGCCGCCCGTCCGGAAATTGGCCAAGCTCATAGACCGGGACAATCCCCGGGTGCTGGAGCTGGCCGCCGATCTGCGCTTCCTCAACGAACCGGCGGACCATCTCGGGGAGATCGCGATGTTGTTCCAGGATCACCTTAATGGCAAGGTCCCGGCCCAGGTCAATGTCGCGCCCCTTGAGGATCGCCCCCATCCCGCCCCGCGCCACCTCTCCCATCAGGTGATATCGGCTCGGATGGCCGGATAGGTCGGGCATCTCCGGAGAACGCGGACGAACGAGCTGACCGTCGGTGGGCACATCGCGGAGCAAGACGCGCGGGACCGGCCCGATCGACTCGTCCAGGGTCGTCAGCACACCCGAGCCCGTCGGGAGGTCCAGGTCCATCCCAGACCCAGCCGGAGCAGGCATTGCGGACACAGCCCGGCCGGCGTGTTCGCCGGTTGTTTCGAGCCGCAGTCGGGGCAGAAATCCTCGGCTATCATCCCCAGACCTTTCCCCTGCCTTGATCCTCAAGCGACAGGCGACCCTTGTCGTGGACAAGACCTACTGATTATTAGGATCATACCCGAGAATGTTACTGGACGCTGCCGATTTTCCTCAACGGACCGATCACAAGGCGAGAACCCGGATCGGGAGACGGAGGTCCCACCTACAAATCCTGTAGGAGCCGGCTCTGTCCGGCGACCACGCCAGCCGTGTGGTGGGCGGTTGGTTTTTCTTACTCCAGCGCGGCGAACAGGGATCGGATCTCGTCGTCGATCTCGGCGGGATCGTTGACGGTGGCGGCGATCTCCTGGCGGAGCAGTGCGCCGTAGCGGCGCCGGAGGCGATGCACGGCCACACGGACCGCCCCCTCGCCGATCCCCAGCCGCTCGGCGATCGTTGCGTAGGAACCGGATTCGGGGCCGCGAGTCAGGACGGTCCGGAGCTCCTCAAAGGTCGCGCCCCGGCCGGCGTCATCGTATTCGCGGCGGAGCTGGTCGAAGACCCGTCCCAGAAGGGTCAGCGCCCAGCTCCGGTCGAAGATCCGTTCCGGTGTCAGCTCGTGAGCCGGCTCACGGGCATACCGGCCTTCGGCGTCGCGGGCGTCGATCGAGAGCGGGGATCGGCCTCCCCCACGCTTCCGAGCGGTCGCCCGGTCGTGCTGGTCGGCCAGGTGCCGGGCGAAGACCGCCCGCAGGAACGATCGGAACCGGCCCCGGTCGGGGTCGGCCTTCGCTAGCAGCTCCCGTTCCAGCACGTAGGCGAAGAAGTCTTGGGTCAGGTCCTGAGCTTGCTCCGCGCTGTGGCCTCGGCGCCGGACGTAGGCATAAAGCGGATACCAATAGGCGTCGCAGAGCGCGGCCAGAGCCTCCCGGGCTTGAGGCGTGTCCGGCCGCTCGCCGGCCGCGACCACGCGGCTCCAATGAGTCGTCGGGAACTGTCCCGGCGTTGTCCCTCCCGAAGGAGTATGCGACACGTCTTCGCCCTCGACACAGGAAGCCCGCGCCGGCCGGTTCACTCGCCTCGTTGACTTCACTTCGGCTCGGCGAAAGCGTCGGGATCGACCTTGTCCAGCACCTTGAACTCCGTCACTTCAATGTCCTGGTTCTTCTCGCCATCACGCTTGGTCAGAATTTTAGTGGCCTTCTTGATCCCGCCGAAGTCCTTGTATTCCCCGTAGGTGGACTCGATGGTGACCTGCTGGCCCTGCAATCCCATGACCTTGGCGACCAGCTTGACCGGCAGACCGCTTTCCTTGTCAAATGAGAGGGTGAAGTCCTTGGCGTCGGGCCCCGTCACTTTCAAAATGAAAGCTGGTCTGCCACCAATCTTCTCCTCCCCCGCGGTCTCGAATTTGAAGCCGCTGCCCTCGACCGGCACGAGTGTGATTGGGATGACCAAGAGGTAGACATTGCGCTTCTCGTTGGTGACGCCGTTGCGGTTAATCGTGCCGGTGTTGTCGCCGAGCTTGCGCCAGCCCTTATCGCCATCGACGACGATAACGCCATGGAACTGGTCGTTGCCGAATTCCCGGCGGAAATGATCGAGGCCCTTGTAGATCACCTCGCTGGTGGTGTCGCTCTCCTTACCGTCGATAACGACGGTCCCTTTGGCTTTCATCGAAAAAGCCTCGATCTTGGTGAGCTTTTCCGCGCCGCCCAAGGCCGTGATGGCTTTATCCAGGATGGATTTCGCGTCCGAATCGCCGGCCCGGGACGAGCTACTCACTACGAACAAGAGGATCGTTGCAAGAACCGCGCCGAGGAGCCTCCTCATCAGATCACCTCACTTTATGGCAAAGAAGTGCCGAACGTGGATGAACCGCGTCCCGTTTTGAGATCCTTGACCGCACCACCTGCTGGTACGGAAACAAACCTGTCACTGATCGCTCGCTGATTGTCTCCGAATTCTCACGGATTTGCCAGGGTTGACCCGGCACATAAGAAACGTTGACCGGGCGCTAACCTCGCAGCTCAGGACAGGCCCTGCGGCTCATTTCGGGGACAGAATCAATTCTAACTCCTTGGTGACGCCCTCCGGCAACTTCAACGTCTCGGATCGGGGCCGGTAGCCGTCGGCCGTGACGCTGAGAGTCAGCGGCTGGTCCGGGAGCAGACGCACGGATCGGAACCGGCCGTCGTCCTGCTCCCTGAATTCGTCAATCGAGCGCTGGCCGTGTTTGAGCGCGACCTCGCCATCTTTGTCGCCGAGAATCTCGCGATAGTCGGCCTTCACGCGAACCCCTTTGAGTTTCGAGCCGTCCTTGGCGACGACCCGCACGAGAACGGTCGGCGACTCATAAGAGATGATCTCAATATCCTTGATATCCCGATCGGCCAACTCCAGTTTCACGGCGGCGTCGTTGCTCAGAGACGCACCTTTGCCGTCTCGGTGACGCATCGCGTGGTACTCGTCGCTCCAATCAACCAGGAAGATCGAACCGATGCCCGGCGGCGCGTGGAACAGGACCTTGCCATTCGGGTCGGGCCAGCCCGAGCAAGTCCACCATTGAACTGCGTTGTCGCTGCCGATTGCGCCGTTGTCGCGCGCGAGCGGAGGCAGCGGCTCGTCATCGATCCTGCCGTGGACGACAGCGGCGAGATTAGGGCCTTTCCACGGCCTCCCCTTGCTGTCGTGGAACGTAGCCTCGACGACGACGTGGGGGAGTGCTCGGATCTCGAGGGGCCTGGGGGTCTCGCCATCTTTGAGCGTGATCTTCACCGAGTTGAACGGCGCGGGCAGCCGTCGAAACGTACCGCCTTCCGGGGGAAAGAGGTTCGTCTCAACCGGGACCACCCGGTAGAATCCCGGAGGCAGCGGCGCCATTTTGAACTCGCCTCTGGCATCGGTGGTGGTTGAGCGAGAAAAGCTGCCGATCCCGTCCCAACCGGAGTCGCCGAATAACTCATCCTTCTTTGGCTGAGTGGGAAATCCGGCGGCGTTCACTATGACTCCGGCCAGCGGCTTCCCGTCGGCATCGAGCACCTTGCCCGTAAGGGTGATCCCGTTCCGGAGTACAAACCGCCCGATGTCGCCCCGCCGGTTGTCCTTCACTTGGTGGACCGAGACGGCGTGTGACTCGGGCAACAGCTTCAGGTCGACCTCGCCAGGCGTGACGACCAAAAGCCTGAAGCGGCCCTGAGCATCGGTCCGCGTCTCGGCCGGGGACCCGATAACCAGGTTGCCGCCGCTGTTTGCCCCGGGTGAGGCGTACGAGAACGAGCTGACCGTGACCCCGGCCGCCGGCTTGCCGTCCGGCGTCTCGACCACGCCCGTGATCGGCTGGGCCGGGGAGACTTCGGTCTTGAAGGAAGTGCGGCCTTCGTGCGCCTCGTACCGACGGAGGTTGCCGCACCCGTAGTGATAATTCTCCTCGGTGGGATAGTTCGGGTGCTCGACGAGGAGTAAGAGTGCGAGCTGTGGCTCGGCCAGATGCTCGGGATTGATGGTGAAGTCGTACTTCCCGTCGGCGTCAGTCTGATGCTTCGTCTGCTGGAGCGTGCGCCTGCCGCCGGTCGCCGGGTCGGGCCAGATGAAGCGATAAACCGTGACCGTGGCATTTGCGACCGGCTTGCTGGTGCCTTGTTCGATCACCCTTCCAGAGCAGCGAAGAGGATCTCCGGTCGTGTTGGCTGCTGGGGCCGGATCGTCGAGGAGTGTCGCACCCACGTCCCGCCACCCGTCACAGACGGCCAGCATCAGGACAATTCCACCCAACGCCGCTGTCACGCGCCACGGTTCCCGCGTGCGCCGCTCGAACAACCTTCCTTGCTGGACAAGCATGTTAACCCTCCGTGATGTGTTGAGACTCCTATCGAATCGTTGCTGAGGCCCGCGCCTCCGTGATCATGGTCTGATCGATATTCATCGCATTGCAATTTCCCGCCGCCTGGCCGACCTGGACTTTCATCACCTAACCTCGCCTTCCGCAATTCGGGAGCACCCCTCCGTCCTGGCTCAGTCATCTGTTTCGAGCTCGCTGGCCTTCTTGAGCGGATTCGGTTTTCCCATGCGCAGATACGCGGTCACGGCCTTGCGTAAGAAAGCGTCGAAGGCGGCGGTCTCGAAGTCGGCGGCGGAGTGGCCGACGATCGTGATCGCTTGAAACGGGCCGAGGTCTTCAAACTTGAGCCGAGGATGGTCAGAGAGCACCGGGGTCGGACTCTCGTGGAACGGCACCAGCTTGAGCTGCTTCTCCAGCGTCTGGGCGCGGAATGTATTCTTCGGGACAAAGAACCGCAGGTGGACGACCCATTCGGACGATGTCGTGGCGTGGAAGAACGGGAAGCTCAGCTTGGCCGTTTCGGGCCCGTTGATCCGCACGATATTCCGTTGGGACCAGTCGGCCGCGGCGAAGGCCAAGCGGGAGTCGATTTTGGCCAAGACCGCGCCCAGGGCCTCGATCCGGTCGACAATTGTTTCGAGGATGCGGCCGTCCCAGCGCTTGGGACGGCCATTGCCGGCGACGCGATCGCGGGTGTGCCACTGCCGCCCGTCGAGCTCCCAGGGGGCTTTGGCTTCGACCGAGAGGGCCGGTTCGCTCGGTTTCTTGCCGTTGCCCGCGGGTAAAGACGTCGCTTGGGAGATCGCTGCTTTTCCGTTGCTTTTTTTGCCGGTTGATCCGGCTCTTGGATCGCCCATGAGGCGGAACTTGGGCCGTTCGCCCAGCGGCCCGGCCGTCAGGACCGGTTCGAGGAATCGGCCGGTCAGGCTCCGCGGGTTCTGGACGATGGCCTCGGGGGTTCCCTCGGCGACGAGGTCTCCGCCGGCCAGCCCTGCCTCGGGTCCCAGGTCGATGACCCAGTCGGCCGTCTTGATCACTTCGAGGTTGTGCTCGATCACGACCACGGTGTTGCCCAGGTCGGCCAGGCGATGGATCACATTCAGGAGCTTGCTGACGTCGTCGAAGTGCAGCCCGGTGGTTGGCTCATCCAGCACATACAACGTCTTGCCGGTATCGGGCCGGGCCAGCTCGGCCGCCAGCTTGACGCGCTGGGCCTCGCCGCCGGAGAGCGTCGGCGCGGATTGGCCTAATGGGATATAACCCAGGCCGACGTCGAACAGTGTCTGCAAGATCTTGCGGATTCGCGGCACATTGGCGAATAACTCGAGAGCGGCCTCGACCGACATGGCGAGCACGTCGGCGATCGTGCGGCCGTGGAACTTGACGGCCAGGGTCTCGGCCGTATAACGAGCCCCGCCGCAGGCGTCGCAGGTGATCCAGACATCGGGCAAGAAGTGCATCTCGATCCGCTTCTGGCCGGCCCCCTCGCAGGCCTCGCACCGGCCGCCCGCCTGGTTGAAGCTGAACCGCCGGGCCGAGTAGCCGCGGACCTTGGCCTCGGGGAGCTTGGCGAACAGCTCGCGGATCAGGTCGAACACACCCGCGTAAGTCGCCGGGGTCGAGCTGGGGGTATTTCCCAGCGGCGATTGGTCCACGCTGATCACCTTATTGATCTGTTCCAGTCCCTCGATCGCCTCGTGGGCGCCGGGAGTCAGTTGGGCGCGGTGCAAGACCTTCGCGGCCGCTTTCCACAGGATGTCTTCCACCAAGGAGCTCTTGCCCGAGCCCGAGACACCCGTCACGGCCGTGACGACCCCCAAGGGGAACCGGACGTCGATGTTCCTGAGGTTGTGCTGCCGCGCCCCTTTGACCACGATCGCACGGCAGCCCGAATCCAAGCCGGCGGGCCGGCGGTCGGCCGGCACCGGGATCGCGGCCCGGCCGCTCAGATAGGCGCCGGTCAAGGACTGGTCCGATGATTTGACCTTGGTGGGTGTTCCCGACGCGGTGATCCGGCCCCCGCCTTCTCCCGAGCCGGGGCCGAAGTCGAGGAGGTGGTCGGACGCCTCGATGACGTCGCGGTCGTGCTCGACCAGGACCAAGCGTGTTGCCCAGGTCCCGCAAGTGCTTGAGAGCCGAAAGCAAGCGGTTGTTGTCCCGCGGGTGCAGGCCGATCGTCGGCTCGTCGAGCACATAGAGGACGCCGGTCAAGCCGCTGCCGATCTGGCTGGCCAGGCGGATTCGCTGGCTCTCGCCGCCGGAGAGCGTCGGCGTGCCGCGGGCCAAGGACAGATAATCGAGACCGACGTCGACCAGGAACGTCAGGCGGTCGCGGACCTCGCGCACCAGGTCGCCCGCGATGTGCCGCTCGTCGTCATCCAGGTTGAGATCCTTGAAAAACGCCAAGGTCTGCCCCAACGGCCAGCGGCTGATCTGGTCGAGTGTGAACCCCTTGAACCGAGCGGCCGCCGCGTCGTCCCGCAGCCGCGCTCCCATGCAGCCGACGCACGGGACCTCGTCGACCATCCCCTGCAGTTTGAACCGATAAACAAACGAGACCCGGCCAGCCTCCTCGATCGCCGGGAACAACCCCTTGTACTGGAACGAAAAACCAGGCTGCGGCCGGCAACGTCCCGTCCGAGCCGGGATTTCTTTCCCCCCCTTGCGGAGGGGGGGCATCGCCGGGCCTTGATCGCGCGATTCTTTCCCCGCGCCGACCTTCGGGCTGGTGTTGCTTACGCCGGGACCACCCCCTCGACCCCCCCTTCGCAAGGGGGGAAGAATGGCGCTCGGCGCAGCCGCGATGCTGTACCACGTCTCGCCCGCGCCGTGGAGGATGATGCGGCGGGAGCGGCCGTCGAGGTCGTCGAAAGGCAGATCCAGATCGATTCCCTCGGCCCGGCCGAGCGCCTCGATCATCCGGGCAAACAGAGGGGTCGCCTCGAAATCCGGCCAGATGGCGACGGCCCCCTGGCGCAGGCTGAGCCGGCCGTCGGGGATGAGCACGGCCGGATTCGCGCCTTGCTGGACGCCCAACCCCTGGCAGACCCCGCACCAGCCCAGCGGGCTATTGAACGAAAAATGGTGAGGCACCAGCTCGTCGAAACTGCGGCCGCAGCGGTCGCAAACGCGGTGCTGGCTGTAGCGGTCGACCGGCCAGCTCGGCTCGCTCGCCTCGTCGCCGACCCTGGCGATGTGGACGACCCCCTTGCCCAGGTCGAGTGCCGCCCCGATCGAGTCGGCCAAGCGGGACCGGGTCGCTCGCCGCACGATCGCCCGATCCACCACCACCTCGATCTTGTGCTTGCGGCGATGGCTCAGCTTGGGCGGCTCGTCCAGGCTGACCGACTGGCCGTCGACCCGCACCCGAGCAAATCCCGAGACTCTGAGCTCGTCCCAGAGCGACTCATAGGACTCGCCGTCGCGACGCTCGAACGGGGCCATCACGTAGACCTTGGTCTCCTCGGGCAGGTGGAGCACCTGCTCGACGATCTCGTCGGCCGTCTGGGTGCCGATCGCCGTGCCGCACTTGGGGCAGAACGGATGCCCCAGCCGGGCGAACAAGATGCGCAAATAGTCGTGGATCTCGGTGACGGTGCCCACGGTCGATCGCGGGCTCTTGCCGGTTGTCTTCTGCTCGATGCAGATCGCCGGCGACAGCCCGGTGATCCGCTCGACCTTGGGCTTTTGCAAAGGAGCCAGGAACTGCCGGGCGTAGCTCGACAGGCTCTCGACATAACGCCGCTGGCCCTCGGCATAGAGCGTGTCGATCGCCAGCGAGCTCTTGCCCGAGCCGCTGGGCCCGCTACAGACCGTCATCTGGTTGCGGGGGATATCCAGGTCGATCCCCTTGAGGTTGTGCTGCCGGGCGCCTCGGACCTCGATGGCCGCCATGCCGTTGGCGGTCCTGCGCTGGGCGGCGCGGCGGCCTTCTTCGGCCGCGATCGTCCATTCGTCGGCCGGCCGGCCAGCAGCTTCTTGCAGCGCCTGCCCGGTGTAGCTCTCCGCGACCTTGGCCACGGTCTCCGGCGTGCCTTGGGCGACGATCCGGCCACCGCCCGAGCCCCCTTCGGGCCCCAGGTCGATGATCCAGTCGGCCGTCTTGACCACGTCCAGGTTGTGCTCGATCACGACGACCGTGTTTCCCAACGCGGTGAAGCCGTGCAGCACCTCCAGCAGCTTGCGGACGTCGTCGAAGTGCAGCCCCGTGGTCGGCTCGTCGAGGATGTACAAGGTCTTGCCGGTCCCGCGTTTGACCAGCTCGCGGGCCAGCTTGATCCGCTGGGCCTCGCCGCCGGAGAGCGTCGGGGAAGCCTGGCCGAGCTTGATGTAATCGAGACCGACGTCGTGCAAGGTCTTGAGCATCCCGGCGAGCTTGGGGACGTTGGCGAAGTGGTCGAGGGCCTCTTGCACGTCCATGTCGAGCACGTCGCTGATGCTCTTCCCTTTGAATCGAACGTGGAGGGT
Source organism: uncultured Planctomycetota bacterium (assembly GCA_963779785.1). Lineage (GTDB taxonomy): Bacteria > Planctomycetota > Planctomycetia > Isosphaerales > Isosphaeraceae > CAVRFS01. The sequence continues at coordinate 54,978 of CAWAAW010000101.1, forward strand.
CTCGCGGCCGAACCGCTTTCCCTGGCAGACCGGGCAGGTGACCCAGATGTCGGCCAGGAAGTCCATCTCCAGGCGGTTGGAGCCGTTGCCCTCACAAGCCTCGCACCGGCCCCCGGCGACGTTGAAGCTGAACCGGCCGGGCAGATAGCCGCGCGCCCTGGCCTCGGGGAGCTGGGTGTACAGGTCGCGGACCTGGTCGAACAGCTTGATGTAGGTCGCCGGATTCGAGCGCGGGGTGCGGCCGATCGGCGACTGGTCGATGTCGATCACCTTGTCGAGGTGCTCCAGGCCCTCGATCCGGTCGTGCGCGCCCGGGTCGGTGATCGCCCCGTTCAAGTCGCGAGCCAAGGCCTCGCGGAGGATGTCGCCGACCAGCGAGCTCTTGCCCGAGCCCGAGACACCCGTCACGCAGATGAACAGGCCCAGCGGGAACTCGACGTCGATGTTCTTGAGGTTGTTTTGACGGGCCCCTTTGATCGTGAGCGATCGACCGTCGGGGACCTTGCGCGTGGTCGGGCACGGCGATCGCCTTCTTGCCCGCGAGGTACTGGCCGGTCAAGCTCTGAGGCGATTTGGCCAGGTCGTCGATCGTTCCCTGGGCGACGACTTCGCCCCCCTTGACGCCCGGCCCCGGCCCGAAGTCGACCAGGTGGTCGGCCGCTCGCATCGTGTCCTCGTCGTGCTCGACAACCACGACCGTGTTGCCCAGCTCGGCGAGCCGCCGCAAGGTGAAGAGCAAGCGGTCGTTGTCGCGCGGATGCAGGCCGATCGACGGCTCGTCCAGGATGTACAGCACCCCCACCAAGCCGGCGCCGACCTGGCTGGCCAGCCGGATTCGCTGCGCCTCGCCGCCGGAAAGCGTCGGGGCCGCGCGGTCCAGCGTCAGGTAATCGAGACCGACGTCGGTCAGAAACCGGAGCCGGGCGCGGATCTCCTTGAGCAGCTCCTCGGCGATCGTCCTTGACACCGGGTCAAGCTGACTCACAGGAGAATTCGAATCAGGATTTACAGAAGGAAACGAAGGAACAAGGAATTCAGAGAAGACGAATTCAAAACATCATCAGAATCAAGACTTTCCTTTGATTGTTCCGCGCTCCTACCAGGTTCGGATCGCACCATCCTAACCTGACCCTCTTTCCCCTCGTTGATTTCCCTTCGTTTCCTTTGTTCTCTTCTGTTCAAAGGATTTTTATTTTGATTGGCATCTGTTTCGTCTCTCGTGCCGGGTGTTTCTCCTGTGGCGAGAGCATCGAAGAATCGCGACGCCTGGCCGATGGGCATGGTGCCCACTTCGACCAAGTCTTGCCTCCGACTTTCACCGCGCGGGCCCGAGGATTGAGCCGGGCGCCGGAGCATTCCGGGCAGACCATGCTCCGCATGAACGGCTCGAGCTGCGCGCGGATCGGGCCGCCCGAGGCGCCTCGGTACTTGGCTGAGCAGATCATTGGCCACGCCGGCCCATTTCTCACCGTGCGAGAAGACATGGCTCTTGTTCTTCCAGTGGAAGACGATCTGCCGGTCGCCGGTTCCGTATAACCAGATGCGCCGTGACTTGTCGTCGAGCTTGCGCCAGGGTCCCTTGAGCATCGAGCCTTTGGGAGGTCCGCCAGGGTCGGCCTCGATGTTGGCCGCGACACCCTCGAAGATATGCCGGCGCCACCGGCCGATTTCCTTGACCGGACCCAAGGGGGCGATCGCCCCGTCCCAGACCGACAAGCGACGGGTCGGGGACCAACAGCTCGGGGTCGAAGTCGTGGCGGATTCCCAGGCCGTCGCAGGCCAGGCACATCCCCTGCGGGCTGTTGAAGCTGAACAATTGCGGGCTGGGCGGCTCGAACCCGATCCCGCAGGAGGCGCAGGCATAATTCGACGACAGCAGCCAGTCGGGCCGCCCTTCGGCCGCGATGATGACCGACCCCTCCCCGCGCTACCAGGGCCTGCTCGACCGCTTCGGCCAGCCGGCCACGCTGGGCGGAACCGGAATTCGAGCTGGGACCGGCCTTGAGCCGGTCGATCACGACCTCGATCTGATGCTTGATCTGGCGGTCGAGCGCCAGGTCGTCGGTCAGGTTGACCACCTGGCCGTTCACCCGGGCCCGAACATAGCCGGCCTTGGCCAGGTCGGCGAACAGGTCTTTATATTCCCCCTTCTGGCCGCGGACCACCGGTGCCAGCACCAGGAACGACGTCCCGGCCGGCAGTTCTTCCAGAACCCGAGCCACGATCTGCTCGCGGGTCTGGGCCGCCACCGGCCGGCCGCAGCTCGGGCAATGCCCTTGCCCGACCCGGGCATAGAGCACCCGCAAATAGTCGTTGATCTCGGTGATCGTGCCGACCGTCGATCGCGGGTTCCGGCCGCCGGTTTTCTGCTGGATCGAGATCGAGGGGCTCAGCCCGTCGATCCGGTCAACCTCGGGCTTGGGCATCTGCCCGAGGAACTGCCGGGCATAGCTCGACAGGCTCTCGACATACCGCCGCTGGCCTTCGGCATAAAGCGTGTCAAACGCCAGCGAACTCTTGCCGGAGCCCGAGACACCCGTCAAACAAATCAATTTGCCCCGAGGCAGGACCAGCGAGACGTCGCGCAGATTATGCTCGCGCGCGCCCCGGATCACGATGCCCGTCTCGGCCATCCTTGGTGATCTCCCATGGAGGGTGAGGGCTAGAGATCCACGCCCGTCGTTGTCAATCCGTCAAAATCGCCGAGCAGTTAGTATACACGTGTCGCGGTAGGGTGTCCAGGCCGACTGGAATGCAAATCGGCTGTTTACATTAAGTGGGCCCTGTTTACCATGTTAAAAGGCTCTATCGGCAAACCTAACTCTCCGCGTCGGTAAACGAGAAGGCCGCGTGAAAAAGAACTCACACGATGCGATTCAGCAATTTATCCCGGCGCTTGACCAGGAACCTCCCAAGACTCATGTGTCATTGAGATTAGCTCAGTACGGCGAAGATGATTTGGTGTCGCGTTCCCAGGCAAAGCGTACTCGCTCGATTCGCTCGGTTCGAGGAACTTGACCTCGATTTTTCCGGGATCGAATCGATCGGCCAAGCCGTTCGCCGATGAAATCTTCCGTGTCTACGCCGCGAACCATCTCGAGATCAAACTCGTCGCAACAATGCCAATGAGCAGGTGAGCCAGATGATCGGGCGAGTCCTCGTCGCGGCGAAGTCATCCGAAGGTTGATCACCCGCTGACTCAGCGCGGGTCTCCTGACTTAGCAGGTCGGTAATCGAAAGTCGTCGATTGACCATCGGAACAGGAGACATTGCCGAATTCTCGGGTGTATTCCGCGGCTAGTCGCTCGACGATCAACAAAGCTTCGAGAGCGGCCCCTGCTTCTTCATCGTGGATCTGATCGCGCCCGCGTAAGACACTAATCGTGTAAGCACCCATGGGATCGTGCTCGGGAAACCAACTCACGTCGATGTAAGTCTTTCCTGGCAATTCGACCAGTAGCAAATCCTGGGTGAGGAACCCGGGTTCCTTGGAATCAAACAGTGAATTGACGACCACCTTCGCCCCAGGTGCCATACGAAGATTCGGTACGAGAAGATTCATAGCCGTGCGCCCTTTGCGATGAGCGTGTTGCCTCAGGCGCCTCGCCAGCCGATGCCCCGCCAGCTTCTCGAGGATCGCGATCGGCGCGACCTCCGGACACGCCAGGCTGGCGCGGCGGACGATGAACGTTTGTTCGAGCGCAAATTGACCGCTCAAGCAGGCGTGGCTGGCACTATCGGTGAAGACAATCCAGGTCGAGCCGGCGGGGAACTCCCAGCGGTCCTTGCGGCAGGTCTTTTGGAACCGGGCGTCTTCCTTCATCGCGTGGTGGATCTTGAGCATGAAGCGGTCGTAAGGAGGCCGGTCGACCACCGGCAGGCCCAACCCGGCGGCCGCTCGGACCGTCAATTGCTTGCAGGCCTCCAGTGCCCCCGCCTTCTTGTGCAAGCCGATCCGATCCGCGAACTGACCAGCCAGGTCCACGAAGTGGTCCGTCGTGATCCAGACCCGTGCCGTCTCCGGGTGAATGTTGGTAAAGATCCGCAGCAAACGATCGCCGTGTGACGGCCGGGTCGGAAACGAGTCGAAATGCAACAGGTCGTTCCGCGAATGAAGCGCGACCTGCCGTCCCTGATTCCTCGATTGGCCGAAAACTCGCATAGTCGATCTTCCAGTCACCCGCGTACCGCTTCAAAAAGGTCGACATGAACGCAATGGCCCGTTGCGAATAGCCACGCATGATGTCGTGGACACGTGCACGCTGCGCGGTGTCGTCCTGGTCCACCCCTTTCAAGCGATCCTCCAGCGGCCGGTAGCTGACGTTCTTGTGATAAGAGGCGTCAACCTGCTTCTGCGTCACCAGGAACGACCGGTCCGCCTCGGGCAAGAGGGGTGGAGAAACCGGGAAATAGAGGATGTCGCCCGTCTCGAGACCTCGATATTCCGGTCCGATGGCCTCGGTGCCAAACCGTTCCGCGCCTAACGTGATCCGTGCCATGGTCGATCGCTCCCCGTCCGTGGGCAGAAAAGAAGACGCCGGAGGCTACCGAATTCGCCGACTTTCGCCTACTGCATTTCGCGAACCGACGCCACTGACTCACCAATGCATCACATAGCCGCCATCGACGTTGATCGTCTGGCCGGTGATGTTTCGCCCCTGGCTCGAGGCGAGGAACACGGCCATGGCGGCGATGTCCTCGGGCTGTTGCCAACGGTTCAGAGGGACGAGTTTCTTGATTTTGTCGGCGGTCCATGCCTCGTAGGTTGGGCGATCGGATTCTGGTTGCTCCCTGGCCCAAGCCTCGTAAACGCCGCGGTTAAGCGGGGTCTGGACCATGCCGGGACAGAGCGTGTTGACCCGCACGCCGAATGGCGCCAGATCCTTGGCGGCGCACTGGGCGAAGTTGATGACCGCGGCCTTGGCCGCACTATAAGGAGGATCGGTCTGCGAACCGATCTGGCCGGCGACCGAGGAGAGAAACAGCATCGATCGCGACGAATTCGCGTGTTGCCGGCCGGTTGGGATGCTGGTCGAGCCGTCGGCCAACGCCGGGGCGAATGCGTGCGCCACGTTGACCGCCCCGATCAGGTTGACCTTGAGCACGCGGTCCCAGTCGGCCGGCTCCAGTTTCCAGAATGGAAAGCCGAACTTGCCCGAGCCGGCACCGACGGCGAAAACGACGTGGTCGCAACGGCCGAAGCGGCGCGCGACCTCCTCGGCCGACGCGGCCGACCGCGGCGTAGTCGGTCACGTCGGCCACCAGGCCCAGGGCATCGCGGGAGCTGGCTGGCAAGATCGAGGACGCTCGATGCGCGATCGACGGCCGCGACCTGTGCCCCCTCGGCCGCGAACGCCCGCGCGATCGCCGCGCCGATCCCGCTAGCCGCCCCGAAGATCACCGCCACACTCCCGGACAGGCCCAGATCCATGACGCTTCGGCTCCTGGAAACTCCAGCAGATCAGACCAAGGTCGTCCCGGCCGCAATTCGGTTTCATCTCATTTGGCGCGCGAGCGGTTCGTTGTCGCTTGCTGCTCGCCACGCCCGGTGTCTTCGCCGCAGTCCCGACCTTGCCCGTCCCCGAGCCGACTTCCTGCCTTATCTTGCCTTTACCCTTGCCCTTCCGAACCGGCGCGGACCCCTGGCCAGGGCCCCCAGTCTGCGACTCGTGCGGTTGATCGGGTTGATCCGGCAGCGCATCGGTCAGCTTGAAGCGTCCAAATCCGGCCATGGCGATCACCTCCAAGGTAGTTGCTGGTTGTCAGTCGCTTGCTGCTAGTAGACCTGAATCGGCATTCCATTTCACTAGCAATCCGAGGCGATCCTGCTCGGAGGAAGCACGACCCGACCTCTGGTCCGTCGGCGGCCGGTGGTCCATAATTGGGAGGCGTATGCCATTTCGTGCGCCCTGCGGCAGGCGGTCGGCCTTTCTGGCTCACCGCAACCGCTGTAGCTTACCCAGACACGCGCGCCAACTCGCGAGTTCCTACTTTTTCTTGTTCAACACGACGGAATCAACGGCCCAGCCGCGCCTGGCAAACGAGAATTGGGTTCGGCGGAGACTCCCCCTGGCTGATTTTCCCGGGTACACTGACGTGGTTACCGGCCTGGTCTTTTCCGAAACTGACGGCCGGCTTATGCTTTGTCCCGTCCCACCTCGCCCGCTTGCAACGCCCGCACGCAATTTCGGAGGCCTCCGATGCCGCACGAAGAAGCCGAATTCACCAACCGTCGCGACTTCGCCCGCAACGCCTTGCAGTCGCTGACCACGCTGGTCTTGATCGAGGGGCTCTGGTCGCGCAGGCTCTTCGGGGCCGACGTCCGGCCCATCGTCGACGACTGGTTCAAGGAGATCGACACGATCAGCCGTGACGTCCACGAACATCGGACCAAGGACGTCGAGTACCAGCAGGCGCTTGAGCGTCTTTATCAGCGGGTGGACCTGGCTGCTCTCTTGAAGACGCTGGATTTCGACCGGCTCGCCGCCGGCGCGAGTTTCCCGGCCAAAGGGGCCAAAAGCCTGCCGGTCGACTTCTCACACGTCGGCGGACTACCTGGCGCGCTGGCGTTCGGCCGACAGATCTTCGCCATGGGCAAGGGGCGATCGGTCGTCCCCCACGGCCACGACAACATGGCCACTGGCTTCCTGGTGCTCAAGGGCACTTTCCGGGGCCGGCACTACGACCGGATCGAAGATCACGCCGACCATTACATCATCCGGCCCACCCTCGATCGCGACTTCCAGCCCGGCCAGTTCTCGACGATCTCCGACCACAAGGACAATGTCCATTGGTTCACGAATCAGAGTGATACCGGTTTTATCTTCAACGTCCATGTGGTGGAGACCAACCCCGAGAACCCCAAACGTCCCGGGCGGGTTTACGTCGACCCGATGGGCGAGAAGCTCGCCGGCGGACTGATCAAAGCTCCCAAGATTACCTATGGCAAGGTCAACCAGTTGTATGGCTGATCGGTCCAGTCCTGACCCTCGGGATCGGATCGGATCGAGTCGGGTCGTTGTGTGAGTGTTCTCCATATCTTAAAGTAGGCAAAGACGCAACCGCGGGGGCGTAGTGGCCCGGCTCGGGGTACGGACGAGACGGGTGACGGGTGGGGGTCAACGGTGATCGAAATCGGCGTAACGCTCAACCAGAGGTTTCTCCTGGAGAAGGAGCTGGGCCGTGGCGGCATGGGGGCGGTGTATTCGGCCACCGACCAAGTGTTGCAGCGCCAGGTCGCCATCAAGGTCCTCAAGGAACAGAGCGGCGAGGAGGTCGGCAAGAGGCTTCGGCTGGAGGCGCAGATCGCCGCCCGGCTGCTGCACGATAACGTGGTGCGGATCTACGATTTCGGTCAGGCTGAGTCGGCTTATTTCCTGGTCATGGAGCAGGTCGACGGCACGAGTTACTCCAAACGTTGGCGGCACGTGCCGCTAACCCAGCGGCTACGGATTCTGGCTCAAATTGCCGAGGCGCTGGACTACGCACACCACCAAGGGGTGGTGCACCGTGACATCAAGCCGGCCAACGTGCTGGTGACGTCCAGCAACGTGCCCAAGCTGTCCGACTTCGGGCTGTCGATGGTCGGCGAGCAGGGGGAACAATCGGCGATTGTCCGGGGCACGCCTCACTACATGAGCCCGGAGCAAACTCGAGGGAGTCGCCTCGACTACCGCACCGACCTGTATTCGCTGGGAGTGATGATCTACGAGTCGTCGACCGGGACTTTACCGTTCACGGGGACGTCGCTGTCGATCATGACGCAGCACTCCTCGGCGCGGCCCGATCCGCCTCGGGTGCGTAACTCGGCGGTTTCGGAGGAGCTCGAGTCGCTGATCCTGGCGTTGTTGACCAAGCGTCCGGAGGAACGGCCGGGTTCGGGGTCGGTCGTGGCCCAGGCATTGAGTGAGGAGATCGAGCGAATCCAAGAACGGGACCAGGGCGCAGACCATGGCCACGGCGGGGCACCCGAGCCAGATCTCGACTGCCAGCCTGGCGGCGCCTTTGCAAACCGAGCCGACCAGGTCAAGCACCGCGTCGGCTCCCGGGCCAGTCTCGGCCTCCGTTCCGCCGCCGCCGTCGACCGTGGCCCAGCCCGCCGCCGTCGCCGGCACCGCGGGGGACACCGCCGCTTCGACCCGCGCTTTCTCTCGCTCGGGCGCCGTCGTCCCGGTTCTCCGCGCCTCGGTCGCCAGCACCGGCGGCGTCACCGCGATGATCCGTTCGCCACTGGCCCGGCGGATGTTCGAGGTTGTCCTGGCCGAGCCGATCGTCCTCTCCCCGGATGAGCGCTACCTCCACGGCCATTACCTGGCCTACCTCTTGGCCGGCTCGCGCCGCCGCGGTCTATTCATGCGACGACCCATGGAACCCCGCAACGCCGATCGAGGTCGATTACTTCTGGCGCAGGCCTACGCACTGTTGGCCGGCGCGACCGATGAGGCCATCGCCGACGCGGCCGCGCTGTTGGACCAGCGGATCGAGGTCCGCGCCGCGCTGTCCCCGATCGTGGTCGCCAAGTATCTCGACCTGCCGCGGGACGGCCGCCAAGCGGAAGCTGTTCCGCCAGACTCGAAATGCGATCGCCGAGAAGAGCGCCTACGCCCGGAAGAAGATGCTCGACACCAAGGGCGTGCTCAACCCCGGCTTGATGCCCTCAAAGCTGGAGAACCTCCAGTTACTGGCCCCGTCGCGTAACGAGGTCGACGACGTGCTGGTCGAGCGTTGGAACCGCGTCGTCGAGGTCTGGCGCAACGAGACCGAGTTCCGCGCCGCCGTGCTCCGCTACGCCACGAGTGGAGCTGACCGCGACCCGGCCAGCGCCAGCCTGTGGCCCGAGGTCGTCTATCCTCTGATCGAGCGCGCGCGCTGGCACCGCCGAATCCGCTCCCGCACCGAGTCGGCCTGGGACTACATCTGGGGCGGGATGCTCCACCTTCCCGACGCCGGCGTCGTGCTCGACCGGGCGATCGAGCGCGTCGTGCCGGCCCCACTGGCCGCTCAGCTCGAAGAGTCGCTCAACCTCATGTTCGACAACCCGCCGCTCGACGACGAGGACGACGACCCGTTCGCCCCGGCCCAGCCCGTCGACCAGACCGATCGCCTCACCGCCTCGATCACCGGCGTCTCGATCAACCTGGCCGATCTCGCCCAGGACGAGAAGGAGGACAAGGGCCTGATGCGGCTGGTCGATCTCGACCCGATCCGGTTCTCACAGGGCGAGCTCCACGAGCTCTGGAAGGAAGCCCTTCAAGCCCTCCAGAAACAGGTCCGCGCCGGCGCCAAGCCGGCCAGCCACCGCCCTGTTCCGGTCGGCCCGTACCAACTCAGCGTCATCCCCTCGGTCCGCGGCCACGCCGCCGGCCAGATCGCCATCCAGGGCATGTCCAATAAGCAAATCGAGATCTCCACCCCCACCGTCCGTACCAAGGGCTCCGCCGGCAAAGCGCTCCTGGCCGTCTGGGTCTACCGCGATCACAGCCTCGCGCATGGTTCATCTCGATTTCCATGAACAACCCGCGCTACGTCGTCTGGCACGCCCCCAAAGCCCACCATCTCAGCTTCGACGACGCCGGCGACTTCAATCATGAGCTCTACTCGTTGGGCATGGAAATCCCCGACCAGCTCGGTAAAGTGCTGTCTCGCGGGTTCAAACCCAGGAAGTACCTGAAATCGCCCCAGCCTAGAACTGAATATTCCGTTTCATGGCCGTAAGGTCCGTTTGATTGACGGGTTGAGTACCGCTTTGGCGGACCGGATCCTGACCGACCCCTTCAATTAGGTGACGACTTGGCGTGGAATGTCCTTCCGGGAGAATGAAACGGTCCTGTTCACGGCTGCTTGCTTTGCGGTTCTCGAAATATTCAATGTCGGTTAGGATTCGCGTCCATTGCGAATTCCCACCGCTACGAGCCTGGCTGAAATGTCGAGGGCCTCGGTTCGGACACGATCGCATCCGCGCCCGCTCGTGCCGTTGGTCTCGTGGAGAGCCGATTGACATGATGTCGAACGATGCAAACGGAGTTGCCAAGGGGATGGGCCGGCCGTCGTTGCGCCGCGATGACGCGGTGGTGACGAGCCGTGGCCCAACCGAGGAGCCGATATCAAGGACAGGGGCAAACCGGCTCGAAACGAGTCGCGCCGAGTGGTGGGCCCGGCTGGAGCGCGGCTGGTGGAAGGCGTTCTTGGGGGCGATCTTGGTCTTCTCGGCGGTCCCGCTCATCAACCAGCTTTTGGGCCTGTCGACCAAGGATTACGGCCTTTGGTACCAGACGGGCGTGGCGGTGCGACAGGGGCTGGACATCTACCCTCGGCCCGAGAGCCGCCGGCTGTTCCCGTTCATGTATCCCCCCTCCGCCGCCGCGATGCTCGCTCCGCTCAGCGTGCTGGGCTCGACCGGCACGTTGTTGGTGCTGGTGCTGGCGACCTCGGCGTCGTGGCTGGCCTCGATCGCGCTGTCGATCCGCCTGGCGGCCAGTCCCGGCACTCGGCGGCACCCGCTGCTTGCGATCGTTCCGTCGCTCTCGGTCATCGTCTTGATCTACAACATCTACTTGCTCGGTCAGCCCAACCTGCTGCTGCTGGCGCTTCTTTTGGGTGCGTTTGCCTGCCTCCGGCTGGGGTGGCAGGTCGGCGCCGGGGCGTTGGTGGCCACGGCGGCGGCGATCAAGGCGTTTCCGCTCATGGTGCTGGGCTACCTGGTCTACCGGCGGATGTGGACCGCCTCGGTGGCGACCGTGGCCGTGCTCGCCGCCTGGTTGCTGGTCGCCCCGTTGCCGTTCCGTACACCCGCCCAGGCGGTCGACGACCTGGTCGTCTGGTCCCGGGGCATGGTCTTCACTTACAACACCTATGGGATCGCCCAGCGCCCGTTCCGGTCGTACAGCTACAAGAACCAGTCGATCATGGGGTTGGCGCACCGACTGCTTCGCGACGTGCCGGCCGATGGCGAGTCGGTCCTGTCGAAGAAAGCGCGGGCCGGCCAGCCCGGCGCACGGCCGGCGAACGGGCTGCCTCCCGTGGATCCCTCGACCGACCTGCTCACTTTCTTGAAGCCACACACCGCAGTCCGACCCAGGCAGCGGCCGAGCACGGATGCGGAAGCCGCCGAACGCCCCGGTCGTTGGGACGATGTCCTTCAGGGTCCGAATCCGCGCCTCCGCAACGCCTGGAGGGTCAACTTCGTCGACCTCGACTTTCGCGCCGTCACGGCGATCACCGTGGCGGCCATCTTGAGCTTGTGCCTGTTCGTCGTGGCCGTGCTCCCGCGGGCCAACCAGCGCACGCGGGAGACCGACGTCCTGGAATTCGCCATCGTCACCTTGCTGACGGTCATGTTTTCTCCGCTCTCATTCAACTATGCCTACGTCTGGCTGCTCTTCCCGACGACGGTGGGCTTGCAATATGGTCTTGAGCACGCCCAAGGGCGCACCCTGGCACCGGCTCAAGGTCGCCTGGATCACCGCGGTGCTTGCAATCCCCGCCCTGGCGATCCCCTTTCGCGAGGCCGCCCAAGCCTACGGCAACCTGTTCGTGCCCGCGCTCTTGCTCTTGCTCGGATTCGGCTTGAAGCTCCACGCCCTGGGCCGCGACAGCACGCCCTGGCCACGTCCCCACGCCAGATGTCGATCTCGCCAGTCCGAGATATGGTAGACTTGGAGTCAATGCGCGGGTAACGCGCTCCTCTTCTTCTGCCGTGTGATCCGTGGTTCCATTCCCCGACACCCTTCGTCGGTGGCGAGTTTCAATGAACACAATCCAATTGCCATCGCCGCCGGTTTACCGCATCTCGGTCGACGAATACGAGCGGATGGTCGGGTGTACTGGACGATGACAGGGTGGAGCTGATCGACGGCTTCCTGGTGAAAAAAGATGGGCAAGAATCCGCCGCACGTCTGGGTCGCCGATGCAGTCGCGGAAATCATGAAGGCGAAGATGCCCGGCTGGTGGTGCCGGGAGGAAGCTCCGGTGCGGATTCCGGATTTTGACGAGCCCGAGCCCGACGTGTCCGTTGCCCGAGGTTCGCGTGACGACTACCGCGGCCGGATTGCCGAGGCGGCGGACGTGGCGCTGGTGGTCGAGGTTTCCGACACGACGCTCGATCGCGATCAAGGCCCGAAGTGGCTCGCCTACGCCAAGGGGCGCATCCCGGTGTACTGGATCGTCAATCTGGTCGATGGCCAGGTTGAGGTCTATACCGACCCTGGCCCCGACGGTTATGCAACCTGCCAGGTTTTCGTGCCCGGCCAGGAGATCCCGGTCGTGATCGAGGGCGTCGTGGTCGGCCAGATCGCCGCGGCCGACATCCTCCCCTGACCGTTTGGGAAATTCGTACAATATCGACCGAGAGCTCAGTCTGGGATTGCCTTATTCGGGGGTTTGGCCAACAATGCCGCCTCCATTCAGGCGAGGCATCCAGCGCGAAGGAACGCGGCGGATGGACGGCTGCCGCTACTGCGGCGGGTGAGATCAGGCTCAAATCGGTGCGACAGGACGCGACATGGTTGGTTCGCTCCAGCCCAACGCGGCCTTCCCGTGGCCGAGAGAGAGCCGGACAGGGCGAAGCAAGGAGGCGGATGCCGATGGCGCGCTGGTTCGTTGACCGTCTGCCCCAGCGGGGGATTCCCTCGGTGAGTCTGCGTCGACTGCTTCCCGAGGCCCAGTTCGTGGGGTGCGCGGACTGGGAGGTGTCGGGGTGCACCGACGATCATCGCCGGCTCGACCCCGGGCAGGTTTTCGTCGCGGTCCGCGAGGCGCGGCCGGGATACGATGGGCACGTCTATGTCCGCGAGGCCCTGGAGCGGGGCGCGGCCGGGGTGGTGGTGGAACGCCCGTGCCCCGAGGCGGGCCGGCTCCAGGTCGTCGTGGCCGACGCCGTGGCGGCGCACGCGAGGATCTGCCAGGCCCTGGCCGGCGACCCCTCGCGCCAGCTTCTGACGCTCGGGGTCACCGGCGGCTTCGGCCGAACGATCGCCGCCTTGATGGTGCGGTCGATCCTCGTGGCCGCCGGCGAGCGGATCGGCCTGATCGGCGCACTGGGCTTTTGCAACGGAGTCACGACCCGTGCCGCTGGGGGCCGGAGTGGTTCCCCGAGGCGGACGAACCCTGGCCGGCAGCGATCCCCATCACCAGGACCAGTTCGGGGCATTCGCGCCCGGCGCGGCCAGCCTGGCGGCCTTGATGGCCGAGATGGTCGAGCGCGGCTGCAAGGGGGGCGTGCTCGAGGTTTCCAGCGAAGCGCTCGCGCACCGCGGCGTCGAGGGAGTCGCCTTTGACGCGGCGGTCGTGACCGATGTCTCAGCGCCCCATGGCTTTCCTCCCGAGGTGTTGATTTCCAAGCGGCGGGCCAAGGCCAAGCTGTTCCGCCAGGTCGTGCCGGGGGGCGTGACGGTCGTCAACGCCGACGACCCCAACGCCGAGATCCTGGGCGGAGTCAACCTCGACGCGCGGCGGGTCGCTTTCGCCCTGGAGCCGGGACCCGCGCTCGCACCGGCAGAACGGACCCGGTTGACGTGTCGGCCCGGCTCGTGCGGCTCGACGGCTCGGGCACGCGCGATGCTGCTCCACGGCTTCGACCGCGAGGCGGCGGTGCACTTGCCCCTGGTCGGCCCGCGCGCCGTCACCTCGGCGCTGGCCGCCGCGGCCCTGGCCTGGGCTCTCGAGATCGACCTCGACGCCGTCATCGACGGTCTGGAAGCGGTCCAATCCGTCGCCGGACATCTCGAGGCGGTCGCCGAAGGTCAGGATTTCGACGTCCGGATCGACGCGGCCCAGACCCCGTCCGCCTTGGTCGAGGCCCTGGCCGCCGTGCGGGCCGTCGCCGCCGGCCGGGTCCACTGCGTTTTGAGCGCTGAAGGATGCGGCGACCGCGCCGCTCCGTCGCCAACTGGCCGAGATCGCCGAGACCGGCGCCGATCGGGTCATCCTCACCCTGAGCAACCCCCGCACCGAGGATCCCGGCCAGATCCTCGACGACCTGCTCGCCGGCTTCCACCGCCCGGGAAAGGTCCGCGTCGAACCCGACCGCCAGCTCGCCATCGAGGCCGCCCTGACCGATGCCCGGTCCGGCGATGTCGTCCTGGTCGCCGGCAAGGGCCGCCACACTTACCAAATCTTCGCCGACCGCGTCATCCCCTTCGACGACGCCGCCATCGCCCGCCAGTGGCTTCGCGCTCACCAGCCTACCCCTGTGCAGCGCTCGGCATGATCCCCACCCGCTCCCCGAAAAATCGAAGGTCGATCATCGGTCTCACCCGGGATGAAAGTCATCGATTCGGTCCCGTTCTCATTGTGCCCTGGCTCATTGAGATTCGGTTTTTGCCGCCGTACGTCGTGCATCCTGGAGAAAAAAGTGCTTCTTAGCCTTGTCAGCCTAATGCTTTGCGCCTCCGCGACAATTTCGGCGCCGGATTCAGCGAACAAAGGATTGCCCGGATGCGTCTGAACAGTAACTCGACAACGACAATGGACAACATCGCGAGGGTGGCGAGCCAAGAATCGATACGGCGGAACGAATAACCGGCTATAAGCACACCGGTTTTGACCTAAGGTGAATTAGAAGATTAGAGGAATTCGACCCGCGAGGAGCGCACGATGATGACGATGACCCGAGCACAACCCACTCTCCGGACGCCTCCTCGGCGCGACGCGGGGAGCGGCCACTTCGACCTCCTCGACCCGTCCCAGCTCAGCGCCACGCTCCGGGAGCTGGCCATGCGGGCTCACCAGCTCGTCCGCGCAGGCGACGCGAGGGCTCACGAACAAGAGCTGACGGAAGTGCACACGCGGATCGTCCAGCTCGAGCGGAGCCTCGACAAGCAGGATCTTGGCGATCTGGCTTCCTACGTCTCGGCCCTCCGCCAGCGAGTTGAGCAGCACCTGGCATAAGTCGTTATAGGGTGCGGCCGAACGACGCGCTTCGCGTCGTGAGGCCCACAAAGTCAGGTCTACCGTCTCACGCCGTGATCCGATGTTCGCGGCAGGTCCGGTCGTACGTTGCCTCCAGGTCGACCGGCAGGCAGAGGTTGCCCGGCAGCCACAGCGGCATCGTGAAAGAGGGGACCCGAGCTCCAGGCTCTCTTGCCAGATATCAAGGCTCGGTTGTCCGTCGCGTTCGACCGGCCGATAGGCGGCCGTGGAGAGATCGGCGTCGGGCCCGTTCTCTTCCAGTCCAGCCGAGCCGCTTCAAGAGCTCGCCGTGCCAGTCAAAATGTCGGTCGCTGACCACGTCAACAACCACGAGCCCCAATCCCTGCTGGAGACGAGCCGCGCACTAGGCGACAAAAGCATCGTGATTTTCGGGCCGGACCTTATTCAACGGGCTGAGCAACTCGATCGCTCCGACGAGGGTCAGGTTTTCCTCGTGACTGAAAACCTTCACTTCCACGACGTCCGTGATAATGGAAGCGGTAATTGAGCGAGGGGGCCGATGGGGTCCAGTGTGCCCCGCCGCGTCGATCTGGATGCCGAACCGCACGTTAGGCTCGGCGAAATAACCCTCGGGCAAGCGACTGTTCAGATCCGCGGCGATGTTGTGTGCCCACCCACTGTGAAACGAATGCCAGTGGCGGCGCACGCCCAGCGGCGGTCGGAAATGGTCCTGAAGTGGCATATTCTCGCCCTCCATCCCGCTAAATGTTCCCAACCGCCTTCGCAAAACCGACACACACTCGACATAATGGACCTCGACTGATTATCCGCGAAGGGAATGAGGTTCAGCAACGCGAGATGCGGCTCATGTCCGAGAAAAGGCCCACTCATGAGTGACACGCAAGCCACGGACGGGGTGCTGGAGGCAATCCTCCAGTACAACCAGTCCCGTAAACCCAAGCTGGTGCGGCTCAAACTGAGGCGGATGCTCAAGGATCCGTTCACGTTCTTTCGCGGGACGATTCACTTATTCGCCCGCGACTGGTTCGAGCTGTGCCCACCGGACCTTGGGCCGAACATCCTGATCTGTGGTGACCTGCACCTGGAGAACTTCGGCGCCTACCAGACCGCGGACGGAGACTTCCGTTTCGACATCAATGACTTCGACGAAGCGGTGGTCGCTCCCAGCAGCATGGACCTCGTCCGTTGCACGACCAGTATCTTCCTGGCCGCCGAGCAGTGGAAGCTGACACCGACGTCCGCCACCACCTTGGCGCTGGCCTATCTGAATCAGTACCGCCGGGCCATTCTCGACGCGACCCAAACGGGGGCCGTGGGCGAGGTCGCCCCGCGCAACGGCCACGGGGCGATCTGGGAGCTCCTCGGATCGACGGCCAGCGGCATCCAGGAATCGCTTCTGGAGCAGAACACCAAGCGCAAAGCAAACGGCAAGCTAATCATCCGTCGCACCGACAAATTCACGGAGCTCTCGCGAAAGCGATTCGAGGCGATTCGCGAGGCCATCGAGACATACGGCCAGGCCGTGAAGCAGCCGGAGTTCTTCCGGGTGCATGACGTGACCGGGCGAATCCGTGGGGTGGGCAGCCTGGGCGTCCGCCGCTACTTGGTCCTGATCGAGGGAGACGGGCCGCCCGACGGCTATCGGCTGATGGGCATCAAGCAGAGCGTGCCGTCAGCGATTCTGCCCGTGACGAAAGCCCCGCAGCCCGACTGGGGCGGCGACGAGGCGCAGCGGGTCGTCCAGGCCCAAACGATCCTGCAAGGCCATCCCGCCGCCGGGCTGGCCGCCTTGCGCATTGGCCCGCATGCGTATCGGATCCGTGAGATGATTCCCGAAGAAAACCGCGCCAACCTCGGCCGGTTTCGCAAGCAGCCGGCCAAACTGCGCGAGGCCGTCGATACCGCGGGCCGTTTGACCGCCTGGTCGCATCTCCGCGGTGCCCGGCTCGCAGTGGGCTCAAGTCCGACACAAAACCATTGGCCCGAGCTGGCTGCCTGGTCGGCCGGCGCCGCCATCGACGCCGTGCTCGCCGCGGCGGCCCGCTACGCCGAACGAACCAACCACGACTACGCCGAGTACCGCCAGCAGATGCTCGTTGCAAGCTCCTAGCTGTTTCAAGACCAATGGCTCGATGGTCTTCAACTCGCAACTCGCAACTGTCTCCGTTGTTTGGGCCGCCCCGATGCGATAAGCTGATCGAGGGGAGGAGGCCCGCGTTACATGCTGAAGAAAAGTCGTCGCTGGGTTGTTGATGTCGTGGTGTCTCGTGGTCGATGTGCGTGGCGGCCTGTTGGTGGGGCCAGGCTCGCCGGCGATGGCCCAGGACCGGGGATCGCCGCCCGCTTCGGCACCGGCCAATGGCCGGCGGCGTCAACGTCGGGACCACCAGCGGGAACGATGAGGCGGATACCGCCGACGATGGCAAGACTGGCACACCCCGGGTCGACGACCAGGGGTCGTTCCTGGGCATGGATGATCCGTGCGTCGGGGTGGATCGGGCTCATCATCGTTTTGATGTCGTTCTACCTGATCGCGCTGATCGTCTGGATGGCCCAGCGGTATCGCACGACGGTCGCGGTGCCGCCCGAGCTGTTAAGCGAGGTCCAGAACCTGCTTGAGAAGGCGAAGTATAACGACGCCTATCACAAACTGCTCGATGACCCGTCATTCCTGGCGCGGGTCTTGGCGGCTGGAGTGCGCAAGCTTCCCTCCGGACTGTCCCATGCGCAGCGGGCAATGGAGCTGGCCAACGAGGACATGACCATGGAGATGGAGCACCGCACCACGTATCTGGCCACCGTGGGGACGCTGGGGCCGATGATCGGGCTGGTGGGAACCGTCTACGGCATGATCATGTCCTTCCGCGTGATCGCGGTCTCGGGCGCTTCGGCTCAGCCCAGCGAGCTTGCGGCGGGGATCTCGACGGCGCTGTTCGCGACGCTCGAAGGGATCGGTGTCTCGATTCCGGCGATATTCTTCTACGCCTTTTTTCGCAACCGGATCGCGCGGCTGTCACTGGAGGTCGGGATGGCGGCCGAGCCCTTGCTGGAGCAGTTCGCGCCGGGGTGCGGATGACATCATCAGCCCCGGGCGCCGGCCCTGGGCCGAGTCCCAGCCCGGTTCCCTCGCCGCCGGCTAACGCTCACCCGTTCGCCGTCCGCGCCGCCCTCACGGCCGCGGCCGGAGCCGCAAACCCGGAGCACCCGCCTTGCCAGGATAGTTCCTGGTTGCTCGTTGCAAGTTCCTCGTTGAAGACTGTCTAGCCATCGGTCTTGAGATTAGTTAGACAACTCGCGACTAACAACGGCTCAAGCACTCATCCTTGAATTTAACTAGGAACTAGGAACGAGCAACTGACCCCCGGGGAGCCTGGCGATGCCGAACGGTCATCGGAGACGAAAAGCGGAGGGGGTGCTCAATCCCAACCTGACGCCGCTGCTGGACGTGGTGCTCCAGCTCATCACGTTCTTCATGATGCTGGTTCATTTCGGCGCGCAATCTGGAAGGCTCGACCAAGGGGGTGCGACTGCCGGTGGCGCCGGCGGCGCTGCCGGGATCGGACCTGACGATCGACCGCCTGGGCGTGGCGATGGACGCCCGGGGCCGACTGCTGGTGGCGGGCGAAGCACTGGACGAGGCGGCCGCGTCGGCGTGGTGGGCCGCTCAGGCCAAGGCCCGCCGCGCCGGGCTCGAGACCTTGGGTGAACCGGCCGCCGGGGACGACCTGCTGCCGACCGTGGTGATCCTGCGGGCCGACCGATCCGCCTCTTATGGGGCGGTCCGGCGGACCCTGGCCGAGGCCCAGGACAGGGCTTCGCCCATTTTAGCCTGGTCGTCTTGCGGAGAAGCACGCCATGAGCACGGGGATGGGGCTGAGCTTGTCCGGAGCGGAGTCGACACCGTCGAGCGTGGCGGCCGAACATGGCCGCGCCTCGGGCACGGAACTACCGGCCCGGTCCACCCGATGATGTGATGTTCCCCGTGACGCCCATGCTGGACATGGCGTTCCAGCTCCTGGCGTTCTTCATCCTCACGTTCAAGGTCCCCATCGGCCGAGACCCACCTGGATCTGGACCTGCCCGCGACGCCGGCCGCCTTGCCCGCGGCGGCCGAAGGCAAAGCCCGGCCCCGGCCGGCTCGGACCGTCGACTCCGACCTGGAAAACGACCTGTTGGTCCGCGCCGAGGCCGACGACCTGGGAGACTTGAAAACCTGCGGCTGGGCGAGGCACCTGTGCCCGACCTGGCCACCCTCGGCAACCGCCTGCGCCGCTACACCCAGCTCCTGGATGGCAGGCCGCTCCGCGTCCGCCTGGTCGCCGACGACCAATTGCGCTACGAACCGGCCGCCCAGATCATCGCCACCTGCTCGGCCGCCGGCGTCGCCGCAATCCGCCTCACCCAGCCCGGCGCCACGCCCGCCTTACCTGACCACAGATGAACTAAAAAACTTAAATACTTTTTAACCACGGAAAACACGGAAAACACGGAAATTAATTAATTGAAAACAGATTAATTGCATTATCTATTTGATAATTTTTCCGTGTTTTCCGTGTTTTCCGTGGTTAAAAAGTATTTGTATTTATGAACAGAATTACCAAGTTCATTGCCGTGGTCGTGCTGATTCATCCGTGGTTTTCGCGTGTCGAGGGCCAGGAGGATCGGTTGGGACTGGCGGACCTGGCCGGTTATCGCGCGGCCCTGTCGGGCAAGGCGACCGCCGACGATGCCGGAGCGGCCGACCCGCCGGCACAAGTGCGATTTTCGCGACCTTTGGGAGCGGCCCGACGCATTTCGCGGCCGGCATGTGGTCGTGGAAGGGCGGGTCGTACGGATCTTCCGCCAAGAGCCGGTCGGCAGCTTCCCCGCGCTGGCCGAGGTCTGGATCACCGCGACGTCCGGCGACCCATTCTGCCTGGTCTTTCCCCAAGCTGGGCCCACTCGATCCCGGTCCCCGAGCCGGGTCGAGAAGTCCGGTTCACCGGCACGTTTTTGAAGATGGTTCGTTACGCGGCGCAGTGATGCCCCCCGTCTGGCCCCGCTGATCGTCGGCGACGGCGCCAACCCGCCAGTGCGGTCGTCGGTGCCAAAGGCGGCCATAGCCCCAATCCCGTCATCAGCCTTAATCGCTGGTCCTGGTCGCTGGTCCTGTCGGTAGCCGCCCTGTCGGGCGGCCTGCTCGCCAGATGGCACCTGAACACGCTGTTGCGTAAGCCGGCCCGCACGGCGACGACCCCAATTGCCGACGACCCGCCGCTGGAATTCATCGAGCCAGGCGACGAGCTCAATACGTGACTTCAAGACGTGTGTTTTTGTTGCGTGTCATCGGTACGTCCCCCCCTTGAGAAGGGGGGGCAGGGGGGGTGACAACGCGCGCCGAGTCCAAGCGTTAAGCGCTCTAGCCGTGTTTATCCGCCCGGTGGGGGAGGCGGAGGCGGAGCTCCCTTGGGGAACCCTCCGCCTGGGCCTCTGCCGCCTCTTCCCATGCCGCCGCCCATCTGGCGGTGAGCCTTATGGCATTCCATGCACGAGCCTTGGATCTGGCCATGGGCCTCGAGGGCGGCATCCCGATCCTTGGCCTGGGCCGCCTTGTTAAGGGCCACGGCCGAGTCAGCGAATGCCGTGCTGAGCTTGATCCAAGATTCTTTGGTCCCCTTGGTTGGTTCGTTCTTGCCCATGGCGGCGGCCAGCCGGGCGTATTCTTGGGTCTGGGGCACGATGGTGTCCCAGGCGGGCGGCTCCGCTTCCAGCGCCTTGCCGATCACTGGGGTCAGCGAGTTTGGTCCCCTGCTGAGCTTGCTCATGATCTGCTTGTTGGTAGGCGAATCACCGAGTGGCCCCGATGCCTCCGCGCCCGGCCCGGGACCACCGGGACCACCGGGCCCCGGCGGCGGCCCGCCCGGTCCACCGGGGTCTGCGTCGCCGAGGCAGCCACCAACGGCGAGTAAGACGCCTGCAACCAAAAGCGGGAATGTAATCGAACGATACAATGACCCTATCGACATCAATAAGTCCTCAAGCCGAAAAAGATTGCCATCAATCGATGAGCGACAAGTCGAATAACCTGGCTGGCGCCGCAAGTGTTTTGCGGCGAGACACCATCGTCTCATTTCAGCGCTCTCGACTCAAGCGAGCATTCCGCGCGGGACACTCCTGAACGACGTTAATCACTCGCTGACGGAGACTCTCAGAACGCATCAATCCCCCATTCGCCACCGTGATCGGGATTACCGACCAGCCGTTGCCCCTTGGTGTCGATGACCCAGTCGAGCGCCTCCAGCGGGATCTGGCCGACCAGGACAGGGTACTCGTCGCCGATCTCGCCGACGTCAAGGACGCAATCACGTCCCTGGATCGTCAGACGTACAGTGCCGTACACCGGCAAGATGAAGTCGCCGCCCAGTCCCCGCGAGTGTCGCGTGCGAAGGGGTTCAAGTCCCAGCGCGGCGATCATCCGTTTCGGCAGCAAAAGTGTGGTCGCGCCGGTGTCGATAATTGCGTCGGTCACTTCGATCCGACGCACCTGGTCATCGGGCAAGAGCCCGCGCTTGGCGTCGAATGCGTCTTGCAGGTTTTCGATTGTCGCGGTCACAAGGACCTTACCCAATCGTGGAACTCTCCATGGCGTTTTCCTCCTTCTACCAACTAGATTCTCAAAAACAGCTTACGACGGTACATCCAGAACAGGATCAGCCAGAGCACCAGCAGCACAGCTCCTCCCAGGAGCAAGGGCTGATAGGGCGTGCCCAGGACGTTGAAAACGTCCTTGCCCAGGTGGGTGGTGAGGCTCGTGCTGATGAAGGGCTCTGATCAGGTCGGCCATGCAATAGGCGGCGATCGAGTTCATGCCGATGACCCGGAGCGGGAAGGCCCAGAACTGAACGCCCGCCAGGTCGATGATCGCGTAGAAGCTCGCCAGGAAGAAGCAGCACAAGCCGCCGCTGAAGAGGACCCAGCTCGGGGTCCAGATCCGCTTGACGACCGGGCAGACGCCCAGCTCGCCCAGGCCCCAGCCGCTGGCCGTGAGCAAAATGCCCGCGACGATCAGCCAGAGCACCTTGGCCCAGCCCGGCCGCTGGCTCTTTAAGACCCCGCCGGCCAGGAGGCCCAGAATCATCGTCCCCAGCGTGGGGATGAAGCTCAAGGTCGCGTAGCCGCCGCCGTTATACTTGAACGCCCTCTCGCGAGGAAACAGGTTCAGGAACCAGGTGTCGAACGCCCAGGCCAGGTTGCTGTTCTTGTCCCAGTGAGCGGCGAACCCGGTCGGATGGTGCGGCCAGCTCGCCGGCACGCCCACCTTGGAGAAGTCGTAGTCGGAGCCGGGAGCCGGATAGCTCGCGAACGCCGCCCCGTAGCCGAGGAGGATCACCGCGAGCGCCAGCCACTGGATCCTCGCCGAAAAAAACGCCAGCACGAACAAGAACGTGTAGCCCAGGCCGATCTGGCTGAGCGTGTCCTCAAACGTGAAATTCGTCCGTGAGCTGCCCGTCGACCGCAGGAAGACCCCGAGAAAGACCAGGATCAACGACCGCCAGAGCGCATGCGCGGTCATCCAAGTTTTCGACTGCCCGCGCGCAGCCGGCTGGCCATCGAGAACGGCAAGGCCACCCCGACCAAGAACGAGAACGACGGCTGGATCATGTCGTGCAGCGAGCAGCCGGCCCACTCCACGTGCGACTGGTGATAGGCCAGCAGTTGCCAGACCCAAGTCCCCGCGGCCCTGGCCACCCGGCGCAGGTTGAGCACCTCGGCCATCATCAGAAACATCACCAGCCCGCGATAGGCGTCGATCGAGGCCAGCCGCTGCGGAATCGACGGCGCCGGCCACAACGAAGGGTCGTCCGCCTTCAATAGATCGTCTTGCGCCGATGAGTCGCTGAAAGTCTTGCTCATGGTCGATGATCCTTACCGTAGGCGTTCACTTCGCGGACGGCGCGGGCGGGACCTCGATCGCAGGCCCTCTTAACTGCCAACCGCCAACTGCCTACTTGTTCGAAAGCCATCATACCCCGTGGTCCCAGCGCGGGTAACGGTCTGCCGGGGGCCATTCGGAGAATTCGACGGCCGCGTGGTAATCCTTGGAACAGGCCCGGAATAACTTCCCCGTTTGAAGATTAAGCAGACGGTTATACTTCACGCGGCCATAAGTGAGACATCATTCCGCCGAAGGCCGGGCGCTGGTTACGGCCTCTCGGGTTGTGCAAGGGATTTCGGTTGTGCCAACGGATTCCGGCGGACGAACGGCTCGCCGAGCAGCCGAAGATGCCGATCCACGACGCTGGAAGAGCGCACACACTTTGTCGGGTCGAAAAACAGCCATTCGGCTACATCTGATGACAGGCCTGAAACTTACGTGTGACACAGGAATAATCGGAACCGCGGCGATCTGCCGTAACGTTCTGCTTCCCTTGTGGTTATGTGTGACACAGGCATAATCGGTATATTTGGAAATCTGAAGACGTTTTTGATTTAACTCCCTGTAAACCAAGAAGTTACGTGTGACACAGGCATAATCGGCAAAACCCGACCTGGGAGCGTGCTTTTCCGTATCTCGTTATCAACAATTGAGTTAGCCGTGACGCAGGAATAATCGTTAGATTTGTACGATCCATAATACATTACTCGCGTTGGAGTTAGGTGTGGCGCCGGTATAACCGGACGTCCCGGGAGTCGCCAACGGAATGCGACTCGCTTGGAGAGGCCGCTCGAAAGTCGCGAATATGCCGTGAGCGAGGGCGCGGGCGGCGACGACCGACGCCGGCCGTTCGATCGGATGGTCGCACTCAAACGGCGAGATGGTTAATACGGCTCGCGGAAGCAAAGGCGCTCTTTAGG
Source organism: uncultured Planctomycetota bacterium (assembly GCA_963779785.1). GTDB lineage: Bacteria > Planctomycetota > Planctomycetia > Isosphaerales > Isosphaeraceae > CAVRFS01. The sequence continues at coordinate 78,702 of CAWAAW010000101.1, forward strand.
TCCCCAGGGTCGCGAAATGTCTGAGTTGAGCCTGCATGCGGTATAAGCAGACAGGGAGCTTACGCTCCCCGCTCGCCTGGTTTGTGGATCCCGTGGCGAGCGGGGAGCGTGAGCTCCCTGTCTGATGCACTCAGATTTGAAATCGTGAAGTGATTCCCGGCCTGTTCCTTAACCGGTTCATTTCGTCTTGAGACGGAGGTCATCCTCAAGCCGGAGTTCTTTGCTGCTCTCCAGAATCGCGGCCGCTTGCTTGGCCTCCTCGTCGGCGTGGGCCTTTTCGATATCGCTCCGAAGCTCCTTCACGGTCTTGCCCTTGGTATAATTCACGAGGACGTGCCGCTTGCTCTGGGCTTGCTCCAAGGCGAATCGGGCCTTCTTGAGATTCTGCTCTTCTGAGACCTTCACCGCTTGCGAGACGTAGCCCTTATCGAACATCCTCCTTGCCCAATCGAGACGGTCTTCGGCTCGTCTCAGGTCGGATTCGGCAAGCTTGATTTCACCCTTGACTGTGGCCAGATCCCGGGGATAGGTCACTTCTTCATATTCCTCGAGCGCGATCTGGGCGAGCTCGCGGGTCTGTTTGGCGATCTCATAATGGGCTTTGGCTTTTCGTGCGGCCAGTTGCTGTGCACGCAGTTCGACCGGTGGCTGTGTGTCTTTCGTGGCTGGCTGTGCGTCCTTCGGCACTGGTTGTGCGTCTTTCGTGGCCGGCTCCTGAGAACCCAGTACGTAGACGCTCGCGCCGCCCGAGATGATCCCGACCGCAAGAATTGTAGCCATGAGCAATCGAAGTTTGATCCACAACATCGTTCGAAGGACTCCTTGAGTGAGAGTAAGGACATGCGCCGAAATCTCCAACCCTGTCAGCAGACGCGCCGACTGCTGCATCGCGGCATTGACGGTGCTCGGCGAAACCGTCTTTGGCATGGCCGCGACCGCGGTTTGCCTCAAGGACTCGACGACGGCTCCGGCGGCGGCGAGGCCCAATCCGCGACGGATCAGTCGGTCCCGAATCCGTCTGCGGCCTTGCGACTGGCGGCTCTTGACGGTGCCGATCGGCCAGCCGAGGAACCGCGCCGCCTCCTGGTGCGTGCGGCCTTCCAGGTCGCAGAGCACGATCGGTGCACGATACTTCTCCGGCAAGAGGTTCACCTCCTCGTGGACCGCGGCATCAAGCTCGGGGTCGGGTGGAGTCCCGGCTTGGACGGAGCGAGCTGCGTACTTCTCCGCGTAACGCTGCTGGTGCTTGTGCCGGCGGATGACGGTTGTCCGCAGCCGGGACGCCGTGCGGCAGGCGACCTGATGGAGCCAAGGGCCCAGCGAGTCTTGCACCCAAAGCGATCGCGCCTTGTGGACCAGGACGAGGAAGGTCGCCTGGAAGGCATCTTCGGCCTCATGCTCGTCGCGCACGATGGCCAGGCAGACGCGCCAGACCATCGCCTCGTGCCGCTCGACCAGCGCCGACAAGGCCAGCTCGGCTACCTCGTCCGCATCGGTCGCAAATCGTTCCAGGAGTTGGCCGTCGGTCAAGTCCCCGATGGTGCCGAAATTGTAGAGAGTCCGGAGCTGTCGCAGGATGGCCCCGTCCCGTCGTCTCACGATCACGGTGTCTGCCCTCAACCCGCCGCAAACCGTCTTGAACTCGCCGACCCGGTATCGGTCATTTCACTATAATGTCACGAGGAGCCCGGATGGTTCTGAGATCCGCATATTTTGCGCGGAGGCACGAGCATCCTTCGGGAGATTTGCCGTGGGCGTGGATGGCAAAAGCCCGTGGAGCGGGTTTCCTTAACCCGCTGGTTCCCTCTTTGACGCTTCCAGGCGGGTTAGGAAACCAGCCCCACACCATCAACGACCGATGGATCACAGGCCAGAGCAAAACTCGGGTCGAACACGATTGGAAGGGGGGGTTCGGGGGGGTGAATTTGCTGCGCTTCAGGGCGTGCGCAAACCAAACGTGAAGCGCTCTAGTTTTCCGGCTTGAGCGGGATGGGCTTGACGTCGCCCAGATCCTTGACTTCGCCGGGGGTGACGGTCAAGTCGTGGAACAGCTCGCCGAAGTATGTGAAGCCCTCCGATGCGGTTGCGCCATACTTGAGGCCCGGGACGAGGCCCTCGATGCGGAAGCGGCCGTCGCGGCCGATGCGGATGCCGCTATCGTAGTTGCCGCCGGGCAGGATGCCTTGCTCGGCGGGCCGTTCCGGCGCGAGCCGCCGGCGCTCGATGATCCCGAGCGGTCCACGCGGCCGGCCATCTTCGTCGACGATGCGCCCGGTGATGGTGCCATGCGGCTGGAGCCGGATGGTCAACGGGCCGGTCTCGTCCCCCTTGAGGTAGACCGAGCCGATGAGCTTCCGGCCGGCATGCTTGACGATCACGCGCCGGGGCTCTGATGGGTCGAGGGTGCCGATCTCGATCGTGGACGTTGGCTGCGGGTATTCTCTCGACCCGTCGCTGACGCCCGACGCGGTCGTCCCGGCGACCGGCCGGCCTTCGGGGTCGACGGGCGTCACCGCAATCGTGCGGCCGGCGTCGACCTGGAGGTCCAGCTCCGCAGTCTCGGCCTTGGGGTCGAGGTTGATCTCGGCCAGGACGTTGTAACCGCTGAAGATGCACATGTGCGGAAATGTATTAAATCCGAAGAGCTTGGGGTCGTACCCCTTGATCGCCTCGGCGCCGACGGATCGCCGATAGCGATCGACGTTACCGCCGGTGACGGCTGCGATGATGCAGCGGCCCGGCAGGGCGACGATCTCGTATCGGCCGTCGACGACGAAGGAGCGGGCCAAGGCACTCGACCGGAAGCCCGGGAACTCGCGGACGTAGGGATTATCAGCGAAGGCATACACATCGACGCCGGCACGAACCGGCTGGCCGGTCGCCTTGTCCGTCACCTTGCCCCGGACCAGGATGCCCCGCTTGAGCGCGATGTCGAAGGTCACCGGCTCGAACGCCGGCGTGTCGCCCGCGGCGCGGAGAGCGGCCTTGGTATAAGGCCCGCTACTACCCGGCTCGATGAAGATGCGATAGGCCGGTGCCTTGGGCAGCCCGGCAAGGCGATAATGGCCCCGGTCGTCGGTCGTCGCCTCGATGCCCGGGGCCGGGATGAGGCTGTGCTCGTCATAGACGGCGGCGCGGAGGGTGACCCCGGCGATGGGCCGGCCCGTGTCCTTGTCGCGGACCACGCCCTCGATCGGCTTGCCAGGCGCGGCCGCGTACTCGAGCCGCCGGGCGTGATAGACGATCTGGCTGGGCGTCAGCCCGCCGTGGCGCGTCGCGCGAACGTCGGCTCCGTCGCGACCCATGACGTAAAGCTGGGTCGTGGCGATCGTCGGCCCGGTGACGCGGATCTCGGCGAGTTGCTCCGGGCCGACGCCGGCCAGGTGGAAGCGGCCGTCGGGGCCGGTGGTGGTGGCCGGCATCGCCGACGACGGGGAAAAGGCCTGCGTGCGGCCGCGCGAGGTCGCGGGGAGGGGACCCACCATCCCTCCTGGCGAAAGGCCCTCCGAGGGGTGGGAAACCCCGCGGTCCTGGACCTGGTCGAGCCACCGGCCGAGGTTATTGTCCGGGGCCGACCAGAGGTCGGTGACCTCGACCCGGGCGCCGGCGACGGGCCGGCCCTCGAGGTCGACGATCCGGCCCTCGATCTCCGGGCCGGCCACGGCCGGCGCCGGGGGCTCAGGTATCGCATCGACGGGCGCGGTTTGACGCGACGACCTTGGCCACAACCGTGGCACGAGGCGGCCTCGATCGCGGGCTTGGGCTCGTCGGGCCACAAGGCTCCGACCGCGACAACGCCGGCCGTCGCGAGCTGTGATCGCGGCCAAGAATACCCGCCGAGGCGATCTTCAGCTTGGTCATGAGCATGCTCCTGATGAGGATGGTCGTCAGGGCGGCGGCCGTCGCCGAGCTCGCCCCGCCGGCCGCCGCGAGCGACCGCCGCGCGAGCCAGAGCGGCGGGGACGGCCGCGCCGACGCCCGGACGTCGAGCCTGCCAGGACGACGCCGACGGCCCCGGCGGTGAACCCTCGCCGAGTCAACCGATCCCGCAGCCGCCGCCGCGCCTTGGTCAGCCGGTGCCGCAGCGTCGGCTCGGTCCAGCGCAGGTGGCGGGCGGCCTGCTCGTAGGTCAGGCCCTCCAGGTCGCAGAGGATCACCGGCAGCCGCTGGCGATCGGGCAGGCGGTCGAGCTCCTCGTGCACGATGGAAGCGATCTCGGGATCGGGCTCGGTACGGGCTTGCATTGAGAGTGGCCATCGCAGCGGCCTCCGCCTCGCGTCGACGCCGCCGCCGCGACTCGATCGCTCGCCTGCACCGCCGCGCGATAGGCCACGCGGTGCAGCCACCCGCCCAGGGCGTCGCCGGCGCGGACCGAGCGCGCCTTGCGGGCGAGCACCAGGAAGGTGGCCTGGAAGGCGTCTTCGACGTCGTGCTCGTGCTTGAGGACGGCCCGGCAGGTGGCCAGGACCATCGGCCCGTGCCGCGCCACCAGGGCCTCGAAGGCCGCCTCGTCGCGAGACTGGGTGTATCGGGCCAGGAGCTGGCCGTCGCCGAGGCCGACGGCCGTCCCGTCGTGGAACAGGTCGCGGAGGTGCCGCAAGGTCCCCCCCATTGCGCCGCTTGCCATGAATGCCAATCCTCACCGGATCGCCGCCCGCCGCGGGCGCGGTTCTTCGTCTCTTGTCCCTCTCAATACAGGATAAGAGAGACCGGCCGTCGCGAGCCTCCCGACTTTCTGGAAAAAATGGGCGACTACGTCCAACTTCGCGAGGGAGCGGCCAATAATCGCGGTCGGACGACGAATCGGACTTCGGCCCGCGGTATTCCGTACAGCTCAGCGTACTTCTGTCGCAGGGAGTCGATCAAGGGGCGGTGGCTGGGTTTGGAGCCGGTGACGTGTTCGATCAAGGTCGCGGGGCGGTAGCGCTGGCCTTGGCGGTGGACCTTGGCGCGGAGCCAGTCGAGCAAGGGGGTGAAGTCGCCCCGGGCGAAGGCCTCGTCCAGGCCGCCCAGCTCGGACTGGGCCTTGGCGAAGAGCTGCGCGGCGTAGAGGTTGCCCAGGGTGTAGGTCGGGAAATAACCGAACAGGCCGCGCATCCAGTGGATGTCCTGAAGGCAGCCCTCGGCGTCGGTGGTGGGCGTGACGCCCAGGGTCTCGCGTGTACTTCTGGTTCCAGGCCGCCGGCAGGTCGCCGACGGCCAGCGCTCCGTTGAGCAAGTCCTGCTCGAGCTCGAAGCGGACGATGATGTGCAGGTTGTACGTCGCCTCGTCGGCCTGCACCCGGATCAAGGACGGCGCGACCTGGTTGACCGCGGCGTGGAAGGCGTCGAGCGTCACGTCGTGGAGCGCCTCGTGAAAGATCGCGCCTGGCCATCGGGAACCAGTAGGTCCAGAACGCCCGGCCGCGTCCCACGGCGTTTTCCCAGAGCCGCGACTGCGACTCGTGCACCCCCAGCGAGACCGCCTCACCCATCGGCGTGCCGTGGTGCGACGGATCGAGCCCCTGCTCGTACAGGCCGTGGCCGACCTCGTGGAGGATGCCGAAAAAGGCGTCGGAGAACTGCCGCTCGTCGAACCGGGTGGTGATCCGGCAGTCGCCCGGCCCGATGCCGGTGCAGAACGGGTGGGCCGCCACGTCCAGCCGGCCGCGCTCGAAGTCGAAGCCGACCGCCGCGGCCACCGCCTCGCCGAAGACCTTCTGGCGGTCGCGCGGATAAGAGCGGTCTGAGGATCGCCGGGCCGGCAGGCCGGCTGGCGACGGCCGGCCTCGGCAATCGCCGCCACCAGCGGCACCAGCTCGCGCCGCAGCGATTCGAAGACGATCGCCAGCTCGGCGGTGGTGGCCCCCGGCTCGTAGTCGTCGAGCAAGGGGTCGTAGACCGACCGAGCCCGGACCCGGCGACAAGCAAGCGGATTCCTCTTTCTTCAGGTGGACGATCTTCTCCAGCCAGGGACGGAACCGGCCGAAGTCGTTGGCGGCTCGGGCGGCCACCCATTCCGGCTGGGCCATCGAGGTCGTCCGCGCCAGCTCCTCGACCAGGGCCCGGGGCAGCCGGACCCGGCGATCGTAGCTCCGCGCGAGCTCGCGAACGTTCACCGCCGCCGCCGAGCCGGCTTCGGCCGTCAGGCTCGAACCCGCGACGATCGCCAGCAGCTCGCCGACCCTCGGGTCGGTCGCCCGCTCGTGGTGCAGCCCCGCCAGCAGCGCCATCTGGTTGCCGCGATGCGCGGCACCTCCCGTGGGCATGTACGTCTGCTCGTCCCAGCCCAACACCGCCGAACACGAGGCCAGCATCGCCTGCTCCCGCGCCCGAACGATCAACTCGTCATAGGCCGCCTGGGGATCCATGGGTTCTTCGCTCCAGCGTTCGAGAATGATGAAGGAGGAACAAGATGGCTACTTTACCACTTCATCCTTCATCCTTTCCGAGAGTTGCCAGTGGTGCAAGGGCGGGTGTCAACCGGGTGGCAGATCGCCCTTTTGGCGGCAATTAACCCTCTCGATACTCCGGCTGTGAGGCTTAATACGCGATTAACCATCATTCTGCGAGGGCTATTGACGATCAGAGTCGCTGCCGTCGACGCAGGCATATTGCCGCGACGCGGAGAGCTGCGTGGGAAATGCGCACGCCGTCGCTGTCACGGAAGCGGCCACGCTCGTCCCCCTTTCTGATTCGGTGCGTCAGGGCCGATCCGCTCGATAGAAGAATTCGCGGTCGAACCAGGGTTTCGAGGCGGCGGAATCCGTCGGGTGACGAAAGATGGCGATGACCATGACGCCGAGCTTGACCCAACCGTGCATCCGCAATACTTGGTTCGCGTGCTCGATCAAGGCGTGAAACTGGGTGGCACGCTTGCCGGCGGCGTCTTCGGCGAACAGTTCGGCGACGGTTTCGCAACGATCATCGGCAGTTTGACCGTTGGCGAAGCGAACCTCAAGGAACAACCCACCGTCTCGGCCGCTCATGCGGACGCCGCGAAGGCCGCGAGCGTGCCGGCGTCAGTATTTTCCCAGCGGCCGACGAATCGCGCCGGGTCCAGGCGCGGCGAGCCGGTTCGGTCGAGACTCGGCTTGGGTTCGTCGTCGTCACACGTGAAAGGCCGCCCGGCGGGCTCGACGGGGGCCGCCGTGATCAGTGCCGTGTCGTGGGTCTGGCGGAAGAACTCGCGCACGAAATAGCTTGACCGTCCGCTGTCGTCTCGAAAGGTCTTCAGACATGCAATGATCAGCAGGCCCTTGCTGAGGTTCACCTCGAGCAGCGCGATCATCGAGCCGAAGTCCAATTGTGCCTCGAAGGCCGCCGCCTGGGGGACCGCTGGACTTCCCCGATAAAGTCGCCCCGATCGGGACTTGACCCCAGGGGCAGGGCGAAGTTCGAAACGAGCCCCATACATCGAGCATGGGGCGTCCGTCGACGGTTTGGATGCGTACGCAGGCAATCTGCGTGGATGCGGCATTGGTGTTGCACCAGGTGCCGATCAGGGGGCTTGCGTCGACGTCATCCAGAAGTTTTGCGCCGGTCGCGGGGTCCGAAGGTTTCTCGATCGACATCCGAAGGTCGCTCCTCACCAAGGGGGCCGGCCGAAAAGGAGGAATTCCTCATCACCGGCGGCCCGATGTCGAATGGAGCGGACGATTCGTACCGCTCCGGTGTCTCCGAATCAAGCGGTTGCCGGTCAATCAATCAATAATCTTGGACAATCTCATTCCCGGCCCGACTGCCGAGAGCGATCCAGACGTTCAGCGCGACGGTGTTCTTAATGAAGGAGACCTTGCCATCACAGAACAGCGAGTGGACTCCTCCGACGTGGCGGCTCCGAGCGGCGATGTTGTGCGAAAGCTGGTTCCACCAATAATTAGTGTCACTGCTGTGGGGCAGTCCGCCGCGACAATCAACGCCGCGATCGTTGGGGGTGCGCACGTGGTTGTACATGCTGTGACCGGGTGCCCCGTAGATCCAGATGACGCCGCGGGTCATGTTCAGTTTCAGTCCGGCGCCGCTGCAATCAGCGGGATAATTGATCAACTGCGGTCCATAGGTAAGGTCGTCTCCGTTCAGCGCCAGCACGAACCCGTTGGTGGGAGTCACGCCGTCCCAATGCCCGGGAATTCCGTCGGAGATGATCGTCTCGCTGATGCAGACCGTATTCGAGCTCCCATCCATGATTCCTTGAACGCCAATGGCGGAGTTCTCGAAGAAGATGCCGGTGACGGGGATTCCCGTGGGGTTGAGCGGTGAGACCGGGAATGTCGTCCCCGTGTTCAGGGGATAGTTGTGGAGTGCCTTGAAATCTGATCGAGGGACGAAGAAGTCGCTTGGACAGAGGAGACTGTTAATGTTTGTAAAAAGCGACGTTGTATTCTCGGGCTGGAGGCCGTTCTCGCCGGCGACCGCGGCCGAGGGCGCATTGTCGGGGTTGAGGTTGAAGTTCGTCGCGTTGTACAGCGGCCCTTGATCCATGTAAGGAAGGAGGTAGGCGTAGGCCGCGAAACAGCGCCCGTTGTGATCGACCATGCTTCGTAGTCGTCCGGGAGGAAAGACTCCGACCGCGGCATGGTAGCCGTGCATCGCAATGCCCATCTGTCGGAGGTTGTTGAGCACTCGGCGCGGCGTCCTGCCTCGCGCACAGGATTGCACCGCGGGCAACAGCAGAGCGATTAACGTCGCGATGATCGCAATCACCACCAGGAGTTCGATTAGAGTGAAGCCACGCTTCATGTCGGCCAGCCTTCATCGAATGAGACTGCTCGCGCCACATGAATTGGACCATCATATTCATGGAGACCGTCGCAATGACCCGATCGGAACAGCGCTGACTGTGGTGCTCTGCCTATAGCGGTACCGCTGCCGCCAAGGACGTTTAGTGGATCGCGGTATAGCCGCGATTTAAGTCTTGCGGTGAATTCGCAAGCGAAGACGATCGATCGTGAGCGGCTGTTGATGGAACAAACCGGGTCGAGCAACGATATCAACGCGCAGACCAAAGCGCGCCGATCGCGTGCAGAAGTGTGGTATTTCGCCTTGATCCCGAGTTAAGACGAATACAACGGGTTTGTAGTATTTCGAGGCTCAGGCAGTGAAGTCAACAAAAAAATCCTGTGTCGCACGATTTTCCCGAGGAAACCGAATCCGGGCTGGGAGAAGATTTGGAAAACGGTCCGGATTCCGATTGCGATCGCGATTGGACCTCTCATAGAATCATCTACCCTGAAAGATCAAGTCCAGGGTCAGCACCACTGTTCGCGGTGAACGAGTTGAAGCAGTCAATTGATGACAATAAATTGGGGACGTCCCCCGACCGCCGTTCGAGAGCGACTCTGGTGGGATGCCTGTCCGACGTGCCCGTAGCCGGCGGATTGGCCCTGACACGCGCCGGGCGTGGAACCGGGTGGCTGCTGGTGCGGGCGGACCGTATCGGCGGGTTGTCGGCGGCATGGCTCCGGACGATTCATCACGGGCGATTGATCTACGCGCTGCGAACTCGGGCGCTCGGTGGACACGCCAACGCGGCTGACCCTGATCGCGATTCGGCTCGGCGAAGCCGCCGTCACACACGACTTGGTCGAGCTGGAGGCACCGCACGATCTGGTCCCGGATGTCCTGACGGCGGCCCGCCGCTCGCCGGCTGGTGACCTGGCGAGGACCCGCTGCGAGCGGCCCGGCCCTGGCGGCCCGGATCCACTGGCTCACGGCTGTGGAGGCCGCGGCTTACCAGTTGATCGTTGCTTGCCGTTGCGGCGCGGACGGGATCGCGCCGCTCGAAGCACTGGTCGCGGCAGGCCGGCGCAACGTGTGGCGACGCCGATGGCGAGGCGGGGTTGTGGAGTCGTGTCCTCTCCCCGCTGCTCGGCGCTCGATTGGTCTTCGGCAGCCTTGATGAAAATGGCGATGCCGGTGAACCGTCCGTGGCGCGCCTCGTCGATGACTTCGGTCTACCCGACCCGGGGCCGGCGGAGAATCTTCGGCATTGTCGGCGACCCGGTTTCGCATTCGCTTTCCCCCGTCTGCACAATGCGTATTATCGCGCGGTGGAGGTTCCGGCGTCTTCCTTCCGTTTCAGGTCGCGGAATTCGGTCGATTCTGGGAGGAGCTGGTTGTCAGTGGGGCCCTGGAGCGGCTGGGCCTGCCGCCTCGAGGGCTTGACGGTTTCATCGCCGCACAAGGAGATAGCGTTGGAGGCAGTCTCGACCGTCGCTCCGGCGGCGCGCCGCCGGATCGGCGAACCTGGTGTATCGACGCGGAGGGCAGTGGGTCGCCGACACGACGGACCCCGCCGGTGTTCTTGAGACCCTGGCTGGAAGAGGAATCGCGATCGCGGGTCGGCGAGCCGCGGTCGTTGGCTGTGGCGGGTCGGGCCGGGCGGTCGCCGCGGCGCTCGCCCGTGCGGGAGCGAATGTCGTACTCTCCAACCGTAGCCGGATCCGTGGTGAATGGGCCCGCGCCGGCTCGGGCTACCGCTGGTCGATCTGGCCAGCTTCTCCGCTGTGGATTTCAACTTGATCGTGAATGCCACTCCGGTCGGCCGTACCAGCGAGGAGCTCCCGTTCGCCTGCGATCGGCTGAGTGCCGGCACGGTGATTGTTGACCTGGTCTACGCACCCCGGCCGACCCCATTGGCCGTCGCCGCGGAGGCCCGGGCGCCGTGTGATCGCCGGACACGAAGTATTGCTCGTCCAGGCGACGCGCCAGTTCGAGAAGATGACCGGGCGGATCATCCCCGCGGGGTCGGGCCGGTCAGGTCGAGCTTCACGGGCGGACCCGAACCGCGGTCCCGGCACTGTCCTCATCCCCAATGCCGGGGTCTGTTCGATCGGTTAGCGGACGCGGACGCGGGCAGGTAGGCATGATCTACGACCTGAGTCTCGAACATCGAGTTCTTGTCGAGCGGGTCACGGAGCTGGCGCGGGGCGCGTTCGTCGACCGTGCGGATCGGTACGACCGGGCCGCCGCATTCCCCGCCGAGGACTTTCAGGACTTGGTCCGAGCCGGGCTGAACGCGCCGGCGGTCCCGCGTCTCACGGCGGGTGCGGCCTCGGTCCCGACGATGGTTTGCTGGCCCTCTGGTGGATGACGCGGGAGCTGGCAAGGGCCAACATGGCGCTGGCACGCTGCTGGGAGGGACACGTCAACTCGCAGGTCCTGCTCGCGGCGATGGCCGATGAGCGTCAGCAAGCGCGGTGGTTCCAGGGGATCGTCGAACGGGGCGAGACCTGGGCGGCATGGAGCGGCGAGCCCAGTCACGTGTACCCGGGCAAACCGCCAAGTTCGGCACGACCGTCCGCAAGGTTGATGGAGGTTATGAGATCGAGGGGACCAAGGCGTTCGCCACCAGCGCGGTCGGGGCAAGCTGGGCGATCCTGCTGGTGAATGCGCATGGGCCCGGGGGAGCCCGCCACGCCGACGGGCGACCGGCCGACGGGCTCTTGCTGATGGCCTGCGACCTCTCGGACCCGAGCGTGAGCTTCGACCCGACGTGGTGGGATCCGATCGGCATGCGCGCAACGGTCAGTTACGTCGCGCGATTCGACCGCACATTCATCCCCTCCGACAACCTGATCGGTCTGCCTGGCGAGTATTTCCGCGACCAGTGGCAGTCGTGCTTCAGCCCACACTATGGCGCGACGTTTCTGGGCGGAGCGGAGGCGGCCTGCGAGTATGCCATCCAATATGTGGCGGTGCAGGGTAAACAGGATGATCCGTACGTGCAACACCACGTGGCCACGATGGAGCTGAACAATGAGTCGTCGCGACTCTGGCTCCGAAACATTGGCGGCCTCTGGCAGCAAGGTCGTCGACCTGAGGCTCGATCGGCCGGCAACCGCGCTCGCTACCTGTTGGAGCAATGGTCGCTCGACACGGTCGACCGCGCGATCAAGACCTGTGGGGCCAGGGCCCTGATCCGTCCCAGTCCGCTTGAGCGGATTCATCGGGACCTCACGTTTTACGTCCGGCACGACAATGCCGATTCCGTGCTGGCGACCATCGGCCGCGAGATCCTCGGCCGGCCGCATGACGGCTCGTTCTTCAACTCGTCTTCGAACTCTTCGGGGCTAGACCCGGCTCAAGGACCCAAAACGAGATGCGACCTTCCAGAGAGACCTCCGACTTCCGAATTTGGGGACTGGCGTTCGGATACTTCGCGTTCTACGTCCCCTATAGCGGACTGACCAAGGCCCTGTCGCAGGGCTCGCTGCCCGGTATGGCGGCCGGCCGGTCACCGGATACACGATCCTGCCGGCCACGGTCGTTGGCACAGCCGGCCTGCTGCTGGCCCTGATCACCGCGGCCCGAGGGTGGCGGCACATCGGCCGTTGGCCGGTCCCGGGCCTTGGTCTTTCCTTGCCCTCGGTGCGATGGGCGACGTTGCTTTCGGGGGTGGCGACTGCCGTTATCATCGCCACGACGACTTTGAACTACACCTTCGCCGGCATCTCGATCTTGCTTGCTCTGCTGCTGATGCGCGGGGGCGTGTTGATCATCGCGCCGTTCGTGGACCTCACGACAAGGCGGCGAGTCAGCGCGTTCTCGTGGGCCGCGATGGCTCTGAGCCTCGCGGCGGTCGGGCTGGCACTCTCGAGCGTCGGATCGTACCAGATGACCCTGGTGGCGGCCATGAATATCGCCGCTTACCTCGGGGGTTACGTCGTTCGCCTCAATGTCATGTCGCGCCTGGCCAAGGACGTCGACCCGGACGTGAATCGGCGATACTTTTTGAGGAGACCTTCGTCGCGGCGGTTGCCTTGATCCTCATACCAAGCCTGGTTGGGCTGGTCGCGCGGGGACGATCGCGGGCGAGCTTCGAACGGGCTTCTCCGGCCTCTTCACCAGCTCACTGTCCGGTCCGGCGCTTGTGATCGGGCTCCTCTACGGCGTGCTTTACCAGTTCGGGTCGTGGATCTACCTCGATCCCAGGGAGAACACGTTCTGCATCCCGCTCAATCGCTGCTCTACTCTGCTTTCGGGCGTTGCGTCCTCGTACATCCTGGCGATCGTCTTGGGCGGGCGATTACCCGGTGTACGCGAGTTGGGGGGCGTCGCGATCGTCGGCGCCGCGTTGGTCCTGCTCATGTTCGAGACCCTGGGCAAGCAACGAGCGCGCCGGCTTTCGCCGATCCAGCGTGTGTTTCTGTTCGTGTGCGAGGGTAACACGAGCCGGTCGCCGATGGCCCAGGCGATTTGCAATACGGAGATCGCGGGCCGACTGGGGCTGGATATGGAGAGACTGGCCGATGGACCGGTCGTGGCCCTCAGCGCCGGGCTTAGGACTACGCCCGGCCGGCCGCTCGCGGAGCAGTCCGCGGTGGCGCTGCGTCGACTCGGCATCGCTCCGCATGCCCATGCCTCCACGGAGGTCACAGCCGATCTCGCCAGTCGCGCCGAGGTGATCTTCTGCATGAGCGAGGCGATTCGCCGGACTCTGGTTGATCGCTTCCCCGAGGCTTCGTCAAAGACTCGTCGCCTCGACCCCGACGCCGACATCATCGACCCCAGCGGCCTCGATCAGGATGGATATCACGCGCTCGCCGCGCAGATTCATCGCCTCGTGGGTGCATCCCTCCCGGCGCTGGGCGTCTAGGAGGCGCGTCGGTTTATACCTCGCACGGCCACGACGGCGTCATTGTAGGGTGGGTGCAACCCACCGGCCTCACACCCTTTACGGTGGGTTGCACCCACCCTACTACTACAAATGGGTCACAAGTGCGCGTCGGTCTTTAGTACCCGCGGGCGGGCTCGCGCATCGCGCACTCGCGACGCCCGGGCGTACCAGAGCAACTCGTCCAGGAATTGGCGCGGCGGCTTTCCAACCGCGAATCGAGCGGGTTACCGGCTTCGTCGAACGCCGAGTCGACCGAGGGGACCGGGAACACCACGGGGATCGGCACGCCGCCCATGGCGAGGCAGACCAGCCTGAGCTCCGCCAAGCAACTCAGGCCGCCGAACGCCCCGAGGAAACGGTGACGATGCCGATCGGCTTACGGCGGAAGATTCCGGCTTCGAGATGGTCGAGCGCGTTCTTGAGGACTCCGGGATATCCTCCCTTGTACTCGGGAGAGACGATCACCAGCCCATCGGCCGCCGCGATCCTTTCACGAAACGATGGAAAGCTCGGCGGTGGATTTTCGGCCTCTTCCGTCCGCTCGCGCAGAATCGGCAGGTCGACCACCGCGAGGTCGATCAAATCGGTGTCGATACCCTCACGTGCCGACAAGCCGTTGACAAGAAATCGCGCGACACGTTCGCTCCGCCTCCCGACCCGGCGCGAGCCAAGGAGCACGGGGATATTGCGTTTCGGCTCATTACTCGACATCGGCTCTCCTCATTTGTTAACGCGATCCAGAAGACTCGCACTCCATCCGGCGGACAATCGGCAGTATGTGCGTGCCGAAGAACTCCATGCTTCGAGCTTCGGCCATCCCGAGAGGATGAACTGGGAGATCCCCGCGGCCTTGTATTCCAGGATCGCCGCGGCGACCTCCTCGGGCGAACCGACCAGCGCGATGGCCGGCGCACCGTGGGTGCGGACGGCCCCGGCCCAACAGCGCCGGCCCCAGCCAATCCTGCTCGGCGGCTCGGTGATACGTGTCGCGAATCGAGACAGAGTCGCTTCGCTGCATGAAGCTCCGCTCCGCCCGGCGCTCGCCGCCGCCTGTCCGAGCGCTCTCGACGAGACTGTAGGCCGCGGCGACGGCCTCCTCATGCGTGGGACGGGTAATGACCGACATCCGCAACCCAACTTCAATCCCCTTGTCCCGCACGCGGGCGGCCGACTCGCGGACGTTCTGGGCCGTGTCGGCAATCTGCATCCAGCAGTCCCCCCGCGAGACGGACAACCGTTCGGCAGGCTCCGAATTGCCCGCGATGTAGATCTCAGGATGGCGGCGTCCGTCGGAGACGAAAGGCGTGCTCAGGTTCCCTTTGTCGATCCGATAATGCTGCCCCGCGAAGTCGATGTCCTTTTCACCTCGCCAGAACGCGTGACAGACCGCGAGGAATTCGTCGGTTCGCTCGTAGCGACGATCGTGGTCGAGGAAGTCGCCGTAGGAGCGTTGCTCTTCAGGTGAGTGGCCGGCGACGATATTCAAGGCGAAGCGGCCGCCGATCAGCGTTCGAGAGCGTGTTGAGCTGCTGCACGAACGTCACGGGCGACATCAAGCCGGAACGGAAAGCGACGATGAACTTGATGTCGTCGACGACCAGGCCCAGCGCGGCGGCGAGTAGAATCGGGTCCGGCTTGGCAAAGCCGAAGTCCAGTAGAAGCGACTCGATTCCAGCGGGCAGTGCGCGGCGGCAGAATTCGGCCTGACCGACCAGATCGGGCTGGCTCATCTCGATCAACAGGTTCTGCGTGCCGCGCGGCACTCCCGCGGTCTCGCCGCGGTGGATCATCCGCCAGTGGAACCGAAGTCTCATGACGGATCAACCCCGGTCGTCGGACGCGTCTGGGCGTCCTCGCGGCGCCGAACTCGAGGCAGGATGTGTTCGGAGAAGCGAGTCATCTCGTCCATGTCGGGCCAGCCCAAGAAGAGGAACTGGCTGACGCCGACGTTTCGGAACTCCCAGATTGCTTCGGCGACCTCGTCATAGTCGCCCACCAGCGCGATCGAGGGTGCTCCCAGGTAGGGGACCGCCCCGGTCCAGAGCGTGGGTGTGACCCAGGCGTCCTGCGACTCAGCCTGGCGGATGACCGACGTAAACGTGACCGAGTCCGAGCGGGCCGAGAACTCACGGTGCGTCTTCCGCGACCGCCCCGAGACCCGCGCCAGCAGCTCCCGAGTCGCGGCAAGGGCCTCCTCGCGGGTTGCGCGTGCCAGCAGAGAGACGAGCAGCCCGACCTCCTTGCCGGCGCTCGAGCACCGGTCGGACCCGCTCGGCGATCACCGCCGGAGCGTCGGGGAACGTGAGCAGGCAGTCGGAGTGCTTGACCGCCAGGCGGATCGCCGCGGGCGAGGAACCCCCGAGTAGATCTCCGGAACGGCCCGCGCCGGTGAGCGGAACGGTGTATTCAGCCGTGCCCCTTCGACACGGTAGTACTTTCCCTGGAAAGTGACTGGTCCAGCTTCCGTCCCACAATGCGCGGCAAACGGTCAGGAACTCGTCGGTCCGCTCGAACCGCTCGTCGTGCGACAGGAAATCGCCATAGAAGTGTTGCTCTTCCGGCGTGTGACCGATGACGACGTTCAAGCAGACCCGCCCGCCGGTCATGACCGACAGCGTATTGATCTGCTGGACGTAAGCCGTCGGTGCGACGACCCCGAGCGGACCGCGATCATGAAGGCGACCGACTCCGTCCTGCATGCCAGGGCGGCCGCCAGCACGATCGGGTCGGGCCGGTGGAACCCGAATGCCGTCAGGAGCGATTCGATGCCGCAACGCTCCGCATGCCGGCAGAATTCGACGTGCGCCGGGATGTCGGGGATTCCCGATTGCTCGGTCCGTGCTTGCGACGCACGGAGCGGGTCGCCCGCCGCCGAGAGGCTCCAGTGGAAGCGGAGGTGTCGCGTCATGGTCACTTTCCCCAGGGGAGAGCGGTCAGTCCGGCAATAACCAATCGGCCGGCACGTCGCGCTTGGGTACCCGCTCCAAACCCGTCCCCGGCGTGAGGTTGACGACCTCGATCCCGCGCTCGCGCGCTTCGAGGAAGAAGAGCCTCCACCCGCTGCAAACGCGGTAGTATCGATTGAGGCTTTGCGAGAAACCGCTGTGATGAACGCCGGCGCCGTCGGCGTGCCCGCCTTGGCCGGGGATCATATCCAGGCCGATGTACGCGAGCCGCTTGAAGCCGCGAGGGGGGATCCGTTTGCCGGACCGTTCCGCACTGGCCTCTAATTCGATCCGAGAGTCCGGGTCTTCGGGCCAGGGGTTGCAGAGCCAGTTGCCGACGACCATCGCCGTACTGCCGCCGACATAGCCTTCGTCCGGGGCGTCGCCCCACCATTCGACCTCCTTGACGTACGACTCGGCCGCGGCTGCGGTCCCGTGCGCGCTGACCCGCCAGGCCGGGGTTTGTTTCCACATTTCGGCGAATCCTGGTACATGGTCGGCCAGCCCGGTCGCGACGTCCATCGCCGCGGCGTAAGTGAAGCGAACGCGGTTCCTGATGCAGGTCGTCGCGACCAAGGATCCATTCACCGACACGACCGCGCCCGCCCGCTCGATCGCCATCCAGGCGGCTGGCGACATGCGATCGAGGGAAGGACCCGCACAGACGAGTACGGCCGTGCCGTTGTCGATGAGCATGGGTCTGGGCCCCGATTGATGTGAGACCTGACGGCGGATCTCCGGCGACCGTGGGGTCCTCCAGCGGCAGGTATCGCTCCAACCACTGGAGAATCGGACAAGCCGTGTCCAGGGCGGGCTGGACCGTCCGCAAGAAGTTTGGCTCGGAGAACACGTACCGATAGTGGATGTGCACGAGCTGCTTGAGCTGGAGAACGCGCAACGGGCGGGATCATGATCGGCCGCCGGTAGATCAGGTAGTTGTACCGCATGTCTAAAAGCTGCGACCGAGCGTACCGGCGCACCACCGTCGGGACCAGGGCGATCTCATCCATGCGCTCGATCGCACCCTCGGGGACGATCCCGCCGTCCATCAGTCGCCGGAAATCCGCCTCCCACTCGCGGAAGACGCCCGCCTCGCGGCGGACCGCGATCAGGCCCGAACTGAAGTAGGCCCTCACCCGCGTTCCCAGCTCGGTGTCGACGAACGGCACCTCGGAGAGCGGGCGATCGTGAAACACGCGCTGCCAGTACGCATCGATGGGGTCGATCGGGCCCCCGGCTATTCATTCTGGCCGAGTCCGCGGGCCGGAGGGCGATGTCGGTCTCCGGCGGGAGATCCAGGTCGGTCGGTTCGGCGATCACGACGGTGTCGCTGTCGAGGAAGACGAGCGTTGGTTCGTCGAGGATCCGCTCCGCATACGCGCAAACGAAAACTTTGTTGAGAGTTCCGATAGTCGGAAAAGTCGTGTTGAGGACTTCGGGGATGTGGACGACGCCGAGCTCATGGAGGGCGGCCAACGTCTGTTCGCCGGCGTCTCTCCCTCGGCGCGGTTGGAAGGCGTAGATCGGGCGCATCGCGGTAGGCGCCGCCGAACTGACGGATCGACCGGCAGAGGAGGATGGTCTGGGCTTCGAGCTTGCCGCGCTCCACGCAGGCGAGGAAGGCGAGATTGCGACTCACGGGAGTTCCCTCACGAAGAGTGCCGGACGCCACCCGAACCCGAACTGTCCGGCGAGGCCTCCGGGCTCGCTCGGCCGCTTCTTGTGAGCGTAGATCACGTCATATTCCTCGAACGCCCCGCCCAGCACGGGTCTGTCCGGTGCGGTACGTCGGTTCATACAGGGCCCGTTCCTCCGGCGTCGGGTCGGCGATGGGACACCGCGGCGTCTTGTCCCAGGCCAGGAATCCCGGCGAGTATTTGAACAAGACCGAGCGGCGGATTCGATCGACCGGCTGCCAGGGGAATGTTCCGTGGACCAAGGCTTCATTGAAGAAGATCAGCGAACCCGGCGGCGCGGGGATCTGCCGAACGAGACCCAGGTCATTCTCCATCGACAGCATTTCCTCGGGCGGCCGGAAGTTCGCCTTGTGCGAGCCCGGCACGCACACGAACCCGCCATCACCCGGCCGGACCTCGGTCAACTGGAAAGCGGCCACGCACATGCCGCACCGCATCTTCCCGTGCTCGAAGCGGTGGTAGCGGGAGTGGTCGAAGGTCAAGCCGCCATGCAGCCAGTGCCCTTCCGTCCCATTGACCATCTGGATCAACATCGGCCCATGATCGAGGCGGAAGCCGGGCCCCAGGATTTCGTTGAACACGTCGACGACCCGCGGGTGGGTGAGCATGCGCCGAAACGGCTCGCACCAAGGCCGGTCAAAACCCAAGGGATCTTGCGTGAACCCGGCCTTGCCGGTCGAGCCCTTGAGGATGCTCGAGGTATGGGCCAGGCCAAGCCGCCGGTCCCGCGAGCAAATGGGAGTGGCGATCGATGGCCTGGTTGGCGGCGGCGACTTCCTCGCCGGTGAGAACGTCTTCCAGCATCAGATAACCGTTCAGGTCGAACAGAAACCGTTCTTTGTCGGTCATGCGGCCACCTCGTTGTTTCTCACGTTAAGTTGCGCCGACACGGATCGATATTCAGGACGGCTGCCTCCGCCTCGTGAAATCCATCCAGAGCTGGAACGCCTTCGCCTGGTCCATTTCGGCCGGCTCTCCGGCCAGCTCGAGATGCTGGCAATCCGCCGAGCCACGCACCCTCACGAGCGGCTTGTCCTTGCGGTCGATCCGGCTGGTGACGAACCGCACGATGAACCCGATTCGCTTTTCATTGGTTCGGTTCGGGTTCGAACCATGAATGATGTTGCAATGGTGTAACGACATTTCGCCCGGACGAAGTGCAAGGTCGACGGCCTCGCTCTCGTCGACCGTCGACTGCCGATCCGTTCACCGCGCCGCAGCAGGTTGTTCTGATCCCGGACCTCTTCGTGGTCGAGCACGGCCTCGCTTGTGAGAACCTAAGATCACACGCATGCACCCGCTTTGGGGAGTGCTCGGGCTAAGGGCGATCCACGCCGAGATCGTCGGTGAGAGATGCCAGTTGGAATAGACGCTGTCCTGGTGCCAGGAGACATAGGCGGGATCATGGGGATATTTGCAGAAAACGAGAGTTCCATCGATCAGGATGTCGTCGCCCAGGATCGACTCGACGGCGTCCACCACATCGGGGTGGGTTGCCAGCCGGTAAGCCCATTGAAAGAACAGATGCGCGCTATCGAGCCTCTTGAGCGTTCCGCCGCTCATCGTCTCGAATTCGCTCCAGTGCCGACCGATAAAATCGGACCTCGGAATCCGTGAGGACAGGGATCGGGAAGAGAGCGCCCAGGCGCTCATAGCGTTCGATTTGGTCGGCTGGCAGAGGCTTTCTCATCGCTGCGATTCCCTTGCGATGTCGCGCCGAGAGGACGAGGCTCGCGTCCTTTCCCTTGCGATGTCGCGCCGAGAGGACGAGGCTCGCGTCCTTTCCCTTACGATGTCGCGCCGAGAGGACGAGGGTCGCGTCCTTTCCCCCCCTTGCGAAGGGGGGGTCAGGGGGGGTGGTCTCGGCGGCACCGGGGCCTGGTACGCGGTTCCTCCGAGGCTGGACCCGGCGGACCCGCCCACCTCGGCCAAAGCGGTTGGTTATGCCCTGTCCACCCCCCCTGACCCCCCCTTCGCAAGGGGGGGAAACTAGGCGGTTCCGGTGCGGCTCGGACCCGCCACTTCGGCCAAAGCTGTTAGTTATGCCTGGTCCACCCCCCCTGACCCCCCCTTCGCAAGGGGGGAAAGC
>CAWAAW010000102.1:0-309167 GCA_963779785.1 uncultured Planctomycetota bacterium
CGGCCGGATTCCCGTGGATACGCCGGGGGCGGATGGCAAGCCGGGAGCGCGAATTCCACTCAGCCAGTTGGTCCACATCGAGTCGCACAAACCGGCGCGGCCTACATCTACCGTGAAAACAACCGCCGCTACATCCCGATCAAGTTCAGCGTCCAGGGCCGCGACTTGGCCTCGACGATCCGAGAAGCTCAGAGCAAGGTCAACGATCCTAAGTACGGTGCGCAGCTTCCCGAGGGATACTACATCGATTGGGCGGGCGAGTTTCAGCAGATGGAAGAGGCCAACAGCCGCTTGATGTGGATCGTCCCGCTGTCGATCGGTTTGATCCTCGCTCTGCTTTACACGGCATTCAACTCGATCAAGGACGCACTCTTGGTGATGGTCAACGTGGTCGAGGCCTCGATGGGGGGCATCCTGGCGTTGTGGTTGACCGGGACGCCGTTCTCGATCTCGGCCGCGGTGGGGTTCGTCTCGGTCTTCGGCGTCGCGGTCCAGGACGGCGTGCTCTTGATCTCGTACTTCAATCAATTGCGGGGCGCGGGCCTGTCGGTGCGCGAGTCGGTGATGCGCGGTGCCGAGCTGCGGGTGCGCCCCGTGGTCATGACCTCGCTGACCGCGGCGCTGGGACTCCTTCCCGCCGCCCTCGCGACCTCGATCGGCTCGCAGGCCCAGAAGCCGCTGGCCATCGTGGTCGTCGGCGCCATGCTCTGCACCCTGTTCCTGACGCGCTACCTAATGCCCGTGCTCTACAGCTTCTTCCCGGCTCCCGCCGGCCATACAGAATGTTCAACCGACCTGATCCTGGGCTCCCACTATACCGACCAGTTCCTGCACCCGACTCATCGATCCGGCCATGCCGCCCCTCACCACGATCATGCCAATCCCGACGACCCATCGTCCACCTGGACACGGTGGTTTCGGAGAGTCATCACCATGAAGCTCAACTGGAAACTACCGCTGGCCGTCGTCGTGATCGCCGCGGGCGCGACCGGGTTGGCACTCAACAGTTGGACCCAGGGCTCAGGTTGTCGGAGTCTTGAAACAACTCTCCCAATCGGCGGCCCATGGCGACGGAAACCCAGCCGGACAAGAGCTGGCTCGACCAGTCGGCCGCGAAAGTCAATACTCCCTGGGATCGAACACTCACTCTCGACGCCGACCAGATCAAGGCAATCGGCCTGATGACAGTCGCGGTCAAGAAACAGACCGAGCCATGGCCATTGAGGTTGACTGGCATGACCGATTACGACCCGGCAACAGTGACCATCGTCCGCACTCAGTTCGACAGCCGCGTTGACAGGGTCTTGGTGGATCTGGGCTCGCCGGTCAAGAAAGACGACCCGCTGCTCGAGCTGTTCAGCACGGATCTGGCCGAGGCCAAGAGCAATTACGAGGTGGCCATCAGCCAGTGGGTCCACGACAAGGAGGTCCTCGATTACAAGACCCCGCTGGCGCTGGTCAATGCGCTCGCCCCGCAAGGAGTTGATCGAAGTCAAGAACGACGAGGCCCAGAGCCGGCTCAAGATGAAGCTCGCCAAGGACAAGCTCTTGGTTTACGGCTTGAGTGAGAAAGAGATCGAGACTGCCAAGACCGAGGACGGCAAGGAGAAGGCCAAGATGATCCTGCGGTCGCGTGCCGATGGCGTCGTGGTCTAGCGGAACGTTGTCCCGCGGAAATTATTACACCTCGGCGGACTTACTGATGACGATCGCGCCCCTCGACCATCTCTGGGTGCGGGGGAGCGTCAGCGAGCTCGACGCCGAGCAAGGTCGAGGTCGGCCAGAAGCTCAAGATCATTTTTCCGTTCTCCGATCGAGACCGTCGATGCCAAAGTCAAATACATTGACAAGGCCATCGACTCCGATACTCGGTCCGCCAAGTTCCGCACCTCCATCCCCAATCCAAGGGCCAAGCCAATCAAGGCCCTGACATTCGTCAAGGTGCTGCTGTAGATCCCACCAAAGAAGGGGCACACCGTCATCCCCCGCGCCGCCATGGTCTCGGTCGATCGATTCGACTACGTTTTCGTCAAGAAGCCGGGAAAAGACCAACCAGTTCGAGCGGCGCCGGATTTTCGTGGCGAAAGAGAGCAACGACTTCGTGATCGTTGCCGAGCCCTCGGTCGACCACCTCGGCCTGCACCCGGTGAGGAGGTTGTGACGACCGGCAGCTTGCTCTTGGAGCAGATGTACGAGGACCGAGTGATGGCCGAAGGCAGCCTGCTCGTGCTCCGGCCCGGCGAAGGCAACGCCGATCCATTCGCCCATCCCGAAACGGTCATCGTGACCGGTCCAACAACCCCGAAACACTGACGCTGGCAATTCGACAAGCGATTGGTCGGAGTGCTCCCTGAGCACCGGTTCGCCGCAAGGCCCACGCACACCCCAGAGGGTTTGTGTTGCGCCGATTGCGTCGACTTTGACGGATTGTAAGGCCGTGTCAGCACTTCAGATTTGATCTCGGCGATGCCGATTAACGCTAGCAGCGATTAATGCGGACGTGGCGGATCGAGCGCAATGTCGGGTTGAAACGGGGCGTGACCGGTGAACCTCAATCCAGACTCCATTCGAAAGCCGGATTTGGCCGTGACGCCGCTTGGAACGGCGAAACAGCGTGAATCCGAACCGGGATTCATCCGGCGTTGGGGTCTCTTTTTCCTGTTGGCTTTCTGTGTGTTGGCGGGACGAGCCGATGGCACAGGCTCCGACGGTCGATACCAGCGTTCCGGGTCTTCCCGGTGCGAATAACTCTCTGCTGGGCTGGGCGCCGGGCTCGGGCGGCGGTTCATTCCTCAACCTGCCAGGCACCGGGGGGATTCTGGGCGGCCGCCCGGGTGTCTCGACTCCCAAGGGCATCCCCACCGCGGTCTCCTCGCCCGGATCCGGACCGGGACCAGCGGATTTGCAAATGGCGATTTCGGCGCCCCAGCCAGCGCCGGTTTCGCCGACCGTCCAGCCATTCGCCGGGACGCTGGAAATCGTCACGCAGGACGACGATGGACCGCCCAACGGAGTGACGCTGGACACGGCGATCGACATCACCCTCGAGCGCAGTCTCGACCTCCGATCCAAGTTTTACGAGATCCCGATGGCGCGTGCCGACACGCTCCAGGCGAACCTTCGATCCAACCCGGTCTTCTACCAAGACGGCCAGCTCCTGCAATATCGAGGCACGAGCACGCAGTTCACCCGGGCAGCGCCAGGTGGTCCCAGCCAGTTTGACACCAACATCACTTATCCGCTCGATATCTCTCATAAGAGGCAAGCGCGAACCGTCGTGGCCACCCGGGCCGAGAAGGTCTTGGAGGCGTTATTCCAGGATGCCGTCCGCCAACGGATCGACGACGTCTATGGCGCCTTCGTCACGGCCCTGGCCGCTCGCCAGACGGTTCGCTACGCCAACGCGAGCGTCAAAGGGCTGGCAGTATCTCCTGGAAAAGAACGAAGGGCTATTTGAGAAAGGGTCCATTTCTCGAGACCGACATCAACCAGGTCAGGATTCGGTTCCGAACCTCCAAACTGGCCCTCGTCGATGCGGAGGCAGCGTACCGCAAGGCCAAGCTCGACCTGGGGGCATTCATGAATCTCAAGCTCGACGAAATCAAGACGCTCGAGCTCAAGGGGACGATCAGCGATGTTTCGCCGCCTCCTCCGCCTGCCGACGAATTACGCAAGATCGCCCTGGCGGATCGTCCCGACATCGTCTCCTTCCGCCTGGGCATCGTGCGAGCCGAAGCCGATGTCCGGCTGGCCAGAGCGAATGCGTACAGCGATGTGTATGTCCTCTGGCAACCGTATACCTTCCAGGACAACACCCCGTACGGTCTCAAGAGCCAGTACTCGTGGGCATTGGGCGTGACCGTACCCATGCCGATCTATAACCGTAACCAGGGTGGCATCGAGCGGGCCAAGATCAACGTAACACAATCCCAGATGCAGCTTGCGGATCAGGAACGCCAGGTCCAGATTGACGTCGAGGAAGCGGTTCAGGAATACGAGGTCTCGCGGCGTTATGTGGATGACCTCAGGAATCATGTCACTCCCACCGGCCAAGCAAGTGCTCGACTATGCCTTCAAGCTCTACACCGAGGGCGACACAGCCTCCCCGACTACCTGGACGCTCAGCTCGATTACAACGTGATCGTGAAGCAATATCTCGATACCGCGGTTCGCCACCGGCGGAGCATGCTTTCGCTCAATACCGTCGTGGGCCGGCGGATCATGCCATGAGATCGTTGGGAACGGATTCGGCCGGTGTGTCAGAGAACTCGGCCGCCCGCGTAGATCAATGGCCGCATGGACTCGAGTGCGCAGCCATCGCTGATATCCAGGGAGGAGAAGATGGGACGTCGAATCCCCCGTGACCTGCGGCCATTGCTCGAACAGTTCGAGCGCCGCGACTTGCTGTCGGCGATCACGGACATCATGGCCGCGAATAGCATCGCCGCCGACCAAGGGTCCCAGAACGCTAGCGCCAGCCAGCAGTCTCTGAACGTGGCTTTAAGCCAGGCCAACGCCCGTGCGAGCTCCGCTCAATCGATCGCCGTCCCGTCGAATCAAGGGCCGCTGAATCGTGGACGGGAAAATCATTAATGCCGCTCTGGCGCCGACAGGAACCCTTACCCGCCGCGAGCAGCGGCGCGAGCGGTTCACGGCCCAATACGTGGGCACCTATACCGTCGGGCCCGGACGGACCAGCGACGAGGCGGACCAGGTGTTCATCGCGGCTGTCGGGACGGCCAACACGATGCTGCACTCCGACATCCAGATGCTGCTCGTCACGCCCAAGGATTCAAGCAGCCCGATCGGCGGCGTCAGCGCGATCTTTGACCGTAACATCAATTCCAATACGGTCCTCGGTTTTGACCTGTCCGCGCCGCAGCAAAACGTCGATCGAGGCGGTCGGCCCAACTTAATCCCCACGGTGAGCATCGACGCGAATATCAGCTCCGGCACCTACGTCGAGGCGTACTCCGTGGGGACCATCAGTATCAAGTACATCCCCAACGGCAAGCATACCCCCGGCGTGTTCAGCCAGGGAAAAGCGATTGTCACGATTCACGCTCGGATCTACACGGCCAATGTCGCCTTTATCCTGCGGAATGCCAACATCGACCCCTGAGCCCCCTCATCGGACTTGGACCCACCGGTTTCTCGATGCCGGATTCCCCGAACAGAAGCGTTGGGAGCTCGCGGCCTCCCATGCCGTTCGGCGTGCGCCTCCTCGACAAGGATTTTCCTCCTAAACCACGCCTTGACACTGATGCAGCCGTCCACAATACATTCTTCAACCACCAATAACACGAATTAGATAATGCAAGAAGCGCGACTGGCCGCTTCTCATGCAAAGAGTAAAACGAACGAATCAATGTCACACTCAAGGAATTTGCATTCTATTGAATGAATCGAGGGCCGCTCGCATCGAGCGAGATGCGAGCGGACCCGATTCAACCTCAGCCTGCTGACGGCTGGCCGTCGAACGCTCGGTTACGCCTGCTTTTTGCGTTTGAACCGCAAGTAAACGGCCGACGCGATGACACCAAAAAGACCAAGAGTCAGTGACGATGGCTCAGGAACCGATGAAACTGTGAACATGAGGCTGTCACCTGAGAATGGTTGACCGGAATAGACAAAAGCCGTTCCCACTGGCGGATTAGAGCCGAAGAGCGATTTACCCGCGAGTTCCGCCGGTGTCTGGTCGCTCGTAAACCCAAAGGTCAACGAGCCTCCGGGTGCCAGGGCAGCGGAAGAAGTCTTGAACTGAATGGCATAGCCATCAGTCGCGCTTCCAGAACCCGTGATAATGTCGGTCCATCCGGTGGGAGTGATGACGTTGGTCGGCTTGGCGCCGGCCATAAAATCGTGACCAGGCACCCACGTGTACCAAAACGTTTCGATGCTGTCGTTGCCCGCCCCCGAGGTGTTCGTCAGGGTGATTGTGTAGTCGAAGTCCGAGCCGTCAGCCTTCCAAGTCTCGACTCCACTGGCACCGATCGTACCGGCGGACGCTTGTGCCGCGAGTAGCCCGGCCGCCATAAACATTGCCAACGATATGATCCGCTTCATATTGCCTCCTGGTTGACCTGCCATCAAATGGTATGGGAAGCTGCGTCTCGATCGATCCCAACGCGTTCTCGTTCCTGCGCCTGCGCGCGCCGCACCGTGCGGAACGCGAGTCGCGGCCGTTTGCGCCAAGCTCCTCGGGAGATCCACTTTTAGTCGCTGGACATTTCTTTCCCGGATTAGAGTGCCCGGATGTGGTCGAGGGGTTACAGTTTCTTGGAGATTTCTCACTGATCGCGACCTGGCTTGGCGGAGCGAGACCGCGATCACCGGGCGGCTCGCCCCCCTCATATTAGGGGCCTTGCCGACGCAGGTCCGCCGAAGGGCTCGACATGGACGACCACATCACTGATCGATGCGAGATGGGCCATGAGACGGTCTTTCACGGCGTGGGCGATGGCATGGCCGCCGCGAACGGTCTCGTCGCCGTCGACTTGGACGTGAATCTCAACGATATGCTCGATCCCCATCCGCCGCACCCGCAGTTTTTCGACCGCCAGCACGCCGGGCACGGCTTGAGCTTCCGCCCGGACTCGCTGAAGGACTTCCGGGTCCGCCTGGTGGTCGATCAGCGATTGGACGTTCTCCCAGAGCAGCCCGCAGCCGATCCAGAACACGGTTCCGGCCACCAAAACGGCCGCCACGTGATCGGCCCACGGCCAACCGGCCCATTTCGCCAATGCCACGCCGATCAGCACGCCGACGCCGCCCAGGGCATCGAGGCGGTAATCCCAGGCGGTCGCCAGCAATGCCGTCGAGCCGGTGCGGCGGGCCACCCGGCTCACGTAGCGATAGAGGAGTTCCTGGAAGAACGCGCCGCCGCCGGCAATGAGCATGGTGAAGCCGGCCGGGGGTGCGTGCCGGACAGCGATCGTCGAGAGAGATTTGTAAGCGATGACGGCGGCGAGGGCGAGCAGGATCAGGGCCACGCCGGCACCGGCTACCGCCTCCAACCGGCCGTGCCCGTAAGGATGCTCCCGGTCGGCGGGTCGCTGGGCCACGATCAGGGCGACCAGCAACGCGGACGAGATCGCCGCGTCGAAGAGCGAATGCACCGCGTCGGAGAGAAGGGCCAAGGAATTGCCGAGCACTCCGCCCAGGAGTTTGACGCCGCCCAGCGCCAGGCTGACGCCGATCCCCCACAGAGCCGCACGGCGGCCCTGACGGTATAACTCCAGGTTGTCGTTCATCGGATGATTTCCATCTCGCCCTCTCAGCTTTCCGCAATCATCGATTCGGTAGCCATATTCGGGGCATCGAAAAAATTCCTCTTACGTGTCTTGACTCACGGTCGCGAGTCGGCCAATATATCCGAAGTGGATATAACCACTGTGGATTGAGACATGGCGAAGAAGACACCCGAGGAGGCCCGCGACCCGCGCACGTTGTTGCCGCTCACGCCGGCTGTGTTTCACATCATGCTGGCCTTGGCTGGGGGCGAAAGCCACGGCTACGGAATCATGCTGGAAGTGGAACGGCTGACGAGCGGCCAGCTGAACCTGGGGCCAGGCACATTGTACCGGTCGATTCAGCGAATGCTTCTCGACGGCCTGATCGAGGAGATGAAGGACTTCCACGAATCCGACGAGGATGACGAACGCCGCCGTTACTACCGGCTCACGGAGTTCGGTCTCGCGGTGGCGCGTGAAGAAGCACAGCGGCTCGAGTCGCTTGTGAATGCGGCCCGCCAGCGGAAGTTGTTGCCTTAATTCGAAAGGGAGCCGATCATGACTGCCACTGCGACGAAGGTCCTCGAAGACTTCCACACGATCACGCCCCACTTGACCGTGAGAGGCGTGGGCGATGCGATTGCGTTTTACACTCACGCTTGGGGAGCCGCCGAGCTCTATCGCAACCTGGCTCCGGACGGCAAATCGGTCATGCACGCCGAGCTCATGCTCGGCAATTCGCGATTCTTTCTCCACGATGAATTCCCCGAGCACGGCGAAGTCTCTCCCACTGGGCGGTCAAGCCACGGGCGTGAAGCTGCACCTGTACGTCGATGACGTCGACGACATGTTCCAGCGGGCCGTCGAGGCCGGCGCGACCGAGATCATGCCCGTGCAGGACTGTTTCTGGGGAGATCGGTACGGCATCCTCATCGACCCGTTCGGCCACCGCTGGTCGATCGCGACCCGCATCGAAGACCTGTCGCCCCGCCAGCTTCAGAAGCGGGCCAGCGAGTTCAATGCCCAGCATTCCGCCTGGCCCAAAGATCCCCACGATTGAGTTGACAACCGAGTCAGATCTCAACCCATTTTCGGAGACGATAACCATGGCCCTTCCTGTCAAGCGCGTTCCTGAAGGACTTCATACGGTCACGCCGCATCTCACGGTTCGCGACGGCGCGAAGCTGATCGAGTTTTACAAGCAGGCATTCGGCGCCAAGGAGGTGCGACGTAGCGTGGCGCCCGATGGCAAGTCGCTCTTGCACGCCGATCTCCAGATCGGCGACTCGCGAATCTTCCTCAACGACGAGTTTCCGGAGATGGGCGTCGCACTCGCCCCTGGCCAACAACTACACGCCCGTGCAGATCCACCTTTATGTTGAGGATGTCGATTCTCTTTACGAAAGCGCCGTGAACGCCGGGGCGAAGGTCGTGATGCCGTTGGCCGACCAGTTCTGGGGAGATCGTTACGGCGTGGTCGAAGACCCCTCCGGACATCGGTGGGCCCTGGCATCCCATATTCGGGATATGACTCCCGAACAGATGAAGCAAGCGGCAGCGGCAATGTTCGGCGACAAGAACGAAGGCTTAGAAAGATGAATGAAAGGGGCTTATCGATGAGATCGCACGCGTGCTTTTTTGCAATGATCGTTTCCGGCCTGGTCGCGGCACCCGCGGTCGGACTCGCCCAGGACGGCCAGGATCAAACCAAAGCCGTGAAGGGGGACTCGCCGGGTCCGATTCACCGGCGACTCAACGATCTGGCGGGAACCTGGGATGTGGCAATCCAGTACACGCTGGGTGACAAGATGTACGAGGGCAAGGCAACCTATGAGGCAAAGTGGATTCTCGACGGCCGGTTCCTCCAGCAAGAGTACAAGAGTCGATTCCAGGGCGAACCTTTCCAGGTGATCCAACTGCTCGGCTACGACAACCCCAGGAAGAAGACCATCGAGATCATGATCGACAACAGGAGCACCAGCGTCTTACACAATGAAGGTTCCATCTCCGAAGACGGCAAGGTCATTACCAACGTCGGCGAGAGCCTGTGATCCCGTCACGGGGAAGCCCTACAAACTCCGCACCGTCACGACCATCGTGGACCCCGGCCACTTCACCCTGGAGTGGTTTCGGATCGAGGACGGGGGCAAAGAGAATCGAGTTGTGAGCATGACGCACACACGACGCAAGAGCTGACTTGTGTCTCGCCCCAAGCAGGGATCGCTCCTCCAATGGTCACAAAATGCACGTTAGAGCGCCTAACGATTGGATTGAGCACATGCCGCGGCCGTGGCAAACCACCCCCCGAACCTTGGGGTGTTGAGAAGTCGGGGTTTACCGAGTTCGAAGGGCGGATTCGAGACATGTGTTTTTCTTGCGCGTTATCGGTACGTCTCCCCCTTGAGAAGGGGGGGCAGGGGGGGTAAAAAGGCATAGCAAGTACATTGGGCCGATGCGACAATTTCGCGGAGGACAGCCGTCCTGGAACCGCGCACGAGGCTGTGGTTACACGGGGATACCCCCCCTGCCCCCCCTTCTCAAGGGGGGGACGACGTGCAACGGAATCCGGATGAAGACAAGGCTTGTGCAAGACGAACTAATCATCACGTGCGCCCAGTCCAAGCATTAAGCGCTCTAGGCCGATCTTTTTGAAATAAGTCGTCGAAGGAGATGGCCTTTCCACATCCAAAATCCCGAAAGGACAAGTATGGGAAGGAAGACAAACCGAACAGCGGGGGCGTAGTTTGGGATTTCTTCAAACGGACTATAAATATAACCGAGTATCGGTATGCTAAAGATAAGATGAATCGTGCGAACAATCGCACGTGTAATGCTTGGGTTCATGATGGTGCGCCTTGTCTGATTGTGTGATGAGGAGCGAAGAAAGTATGTATCGCGGCCTGGATTCGCGCTGGCCCGCCTCATTCATCCAGCAAGATCTTCCGCAGCAACGGCAACGGTAAACCCCCTTGCGCAACGAACGCGTCGTGGAAATCACGAAGCGAGCCCCCTTTCTTGGCCTTGTAGTCGTCGCGGAGCTTCTGGATCTCGAGCTTGCCGAAGGTGTAGTAGAGATACGTGGGGTTATAGGCTCCCCGCCGCGCTTCCTCGTAGGCGTTGGCCGGCTCCTGGAAGCCCTTGTCGACGAACAGCTTGGCCCCTTGCTCGACCGTCCAGCCTTCGGTGTGCAGCTTGATACCGACGACATAGCGGCAGTCGCGTAGCAGGGCCTCCTGGAGCTGTGCCAGGCGGATCTTGGGGTCGCCACCACCGAAGCCCTCGTCGACCATCATCTGCTCGCAATAATGCGCCCAGCCCTCGACGTTCGTCCCGCAATAGAACAGCTTCCGCGTCTTGGTGGGAAACTCTTGGCGTAGAGGAACTGGAGGTAGTGGCCCGGGATAGGCCTCGTGCACGTTGATCATCGCCACGACCGGCGGGTTGTAGAGGCGCAGGTGTTCCTGGACGTGTCGCGCATCCCAGTCTTTCTCGACCGGCGTGACGTAATAAAAGGCCTGGGTCGCCTCGGGTCTCGTACGGACCGGGCGTGTCCATCGACGCGAACGATCCCGACCGCGCGTAGGGGGGCGTTTCCTCGATGTAAGGGGCGGACCTCGGACGGAACCGTCACAATCCCCTTGTCGATCAGGTACCGTCGCGCGGCCTCGACCGATCGCCGCACCGATGGGATCAAGTCCTGCGGCCGTCGGATGGTCGTCCGACAGCGATTTCATCACCTGGGCCGGCGTCCTGGTGGGATCGATCCGCCGCGCTGTCTCGACAAAGGCGCGATAATCCTTGTCGAGGTTTGCCTCACCTCGGGCAAGCAGATCCGCCAGCGACATCTCGACCAACTCCTCGGCCTTGAGCTTGGCCAGAAAGAGCTGCTTGCCGATCGCGTACTGGCCCGTTGATCGAGGCTTCAGGTCGACTTCGAGCCAATTGAGAAACTGTCGAATCGCCGAGACGACTTGCGCGTTCGCATATCTCGAAAGTCCGCCAGAAGCTCTTTGTCCTGACCAGCGGCCTGCCGTGCCCAGGTCGCGACCGAGCCCTCGAAGAATCCGACTGAACCCTTGGCCATCCGGATCGCCAGGTCGGTGAACTCCCTTGGCGGCTCCTTCAGGTTTCGTTTGGCTGCCTCGAACACGGCGGGAATCGCCTTTTCCCGCGCGATCACCGAGCGGAGCCGGTCGGCGGCCGGTGCGAAGTCGCGCTTGATCAGCAGATCGACCGCGTTACCCGGCACCATGACGTATCCCATCGGGTTGCGTTCCCATTCGCGGATCACGGCTCAGGTCGATCAGTTCGGCCTCGATCTGCCCTTCCAGAAAGGTCAGGTCGATCGTGTCGCCGGCTGACAGCTGGGATTGACCGGAATCGCTCTCGGCGTTTCGAGCGCGGACAAACCGCTGCTGGTAACTGGCGAGTTCGTCAATCCGCCGCATCGCACGGTCGCTCGAAAGATCTTCCAGTTGGTTGTCGTACTCGTGCAAGCCGGCCGCCGTTCCCTCGGAGGGCCGATAGGCAAACCGCGACGCCACGTAGTCGTCAACGATCTTGTCGAACTCAGGACCAGTCGCCGTTGCCCGGCTCGGACCGATCAGAAGCGGCACCAAAACCCCAAACGAGGGCTATCCTCGTCAAACGGTTCCCGCGAATCTTCATCATTGGCTCCCGTGGACACCATGAAGGGGACAGAGGGTTTCAAACGAAAGATTGATTACCGAGAGCGTTGCGAAGAACAAGGGGGAAGTGGCTGGCGTCATCCTGGCATGTTCGACGAACATCCTCTAAAATCCGTCTTGCGAACGACTTACTTTGGTAAATGGGCCGCGCATCTGGAGGATAGGCCATGTCGGGTCGTGCTAAGGCGGTCGTGCTGGTCTTGGTTCTGATCGCTGGTTCGTCGCTGAGTCCTGCCAGGGCCGCCGAAGCCCAAGGCCGCTTCGGGGAAGGGCCTGCGTGCGAACAGCTTTCGAGCCCCTCCCTCTGGGGAGCATCAAACCGAGCGGCTGGCTCAAGGACCAACTGGAAATTCAGGCCGCCGGCCTGGGTGGGCACCTCGACGAGTTCTGGCCCGACATCAAGGAGAGCGCCTGGTTCGGCGGCAAGGCCGAGGGCTGGGAGCGCGTGCCGTACTGGCTCGATGGCGTTGTGCCGCTGGCTTATCTGCTCGACGATGCCTCACTCAAGGCCAAGGTCAAGAAAGCCGTCGACACAATCCTGGATCGCCAGCATCCCGACGGTTGGCTCGGGCCCGTGGGCGACAGCCAGAAGCACCGGGCCTACGACGTCTGGCCGCTGTTTCCTCTGTTCAAGGCGCTCGAGCAATACCAGGAGGCAACCGGCGACCCTCGGGTCATCCCCGCACTCTTGAAGTGCTGCCGCAAGATCGACCAGGTGATTACTCGCGAGCCTGTCTATAGCTGGGCCAAGGTCCGCGTCGCGGATCTCGCCGTTACCCTTTACTGGCTGTACGATCGCACTCAAGAGCAATGGCTCCTCGACCTGGCCAGGAAGGCGTTTGCCCAGAGCCACGACTGGCGCGCCCAGTTCGAGAACTTCCCGTTCACCACCAAGGCACGAGAAAAGAAGGACCTCGAAAACCACGGCGTCAACACCGGCATGGGGCTGAAATACGGCGGCGTGAGGTATCGGCTCACCGGCGACGCCAAGGACCAAGGCTCCGTCTTCCGGATGCTTGATCTCCTGGACCGCTACCACGGACAGGCCACCGGCATCTTCACGTGCGATGAGCACCTTGCCGGCCGTAGTCCATCGCAAGGGACCGAGCTGTGCACGGTCGTCGAGGCGATGTACTCGCTCGAGGTGCTGGCGGGCATCCTGGCTGATCCGAGGCTGGGCGACCGCCTGGAGCAACTCGCGTTCAACGCCCTGCCGGCGACCTTCACGAAGGACATGACAGCCCACCAGTACGACCAGCAATGCAACCAGGTGATCTGCTCGGCCAAGGGCGAGCACGTCTACACCAGCAACGGCCCGGAGGCCAACCTCTACGGCCTGGAGCCGAACTTCGGTTGCTGCACGGCGAACATGCACCAAGGCTGGCCCAAGTTTGCCTCCCATCTCTGGATGAAGACCGACGACGGCGGCCTGGCGGCGATCGCGTACGCCCCTTGTGTCATCGAGACCAAGATTCAAGGGCAAGCCGGTGAAGGTGAACGTCGACACGTCGTATCCCTTTCGTGATGAGATCGCGATCACGGTCACCGTCGCGGAACCCATGACGTTTCCCCTGCACCTGCGCATCCCGGGCTGGGCCGATCGGATCGATCTGCGCTCGCCAGACCAAGGCGTCCATCGAAGAGTCCGTCGCTCGAGGCGGGACCATGTCGGTGCCAGTCGGACGAGATCCGGCGCAATCGCGGAAGTATATCCGACTGAGTCTCTCCTGGAGCGGCACCAAGACCCTCATTCTTCGCTTGCCGATGCCGGTGCGGCTTTTCCAGGGATACAACAACGCGGTGGCGATCGAGCGCGGTCCCCTGGTCTATGCGCTGCCGATCGACACCGAGTGGAAGAAGCTCAGGGACCGTCCGAATCTTCCGTTCGACGACTGGGAGGTTTACCCGAAGTCGCCCTGGAACTATGCGCTTCAACTCGACCGCGATCATCCGGAACAGTCGGTCGTGTTCGAGGAAAAGGCCGTCGGCAAGGCGACCTTTCTCCCTCAAGGGAGCACCGATGATTGCCAAGGTCAAGGGTCGTCGTGTCGTCGCCTGGGGTCTGGAAAGAGGAGCGGCCGCCCCGCCGCCATCCAGTCCGGTCGCCAGCAAGGAGCCGCTGGAGGAACTGACGCTGGTTCCCTATGGCTGCACCGACCTGCGGGTGACCGAGTTCCCAACGCTGGCCTCTCAATGAGATGATGAGATGGGTCGGCCGGTGCTTCGACTTGAGGCAGCGTTCGCCAAACGAAACCGGCTACCAAAAGAATCACCAGAGCTCCGAGATTGATTTATGAGTGTTGATGGGCAGGCGCAGTCCGACTCTGCCGTCTCGTCATGGCGTTCGTTCTTGCGGTCCTCGATCGTTTGGAAGCTGACGTTGTTCGTGGGCGTCCTGGTGGCACTCAACGACGGAGTGTTGATCGGCGTCGCCTACATCACCACGAGCGCGATTCTGCGCGACCAGATTCACCAGCGGCTCTCGACGGTCGCCGCCGATCGGCAGGGGATGCTGGCAAGCGCCTTGGAACAAGAGGAGGAGCGGGCGACCCAGTTCGCCAAACGGTCCCGAATCCACCAGCTCCTCGCTGAACGTGCCGATGGCACGATGACGCCGGAACGGTTTCGGGAGGAGACCGAGCCCATCCTTTCCACGGCACGGAATAACACGAGCGGGTTTCTGGCACTCTGGATCGAGGACAACACGGGCCAGGTCCTTGCCGCGAGTGGTCCCGAGAGTTTGGTTAAGGCGTATTCCGGGGTGAGACGATCCGGCGAACGACCGACGGTCGGTCTGGTCGACCCGCCGCGGCGGGTGGGCGGAACCTATGGCGCGTTGTTCTCGGCCGAGGTCGTCGGGGGCCAGGGGCGGGTGCTTGGGCACGGTCATGCTCCTGGCCGATTTCGGACCGATCGCCGGGCTCACTGATGGACCCGCGCGGCCTGGGGGAAACCGGCGAAGTGCTGGTTGGGGTCGCCAACGGCGATACCATTCGCCTCATCTTGCCTCCGCGGCTTCGGTCGCCAGTGGCTGAGGTGGCGTCGAGCGAGCTGCCGTCTTTGAGCGCCGCGACTCGCGGGGCAGATTCGGCTTCATGCACACGATCGATTATCGCGACCAGGACGTCCTGGTGGCCTACCGGCCCGTGGGTTCGAAGTACCCCGGCTGGGGGTTGATCGCCAAGATCGACTCGGCCGAGGCCTATGAGCCGGTTCGCCGGCTTCGCGGCTTGTTGCTGGCGTTGGGTGGAGTGGCCCTGGCACTGGGGTTGGGGGCCTCGAACGCGATCGCCCGCCGGTTCGCCCGGCCGATCCGGCGGTTGGCCAAGACGTCCGCGGCCGTCGCGGCCGGCGACCTCAGCGTCCGCAGCGAGGTCACGGTCGTCGGACGAGATCGGCGCACTCAGCACGGCGTTCAACCGGATGACGGAGGAGCTGGCCCGCTCGTACGCGACCCTCGAGCGCCGGATCTCGGAACGGACCCGCGACCTGGAAGCGGTCCGCGACCTGCTCGATGCCTTCTTCCGGATCTCGACCTCGCGGCAGGATCCCGACAACATCGAGAAGACGTTCGATTCCGTGCTCCGGTTCTGTGCCCGACTGGGCTACGACCTGGCGATGATCTCGCTGGTCGATCGTGAGGCCGGCGTGATCCGGGCCGCGCGAGCGACAGGCAGCATGACCGGATTGGTCGAGCGGACGGTGCGTCAGCTCGATGGCGATGACATCCTGGCCATCGTGGTCCGTGAGAACCGCGTGATCGTGGTCGCCGACTCCACGGTCGATCCGCGTTGTGATCGCGCCTTGGTGACGTTGGCGGGAATCCGCGGCCAGATCGTCCTGCCGCTCGTGAGCGATGAGGTGGTGGGCACGCTTCAAGTGGCCGTACGCTCATCCCTCGACGCCAGCCGATCTCGATTTGCGTCCGCTGGAGACCTTGGCCAGCCACACGGCGCGAGCCCTGACCGGTCTCCGGCAACTGGAGGAGATCCGCCGGCTGAACCAGAGCCAGGAGCAGCATGCGCTGGAACTGGCTCGTTCCGAGGCCGCGCTCCGCGAACAGACCCGGATCTTGCAGTCCGTCCTCGACTGCATGGGAGACGGCGTCGTCGTCGCCGACTCGAACGCGCGGTTCCTGGTCTTCAACCCGGCCGCCGAGCGAATCCTGGGCCAGGGGCGGATCGACGACCCGTCCGAGGAGTGGTCGCGTCTCTACGAGATCTTCTTACCGGATCGGGTGACCCCTTACCCGGTCGACGGATCTTCCGCTGATGCGGGCGATCCGTGGCGAGTCGAGCGATCAGGCTGAGCTCTACATCGCCCATCCCAGCCGTGATGACGGTACCTGGATCCTGGTCACCGGCCGCCCGCTGCGGGACGAACACGGCGAGCTACAAGGAGGAGTGGTCGTCTTCCACGACATCTCCCGGCGCAAGAAATCCGAGCGAAGGCTCGCGGCGCAGTACGAGACGACCCGCGTCCTGGCCGAGGCCGACTCACCAACCCAGGCCACGCTTGAAGATCCTCGAAACCATCTGCGAGAGCTTGGACTGGGACTTCGGCGCGTTCTGGAGAGTGGACCCGCACGCCCAGCGGCTGCGTTGCGCGACGATCTGGCGCCGGCCGGCGTTGGCGGCACCGAAGTTCGAGGCCATGACCCGGGCCATCACCCTGGATCGCGGGGCCTGGCTCGCCGGCCACGTGTGGGCCGACGCCCAGCCCGCCTGGATCCCGGAGTTCGCGCGCGACGACACGTTCCTCCGTCGTTCGGTCGCCGAGGAGGAAGGTCTGCACGCCGCCTTCGCCGTGCCGATCCTGCTCCGCGGCGACTGCCTGGGCGTGCTCGAGTTCTTCAGCCGCGAGGCCCGGCCCCCGGACCACGCCATCCTGGAAATGATGGCCAGCCTCGGCACGCAGATCGGCCAGTTCATCGAGCGTTATCAGATGCGCGCCCGCGTCAACCAGTCGGAAAAGCTGGCCTCGCTGGGCATGCTCTCGGCCGGCGTGGCCCACGAGATCAACAACCCGCTGGCGTACGTCGCCAACAATCTGGCCGTGCTCGAGCGCGACGTCCGCTTCTTGCTCACTCTGCTGGCGATCTACGAGAAGGCGGACGACTCGCTGGCGGTCAATCAACCCGAGTTGACCCGGCAGATCGCCCGGCTCGCCGACGAGTTCGACCTGGCCTACGTCAAGGACAACATGGGCAAGATCCTGCACAGCACTCGGCAAGGCGTCAAGCGCGTGGCCGACATCGTGCAAAACCTGCGCGGCTTCGCCCGGCTCGACCGCGCCGCGGTCGACCAGGCCGATATTCATGAGGCGATCCAAACGGCGATCGAGATGATCCGGGGCCGCCTCGATCGGCGCGATATCGTCCTCGAGGAGCACCTCGGCGACTTGCCCCTGGTGGCCGGCTCGGCCGCCCAGCTCAACCAGGTCTTCTTGAACCTTCTGGTCAACGCCATGCAGGCCATCGAGTCGACCCATCGGCAGGACGGCCGGATCACGATCACAACCGAGACGCAAGGCGGCGAGGTCATTGTCCAGGTCGCCGACAACGGCTGCGGCATTCCCGAGGAAATCCTCCCCCAGATCTTCGATCCGTTCTTCACCACCAAGGGGGTCGGCGATGGCACCGGATTGGGCCTGAGCATCACCCACAGCATGGTTCAGGACCACGGCGGCCGGATGGAAGTCGAAAGCGTCCACGGTCAGGGCGCCTGCTTCCGCGTCATCCTGCCGGTGGCCCGGGTCGGGCGCTGATTGTCCTTGGAACCAACGTGTGACCGCGGATACAATGGGATCAATCGGTTCCGTCGACCAGGCTCCCCAATGTGACCTTCGACCCGGATGTTGGGCGCGGGTCGGAAAATCCTCGCCGAACGCGAGATGCCTTCATCAACGGGACCCGAACGATGATCAAATTCCTCGACGAACGTGGCGAATCGCAAAACGCTTTGACCGTCTTGCCAGATACCGCGGAGTTCCTGGCGCTGAAGTCCGTCCTCGACGAGAAGGGGACGGCCAAGTTAGACCTGGTGGCCGCCGTGATGAAGGCGTTCGGCGACGCGGTCGATGCCCACGCTGACCGCGATCAGAAAGGAATTCGCCCCGACGACCTTTACGACGATACCTTAGTCGGTGCGAAGATCCGCGAACGTTGGGAAAACACGTTCGGCGGCCAGGAAGAAGGCCGCGACCTCTTCGGCCTAGTCGCCTGGAAATATTTCTTCGATCACAAGTCGACCTGGTGTCGCGAAGGCTTCCGATACTCCAGGCCTCGGCAAGCGGGACTGGACCTACCTGCCCGAGGCCGAGACGGAAGCACCCAGTTTCGACGGCGCGGCAGAGTCCCCTCATATGGACCCCGTCCGGAACTTGGCTGCGGCCGAGCTCAATGGTTCCACTCAAACGGGAATCTCTCCACTGGCGAATGCCGTGGGAACTGAAGCCTCAGCGACCACGTTTGATCGATCAAATTTCCCGTCCGTCGACTCAGAGGCCTGGGTGGTGATGAATCGCCGGCGCGGCGAATTGATTCAAAAAAAAAATCGTGACGGGCTCACGGATGTCGAACAGGTGGAGTACGACCGACTCCAGGAGCTGAGTCTTGAGGCATTGGAAAAAGCATTTCCAAGACCAGTATCTATAATGGATAACTTAACGCAATTGCGAGCTAAGTTAAACGCAGAGGCGGGGTATCAGCAGGGATGACGCGCCCTCGACCATTCGAATATCCCAATGAACCGCACGAACGCAAGCATGGTCCGTCCGGATACGCGAATTATCCCGAGTACAAGCCTTGGCTTCGCGATGAATTCTCCTTTCGATGCGTCTACTGCCTCGAACGGGAGATGTGGTGCCCTAACCGAGCGTCGTCTTTTTCAGTGGATCACATCGAACCACGGTCGGAAAACCCATCCCTGATTTGTGACTATGAAAACCTGATATATTCATGTTTGCGATGCAACTCAGCCAAGCGAGAATTGACAATATTGAATCCGATCACCGTTGCGTTCGACAAACACCTCAGAGTGGTGGAGGATGGCTCAGTCTAGGCGGTGTCGCCGGAAGGGCAGGATATGATCGATCTCCTTCATCTGGACAAGCCTCCCGCAACGGATAATCGTAAATTCTACTTTTCACTTCTAGACCTTAAGAGGCAGTATCCCAATGATGCGTCCGTGCATCAACTTTTTCTTCAAGGATTCGGCTTCCCTCAGGATTTGCCTGATCTCGCAGGTCTACGACCCCCGGGAGGGAATTCTCGAATCAGCGGGGCGGAGAATTGCTACTATGCTCTTCGAGTACGGGAAGCATTGAGCGAGGTCTATTGAAAGGCCGCTTCTGGTGCCGGCACTGGATATCGACATAAGCCTGCTCATTCAGCAGCGAAGTCAGTGTCTCTCGTGCATAGCATTATTTATTATGACAATATTACGTGTGCCTGGTTTTCTCGAACATTCCGCGTGGCGTTCCGGGTATCGACGACCAGGGGGGAATGTTCCACAATCCACGCCCAGTCGTATGCGGAATGATCGGTCACGATGAGGACACAATCTTGAGAGCGCAGATAGTCGGCCGTCAATTCCTGGCTGGCCATCTTGAGGTGAGGGTAATGGCGCACTCGAGGGAAGCACGGGGATGTGCGGGTCATTGTAGCGTGACCACGGCCCCTTTGTTGAGGAGCAAGTCCATCAGTTCAAAACCTGGCGACTCGCGGGGATCGTCCACATCTTTCTTGTATGCCATCCCCAGAAGACAGATCTTGCTCCCTTTGACTGGCTTGCCTCGATCGTTGAGTGCATCGGCGACCTTGGCGACGACGAAGGAAGGCATCGATGTGTTGATCTCGCCGGCCAGCTCGATGAAGCGGGTCGACATGCCATACTTGCGGGCGACCCAGGTCAGGTAAAACGGATCGATGGGAATGCAATGCCCCCCAAGGCCTGGACCGGGGTAAAAGGCCTGGAAGCCGAACGGCTTGGTCTTGGCCGCCTCGATCACCTCCCAGATATTGATTCCCATTCGATCATATAACGTCTTCAGTTCGTTGACCAGGGCGATATTGACGGCCCGGTACGTGTTCTCGAGGATTTTGCAGGCCTCGGCGACCTCGGGGCTGGAAACGCGTACGACCTGGACCACGACTTGGCCATAAAGCGCCGAAGCCAGCTCGAGACTCCCAGGGTCGAGTCCGCCGACCACCTTGGGGATTGTCGGCGCCGAGAAGTGGGGATTGCCGGGATCCTCCCGCTCGGGGCTGAATGCGAGGAAGAAGTCACGCCCCGCCTTGAGCTCGTTCGTCTCCAGGATCGGCAGCACGACCCCTCGTGTGGTACCCGGGTATGTCGTGCTCTCGAGGATGACAAGCTGACCGGGACGCAGACGCGCGGCAATTGCCCGGGATGACTTGATCACATAGGTAAGGTCGGGTTCACGCGTTTCCGTTAACGGTGTCGGAACGCAGATGATAATGACGTCGGGTTCTTCAAGTCGAAGGAAGTCGTGAGTCGACTCAAAGCTCTGATTCCGCATTTGCCGGACGACATCGTCCGGAATATGACCGATATAGCTCAATCCGCTTTGAAGCTTCTCGACTTTACGCGGATCGGTATCGAAACCGAGAACTTTGTATCCGTGGTCGACCAATGCTCTTGCCAGCGGCAATCCCACGTAGCCCAGGCCGATGATCCCGATCCGCGCTGTCTTGTCCTTGATACTGGATAGTAACCCGGGAAAGAGCGAGTGATCCCCGCGATCGAAACGCTGGTCGGTCGCTTCGTCGGTCAGAGTTCACCGGGCTCGTTTCCTTCCCATCCATCATGATCACGGCCCGTACGACTTGGAGACAATACGGCAACAGGAAAGAAGAGCTTGGTCTCGCCTCAGTAAGAATTCGGGAATCGTGTCCGCACTGTGCCACTCAGCGTGGCGTTTCTACGTTGGCCGGCGGGCTTGGTTTGAGGTCGCGATACAACTTGGCGAGCTCGATCATCAGCTTGTCGAGCCGGTCGTAATACTCGTCCTCGCTGAGCTTGTCCTTTTGATCCCTCAAGGAGGCGATCGATAGCTCGAGTTGATTGCGGCGCTGGCGCATCTCCGCCGGCATGAGTCGCTCGCGATTGCTGGGAATGAGATGGAGCTGGTGGGCCCGGATTCCGTCGAGCGGCGCGCCATCCTTGGCGCGCTTGGTGGCGCGAACGCCGCGAAACCAGGCCGCGGGCGTCCCCAGCCGGTCGCCGTTATCGTCGAGCAGCGCGTGCTCGGTGGCCAACTGCGCGCTGATTACGATAGTACTCGTCGACTCCCTTGCTGGCGGTCAGGAACGCCTCCAGGAGCGAGACCTGGCCATCCTTGTCCAGATCGGCGCGCGGGTTGGTGATCGCCTCGGCGAGATATTGACCGAAGCGGGCGAAATTCAGTTCATTCCCGCTCTTGGTCGCTGTGACAACCACGCGGTTCTCGCCTGAGAGACGGTTGAGGAACGGGCCGCTGGCCGAGGCGCAGTCAAGGATCGCGACCGGCCTCTTGAGCGGCGCGAGCCATTCGGCGAGCTCGAGGTCCGTCACATCCGGTCCCCGCAGGTTGAACTTGGCCTCGCGGCCGTCGTAGGTCCCATGCCCGATCAGGACGATCCAGAGCGGCTCGCGACCAGCCCCCTTTTTTTCGAGCCAGGATCGACCGTAACCGTTCGCGGTCCGTCACGCCGGCTGCCGGCTCGGACAGGCCGATCTGGATCGACTCGGCCGAGGCTTTTTTGGCGGCGGCCTGCCACTGGTCGGCCCACTGATGGAATTGGGACTGGTACTCGGGAGTACCCGGCGCACCAACGACGACGAGTACACACGGTCGTTCCTCGGGCGCGGGTGGCCGATAGACACAAGAGAAATAAGAAGCAGGCATGTCTTCATAGTCCTAAACCGGCATCACGTGACGAGCCACATTGACTTAATCATGCCAGACCGTTGACGCGCCGCAGACCCCATTCGGCCGTCAGGCAGAGCGATGGCGACCAGAAAGTAAAGAGGGTGATGCCACAATGGGGAGGTCCAGGGTTCGGTGATCGGCGCATGGCGTGTGGAGAGACTGGCGACGAACGAGTCCAGGCTCTGGCCATCCACGATTTCGCCGTGGGTCTGGGACGCGATCTTGTTGAGGAATTCCCGGTCCGGCTCCAGGTGGGCGAACTCATCGGCCGCCGGGCTGGGCCGCCCAGCCGGCCTCCTTCTCGCCGACGGCGCTTCCATCCGGGGCCGTCGCAGTCGCGACGACTCGATAGGCCCCTGGCTGTTTGGTGACATACGTTGCCGCGTATGTGCCGGCTTCGCGACCGTCGGGCTCGGCGTCCAGAGTCAGGTCGTCCGCCCCCGCTCGCGTGATGCGGAGGGTGACTTTGGCGTTGTCCAGTGGACGGTACTCGGCGTCGCGCACGCGTACCATGATGTCGATGGCCGGTGTCGTCGTGCCGGCCTTGGGATGCATGGCCACCTCCAACCGGCCCGGGACGTCGCCGACCAGCCAGCGGACGGTTTGACGCCATGACCGATCGAGGTCGTTCTCGGCTTGATTATCGCGCCGCATGCCCCAGCGCCAGAGGTCGCCGATCATGAGCGCACGCGACGTGTCCCTTGCCAAACTGCTGCGCCACGAGCGCGGGCGTGGGGTTGCCATCGGAATCGCGCACCTGCGGCAAGGATCACGGCACCCGGCTTGATGTCGCCCACGCGACTGAGCGTGCCGAACGGCTCCATCATGGCCAACCGCTGGCGCTCTTCGTCCTCGGTCTTCCGCATCCGGACCCACGGTTGAAGCCACCCTTCGCGAGTCAGCTCCAGGCGATATTCGCGCTCGGACGAGTCCGGACTCGCGACGGGCCGATTCAGATAGACTGGCAACAGCTCGCCGACCGGGGTGCGATCGTACTGCCCTTCAATGAACGAGTCGGTGCCGCCGAGCATCAGGAGTCCACCACCGCGCTGGCTCACGAAGTTCCGCAAGAGCGTCATTTGGTCGGGGCTGAAGAAGCCGGCTTCCAGGTCGTCGATGACGACCGCGTGATAACGGTATAATTGATCGGCGGCCTTGGGAAAACCGTCCCTCAGCTCCTCGCCGTCGAGCGTTCCCAGCCGAATCAAGACCGGTTGGTCGTGCCGCTCGGCCGTGTCCGCGTCGGGATGGTCAAACCCGTCGAATAGACGCGCTGCGTCGACTGGTCTTGTGGATTGCGGAAGTCGAACTTCGGCTGACGTTTCGCGATGCGTATCAGACCGACGAGCTGGACCTGTTCGTCTTCCTCAATCGCCCGGCTCAGGAATTTGAACTCCCAGTTGGGACGCCCACTCACATAAAGCACCCGATATGGGCCATCTCCCTGATCGACGACAACCAGCCGGCTGTTGTTGGCGGACGTTTGTTCGCCTGTCGAGCGACGCCTGATCGGGTTCGACCGGTTCTTCCTTCTCTTCAACCGCGGCCGCGGCTGCATGAACTTGATAAAAGCTCACACCTTTGCGTTCAGGTCGAAATTGGAACCGAAAACTCAACGGTTTACCGTCTCCGAGCGATTCGAGCCCTTGTCGCTCGAGGATCTTGCCAGACTCGTCGGTGACGTTGGCGACGATCTTCTGGCCCGTGAAGCCGATGGCGGAGACATCGGCCCGGACCACGACCGGAGCCGACTCGAAATTGGTCTGACTGACGGAAACCTGGTTGACACCGACGTCCTTGGCAACGCCGCCGCGCGGGAGGCACAACGGGATAGATCGGTGGTAAGCCCGGACCAGTCGACATCGCCCACGTCGGTCCGGTTGCCGTCGGTGACGAGCAGCACGCCGGCCAGCGGCAAGCCGCGGAACCGCCGCGAGAGCGCCGACAGCGAC
Organism: uncultured Planctomycetota bacterium; assembly: GCA_963779785.1. Lineage (GTDB taxonomy): Bacteria > Planctomycetota > Planctomycetia > Isosphaerales > Isosphaeraceae > CAVRFS01. The sequence continues at coordinate 23,806 of CAWAAW010000102.1, forward strand.
GTCGTCAGCGCGGTGCCGGTGCCGTCGAACGTCAGGCCTTCGAACCCGTCGACCGCGCGAAGGTGAGAGTCGAACACATAGCCGCGAACGTCGAAATCCTGCTCCAGACGCGTCTTCCAAGTCGATTCCTTCTGGAGCAGCTTGCGCACCCATTCACCGCGGGTGCCGGCTGCCTGGTCGTCTCGGATCAGCAAGCTCTGGCTGTTGTCGGCCAGGATGACAAATGCGTTCGCCCCACGTCGCGGCCGTGAGCCGGTCAAGAGCGGTTCGATCAAGATCAGGGCCAGCGCGGTGAAGGCCAGCCCTTTCAAGACCGCGGCGCAGACCCTCACGGACCGTTTTGACCGCGCGGATGTAGCTCCATAAAAGCGCGGCGGTCGCAACACCCATCAGCACGAACGCACCGGTCATCCATTGGGGTGATCCCCAGATCAGGGACGGCAGCGTCATCGGCCACTCCCCAATCGTTCATAATAACGGCGCACACCCTCGGCGAATTGAGGAGGAACCGGATCGCGATCGATGGGAACCAGGGAGTCGGGCGATTCGCGGCGGCGCACCTCCTCGGCGATCTTGTCTCGAAGCTCATTGATGGGTTGAGCCACAAGATCCTTCAACCGAGTCCAGTCCGGCTCTTTCGAGTGCCGCTTGTATTCCTCGCGCGCCTCCGCGCCCGATCGCGAATCCGCGCCGCCTCGGCTCGCAATTCCGGGTCGTTCATCAACTCTTCCACGTCGCGCATCCGATCGGACCACTGACGGAAGCCCTCGCCGGTGATCGGCCCGCCCGGTCCAGCCGGGATCCCTTCGAGCAACCGATCAATTCCCAGACTGACGGCCGCCGCCGCCACCAGGATTGGGGGAACCAGCCTGGCGGCCTCCCTGTTGGCCCTGTTGACCTGGCTGCTGGCCCTGGCCTGGCTGTTGGCCCTGGCCTGGCTGTTGGCCCTGGCCCTGCTGCTGACCCTGGCCTGCTGTTGCCTTGGCCCTGCCTTGGCCTCCCTGATCTGCGCCCAGGAGCCTCGCCCTTCCTGAGCTTCACCCTTCTGAGCCTCGCCTTTTGCGGCCTCGCCTTTTTGAGCCTCGCCCTTTCGTGCCTCGCCATTCTTGCGCTGGACCTGTTGGCCCTGCTGGCCTCGCCTTGACGACTGCCTTGCGTGACCCTGCTGTTGGTCTTGGGCCTGCCCTTGCTGTCCGCCCGGCTCGGGACTTGCGGAGGGATCGGCGGCCTGCTCGCCTTTCTGTCGCGGGCCTTGGCCCTTGGAGCGTGGCCGGTTCGGATCGTTCTGACCGTTGCGCCCGGGTTGTGTGGGCGGTTCCTGGCCGGTCGCCTGAGCGATCTCGCGGTTGACTTGATCGGCTAGGTCCTCCAGCTCGCTCTGCGCTCGCTTCAAGGCGGCCGTTTCGTCGCCGAGCACGCTCTTGGCCGCGCGTTCGACACCCTCCCGCAATTGTTCGATGCCCTGGCCGGCGAGCTGCGACGACTTGGCGGCATCCTCGGCGACACCGAGGTCGACCAGTTGCTGGGCAACTTTCAAGGCATCGGGGATCTTTTGCTCGGTCGCTTTTCGGACCGTGTCGTACAGTCCCTTGGCCAGGAGCGGCTCGGTTTCCTCGGCGTCCTCGACCGTGCGGCGCATCTGATCCATGATCTGATCGAGTCGTTGCTGTTGCTGTTCGAGTCCCTTGTTGACCTGCTCGCGTTCCGCCGTGTCACGAAGGCGAGTGCTGCGGCCGACGGTTGGCCGCGTCGAGCTGGTCGGTCAGCTTCTTTTGATCCTCGTCCAGACGTCGCGCCTGGGTCACGCATTTCGGTCATTTCCTCGGTGAATCGGTCCGAGGCACCCTTGCGAAGCTGCTCGCGGACGTCGTTCATTTGCCGGCCGGCTCGGGTGCCTTCGGTGACGGCTTGGGGAAGGCGGCCTTCCTCGAGGGCCTCGGAAGCCTGGCGGACGTGCTCGCGGCTCTGCTCCATCTGCGTGCGGGCTTCGGCCATTCGGTCCCGATTTTCCTCGCGCTCCATCCGCTCTCTGACCTCGTCGGTGTCGCGGAGGATCTGTTGCTGCTGCTCCCGGAGCCGCTTGAGCTGTCTTTCGATCTCTTCGCGCGCTTGCTGGGTCTTGGCGGCTTCCAGAGCCGATTGCAGCTCCTTCACCCGTTCATTCAGGTCGGCCTGTCGTTGAGCCAGCTCGTGAAGACGGTTGAGCACCTGGCGCGTCTCTTGTTGTTCTTGTTCCCGTTTCGATCGGTTCTCTTGCTGAGCCCGGGCCGTGCGTTGTTCCTCGTAGCGGTTTTCATCGTTCGTGAGCTCGAGCTGCTGGAGCTGCCGTTGCGACTGGCTGGCGCCCGAGCCGCCGCCGCTTTGCCGTTGCGCGTGAGTTGTTTCGAATGACCTGGAATTCCCTGGCGCGCAGCTTCAAGAGGGCCTGATAAGCGGCCTGTTCGGCGGCCAAAGCCGGGCGGAGCGCCGCGATCGAAGGCCCTTCGACCGCCAGGGTCAGTTGTTTATCCGCGTCCTTCATCGAACTTCGTCGCCTGTTCCAGGCTGGCTTTGGACGCCGCGTCTTGGAGTCGCCCGCCAAGCTGGCCCGCTTGCTCGATCACCGCCTTTTGCGACTCCTGGAGAACCTTGCCATCCTCGACGAATTTGGCGGACGGCTTGGCCGAAGTCTCGCGCCGGACAAGCTTCCAGGTGCCGTTGATGATTTCCTTTTGCAGCTCCGCCAATTTGTCGGATTGCTGGGCGTTTCCTTCTTCACCCTGCTGCTGTTCGTTCTGGGCCGAGCCTTCCGGGGGTTGTTCGCCCTGTCGGAAGATCTCCTCGAAATGCCGGACCTCGGCGAAGAACATATCGCCGGAAGAGCGACGCGGCTGGCCATCGGGGCCGATGTCCTCGGCCCAGAAGAAATAGGTGAGGAGCTGGTCGGGCGCGGCCTTGAACGATTCGAAGTCGAGCAAGTGCTCGGCGCTCAATTTGCGGCTACGGGGTCGCGGGCGTGCCGAGAACGATCTCTCGAGGCTCGCGGCCCGCCATGGTGTAGCTCACGCCATGACGAACGACGCCGAAATCGTCTTCGAGCTGGGCTTTCAGCTTGAGCTCTTCCACCGGCGAGACCCGAACGTCATGCGACGGCTGAGACATCTTGACGACTGCCGGCTGGTTCCTCGTAACGTTCGCCACGATCTCGGGCGTTAGCTTGTTGGAACGCCCTTCCTTGTCGACCAACTGGATTCGGAAGCGCCTGGGGTCGCGTGAGTTTGATGGTTGCGCGGTAGACGTGGTTGCCGTCCGCGTGAGGCGACAACTCGATCGCCTGGCCATCCTGGTCGACCAGCTTGGCCGTGGCGACGTCCTTGTTGAGGCGGAAGAGCAACGTCAGCTCGGTCCCCTCCACCGCGGTGACGTGGCGAATATCCTCGACGGTCTTGGACTCGAGCGACGTATAGCTCGGGAAAACGAGCTTGGCGTCGGTGCGCTGTAATTCGGGGTACTCGAATACGTGAACGTGATACGTCTCGGTGCGTTCGCCCTCGAACTCGACTCGATAAGAGAGGTCGGCGTCGACCGACTCGACGCGGCCGGCGAACGTGGGATCCTCCAGGCTGCGGGTCATCCCTCGGCGAGCCGATGCAGCTCGTCGTCGTCGCCGAATGACCAGGCTCGCCTCGCCAGGGACGGCGCCCTTGAAGCGGGCGACGACCAGGAGCGCGGCTCCCCGCTCGAGCTCGGTGTTGCCCGGATCGACCTGAACGTCGGCGGCATTCCCTCGATAGATATTCAACGTGATGTCGTTGGCGCGCGAACGGACCTGGACGACCAGGGCGATGGACACGGCGGCCAATAAGCCCAGGGCCGCCGCGTGGGCCACTTGCGCGACACGCATCCTCCGCGACGACACCGTCTCGTCCCAGTCGTTGGTCCGACGGTGGTCGAGGGCTTGACGAATCACGGCGGTTTGTAGGAAACCCAGCCGGCCGGCGGGTGACGTCGCGTCTTCCTCGACTGGCGGAAAGCAGTCCCGTGCCCAGCTCGGGATGCTTGGACTCGATGCGACGGGCCACCCAGCGCAGGTCCCGCGCCGACCGGAGCGCACCGATCACGCAGACCAAGGCGGTCGTCAACACCAGGCTCGCGAACGACACCAGCAGCAGCCCGCCGGCGATCAACACCCGGCCGGAGCGCGACACCATGACATAGTAGCCCAATCCGACCAAGGCCCACGACAGCCAGCAGAATGCCAGTCCACTCCAGAGTCGCGCGTGCCGGAATCGGCGCGCGACGTTTTCCAATGCCTGCCGCAGTTCGATTCTCAGGTTCATGTCGTCAGGGCCTCCACGCGGGACGAGCGGGGTCGAGGCGAGCCGGCCCGCCAGCCAGGTTTCGACAATCAGGACGCCGATCGCCGCCAGAATCAGCCAGCGCCAGAGCTTCTGGCGATTTTCCAGCTCTGCGCTATACATCTGCCGAAGCTGCTCTTGGTCGACATTTTTGGGGATATGGCTCGCCAGCCGGCAGCCGAGCTGCTCCAGCGTTTCCACATGCAAGGGGGCCGTCTTGCTCTCCATCGGATCGAGGTTCACGGCGAACGACCGCGCAGCCGTCCGGCGTGTCGACCGTGAACACTCCGGGCTGATCCGTCTCGGCAAAGAACTCGCCGTCTGGCGCGATTTTGACGATCGTCCCGTCCGGTTTGTGGACGATCAGGGCCGCAACCGCTTTCTCGTCGACCGGCAGCGGCACGCGGTCGTGAACCACGTAGCTCGTCGCGTCCAACGGCCGGACGTCTCGACCCTCCAGCAAAGCCGCCATCAAGGGCACGAACTTCGACGACCGCGCAAGCTGGCTATCGACGGGTTGCCACCCGCTCGTCATGACGACAAGACGTCCCTTGCCCATGGCTTTCTCGACTACGGCCGCGTCGCCATTTTCAAACCGAGCGAGCACGCGAGCCTCACCGAGCGACTTGGGGTCGAGTCGCCGATATTTCCAAAAATGGATCTTGGTGAAGTCGTTGAACTGGGCGGCCGCCAGTGGTGAGAACAGCGGGTGGTCGAAGGCGATCTCGCCCAGCATCACGTCGCGACTGACGGTCGCTTCCTCGATGTCCCAGGGGCTGACGTCCGCCAGGGCCGCGAGCGCCACCGGCCCGCCCGGGAGCCGTCACGACGTACAGCAGCGTGCCCCCCCCTCGCTCATATTCTTGAAGTCGACGGACGTTCTCGGCCGAGGGCTCGGTCGTCACGACGATCAGCGACGGGGGATGCTTTGGCTCCCAGGCCAGCGCAGCCGAAGGCTGGCTGGAAAGGATGTTCACCTTCCGCCCGGTCGTATCGAGAAAGACGCGCTCCAGGTAATAGAGGAGGCCATCGGAATCGTCGCCTTTGTCCGCGCCGACGTAGAGCACGGTCGCCTCTTCCCGGCGTTCGTCCGTGAAATAGAGCGTGTTGTCGAACTCGTATGTGTCGCCCTTCAATCGGAGCGACCGGTGGGGCGAGCGTTCCGCCGGCCGTGGCACGCGCACCACGCGGCTCTCCGCCGGTGGGTACGTAAACCTCGATCGGCTGGCCCGAATCGTGCCCTTTTTCATCGACCCAGAGCAGCTCGAACTTGTCCTGACGAGAACCGGCGTCGTTGGAAACCCGGACACGACGCTCTTTGCCGGCCTGCGCCGGCTCCGCCTCGGCCACGGGGCCAAGCCCATGCAGACCCGCGTTGGAACCATCGCCTTTGACCGTCTTCAAGTCAAGCGTGACATCCGAGGGCCATTCAAAGTCGCCGAGTGAGTCCAGCCGGCTCCCCTGCTGAAGGTCGCTGACCAGGACGACCTGGCGAGGCATTCGGCCGGATTTCTCGCTCGCATCGGCGACATCCTCGATCGCGGTCACGGTATCGATCAGAGCTTGACCCAGGTTCGTCCCTCCCCAGGTCGGCGAGAGACCGTTCAAGAGTCCCTGGGCGACGGCCTGTCGCCGCGACGGATCGAGCGTCGCCGATTCCTCAAAGCCCAGGAGCGGCCGCGCCGCCACATCGAACGAAAACAAGGCCAGTTGATCGGCCGGCTGGCAGTCGGCGATCACTTTGCTCGGCCATCGCCTTGGCGCGAGGCCAGAGGTCGCCGCGACGCATGCTCGCGCTTGTATCAATGAGCTAAGGCGATCCGCCGCTCGGGGATCTCGCTGTTATCCAGCAGAGCGGGCTGGCGCAGGAACGGCCTGGCAAACGCGAATGCCAGCAGGGCCAAGGCTGCCGCCCGCAACAGGAGCAGGAGCCAATGATCGAGGCGACTCCGGCGCGTCACGCTCGGGGGCGTGGGCGAGAGAAACATCAGCGAGCTGAACGGCACCTCTCCGCGAGGCGAGCGACGAATCAGGTGAAACACGATCGGAGCCACGATCGCTGTCAGCCCAAGGATATACAGGGGCGCGAGCAAGCTCATCGCGCGCCTCCTCGGCCCGCGGCGCTGCCCCGGCCCGGCCGGCGCCCTCGGCGCATCCGTGCCTTCAGACAGGTCGAACAGCACCAGCTCCAGCGGCGTGTCGGTCGTGATCAGTTGATACTCGATCCCTTGATCGACGCACGACCGCTCGATCTCGCCGGAGTGGGCGGCGAACCGTCGCAGGTACTCATTCCGCGCGGCACTCGGATCGATGTAGATCTCCCGCCCCGACTCCACGTCGAGAAACATCGCCGGCGTTGGTGAAGCTGAACTGGACCTCGGCCGGATCGAGTATCCGCAGCACGACGACGTCGTGCCCGCGCGAGCGCAGGTATCCCAGCCGGGTCTTGAGCGACTCCGTCGGTGCCAGCAGGTCGGAGATCAGGATGATCAGCCCTCGCTTGCGCACCGTCGCGGCGATTTCCTCGAGCGGCCCAACCAGGTCGGTGGAACGGCCCAGGGGCTCGCGCTCGAGCGCCGCCAGCAACCGGCGGAGATGGCCCGGACGGTGCCGCGCCGGCAGGTATTCCGTGATCCGATCCTCAAACGTCAGCAGACCGACCGCGTCTCGTTGCGTGGACAAGAAGTAAGCGATGGTGGCCGCCGCCGTGCGCCCGTAATCACTCTTGCTGTAAGACAGCGATCGATAGCCCATCGATCGGCTCGTATCCACCACGAGATAGCAGCGCAGGTTGGTCTCGTCCTCGAATCGCTTCACGTAGTACCGGTCCGACCGCGCGTACAACCGCCAGTCGAGATATCGCGGGTCGTCGCCCGGGCTGTATTCGCGGTATTCACTAAATTCGACCGAGAACCCATGGTAAGGGCTGCGATGGATGCCCTTGATGAACCCCTCGACGGCGACCCGTGCCCGCATTTGCAGACTCTTGATGCGCATCAAGGTCCGCGGATCAATCAGCGACGCACCGGCGTCGCGCCGGCTCGTCGCGCCGGGTGATTGTTGATCCAGAGGCTGGGTGACGATCGAGGACCGACATCAGCTCAGGGGTCCCTTCACATGTTCGAGCAGGCGGTCGATCACGGTATCGACGTTCACACCGTCGGCCTCGGCCCGGTAGCCGAGCAGGACCCGATGGCGCATCGTCGGGTGGACCAGCGCGCGGATATCTTCGGGCGTGGCGTGGAACCGTCCCCTCAAGAGGGCCCGGGCCTTGGCCCCCAGCACCAGCGACTGGCGCGGCCCTCAGACCGGCTCCCCAGCTCACCCATTGGTTGACGAACTCGGGGGCTTGCGGCCCTGGACGGGTCGCCGCCGCCAGGCGGACCGCGTGTCGAACCAGGTCCTCGGCGATCGGCACTTTACGCACGACCTCGTGGAACTGGAGCACGTCCCGGCCGTCGAACAGCGGCTCGATGGCCGTTCGGTCCGCCGCGAAGTCGTCTGCTGGACGACCGCCACTTCTTCGTCCTCGGGAAGATAATCGACGATCACGTTGAACATGAAACGATCGAGCTGAGCCTCGGGCAGCGGGTACGTACCCTCCATCTCGATCGGGTTCTGGGTGGCCAGCACGAAGAACGGCTCTTCCAGCGGATAGCGGGTGCCCGCCGCGGTCACCTGGTGCTCCTGCATCGCTTCCAGGAGGGCGGCCTGGGTCTTGGGCGGCGTGCGGTTGATCTCGTCGGCGAGGACGACATTGGCGAAGATCGGGCCCTTGACGAAACTGCATCCGCCGGCGGCCTTCGTCGGTTTCCTCGAGGATCTCCGTGCCCGTGATGTCCGCCGGCATCAGGTCGGGCGTGAACTGAATCCGCTGGAACTTCAGGTGGAAGACCTGGGCGATCGTGCGGACCAGCAGGGTTTTCGCCAGCCCCGGCGCGCCGGTGATCAGACAATGCCCTCCGGCGAACAGGCTGATCAAGAGCTGATGCGTCGCCTCCTTCTGGCCAACGATGACCTTGGCAAGCTCGCGTTCGATCCGGCCGCGGCTCTCGTGAACCTTCTCGACGACCTGTCGTTCGTTTTCGTAGGCATCCGCTTCGTCCGTCACGATCGTTCCTTTCAAACCCGCTTCAACAGCAGCCCCAAGGCAACGGTGTGGGACGAGCTCCCGATCAATGCGTCATGGCGTAGGTCACGATGTTGATGCCCATCGGGTACGACTTCTTCTCGGAAAACTCGTGGAAATAGTCTTCGTTCTCGCCTTCTCGTTCCCAGCCGTCGCCGAGATCGGTGTTATGGCAGATGATCGCCATCAGCCGATCCTTGTCGTCGGAGATCCCGCGGTAGTGAACGTCGCGCGTGTTTCCGCCATGGTTCCACTCCCATGTCACGTCGGACCACGGGCCATCCCAGGAGTGGATGCTCGGCACCTGCGGCCGCTCCTTGAGACGATACACACATCTGAAAGATGGGATGGTCGAGAGGAAGTTCCTTCGGCTCATACTTGTCTTCGGGGAACACGTGCGTCTTCATCTGGTCGAGGAAGTTTTGTAGCTCGTAATCCCCCCAGAAATCGTCAACCATCAAGAAGCCGCCGTTCAAGAGATAGTGGCGTAGCCTCTCGCCTTCCTCCGGGGAGAAGGACAGAGCGCCCGGCTCGATGATGTAGATGAAGGGGTAGTCGCAGAGCTTCGGGTCGGTCAGCCGCATGGTGATCGGCTCGGGATTGACCTTGAGCGACGTCAGTTGTTGCAGACGAAACGAGAAGTTCAAGTCGCTATCGGGAAAATCGGTGAGCCAGCGTTGCCAGCCGTAGCCGCCGCCCAGCCGCCGCGACCGCCACGACCACCGTACGAATCATATTCGATTCTCACAAAGGTGAAGACATCGTTCTTGAAATGCTCGTCCACCTTCCAGTTCGGCACGCCGGCACGATCCTCGGGGATTTTCCCGTTGGACATCGCTCCCATCCGCCCGCCTCGGCCGCCTCGCCGCCTGCCCGCCTCGCGGGAACGGCGGCTGGGCCAGGGATACGCCGGCGACGATCGCCATCAGGCCCAGGAGAGCAAGCAGAGTCAGGCGTCTTCGGGTCATGGCTTCGCTGCCCTCGGGAAGGTGAAGGGGACTTGACGGCGGGGAGACCGTCGCAGGTGAGTCTTTTTCGATCAGTTCGAGCAAGAGCCGATGAGCGTCCAGGAAGCGCGGGTGCTTCCTCCAGCGACTTGAGGACTTCGCGGCGCGCCTCCAGCGGCTTGCCGGCCTGGCGCAGGAGCTTGGCCAGGTGGTAATGCACCTCGGCCGGATCGGTGTCGTCGAGCATCGCCAGGGCCCGGTAGGCCGTCACCGCCTCGTCCCGTTCGCCTAACTGTTCGGCGGCGCGGGCCAGCGAGCGGTGCGGGGCCGGTATCAAGGGATTGACGGCCAGCAGCCGTCGTGCATTCTTCGCCAGACCGCGCCAGTCGCTCGCCGCCTCATCCATCGCCATCAGCCGCAAGTAGGCCGGTCTCGCGTCGCCCTCCTTCATCGCCAATTCTTCGAGGACCTTGTGCTCGGCGGCTGGATCCGACAATCGCCGGTACACGGTCGCGAGTAAAAGATAGGCGTTGTCCGCCCCGACATATTCCGGATAAAGCACCTTCAGTTTTTCCAGGACTTCCTTGGCTTTCGCCCATTTCTCCTCGACCACCAGCCGGGCTCCCAGGCGCCGCCAACCCCAGAAGCTTTTGGGATGCGTGTCGAGCCAGGCCGATACCGCCGCCGAATTCGCGTCCTCCGGCAGGTCCGGTTCCTCCCAGGTCGAGTCCGTGGCGATTCGCTCGGCGCTGCGCGAGCGAACCGGGCGAAATCTCCGTCTATCTGTTCTAGCGACATTTTCGTCCGCCGCGGCAGGGCCTCGTTGATCGACATTCCCGCCCCCAGGTCGTCGAGCACGCCTTTCAGGGCCGGCAAGCCGAACCGCTCGACGAAAAATTCCACGGCCAGCGACGATTCATAATAGGCGAATTGAAGATGAAGCGCGGTCTTGGGAGCGAGGAAGGCCGAGCTGAGCCCGCTCAAGGGGGTGAGGCCGTCGCCCAGGATCATCTCGCGAAAGCGCGGATTGAGCGCCATGCCCCAGGCGGGATCTTCTCGTCTCTCCTCATAGACCGAGATCCCCTCACTCAACCAGCGGGGCATTTTGTTGTGCGTCTTGCTGAGCGTGACAACATGGCAAAACTCATGCCATAAAACAGCTTCCCAGTTCGCGGGATGCTCTCCCTGGCTGGCGGGGCTATTGGCCGTGATCACCCGTCCAAAACAAACGCCCAGCAGCCCGTCCGCCCCCGGCAGGCCGAAAGTCCGGACGGCGAATTCCTTCTTCTGAGGGAAAATCTCGACAATGACCGGGGAACTCAGCGTGACCTCGTACTTCTCGCACAGCGTTTTCCGCGCCCGGCGCAATAACGACAGCACGCGCTGACCGTACAGATCGGCTTCGCGTCCTTCCATCCGGACAACAAAGCCGTCCCCCTCGATCGTGCGAAAACCGGCCAACCGGTCCCGGAGTGTGACCAGGTTGTAGGCGACTACGTTATAGCCGTCCTTGCCAAAGATTTCGGCAGCGAGCTTCCAGCCCTCCGTTTCGTCTCCCAGGCGCAACAGGTCCTGGCAGAGCTGGATCTTGGCGGGTTGATACTCGGCGTCCAGCGCGAGTGCCCGTTTCTGACAGGCAGCGCCCTCGGCGAAACGGTACTTCTGCGACAGCTTGCGACCGATCAGATGGTCCACCTCCGGGTTCGACGCCCACCGCGCCAGTCGCCGACTTCCGCGCGGCGGCTTCGCCGTCGTTGTCACCGCGAAGATGCGCCAGCACCGCCTGAAGCGCCCATGCCCGCGGCTCCTTGGGATTGACGTCGAACACCTGCTTGAGCACCTGGGCCGCTTCCGCATACTTCTCAGAATCGATCAAGTGGTCGGCTTGCTAGCAGCAAACTGTCGACGTGGCGAGGGTTGATCTTGAGCGCCTCGGCCAGCTCCTTGGCGGACCCGGCGCGATCCTCGGCCGACAGAGCCAGTGCAAGCAGGTAATGAAACCGCGGGTCGAGAGCGGCCGCCTCTGGCGCTTTGCGGAGCGTGTCGGCGGCCAGAGCGTAATCTTCTTTGTCCAGATGCCAACTCGGCCGTTGCGAAGTGGCCCTCGATGAAGTCCGGCTGCTGCTTGGTGACAGGATCGTAGAACTGATCCAGCACTTTCTTCGAGTCGGCCCCGCGGATCAGAAAGAAACGGCCCAAGCGCGATCAGGCCCGGCGCATTGGAAAACCGCCGCGGCGACGCCGCGACCATTCTCTCGATTGCATCCAGCGCACTGACGGCGTCCTGGTCTCGACCGTTATATCGATAGACCTCGCGGCCCAGGAGATGCAATTGCACGCTCGCGGGGAACCGGCGCAAGGCGTCTTCGAGCGCGGCCAACGCCTCGGCATCCTTTCCTCGGATGAGCTCCGTCCTGATCTTCAAAAGGCGCCAGGGCTCGCTCCATGCTCCGTTATCGAGCTCCTCGTCAACCATGCGCAGGCACGCATCATACTGGCCGGTTCGAAAAAGCTTCTCCGCATCTTCCAGGTCCGCCGCCATCACCGTCACGGAACCGAAGAGCCAAAGAGGGACCAGCAGCGCGAACCTCACAATCCGCAGAGACCCTGGTTGCGCAACGTACACGAGAGAGCCCTTCCATTCCGGACTGCGTCATATCAAGCAAGAAGTCGACGATTCGATTATAGCCCGGCTCGGAAGCGCATTGCCAAGCCTTTCGGTGAGCAAGCCTGCCTTCGACAATCCCGATGTGGTCGGATTGATCAGATAGTCCAATTCTCGATGACCAGTCGCGGAACCTTGCTGAAGGCGCGTGAGTTGCGGGTCAATAACGTCATTCCCCGACTCAACGCGATCGATGCAATCCGCAGATCCATCGTCGCGATTCGCAATCGTTGCGCGATCAGGCTGTCGAAAACGGCGGAAGCACTATTGTCGAAAGGCAACACGAGCGCGGCGGCAAAGACAGATAGGACTCGGTCGAACATCTGGTATCCACGGACGACATCGGCCATGGTCTTGGCTTGAGCGATATAGGTATTGCAACCCAGAACCTGCTCGTGGAAACTGACAATGCAGAAGGCCAGATTGGCACGCGGAACCCGAGTGATGCGTGCCATCAGCGCGACGTAGTCCGACCCCGATTGCTTCTGCAGGATACTAATATGATCGGTATCCAGCAAAAATGTCATGGTGCTTGATCCTCGGCCGGCCTGTCCGCTTCGCGGATTGCTCGGCCGTAAGCCAGCACTTCGTCAAAGGCTGGTTCGTCCTTCATGGAGCCGATCACGCGGTCCAACCAATCGGGGGCCGGTTTACGAGCTTTCATCAGCTCTTGCAGCTCGCGCACCGCCTCCTCCATCGCCGTCATTCGCTGATCGAGAGTCGCTTCGGGCATCGGTCGTTCTCCTATTGGTTCCATTCGATTATAGCCCGGCTCGGAAGCGCAATGCCAAACCTTTCCGTGAGCAAGCCTGGCGGCGACAATGGCTGCGGTGGAGTTGAGCGTGCCCGAGAACCTTTGAGGACCGCGGAGATGTTGATGGCGCGAATCGTGCGAGTGTGCGGCTCCCGAGTGTTGTGGTTTGTACTGGCCGTTGCTGGGACGACGGCGACGGTCGCGGCCGGAGAGCCCGCGAAGGTCGTCCGGAACGTCGTGGTGTACGGAGAGCCCGGCCGGTTCGCCGGCTGGCCGGCCAACCATGGAATCTGGTCGTGGGGGAACGAGATCCTCGTCGGCTTCAGCCGGGGGTATGACAAGGATCCGGGCCAGTTTCATCAATCGACCTCAAGGAGCCGATCGATTTCACCCACCCCGACTTCACGATGACCATTCGCATGGAAAACGCGAACAACGGTGTATCGCGCTACTTTTGCTCATACGACCGGGGCAACACTTGGCAAGGACCGTACCGCCTGCCGCTGTTCGGCCAGAAGGGGGTCATGGCCAGGACCGATACCAATGTGAACGGAACGAGCGAATGCCAGCTCGTTTTGACCGCGTCCAAGACCGACTCTACAGCCGGCGCGGCCAGCCGTGCGGCATTTACGCCCGACTCAGCTCTGACCAGGGCAAGACCTGGAGCCATCCGTTCGCGCTCCGAGCTGATGGTGGCGGTCGCGACATCGGCTATTTCCGGTCGATTGTGCTCCCTAACGGCAATGTCGTCGCCGCATACTTCTACCATGACAGCCAGAACTCCGAACGCTACCTCGCCGCGACGACCTGGAATCCTGCCAAGCCGTGAGTTTACTCGGTGCGCGGGAGATCCGAAAGGCTCGGGATCTAGGATTCGAACCTAGTTCCCCGGCTCCAACGTCGCAAGGCGTTGACACTTGGTTGACGTTTGAAGACCTTGAATGGCAGGAGTTTACGATTCATGCTGCGCCCATTTCCATCATAGCCGCATTGCGCTGACAGGGTCAGTGGTGTTGCCATTTTGTTGCCAAATCCCTCGCCCACCAACCTATTCAGTTACAGATCAAAGCATCTAGCCGTCAGGCCGTTAATCGGGATGCTCCAGCTCGTGGGAGGAGCCGTGCGCCGGGTGGGGCGCTGGTCGAGTCGAAGACCCGCGTCGCCAAAATCGCGACCTCCCGCCTCTACGACATGATCTCCCAAAACTCTTTCGCCAGGCCGTATCGGCGGCTTTTCTTGGCGGCGTCCGTCATCACCAGAAACTCGTCTTTGACCCAGGCCGCCAGAAGATTGCGGGCGGCGCGTTGGGAAATTCCAAAAAGGGCTTCAACATCCCGGCTGGTGATGTCGCGGCGTTCACGGAAGAGTTCGAGCGCTTTGCGCTGGCGCGGGTTGAGGCGTCGTAACGGAGCGGAACGATCGCCCACGCCGAGGCCGGCGGCTTCCTGGGCACGCGATCTCACGCTCTCAAAGCTCTCGGCCATGCCTTCGCAGAAATAGGCAACCCATTTCGTGATATCCGCCTCTGCCCGACCCAGGTAGTAGTTGTGCGAGGGGCCGACGGTCAACGCTTCGTAATACGCTCCCAAATCGGCGCCGTAGTATTCTTCGAGCGAGTACAGGCCCTTCAGGTCATACCCGCCAAGGTGCAAGATCAGCGTCGTGAGTAGTCGGGCCGTCCTGCCGTTGCCGTCGTAATAGGGATGGATGGTGGCGAACTGGTAATGCGCGATCGCGGCGCGCAGGGGGCAAGGTAATTCCTCGCGCCCGGTCGAGTTGATCCACGTGACGAGGTCCTTCATCAGGCTCGGAACATCCCCGGCTTCCGGTGGCATATAGACGATGCCGCGGCTGCGGCTGTCCCGGATGACGTTCTGGCCCTCCCGGTAAGGCGTCGGCTTGACCTTGGTGCGTCCGCCGGCCATCACTAGCGCGTGGAGGAGCCGGATATCGGCTTCCGTGACGGTACCCCGTGCCTCGGCGAGCTCTTCCGCCTTTTCCAGGGCGACGTAGTAGCCAAGCACTTCCTTCTCATCGCGCTCACGTCCGGGAAAATGCTCCTGATGGCCGATGACCCTTCCGACCTGTTCCGGTGTCAACCGGTTACCTTCAATCATCGTCGAATAGTGCGTCGCCAAGAGGCGCGCGGTTTCCCGCAAGGATGCCAGCACCGAAGGCCCGATCGGCAAATCGGCGACAGACTGCCGCGCCGCCTCGATTCGCATGAGGCAAAGGGCGATCCTCGGCGAGATGACGAAGTTGGGTTCAAAGGGCATATTCACGGCAGCTTCAAGGACGGAGGGACTTCCGTTATTATGCCGTTAAACTTCCGTTAACGCAAGCGGCGGGTTTACGGGCTGAACCAGCGTCGGTAACGGCGCATTCAAAGGCTAGGTGGGTGTCTGACAATCCCCACCTATACCTGCCACTCCTTCACGTAGTCCGTCCGGTGCTGCTCGTTCTGCCTGCTAAGTGCACCAGAGGAAGGAATCCTTCCAATCCGGACCGCCTCATATCAACCAAGAACTCGACGATTCGATTTTAGTCCTGCTCGGAAGTGGATAGCCTAGGCTTTCCGCGAGCCTTCCTGTCGGCGACAATGGTTGCGGCAACGGGTAATTGTGCTCACGAGCCTTTGAGGACCGCGGTAATGTTGATGTCGCGAATCGGGCGAGCCGGGCGGATGCTTTATGCTTTGGTTGGTGCTGGCGATTGCCGGACGGTCCGGAACGGTCGCGGCCGGAGAGCCCGCGAAGGTCGTCCGGAACGTTGTGGTGTACGGAGAGCCGGGCCGATTCGCCGGTTGGCCGGCCAACCATGGAATGTGGTCGTGGGGCGACGAGATCCTGGTCGGCTTCAGCCGGGGGTATGACAAGGATCGAGGCCAGTTCCATCACATTGACAAGGAGAAGCCCGAGGAGTACCTCTTGGCCCGTAGCCGCGACGGCGGCGCCACCTGGTCCGTCGAGCAACCCCGCCCGCCGGGTATCCTGGTCGGCACGCTAGGCATGCGACATGGAATCATGCCGCCGGGCGTTGCTGAGGAGAGTCTCATCGACCTCAAGGAGCCGATCGATTTCACCCACCCTGACTTCGCGATGACCGTCCGCATGGAGAACGCGAACAACGGCGTATCGCGGTTCTTTTGCTCATACGACCGCGGCAACACCTGGCAAGGACCTTACCGCCTGCCGCTGTTCGGCCAGAAAGGAGTCATGGCCCGCACCGACTATATTGTGAACGGAGCGAGGGATTGTCAGCTCTTCCTGACGGCGTCCAAGACCAACGGCGTGGAAGGCCGGCCGTTCGCCGCGCGGACAACCGATGGCGGGTTAACCTGGAGCTTCCTCTCGTTCATTGGACCCGAGCCGACGGGATATGCGATCATGCCATCGACGGTCCGCGTCTCCCCGACCGACCTGGTGACGACCATCCGGCGGCTGGATGCGCCCCCGAGCTGGATCGACGCGTATGCCTCCCATGACGACGGCAAGACCTGGTCGTTCTTATCCACCCCGGAGTCCGACACCGGTGAGGGCAACCCGCCGAGCCTGCGCCGTCTTCCCGACGGCCGGCTCTGCTTGATCTACGGCCGGCGAGCCAAGCCCTTCGGCATCTACGCCCGACTCAGCTCCGACCAGGGCAAGACCTGGAGCAATGCGCTCACGCTCCGAGACGACGGCGGTGGTCGCGATATTGGCTATGTCCGGTCGATTGTGCGCCCCGATGGCAACGTCGTCGCCGTCTACTACTACCATGACAACCAGAACTCCGAACGCTACCTCGCCGCGACGACCTGGAATCCGGGCAAGCCGTGAGCACACTCGGTACGGGGGAGAGCCAAGCAACGCTGATGAAATGTTGGCCTTGCTCCAAATGCTCGTTCGTCCCGTTCCTTTGATGGAGGAATCTCGTGTCCGGCGCTGGTGATCGGAAACCCGCGTTCCGAGCAATTGGCCGTACCCCAAGGCGAAAAAAAGGATTCTGAGAATTATTCCGGACTCCGATCGTCAAGTTGCGCGAATGCGTCCATGGACTCGGCTCGCTGGCCGGTTAGAGGTAATTGTCGCGATTTTTAGGATGCCAGTATCGCTGCTGGCCCTGCGGATGGCCGCAGATGCAAGCCCCCTTCCGACGCCCGCTCAAAACGCTGTCTTTTCCTCGAGAAGCCGCTAGAATTGGTGACCTGATAGATTGAGCCCGAGGTTATTCTCCTTCATGAACTACTTGCTCGGAGTCTTGGGTATGACCCTTTCGCCCTCCCAGTCCGGCACCATCGAGGTCTTCTTTTCTTATGCCCACAAGGACGAACGGCTTCGAGAAAGGTTGGTAAACGCTCTGGCCGTTCTCCAGCGACAGGGAGTCATCCGAGGTTGGCACGACCGCAAGATTGGCGCAGGGACAGAGTTGAAAGGGGCAATTGACGAGCACCTCAACTCGGCCGGGGTCATCCTCCTGCTGGTCAGCCCCGACTTCATCGCCTCGGATTACTGCTACGATATTGAGATGAAGCGGGCCCTAGAGCGGCACGATAACGGGGAGGCCCGCGTCATCCCCGTCATCCTCCGACCGGTTGACCAATGGCATGCCACCCCGTTCGGAAAGCTCTTGGCCGCTCCGACTGACGGGAAAGCCGTGACCCTCTGGCCAAATCGAGATGAGGCGTTCGCCGACGTCGCCGGCCACATCCGCAGGGCCGTGGAGGAACTCGGAAACCCTTAGGCCGTAAATCACCGTCCACCGCGACACCGACGGTGGTTTGGCCGATGAGAAGTCCCATACGTCAAAATGAAACTTCAGACGTCGTGAGGACGTCTCGCCAGCAACAACGGACTGCATTGGCCCAGGCCATTAGGGGCCGCGTTGGCATCGGCAAGACTCCGACGGGCAGGGCACACAGGTTTCC
The DNA here is from genome assembly GCA_963779785.1 of uncultured Planctomycetota bacterium. Taxonomy (GTDB): domain Bacteria; phylum Planctomycetota; class Planctomycetia; order Isosphaerales; family Isosphaeraceae; genus CAVRFS01. The sequence continues at coordinate 41,544 of CAWAAW010000102.1, forward strand.
CGAAGCATATGGATATAAGTCGTCGGTAATACATCGCAAATCAAGGTAAGCCAGGGCCCCGCGGATTTCCGCGTGGAATGCGAAGAGGTTAGCCCGCACGGGGCGGGTCGTCCTCGTGTCAAGCTTTGCTCGGAACTGGACTTGAGTCCTGGACAGCGAAGCGCCCGCCGTTAGGCGGGGAGCATTGAATTACATTATTTACGATTCTAAAGTTTGTTCCGATTGTTTATCTTCGCCGTAGTCTTGCTTTGGCATGTCAACTTTGCCTAAATCCTACGCAGAATTCTTGGCATCGTCTTTATCCTGGCCCTTGAGCAAATCTTCCTCCAATGTCATCGAGTCGCGAGACTGGGACGAATAGCGGAAGGAAAGGCCTGCCTTCAACATGGCTTGCCGTCGCGCCTCCTCTTTGTGCTTCCCTTCCAGCCAAGCCGCGCTGGGGATGCGGAACCCGAGAAGGATTTGGCTCAGGGCCGCCTCCGCGGCCAGCCGCGTCTCAGCCCCATTCTTCTTCAGCAGCACCATGAGCTGGGGCACCGCCGCCGAGGCTGCGGGGCCGATTCGGCCCAGGGCCTCCGCAGCAGCCAGCCGAGTCTTTCGGTCTGCGAAATACCACCTCGCCTCCCCGAGCATCTTCGCAAGCTGGGGCACCGCCGCCGAGGCTGCGGGGCCGATTCGGCCCAGGGCCTCCGCAGCAGCCAGCCGGGCCTTTCGGTCCGCGAAATACCATCTCGCCTCCCCGAGCATCTTCGCAAGCTGGGGCACCGCCGCAGAGGCTGCGGGGCCGGCTCGGCCCAGGGCCTCCGCGGCAAACAGGCGAACAGGTCGGTCTCCGTCCCGAAGCAGTTCAGTAAGTTTGGCCACTTTTTCCGGACCGACTCGGCCCAGCGCCTCAGCGGCAGACTGTCTGACGAGCGTGTCCTCATCCCAAAGTGCATCGATGAGTCCGGATGCCGCATTGCGGGCCGCAGGACCGATTCGGCCCAGAGCCTCGGCGGCAGACCGTCTGACGAGCGAGTCCTCATCCCAAAGCGCATCGATGAGCCTGGGTGCCGCATTGCGGGCCGCAGGACCGATTCGGCCCAGAGCCTTGGCGGCAGTCCGGCGGGAAGACGCGTCCACATCCCCAAGTAGTTCCTCCCAATTCGATACAATCGAATTAATATCATAATTAGCTCTAACAGTTAGATCTGTATGCTTCAGTATTCCGTCACGAGTCAGCTCGCGAAGCCGTTCGCCGTCATCCTCCGTCATCCTCAACGTCAAAATAACACTACCGGTGCGGACCCCAACGATTTCAACTGTGCTCAAGACCTCTTGAATTTTTTGAATCGCCTTCTGGGAAATCATCTCCGCAAGCTCACCTTTGAAATCACTTTCTATGTACAATTCGATCAAAATGCTTTTATCATCCGGTTCATGCGTTTCTTCGTGTCCCCTAAGCGCACCCTCGACTCCGACTTCTACACACGCGGACCCGGAATTGCTGGTGATCTCGCCAATGACGGCACGAATTCCAAGGACCACATCAAGGAACGCGGCATCGCGGTTCCTCCAAGAGGTCACAGGCCTAGCATTCGTAGGAAGGGCTTGGAGCTTTGCGAACGGCAAGCCCTGCCAGTCGGTGGGACGCAACAAAATCGGAATGACACGGGCTGTCTGTTCCTCGTGGCGGCACCAAGGCCCGCCTGACCTCGACATCCCAGCAATAGTCTGAGGCAATATCAGTCGGCGCTGACTAACAGGAGAATGACCCCGGCGGTGTCGAGATGCTGGTCAATTTGGCCCTTCCACTCGGTCCCTGGAGTGATTTTGCGATCATGCCAGCTTCTTATGACCTTCTGACGTCTGAGGCTACTAAGATGATTCTCGAGTACTTCCCGAAGTTTATCGTCTTTTTTATTATAAGAAATGAATATATCCATATATATTAGTCGCGCTTTTCAAAAGGAGCATCATTTACTGAGCCCAAGTGCACTGATGTCTTCGTCCCTGCCATGTCCAAAGTAGAGAATTAGGAAGACCATCCTCCATTCTGCTACTCCAAGGTGACAGAACTCCTATGTGTTTCGCGCGTTAAAAGCCCGGTTTGAGCGACAATTTGCTGGAGCAGGCCCGCAGAATTCTTTGACAACGTTCGTCTCAGCCAAAACTTCTATAAAGGACTCTGGCAGTATGCAATGCTCCATGATCACCCAGACTGTCCAAGTAAGCGACCGAAGCGCGCAGTTCATGAGGGGTTACCGCACGTTTGAACGTAAGCAGTAGTGAACCGGGGCAAGCACCGATCCGAGACTGACGATGCGCGATAGCCGGATTCATGAGACAGTACGCAGGAGCAGAGGTCAAGGGCTGAATTGAGTCGGTGTGGTATGCTAACCGAGTCATGGTCCTATCTGAGGCCGCTCACCATTTGGGCGTCTCACCAAACACGCTCCGCAATTTGGTTAACTCTGGCAAGGTCGCAGCCACTCGCCGCCCCGGTGAACCACGACCGCTTCTTCACGCGGGCGGGCTCCGACGCCTTGCTCGAGCAGGCAGCGGAGGCGACCAGTGCAACGACCACTGTTGTGCTTCAGTCGCAAGTGGAGCGAGTCCCAGGCCGGGTGCAAAAATCGTGGAGAGGTTCCCGGCCAGGACGTCCACGGGCGGGTGGCGACCTCGACTCATCGCTTGTGGGGATGTTCGTGCGAACGTCAAACCATGTGGACTTCGACGGGAATACTCACGCCATTCTTAATCTGCTTGGCTGAGAGATAGTTGAGCCGCTCAAAACCGATGACTCGCCCGTCGTTGTCCTTGACCAGGAGCATGTCGTCGTCGGCTTCTTCGCAGACAGACTCCTTCTTCGGATCGTCGAACCAGAGGCTCAAGGTGTTCCCCTCGCGATCGTAGTAGACTCTCAGCTTTTCCATAGTTCATTCCCCGGCTTGATGTTCCTGGTAAAGTAAGCGGTCACGACAAAGCGTTCGTCCTCCCCGGCTGGCATCGTGACGACGAAGAGATGCCCGTGCTCCGCGGAAGCGTAGTACAAATGAACGTCCGGCTCCTTTGCACTTTCCCGAATCAGCGAAGGTGTCGCAAGGCAGGCGCGGACATCGCTCTCACACCCCGCCAAAGCCGGATGCTTGAACCGAATGATTTGTCGCCAGCGGTCGCGCGTCAGGAAGACACGATGCCCCAGAGGCGTTTGCACCGAAAATATGCGCAAATCGCCTCGCGCCGCTCAAAACCCATGACTCGCCCGTCGCAGTCCTTGACCAGGATCATGTCATCGTCGGTTTCCTCGCGGACAGCCTCCTTCTTCGGATCGTCGAACAAGACCTTCAAGCTGTTCGTCCTCGCTGGCTGGCGACTTGACGACGCAAAGACGCACTTGTCCGTAGCAACGTCGAGATTTTGATTATCCAGGCAACTCGAAGTAGTCCCTTCCCCTGAAGTGTCCGTTTTGCTACTTAGTACGTATACGTTATTCTTTGCCGACGCGGATGATCAATCAGCAATGCGCGGGCATGAACTGGCCATGGCCCTACGGGCCGCTTACCTGGCGATGCATCGGCGGACTGATGCGATCTTTACGCGGTCCGGAGTGACAGCGGATCAGTTCGTCGTTCTTGCATCCTTGGCCGACGGAGACGCGCTCACCCAGCGCGACCTGGTCTCTCGGACGTCGTCCGATCCCAACACATTGCGGGCGATGCTCGTTTTGCTGGAGCGACGACAGTTGATTGAGCGCAGGCCGCACCCCACCGATGGCCGTGCCCGCACCGTATCGTTAACGCGAAAGGGAAGAAGAGTCTTCCAAGAACTCTGGCGGAAAAGCGAGGCCCTGCGACAACGGCTCGTGGCGGCGCTGCCAGCGGGCGACGCCGAGTTGCTGATCGGGCAATTACGCCGGATCGTGACAGCCATGGCGACCGAGCGTGCCGGCAGTTCCGAGCCTCGGCACCGCCCCCCGCTGGTGCCGTCAACTGAACAGTGATCGAGAACCAAACCCATTTCAAGTCATTCTGAACGAGGTCCATCATGAGACAATTCGCCTTCTTCGCCGCCCTCGTGAACGCAGCGCTGCTGACGGTATCGCCGTCTTCCCCCGCTCAGGATCGCCAAGGTTCGAGGCCCCCCGAGTTCGTATCGCCGGAAATCTCGTCTGAAAAGAAAGTCACGTTCCGCATTCATGCTCCCAAGGCCGAGGCGGTCAGGCTCTCCAGCAGCGACATTCCCAACACAGGGAGGGGCGTCGAGATGAAGAAGGGAGATAACGGAGTCTGGGAGGCGACCGTCGGCCCGATCGCTCCAGGTGCGTATCGCTACAACTTCAACTTGGACGGCGTTGCGGTGATCGATCCGCGAAACCCTTCGACCAGCGAGTCAAACAGCAACACCTGGAGCTTGGTTTACGTTCCGGGTTCGGAGATCTCGGACGTGAAGGACGTACCTCACGGCGCGGTCGCGCAGGTCACCTACTATTCGCAGACGTTAAAGCGTTTTCGGCGGATGCACGTCTACACGCCGCCCGGTTACGAGAAGGGCGAGGGAAAGTACCCGATTTTCTACTTGTTGCACGGGGCGTTCGATTGTGATGCGTCGTGGAGCACGGTCGGCCGGGCCGGCTTCATTCTCGACAACCTGATCGCCGCGGGAAAAGCCAAGCCGATGATCGTCGCCATGCCGGCCGGTCACACGGGACCATTCCGTTTTGGTCCGCCCGGCGATCGTTCTTTTGATCGACAGGTCGACGAATTCGGCGAAGATTTCGTCAAGGATTTGAGGCCGTACGTCGAGAAGAACTACCGTGTTCTGGGAGACCGTGCCCATCGCGCGATCGCCGGGCTGTCGATGGGTGGAGCGCAGACGCTCAACATCGCGTTTTCCCACCTCGACGAATATGGGTACATCGGCGTGTTCAGCTCGGGCATCTTCGGAATTGCCGGTGGTCCCGGAGGGGCGGGCCCCAACACGGAATGGGAAGAGCGGCACAAAGCGACCTGGACAACGCCGAGGCCAAGAAGGGGCTGCGACTGGTGTGGTTCGGCATCGGCAAGGAAGACTTCTTGCTCAAGACGTCCCACGCCACGGTGACCATGCTCAAGAACCACAATTTCGACGTGGTTTCAAAGGAAACTGCGGGCGGTCATACGTGGATCAACTGGCGCGAGTATTTGCATGAGTTTGCCCCGCTACTCTTTCTCCGAGAAATGACGGCAAGTCATTCGGTGCGACCCCGGTTGCGCCTGCTACGGGGAACTTTGGCGTGACCGTCGCGTTGAAAGATTGAGGAGAGGAGATCGAGAGATGCCGCCTCCGGTGCGCTCCGTCGGGCGGGCGGCGAGCGAGTTCACGGACACCAGCCAGATCAAGCAACCTCAGTAAGCTCCAGTTCTTCCGATTGTTCCCAAAGAGGTTTTTTCGACGGGCTCCCACGGTTCGTCGTCCGAGTTTGTCGCGAGCATCTCTTGCCCACCTGCGAGGATCGAGTCGATGTTGACGTGATAGACGGAATCGGGCATCACGACTAATAAAGACCGATCGGGACCCAAGGACGCGTCGACCGCCTCCAAGGGGACGCACCGGGCGGGCGGGTTATTGATCGCCTCGCCTCGGAGGAATCGTACGGCGAGGTCTTTGAAAGTGTACAGCCTCTTGTCGGTGAGCACGAAAACATGGCCTTCGGCGCAAAGGATGCGATAAGCCCTCTCGTTTCGAACGCTGAGATGCAGTGTTGTCGTCGCCTGATCCCCTAGGAGGTCACTAACGAAGTGGATCGAACAATCGAGCCCAAGTGCCGCCACCGCGAACGGGAAGCCGGCGACATCGAGCGCGGCGACATCGACGAAATCGACGCCAACGGGTCGAAGCTTCTTGCCGTGGTTCTCCAAACCCGAACCAGCCAGCGGCATCGTCGCAAAGCCTCCCCGACGTCCGGCGCAAGCGAGGATCTCTCCCGATCAGGGCGAGCAAGGCTGACCACACGGTAGATGTAGAGGGCCTCGTCGGCGGGCTTGAGGATCCTCACACTCTGGGGCCGTCTCCAGTTTCGGATCCATGAGCAGAATTCCCCGCCGGCCCATCGGAGCGACGATGCAACCGCCGTGCGTGCTGGCCACGCCATGCGCGCCCCCCGGGAAGACGGTTCGCGGAATGTGCTCCCCGCTGGCTCGGGCACGTTCAGGAAGGTGACATCGCTACGAGTGCCCACTGCCATGAGAGGGCCGACGAACGCGATCCCGTTGACGGCTTCTGCCGATGGCGCGATGGCAGAGGGGCCGATCGACTCTGTATCCGTCCAAGCTGACTGAATTGAACCCTACCGTCGTCCGAGCCGAACCAATAGCCTGGTCTCCCCGGACCGCCTCCCGCCCAGGAGACCTCGAAACTCGGCAGGGAGATCGTGCGAATGTTCAAGCTCTCGATCGCCGTTGCCGGGTATCATCACAGATGATCTCCTTTGTATAGCTTCTTCCGTTCACGTCGCGTGATCAATCCCGCGGCTTCCATTTTGAGAAAGACACCCTTGGACGGTCGCCCTTTCTCGCCCTTTCGATTCTCGGACCCCTCATCGCCCAGAGGCCAGAGCGGATATCCGTGCCAGGGGTCGTTTGAGCGGGCGAGCGGGAATTCGGCGATCTGCTGGCCCCAAGTCCCCAAGTCGGGAATGTGCCCCTCCTCGTGCCGCGGCCGCATTCCGTACAGCCAGCCCCGCTCGTCGGAGAGATCCTCCCGATCCGCCACATCGAAGACGGCGAACTCCTCATCTCGGCTCAGAATTGGCAACCATTGCGCGGCATCAGGTCCTCCGCGTCCATGATGCTTGTCATAGAACAAGTAGCGATACCCACTCCTTCGGGTCGGTACCGGATGGATCGGGCCCGAGGTTTCGCCGATTGACATCCGGTCGCTCCGATATCCTCAGTGGGTTGAGACGCCGGCCGAATGCATGGCTACCTCCGCGCGGACTAACAAGCCACTCTACCAATCTTAAGCGTCAGGCACAAATCGGCAGCACGCCGCTCCGTCAAATCGCGGAGGCGAAATACTCGATCGGGTCGGTGGCCGCAGAAGCCTTCCCCCAGTACGCAATGGGAAGAGCGGCACAAAGCGACCTTGGACGACGCCGAAGCCAAGAAGGGGCTGCGACTGGTGTGGTTCGGCATTGGCAAAGACGACTTCTTGCTCTCGACCTCTAACGCCACCGTGAGCATGCTCAAGAAGCACAAATTCGACGTGGTTTCGAAGGAAACGGCCGGTGGCCACACCTGGATCAACTGGCGCGACTATTTGCACGAGCTTTGCCCCGCTTCTCTTTTCCGAGAAGTGACGGCAAGTCATTCGAGTGCGCTCCTCCGTCGCAGCGTTCTGGGGCGAACTTTAGCGTCACCGTCGCATTGAATGCATCGGAGGGAGGGTCGAGAGACGCCTCCTCCGATGCGCTCCTTCGGGCGGGGAGGCGAGTTAATTTGGGGACGCCAGCCCAAGTCAATCCAGCGCACGAAATTGAGCGACCGGGCGGCCCACGCTCAATCAAACCACTCGTCGGCTGGGTCGAACGGCGGGACCACCATGTTCAGGATAGTCATTCGCCCGATCGCGCGGTGCCGCACCCCAGGCGGGATCATGATCGCGCTGTTCGGCCCCACTGGTACTGCGCTGGCCGTCCAGTTCAACGGCGGCTTCGGCGTCACATTCCAGGATATAGTAGAACTCAGTATGGTCGCGGTGGTAGTGGGCACGGGCGTCGACCTCGATCTCGACGCGATGGACGCTGGCCGGCGAATCGGCCACGCCGGCAAACGCCCGTCGGGCCCAGCCGCAGGGACAGCGCACCGGCTCGAGCGCCTTGACGTCGACGACCACAGGCTCGATCGTTTTGACTTCATCTTGGCTCAAGGAATCCTCCTCCATTGGGACAACTCGGGGATCAGTTCCCATTGAATGGCAGGCGTCTTCCGTCCTGGATCCCAATCGGATTGAACTGCCATCGATCTTCGCGAGTCCGACGAACCGAGGGCGGGCGAGGCCAGCTTGAGCTGTTTGCGGATCGATGTCGAATTCAAACGGAAACCCGGCCGTTGAGGGGCGGCTCCTCCACGTATAAGATGATTCTACGATAACCGCAAGAAACCGTGAGGGGGGAAAGAATCGGCAGGGATCATGGAGAGGAGGAGGGGCGCCATGTCCCGAGGCGTCAGCTCTTTACCAATCCGTCGGCTCGGCTGCTGACAGCCACCTGTTGGATCGCTTCCTCCAGCCTGCGGAAGATGACCGGCTTGGTCAGGTGCTCGGCGAAACCGGCGGACAGGCTCAGCTCGATGTCCTCGGACGACCCGAACCCCGACAGCGCGATCCCCGCCACCGCCCGACTCGTGCGGAGCGCCCCCATGAGTTCCAGTCCGCTGCCGTCCGGCAGCTCGATGTCGCTGACGAGCACGTCGAAGACCACTTCGGAAGCGACCCGGATCGCCGAGGCCAGGCTGGCGGCCGTGTGCACGTCGTGCCCCCGCAGGGTCAGCATCTGGGACAGATAGTTCAGTGTATCGGCATTGTCCTCGACCAGGAGGATGGTCAGATACCGGTCGGGGATGGCCAACGCCGGGATGAGACGCCCGTCGGGAGGGACCGCAATCGCCGCGGCGTGAACCGTGGGCATCTCGACGGTGAAGGTGGCCCCGAGTCCCTTGCCGCCGCTGGCGGCGGTGAGGTGGCCGCCGTGCTGTTCGACGATCGAACGGCTGATCATCAGGCCCAGCCCCAGGCCCCCGGATCGGACCGACGACGAGCAGGCCCCCCTGCTCGAAGATCTCGAAGATCCGGGGCAGCATGTCGGTCTCGATGCCGATACCCGTGTCGCTGACCTCGAGGATCAAGCTCGTGCCCGTCGCCCCCTGGGGCCACCCAGCCGCGTCGCGAGACCGGACCGTCACGGTCCCGCCGTGGGGTGTGAACTTGATCGCGTTCTTGAGCAGGTTCCAGAGGACCTGCTGCAAACGGGCCGGATCGGCATCCACGTGGTGCCGCCGGGCCGCGAGATCCAACTCCAGTTGCAGGTCGCTTCGAGCGGAGATCCTCCTGGCAGATCTCGACGACGTGGTGGACCAGCTCGTGCGCGTCAATGACCCCGCGCTCCAGGTGGAGCTTGCCGCCGCGGATGCGCGTCAGGTCCAGGAGGTCATCGATCAGGCGGGCTTCCAGGGTCACATTGCGGCGGATCATCTCCAGCACGCTTCGGAAGGGACCGGGGGTCGCGGGGTCGTCGAGCATCGCCGTCGCGGTGGCGAGGATGGGGGTCAACGGCGTGCGGAGCTCGTGGCTCAGGGTCGCAAGGAAGCGGTCCTTGGCCCGGTTGGCCGCCTCGGCCTCGGCCCGGCCCGCCCGCTCGCGGAGCATCCCCGCCTCGGCCTCGGCCCGGGCTGCCTGCTCGCGGAGCATTCGGACCCGCTCTCCCTCGGCACGCTTGCGTTCGGTGACGTCGCGGAGGACGAGCACCCAGCCGGAGGGACGGACACCGTCACCCAGGCGCCAGATCCGAGCGTCGAAGGACGAGGGCCAGAGCCGAGTCGGGTCCGTCGAGCTCGAATCGCGCCTCTCGGTCTTCCTCGATCCGACCCAACCGGTCGGCGAGCGCCGGCCAAGTCACGAACGCCCGGGTCGCCTCGACGGCCAGAACCTCTCGAGCGGGTCGCCCGATGAGCCGCTGGGCGGCCGAGTTCAACACGACGATCCGGCCCCAAGCGTCGATGACGACGACCGGGTCGTTGATTCGCTCGACGACCGTGGCCCACGCCACCGGCGTCAGGTCCAGCAGCCGCAATCGGAACAGACCAGGAAAGAAAGCCAGTCCGGTCACAGCGAAGCTTGCCGCGGCCGTATCCACGTAGAAGAAGCCGAAGACCTGGGTCATGTCGATGATGCTGACGATCCAGGGCACGAGCACCCCGAAGAGCATCACGGCGGCCTGAGCGCGGTAGACACCGTCGGAGCGGACCACCGCCTCGGCGAGCAGAAACGTGGAGATGGCGACCAAGATGTAGCAATACCCGAATTGGATCCAGAATCCCGGTCCATATCCGCGGATCGCCATCTGGAAACCGTCGATGTCTTCGACGCGGATGGAGCTCCAGAAGAGCTGGTGCCAGGGGTTGGTGCAGGCTACCAGGATAAACGCCAGCGGCAAGGCACAGATCGCACCGAATCGGCGGGGCTTCAACCAGCGGCCCCGGCCCGTGTAATGCAGGACGAAGGCCAGCATGCCCAAGATCGAGGTCACCGCACCGGCGACCCGCATGTCGATGCAGAGGAGCTTGAGAGACAAGGGGACGACCATCAACTCCACGGACTCGGAGATCGCCCAGACCGTCTCCCCGGCCATCATGGTGACGAAAGCAGGAGCTCTCGGCATCTCCCGCCGGCGCCAGGCGAATAGCGCCAAGATGGCTGATGTCCCCCCTGCGAGCACGAAGGAAATCGCGTTGGGATTGAATTGGAACGTCGTCATCCCGGCTCCGAGCAGGCCAACGCGACATCGGCCGTCCGATCCACGGGCCCAAGCAGGGTTCGATCCGAATGGAGAGATGAGTCACACCAGGTCAAGCGGCATCACTTTTTAAAGATATGAGATATCCGTGGTCTCTGCGCACCCTGAACTCGGTTGAAGTCCGTCTTCGCGTGGTACACCGGATGGCCACTACGGCATGATGACTTGCAAAGCAAGAGCAACCGGATAAATTAAACGCTTTAGGGATAGACCGCAAGGTGCAGCCGCCTGGCCGAACCGGATGATCGCCAAAGTGGCGCACCTCTTGAACAGGCTCAAGAAATATCGGAGTGTGCCGGAAGTGCCCACGAAGAAGGATGCTAATAAGTGAAATCGGACACCGGATCACAAGTAGGTGAGGTCAGCGAAGCCTGATGACGCTGATCAGAATCGAATAAATCAGGTCGGTCGACGTCTGTTCTGGGAGGGCCTTGTGCGCCGGTTCCAACAATGACGCAGGGCGCTCGGGGCAAGCTGAGCGATTGAAGCTCTGTCGACGACATGGACCATTCTTTAGTCCCACGCCGGATTTCCTGAAGGATGGGTGGGTTGAAACCGACAGCGGGGGAGATCATCCGGCCGACGAACGACGAGTTCGACTCGGAAGATGGGCTGGGGGTACCTTCGACATCGCTCGACGACGAAATCGTTGCCCTGCGAGCGATCGTCGAAGGAACGGCTCGGAGCACGGGCGAGGTCTTTTTCGAGTCGCTGGTCAGGCACCTCGCCATCGCGATCGGGGTGAGCTACGCATTCGTCGCGGAGTTCGCCCAGGTGCCGACGCGGGTCCGGACTCTTGCGTACTGGGGCCGGGGGAAGATCCTGGAGAACATCGAGTTCGACCTGGATGGGACCCCCTGCGAGGACGTGGTGCGCGGCGGGCTTTGCCACCATCCCCAGGGAGTCCAGGCGAAGTTCCCGAACGACCAGGACCTCATCGAGCTGGGGATCGAGAGCTACCTGGGCGTGCCGTTGCTCGACGGCGACGGCCAGGTGCTCGGTCACCTGGCGGTCTTCGACGAGCGGCCCATGCCCGCCGAGCCCCGCCGGCTCTTCATCTTCCGGATCTTCGCCACCCGAGCCGCCGTCGAGCTCGAGCGGCTGCGGGTCGAGAAGCAGCTCGTCGAGAGCGAGCGGCGCTATCGGGAGCTCTACGAGGAGGCGCCGAACGCCTACGTGTCGGTCGGGGCCGACGGCACGCTCCTGAACGTCAACCGGCGCGCGACGCAACTGCTGGGCTACTCCGCCGGCGACCTGCTCGGGTCGGACATCCTCCGGTACTTCGCCGACACGCCGACCGGCCGCGACCCGGCCGGGCAGGCGCTGCGACGGGTGTTCGCCGGCGACGAGGTGTCCGGGCTGGAGCTGGAGATGCGGCGGCGGGACGGGAGCCCGCTCTGGGTCAGCCTCTGGATGCGGCCGCTGCGGGAGGAGGGCGGGGCGACCCGGGCCGTGCACTCGATCTGGGTCGACGTCACCGACCGCGTGCTCGCCGAGGCCGAGCGTGCCAGGCTCCGCGAGCAGAACCTTTACCTCCAGGAAGAGATCAAGTCGGTCCACAATTTCGGGGAGATCGTCGGCCGGAGCTCCGCGCTGGCCGCCGTGCTGGACAAGGTCCGCCGCGTCGCCCCCACCGACGCCACGGTCTTGATCTACGGCGAGACGGGTACGGGCAAGGAGCTGATCGCCCGGGCCATCCACTCGACGAGCCAGCGCCGGGACAAGCCGTTGATCAAGATCAACTGCGCGGCCCTGCCCGCGGGGCTCGTCGAGAGTGAGCTGTTCGGCCACGAGAAAGGGGCGTTCACCGGGGCGATCGCCCGGCACACGGGCCGGTTCGAGCTGGCCGACGGCGGGACGATCTTCCTCGACGAGATCGGCGAGCTCCCCGCCGACAGCCAGGCCAAGCTCCTCCGCGTCCTGCAGGAGCACGAGTTCGAGCGGGTCGGCGGCACGACGCCGAGGAAGGTCGACGTCCGCGTCATCGCCGCCACCAACCGTGACCTGCAGAAGGCCGTCCGCGAGAAGACGTTCCGCGAGGACCTTTACTACCGGCTCAGTGTCTTCCCGATCCAGCTCCCGCCGCTCCGTGATCGGCCGGAGGATATCCCACTCCTGGCGCAGTACCTTCTCGACAAGTTCGCGACCAGGATCGCCCGGCGGTTTGACGGCATCGACCCCGCCACGCTCAGCCGGCTCATGGCGTATCCCTGGCCGGGCAACATCCGCGAGCTGCAGAACGTCCTCGAGCGCGCAGTCATCCTCGCGACCGGCCCCACGCTCGAAGTCGATCCCGACGTCCTCGGCCAAACCGGAGCGGAACCCGTCGTCAAGCCATCCGCCACCCTGGATGACGTCGAGCGGAACCACATCCTGGCGGTCCTGCGGCAAACGAAGTGGGTCATCGAAGGGCCGCGCGGCGCGGCCGCCGTCCTCGGGCTTCACCCCAACACGCTCCGCAGCCGACTGAAGAAGCTCGGCCTCTCCCGTTCGACCCACGAAACCTCGTAGCCCCCACGACGGTTCGTGGCGCCATCCCTCGCGACGGAGCCATGGCCGTGCTCGCTCGTCGCTCACGACAAAGAAAAATCATCTCCTAGCGCACCAGTGACTTGTGGCGACCGAACGGCCCTCCTGACGGCATGTGGCATGGCGATCGCTTCAGAGCTCCTGTGTGTTTTCGGGGGCTTGTCATGCTGATGATCACGCGATCCGAGGGGAGCGATCTGACCCGCACGCTCAAGCTCGAGGGCAAGCTCCTCGAGCCCTGGATCGGCGAGTTGGAGTCAGCCTGCGGCGAGCCCCAGGTTACACCAGACAGGGTTTGCCTTGACCTGTGCGACTTGACGTTCATCGACGCAGCCGGGGCTCGGTTCCTCGCAAGTTTGATCCGTGATGGGGCAAGAGTCATTGCCTGCTCCGGGTTCGTCGCGGAGATGCTTCACCTCAAAGAGCGTTGATTCCCGGTTCGGTCCGGGTTGCGGACGTTCCGCGCCGTCGTTCCGGAAGATCAGCCTCACTGGAGTTCACCGATGCGTTCCTTCCTTCGACTCACGACACTCGCCGCCTCGCTGCTGGTGGCCGTATGGATTCTCCCCGGCTGTTCCTCGAATGAAGAAGCCGGCGGCAAGATGAACGGGCCATGGCAGCGGCAAGATGGGCGGCGCCATGGACAAGGGCAAGATGGATGGCGGCGCCATGGACAAGGGCAAGATGGATGGCGGCGCCATGGACAAGGGCAAGATGGATGGCGGCGCCATGGACAAGGGCAAGATGGATGGCGGGGCCATGGCAAGCATGGACAAGGGCAAGATGGACGGGACCCCGAAGTGACGATCGTTCGCGATCGCGCGGTGGCTGGCCGCCTGGGAGGGACGCCAGTCACCGGCTCACCCAATGGAGGTCGTTCCCATGGCGCGTCTGGAGCGGAAGCATTCCTTGGCGACCCGGCTGTTTCACTGGACCAATGCGCCGGTCCTGGCCGTCATGATCTGGAGCGGGCTGCTGATCTACTGGGCGAACGACGTGTATGAGATCCGGCTCGGCGGCATCACGCTCGTCAAGTTCTTCCCCACGTGGTTATACCGAGCCCTGCACGTCGATCACCGGTTGGCGGAAGGGATGGCCTGGCACTTCACCTTCATGTGGTTCTTCGCCATCAACGGTCTGCTCTACGTCACCTACACGTTCTGGAGCGGGGAGTGGCGCGAGCTGGTGCCGAACCGTCACACGTTCGCGGAGGCGTGGCAGGTCGTGCTGCACGACCTGGGCATTCGCAAGCAGCCGCTGCCAACGGCGCAAGTTCAACGGGGCGCAGCGGCTGGCCTATACCGGCGTGGTCGCGATGGGGGCCGGCTCACTGCTGACGGGCCTGGCCATCTACAAACCGGTCCAGCTCGCCTGGCTCACCACGCTGCTGGGCGGCTACCCGCTGGCGCGGCTCGAGCATTTCGTGCTGGCCGTCGGTTACGTCGCCTTCTTTGTCATCCACATCACCCAGGTCATCCGTGCCGGGTGGAACAATTTCCGCGCGATGGTCATCGGTGTCGAGGTCGGCGAGAGACCAGGAGGAGGCCGTTCATGGAACCACCGCTTGACCCGAAGCCGTCTGTCCGAGGATAAGGACGCGCGCCGAAAACAACATGATCGATGCGAGCGCAGTCGTCCCGCTTGCGTTTCCTCTCGCTGCGGACGAGACGCCAAAACCACAAGATGGGATTCGCTCCAAGGATTCGACCGCGGATCTCGAGAGGTTGGACCAGGACCTCGAGCGTCGACTCCGCCGGCTGTCGCGCCGCGGTTTCGCCTTGGGTGGCGTGGCGGCCCTCGCCGGCCTCGGCGGGTTGGCAATGGCTGGTCACGCGGAGCGACGAGGGCGGGTTGCCCTGGCCGCTGCGCCGCGTGTTGGAGTTCGACGAACGACTGGCGCGGGGCGCTGTTCCGCCCGTCGCGCCTGTCGCCGCAATTTCCCCGCTCCGCGGCGCGGATGCCTCGCGTCAACGGCTCGATCGGAGTGGCTTCGCGCCTCGACCCGGCCAGGTGGAGGCTCCAGGTCATCGGGCCCGCCGGCGAGCATTCGGCCGCGGTCGTTCACCCTCGACCAGATCAAGGCCCTTCCCAGGGCCGAGATGACGACCGAGCTGCGCTGCATCGAGGGCTGGAGCGAGGTCGTGCACTGGGCCGGCGCGCGGCTCGCGGACCTCGCCTCGGCCACGGGTTTGGCGACTCGCGGAGGACGTCCGTTCGGGTACGCCGCTCTCCAGACACCCGACGGCAACTACTACGTCGGGCTCGACATGGCCAGCGCCCTCCATCCTCAGACCTTGCTCTGCTACGAGATGGACGGCCGGCCTCTGACCCCCGAGCACGGGCGCCGCTCCGGCTGGTCATCCCGGTCAAGTATGGCATCAAGAACCTCAAGCAAATCGGGACCATCCGCTTTACCGACGTGCGGCCAGCCGACTACTGGGCCGAACGCGGCTATGACTGGTATGCAGGGCATTGAATTGACAATTGATTGTTAATAACAGACCGGTCGAATGTCTCGCGCAAGGGCAATGCCTATTGCCCCGGGGTCATCACCGGTTCAAGGAGACTCAGCCATGAAATCGCAACGGTGGAGCACACTCGTTTCCGTTTTGGTCTTTGCCCTGGTGCTGGCCACGGCCGGTAGCGCCCGGCGCAATGGGGCTTCCCCCTCACCGCGGGTTATCCCTCGGTCAGCTCGTTCGGCCACGGAAACGGGACCGGCGCTGCCTTTGGAACCTCGCCCTTCAATTACGGCTCATTCGGAGCAACGGTCCAAGGCGGCTTTGGCCAGACCGGTTTTGCCCCCAACCCCAATAATGCTCTGCGTATCGCCCAGAGGCCGCTGGCGACGACTTCGTTTCAGTCGGTCTCCAACGCCGTGACCTTGGTCCCCGGTTGGAGCGGTTCGGCGCGCCGGGTTCACCGCCGATACCCAGCCCAACCCAGCGTTCCCCGCGCGGCGGTGCGGCGGTGATCCCGGTCGAGTACGGAGTCGAGAACATCAAGCCGATCGGGACGATACGGTTGAAAGACCGCCGCGGCATCGGTCGGCCGGGCCGAGTGTGGCCACCACAGCCACGCCGGCCACTGAACCACACGTTCGATGTGGAGGTCCCTGGACGACCAACCGTCCCGCGGATCGTAACGCCCACTGTGATTGATGAGGTTTCCCCTTTGATTCTCGAGGAGAACAGAATGATCCGCGGATTCCAAGAATTGACCGTGCTGACGCTGGTCTTATCGTTCAACGTCGCCCGGGCTGCCGACGGGCCTGCCCGTGACGCCATTCGAAGCGGACGGAGTCGTCGCCGACGTCCTGGGGCTTTTCCCTTGCGCCCTCAAGGACAGCAAGAAAGCTGATCGGGCTCGGGCCCAAACGACCCTGAAAGAGGTCGCCGCCCGCGCCCTGGTCACCAAGGATGGCGTCTATGCGTTCCTCGAAACCCCCGAGAACAAGCGAGCCCTCAAGGACGTGAAGCCAGGGACCGCCGTAAGCATCAAGGGGCGACTCCTCGCTGCCGGCGCGCTCTTGCACATCGACGCGCTCTCCAAAGCGAAGGGCGACCCCGGCGTGGATTTGGTGCGGTACGAAGACGAGGAAGGTAAGGCGGTCAACCTGCGGGGAACTAACAAGTGCCAGTGCGGCCTCAACGTCGCCGAGCTCCCCCACTCCTGCACTCTGGGACACCTGCACCACCTGGAGGCCGATGATGGTCAGATCTACAACTACCTCCAGTATGGTGACGGCAAGGCGGCGTTCCTGGGCGAAGGGACCCATTTCAAGAACGTGGAGCTGAAGGCGCGGTTGTTCCCGGGCCATTTCTTGCTGGTCGAGCGCGGCAAGCTCCTGCCGTGATGGCAATGTCACTGACGTTCTTGACGAATCCCGCAGCCGCGGACCTTCGCCCGACCGGATCGGATTAGGCGGCGAGTACCGGGTCGGGCGGCCAATCGTCGGCAACCAACCCCGCCAGCCGGGGCGGGCGGGCTCCCCGTCCGGCCTCGGCGCCGTTTCCCGGGGCGGGCGGTCACTGGAACGCCCCGTCATGCCAGCGACGGGTGCCGATCGCCTTTGTTCCCGGAACGTGAACGATCGAAGCTAGCGCGGCCGGAGGAGGGTCGCGCCACCCTCACACGATGCAGCGATGACCCTTGAATCCCAACTTCTTTACTTGAACTACGGAGGAGTTTCACCCGATGCCACAACTTGACCGTACGCTCCGCACCCCGCCCCGCCGCATAATGCACTCGGTGGCCGCCGGGCTCGCGCTCGCCCTCGCGGCGCTCGGCGCCGACGGCGACCCAGGCCCAAGCGCCAAAGAATGTCGTCTACGTGATGACCAACGTCTCCAATCCGGCGATCGGCAACGCCGTCCTGGCTTACACCACAGGCGCCGACGGCGTGCTGACCTTGCTCGGCACCTTCCCGACCGGCGGGATCGGGGCGGGTCCGTCGTTCGCCTTCGGGAACAACGCCTCGGACCGCAACCTCGTCCTCGACGCCCGAGAGCTCGACGCTGCTACGCCGTCAACGGCGGCTCCGACTCGGTCGCCGCGTTCCGGGTCAACCGCGACGGCAGCCTCATCACCATCCCCGGCTCCCCCATCTCCTCGTTGGGGACGGATCCGACGAGCGTCGGCGTCTCGGGATCGACCCTGTTGGTAGCCAATACGGCTCAGGATCCGAACCGACCGGAGCTGACCCAGCCCAACTACGCGTCGTTGTCGCTGCGACAGTCCGACGAATTGCTTTATGGGATCCCGCGCTCGGTCATCGCGACCGACATCGGCTCCACGCCTTCGGAGGTCCTGCTCTCACCCGACGGGAAGGTCGCCTTCGGCAACAATTTCGTGGGCGGCACTCTCCTGTCTTTTGCCGTCTCGGAGAACGGCCGGCTGACCCAGACCGGCGAGCAGGCTCCGCCCGAAGGGCTGTTCGAGCCATCAGGCGCCGCGCCCGACCCGCTGGGGTTGGCGGTTCACCCTTCGGCCCGCATACTCTATGTCGGCTTCCCTTTCATCAGTCAGGTGGGCGTCTACCGCTACGACGACCGCGGCCGCCTGACCTTCGTCGGCTCGGTCGCCAACTCGGGCACGGCCAATTGCTGGCTGGTCACCAACAGCTCCGGCGACCGCCTCTACACCGCCAACACCGGCGACAGGAGCGTGTCGGTCTTCGACATCAGCAAAGCCGAACGCCCGGTGCAGATCCAGAATGTGTTACTCAGTGGGCTGGGGGGCCTCTTTCAGATCGACATCGACGGCTCGAGCACGTACTTCTACGCCCTGACTCAGCGCAATAACGCCAGCGTGCCTTTCACGGCCAACGCCCTGCACGTGTTCCAGGTCAGCCGCAACGGCACGTTGACCGAGGTGCCCTCGTCACCGACGGTGTTGCCGGTGCCCCAGGACGGCACTCGCCCCCTGGGCGTCCTCGCCCCTTGACGCCGACCCCGCTCGCCGCGGGGCCGCCCGGAGCGTCGCCCCCGGCTCGGTCGGGCCGAGCACACGTTGAAGTTCCCGATCGCCGTCGACAACGACCGGTCCAACTGGAAGGTCTGGTACAACCGCTACTGGCCGACGGTCTACGTGGACGACTGGCGCGGCCGGGTCCGGTATGGTTGGGAGGGTGAATTAAGCTATCAAGGCGCGTCCGGCGAGGAGACAGTCCGCAAGCTCGTCGAGGCGCTGTCGGCTGCGAGCATCCGTAAGCCTCCTCGCGACGCCCCCTTCGATGGTGGTATCATCAGTGCATTTATCCCCCACCTCGTCGGCGGGGCGTCAGAGGGATCCTCTCCCGATAACGAGGCTGCTAAAGGCATGGCTGAAGGCGTGCCCAATCCGGGTATTTTCACCGTGGATCGAAAGGGAGTGATCCGCGCGAAGCTCTTCCTCGAACGGAATCGCTTGCGACACACGACGGAATCACCTAACATGGCGTCGAGGGTTGTCGAACGACCCCTTGCCCCCGAATGATGAGGAGACGGACGATGCGGAAGCTGGCGTTCACCCTTGCGGCCTGTGGGATATTGCTCGCCTCGACCTCGCGTGCCTGGGCCAGGCCGTATGCACCGAAGGTCGGCGAGAGGCACCCCGACTTCACCCTGCCGACGATCGGCGACCGCATACCCGTCTCCTTGTCGAACTTCCGCGGCAAGAAGGTGCTGCTCATCCAGTTCGCCTCCTGGTGAGTGGGCTGCAGACAGCACGTGCCAGTCTGGCACGAAGCGACTCGTGGGTGGGTGAAGCAGGGACGCCTGGTACTACTGGGCGTCACCCAGGAGCAGCATGCTGACCGCTGTCAGCTGTTTGCCCAGTGGAAGCAGTTCGACTGGCCGATCCTCCACGACCCGATCAATCTTCTGGAGGCGCCGGCCGTCCCGATTGTCGTTGCGATCGACGAGCACGGCATCGTACGCGCCATCCGCCCTCGCCCCGAGACGTTCGAGACCGAGTTCCTCGACAAGACGTTCGCCGACGACGCGCAACCGGGTGCTCCGCGATCGGCCGGTCCCCCAGACCTGGACTCGCTGCGCCACAAGGCGGAGGCAAACCCCGCCGCCGGTGCCTGGCGAGAGCTCGGCGACGCCCTAACAATCTGGGGCGGCGCGGAGCGGCGTGACCAGGCAATCGATACCTACGCCCGCGCTCTGGCGCTCGACCCCTCGGACAAGAATGCCCTGTTCCGGCTCGGGGTCGCCCACCGGATGCGCCACGAGTCGGCGAGACGAAGGCCCGGTGACTTCCAGGCCGCTATCGATGCCTGGGGCCGCGCCCTAAAGCTCGACCCGAACCAGTACATCTGGCGTCGACGGATCGAGCAATACGGCCCGCGCCTCGCCAAGCCATACGCTTTCTATGACTGGGTCGCGCAGGCCAAGGCGGAGGTCTCCCGCCGCGGCGAGACGCCCGTCCCCCTCGCAGTGGAGCCCTACGGTTCGGAACTCGCAGGGCCCGTCCGCGACGTCCTTGCCGAGGCGTCCGTCCCGCCGGAACTCGATCCGAAGGGGCGGATCCAACGGGACGAGCAACGGCTCATCGAGGCCGAGGTGGCCGTCGTGCCAGGACGGGTCCGCCCCGGCCAGGCCGCTCGGGTCCACGTCACCTTCCGCCCCAGCGCGACCCACCAGCGCACTGGAACAACGAATCGACCCCGCTGCGGGTCTGCGTCGCCGGTGCCGAGGGGTGGACAGTCTCCTCTCGACTGCTGACGGCGCCGCAGGGCGACCAGCCCGAGTCGGTTGAGGTCCGCCGCCTCGACTTCGAGGTGAAGGCACCTCCGACCGCCGAGGGAAAGACCCGCCTCGCCGCCTACGCCTTGTACAACACATGCGAGGAGGCGGGAGGACGTTGCCTCTTCCTCCGTCAGGACCTGTCGGTCGAGCTCGACGTTGCGAAATGAGGGCGGCCCTCGAACACGATTAGCAAAGGCAGACCTTTGGTCAACGGTCGGGGGCGGTTCTGAGAAATCGTCCGATCACGACGGGCGAGAGCCCTGGACGCCGCAAGAGAGAGGGGTTATGACCGGCGGAACGATGCGTCCGCAGGTCGATTGGCGTCAGTGGCAAACGAGGTCCTTCCGAGTCTCGCGCGGGCAAGAATCCGGTGGTGGAAGTCAATCGTGTTCAAAAGATGCCGTTTGCCGCCGAATTATTCAACTCGGATACCCTTTGGGGGCGGGACCAGCAGGGCCCCCAGGCCCCGCCCCCCAAACCCTCCATCCCCTTCCCCTTCTCGGTGGCCATTGCCGGCGGGGCAGTCCATTCACGACTGGGGCTCAACAAGGCCTTCAAGGGCTTTGAGGAGCAACGCAAAATCCTCGCGGCACTCGCCGCAAACCTGCAAGTGTTGCTGGACGAGGTCATATGCTTCTTCGACCGGCCGCCCCGTAAGGGTCAGCTCGGCGAAACCTCCCAATTCCCCCAGGCACTCGTCGCAGGTCAGCTCTTGATCCCGCGTGCGGCTGACGGCTTGCAGCAGGGAGCGGATCTGGTCGTTCGATAGGTTCATGGCATAAGAAGGCGTACGAGAAGCAGGAAGGGATTCGATGACGAGCCCCGGTCCGGTCGCCTGAAGACGATTCCGAAGGCGGCCGTGTAAGGATTCTCGGTCCCGAACGACTAATCTATCATGCAAAACCAACACCACGGACGCACCACGGCCGAAAACGACGCCCCCGACGCT
This sequence comes from uncultured Planctomycetota bacterium, assembly GCA_963779785.1. Classification (GTDB taxonomy): domain Bacteria; phylum Planctomycetota; class Planctomycetia; order Isosphaerales; family Isosphaeraceae; genus CAVRFS01. The sequence goes on from CAWAAW010000102.1 coordinate 62,788, forward strand.
TCCCGACCCCGAAACGGACCGGAGAGCTGGATGGATTCCCACGGCGATTGCCTCTATCGCTATGCATTGCTTCGCGTCCGCGTGCCGGAACTCGCCGCCGAGCTGGTGCAGGAGACGTTTCTCGAGGCTCTACGCGGCTGGGGGAGGTTCGCAGGACGGTCGAGCGAGCGCACCTGGCTCGTCGGGATCTTGAAGCATCGGATTGTCGACCATCTTCGGAGGACCAATGCCGAACGCGCGGCGTCGGAAGAATCCTCGTCACGACCGATCGACGACCCCGCGTTCGATGGCGCGGACACTGGCGAGCCATGCCGGACTCCTGGCGGGGCGACCCGCATTCTGACCTCGAAACGCGCGAATTCTGGGACGTTTTCGGCGCTTGCCTGTCGCGGCTCCCTCGCAGTCTGGCCGATGCGTTTTTCCTCCGGGAAGTCGACGGCTTGAGCGCCGAGGAGACTCGCGAACTGCTCAAGATCAGCGCCGCCAGCCTCTGGACGCGTCTCCATCGCGCCCGGTCGCTATTGCGTGATTGCCTGCAACTTAACTGGTTCGGAGAAAACCCCCCACCGCCGCGAAAGCCGAAATGACCCATGCCAACCCGACGTCTCGTCTCGCTCTGGCGATGGCTGAACCTCCCTTGCCAAGAATTCGCACGCCTCACCTCGGAGGCATTCGACCGCCCCCTCTCACGATCCGAAAAGTGCGCCCACCGGATTCACCTCCTCTCGTGCGTCGCCTGCCAACGCTATGCCCGTCAGGTCGGTTTTCTCCGCGATGCGCTCCACTGGCTCTCGCACCGCCTCGATCACGCCGATTGTCCCCTTCCCGGTCCTGATCTTCCCGAGGAGGATCGGCAGCGGATCCAGAGCTTACTCGAGAGCAAGCTAACCTAATTCAATGAGCGCATGCTTCTATGAAACCATAAATGGCAGTGTGCGTCGAGATTTCCGACGATTTCGTCAACCTCACCGCCGTTCCGATCGATTTGTGTGTAAGGATTCGCCCCCAGCCCCGACACATTTAGGCGAGGCCGATGTAACGACTCCGGTCTCAGCTCGTGCTCTGACGAAATCACTACAAAGAGGAGAAACGTCATGCTCAAGACGACCGTCTATGGCGCTATGCGCCGAAACTGGTGGGGTTGGCGGTGCTGCTGGCGATGTCCTGGGGGACGGCTCCGCGATCTCGGCGATGGGGCAGTTTACATGATGACCAACGCGGCTGACGGGAACCAGCTCGCGGTATTCGCACGCGACGCGAAAGGCATGCTCGAATTCCCCGTCTTCTACAACACGGGCGGTCTTGGCGCGGGCGGCGGGCTCGGCAGCCAGGGGTCGATCGCGATGGACGCTGCCGGCGACACCCTCTACCTGGTCAACGCCGGCACGGCAGCATTTCCGTCTTTGACTTGAGCAAGAAAGAGCCGGATCTGATCCAGATCATCTCCTCCGGGGGCACGTTTCCGAACAGCGTCGCCGTCTCGGGCAACTTCCTCTACGTGCTGAACGCCGGGGGAGCCCACGGCGCGGTCGACATCATTACCGGGTTCACGGTCGACGCCAAGGGCAAACTCACGGCGTTGGCGAATTCCACGCGGTCGCTCAGCGGGCCGTCGGTGCTCCCCGCCCAGGTCAGCTTTTCCCCGAACGGCAATTGGCTCGTCGTGACCGAGAGGAACGGCAATAATATCGACGTCTTCAAGGTCCTCGGTGACGGCCGGACGTCTGCCCCGACGTTCACCCCGACACCCATCACCGACACCTTCGGGTTCCTCTTCAGCAGCCAGGGCTACCTCGTGACGACCTTAGGGAATAATGGGGCGCCTCCCGGCGCGGTTTCTTCCTACCAGATCCTCAAGAATGGAACCGCCCAGGCGATCACGAACACTCTCGTCACCGGCACCCAGCTCGCGCCCTGCTGGTGCGCTATCACCGCCAACCAGAAGTACATCTTCACCGTGAACACCGCGTCGGCGACCATCACCGCATTGGGGTTCGATTCCGCCACGGGGACGCTGACCTTGCTGAACCCCGTCGGCGGCGGCGGGCTGGCTGGCGTCCTCCCCGCCGGTACCACTCCGACCGACAACGCCATCCTCGGCAGTTCGGTTCTTTATGTGAACGTCGACGGCTCGGGCCAGATCGCCGCGTTCAAGATCGAGAAGGGAGGAAGCCTGGACGAGCTGTTCCTGAGCCCCGTCGGAGTCATGCCGCACAGCGCGGCCGGCCTGGTCGTTCGTTGACACTCGACATCCGCCGCGACCGGTCCCCGGGACGAACTTGTGAACGTCCTCGGGACCTGTGTGGATGACCTGCGGAAAAGGCGTCAGAACTGAATGCCACGAAGTCAAGGTGTAAATCCAATTTTATTCTCTATTCGCGGATAATCTTACACTTAACTTCGTGGCAATTCAGTCCGTCCCATTTTCGCGCGTGCCGGGCTCAAACCAGGGTTTGTCAGGGTTTTTCCATCCTGACGACAAATCCTGAGAGGGGATTTCGCCGGACCAGCCCCGACGGCGTTTCAATCCTTCCGATTCGGGGCGCGCGATTCGATGGAGGCGACTCTCATGAGAAACCGTGCGTTGAGGGCACTCGCACTTTTCCTCACCTTGACGGTGCTTCGTCCTCCCGGGGCGGGGGCCGGAGAGAAGCCGGTGGACGCGCCGAAAAAAGTGCTCGTGGAGCTCTACACCTCGCAAGGATGCAATTCCTGCCCGCCCGCTTCGGACCTCCTTGGCAAGCTTTTCGAGCCGAGCGATGGCGCCGACCGGATCGTGCCGCTCAACTTCCATGTCGACTATTTCAATCAACCGTGGCCCGACCCCTATTCGGACCCTTCGTACACCCGCCGTCAACGCGATTACAACAGCGTGCAGCGCCGCGACGACCTGCAGTTTACCCCGCTGATGATGGTCGACGGCCGCCATCCACTCCTCGGATCGGACCGCGCAAGCGCCGTGGCGGCCATCGAACAGGCTCTCAAGAAGCCGTCGGAGGTCGCCCTGGACCTCGACTTGGACGGTACGGAGATTCGAAAGACCGTCTCCGTAAGAATCGCCGCCCGATCTCCTGAGATGGCCGGACGCGAGTTGCTGATCGGCATGGCTCTGACCGAAGACCCGGTCACGACCAAGATCCTCGGCGGCGAAAACGCGGGACTGACGCTCGTCGAACACCACGTCGTCCGCCGGCTCGACCACAAGTTTCTCGAGCTCGATCAGACGGGACCTCGGACCCTCGCCTTCCCGATCGAACTCCCCAGCGGCCGGGACGGAACGCGCTTTCGAGTGACAGTCTTCGCCCAGGATCGCGCCAACGGCAAGGTCTACCAGGCCAACGACGTGCCCTGGAATTCACGAAAAGCCACAGGGTTTCGCGCCGACCGTGCTCGCGACCTCGACCGAGTCGTCGCACGACGCAAGGCGCGCTGCGCCGCATTGAACCGGCTCATCGACCTGTCAGGATTCGATTTCTGGGCGATGACGGCCGACGACTTTTACAGCTCCATCCTCACGACTTGTCCCGTCTGCGGCTCCCTCTTCAATCCACCGACAAACGGCTCGAACTATCGCCGTCCTGGTCTGGGATTCCCGCCGTCTGTCGTGACCTGCTGAATGGGCGACTGAGTCTGCCCGGCGTGTCCGGGCTCCGAACCAGTGTTGTGTCGTCAGGGTTCAGGCTTTCTTGGGGCATGGCAAGGATTCGTTCCAAGAGTTCACGCAGTGGCCGTAACTGACTGAAATAATTGAATCCTTTTCTCCGGGCTTTCTGAGCACAAATCTACGGTACAGAGCACGCTTCCGAGCGATTCGTGAAACCCGCGGAAATCCTCGATCGCCAGCGGTGAGCCATTGCTTGTCGGTGAGCTGCTCGTGGATGACCCGATGAATTGCACCCAGCAACTCCTCCAACAAGCCGATTCTGTTGGATGGCCTCCTCACGAACCCGCAGCCGATCGTGCAAGCCATTCGCGAGGCTGGACCGTCGCGCGGCGCGAAAGTTCCCCACGTGGCACGGACAGCTGCGCAAACCCAGGTGAGTTGGTCCCCCCCAGTTCGGCATCACACGCTCGGCCCACGAAACGTCGTAGTCGGCCACGACATTTCGTGACGCCGATCCTCGGCTCCCTCGCAAACCATTCCATCTACTGGCGGAGAACTATCGCCACAAGTGTGTTCATTTGTTGTGATTTACGGCCAAATTTCCCCAGTCGATCCGGCCTGGCACCGGCATGTGCCGTTCTCGGTAATGAAAGGGTTGAGGCCATCGGCCTCCGGCAGAGCGCCCCATTTCCCGGGCGCAGAAATGGATTCGCTTATGAGCACTCCCAATCGGCCCGAAGACCAGCAGCCTCCAGGCGTGGGTGCTGGGACAGGCGCATGCGGACATGACTGTCGCTTACGTCCCGAAGGATACGATGTCACCGGCAGGGGCTACGCCGGGCGAATTGCGTGCCGCAGTCGGGATCCTATGATTTCCTCGACCCGCCGCGGGCTCCGGGCGAGCTCGGCTGGCTGGCCCATTACCGCGTCCTCCGCTGCATCGGCGAGGGCGGGATGGGGCTGGTCTTTGAGGCCGAAGACACCGACTTGCTCCGGCCGGTGGCCCTGAAGGTCATCCGGCCGGAGCTGGCCGGCTCTCCCCAGGCCGCGCAACGGTTCACGCTCGAGGCGCGCGCGATGGCGGCCCTCAAGCACGACCACATCGTCACGATCTACCAGGTCGGCCAGGAGCGCGGCGTCCCGTTTCTGGCCATGGAATACCTTCAGGGAATGTCCCTGCACCGCTGGTTGGAGCGCGGACATAAGCCGTCGCTCGACCTGGTATTGCGGCTCGGCCGCGAGATGGCCGCCGGCTTGGCCGCCGCCCATAAGCGCGGCCTGGTCCACCGCGACATCAAGCCGGCCAACATCTGGCTGGAGGCACCCATCGGAAGGGTCAAGATCCTGGACTTCGGGCTGGCCCGAACCGAGAGCCAGGACGTGCACATCACCAATCCCGGGACGGCGCTGGGTACCCCGGCGTACATGTCCCCGGAGCAGGCTCGCGGCGAGGAAGTCGACGCCTCAGGCGACTTGTTCAGCCTCGGGTGCGTGTTGTACCAGCTCTGTACCGGGGCGCTACCGTTCCCGGGGACGACCGTCATGGCCGTGCTGACCTCCCTCTCGAACAATGCCCCCTCACCGGCTCGGGAACTGAACCCCGCCGTGCCGCCGGCCCTGGACGCGCTGATCATGCGGTTGCTGGCCAAGAACCCGGCGGACCGGCCGACGACGGCCGAGGCGGTGGTCGAGGCGATCAAGAGCATCGAACGCGAGTTGCTGGCCGAGCGGCAGAAGGCCGAACTCTCGTCGGCCACGCCGCTGCCGGCCGATGCGGGCTCCCGGAAACTGGCTCCATCCGCCATCGCCGGGGAGCCCGGTGCGCCACGCCACGCGTCGAAGGCTCGAAGGGTCCGACGTGTGCTCGCGATCGCTGCGGCGGTAGCCGTGCTGGGGATTGCCGTGGTCGCGATCAGGCGGTGTCATGCTCTCGCGCCTGCCAGGACGGTCGCGGCCGGTCCGTCCGGTGCCGATTGCCGTCGCAGCGATCGAACCGCGTCGTTGCGTTCGCGGAGCCCGAGCCCACCTTCGAGCCCGTCCGGTCCCATCGCACAACCGAAAGCGATGGCGCCGCCGGCCGAAACCAAGGGGACGGCCAGTGAAGCTTCCCGAGGGGAGAAGATCGGCGAAGCTCCCCGTGAGGCGGCGCCGGATCACGATCGCCAGGGTCGCGAGGTCCCAGAAAAACCAGGGATGAGCAAACCAGCAAAGCCAGAGAAGCGGATCGGAAGGCTGGCGGATTGGAGCGATGTCATCGACCCCGACGGCGATTGCGACGTCGTCCTGGACAGGGAAACGAATCGGGCCACGATCCTCGTCCCCGGCACAGCCCACCTCTTGAGCGCCGAGCTTGGTCGCATGAACGCCCCGCGCATCCTCGGCGATATCCAGGGTGATTTTGAGGTCCGGCTAAAGGTCACCGGGACCAACCATCCAGGCGGGAAAGCAACGACGAGCCAGTACGCCCCTTACCACGGAGCCGGCATCCTCCTCTGGCAAGACCCGGAGAATTACGTCCGCCTGGAGATCGCCGCGGACGTGCGCAAAGGCAAGGTCTTCCCCTATGCCAACTTTGAACTCCGTCGGGCCGGTCTTCTGGCCGTTACCCAGGGTCTCAAGATCGAGGACGACGCGAGCTATCTCCGGCTGGAGCGGCGCGGCAACGAGGTCCGCGGGGCCTTCAGCCCCGACGGTGACCATTGGACCCTGTTTCCTCCCATGATCGTGGAACTCAAGGATCGCCTGAAGGTCGGGGTCGTGGTCGTCAACTCGGCATCGAAGCCGCTGAAAGCCGGGTTCGAGGAGATCCAGGTCACCGCGCAAACCCGGAATCGAGGCCGAAGTCGATGCCGATCGCCCACCACCGCCGAAACGACCGCCGTCACAGGACGTCGCGCCGGCTCCCCCAGGAACCTCGAGTCGACCGGACAATCGTGGCGTTGAATCCGTTTTCCGTGAGAGCCCTTTCCGGTAATGCCGGCTCTCGGCCGAATTGACGCGGCCGGCCCGTCGTCTATTGTCCTGACTTCGTCCGCGAGGAGACAGCTTCTTCAACCCGTCATTTAATCGAGGTCTTCATGAACGGTCCCTGGATTCGATGGTTTGCAGCTTTCTTGATCGTTTCGGTCGGCGCCGGCGGCGTATTGGCCCAGGACGTGCCACGCGACGATTTGAAATCGGAATCGGAACGAAAGGTCCTCGTCGAGCTGTATACCTCGCAAGGCTGCGATATGTGCCCGACGGCCGAGAAAGTGCTCGGCGCGCTGGCGGAGCGAGACCGCAGGATCGTGCCGATCGCCTTCCACGTCGATTACTTCAATGATCCCTGGAAGGACGTGTTCTCCGACCCGCTGTACAGTCAGCGGCAGGCGACCTATAACCAGCTTTACACCAAGCCCAAGAACCGCGAGTATGGACTCTACTACACACCAATGCTCATGATCGACGGCGAGCAATCCGTTAACGGCCGGGATCCCGCGTCGGCCGGGGCAGCGATCCGTCAAGCCTTGGCCAGGAAACCCGCCGTGAGGCTCGATGTCGCCCTCAACCTCAAGGGTGACGGACTGTCGGGCACGGTCACGATCAAGGTAACAAGCCGGTCGATCCGGGCCGAGCAGTCGCCGCTCTTGGTCTGCGCCGTGCTCCGCGAGGACGGCGTTGTCACGGCCATCCCTTCGGGCGAGAACAAAGGCAGGTCGCTCGTCGCGCGCTTCCCCGCGCGGCAGACGAAATACGAATTCATCGAACTCAACGGCAAGTCGCCCTCGACGCAACGGTTCTCGTTCGAGATCGAGCCGACCTGGAAGCGTCAGAACCTCCGGCTGGCCGTGTTCGTTCAGGACAAGCGCACAGGCATCATTTACCAGGCGACCGACCTCCCCTGGCGATCGACTTCGCCCGCCGCACCGTCCGCCACTTCGACAGCCAAGGCGTCGCCTGGGGCGCGTTGAAAACCCGGCTCATCACACTCAAGGACCCTAGACATGTCAAGATATGGTTTCCGGCGCCCGATCGTCGTACTCGGCCTGACCGTGTGGGTCGCGGTCGGGTTCGCCACGGCGTCCCGGGCACAGTTCCTCCAGCCGGGGGAGACGGCACCGGCCCCCGAGTTCCGGGGCGTCACCCAATGGATCAACTCCGAGCCGCTGACCATTGCCAAGCTTCGCGGCAAAGTCGTACTGGTCCACTTCTGGACCAACGGATGTTATAATTGCGTGAACAATTACCCTCACTACAAGGCGTGGCAGGAGCGTTACGCGGGCAAGGACGTCGTGATCGTCGGCATCCATACGCCTGAGACCGCTGGCGAGCGTGATGTCGCACGGATCAAGGCGCAAGCGGCCAAGCACGGGCTGAAGTTCCCGATCGCGGTCGACAACGATTCGTCGAACTGGAAGGCCTGGAACAACCGCTACTGGCCGACGGTCTACGTGGTTGACCGGCGTGGCCGCGTCCGGTATGGATGGGAGGGCGAGCTGAGCTACAAGGGTGCGACCGGTGCAGAGACGGTCCGCAAGCTGGTGGACGCATTGTTGCTCGAACGTCCGTGAACGCGCCGAACCGTGGGATATCCATCAGTCGGCCCACCTCCCGCCTCGTCGGCGGAACGTCGAAGGGCCGCGTCCTGATTTGATAAGGAACCAGAATGTCATACCCGATCCGATCGATGACACTCGCGGCGGCGCTCGTGCTGCTCGCCGGCGCCGACCGCCTGGTCGCAGGGCAAGGGGAAGCCCGCTCCCGAGGAGCAGACGGGCCTGAAGGTCGGCGCGAAGGCGCCGCCGTTCACCCTCAAGGATCAGGAGGGCAAAGAGCGATCGCTGGATGAAATTCTGAAAAAGGGCAAGGTCGCTTTGGTGTTCTACCGCTCGGCCGACTGGTGACCCTTCTGCCGCGCGCAACTGGTCCAGTTGCAACGTGATCTCAAGTCGATCGAGGAAACCGGAGTCCAAGTCGTCGGGATCAGCTACGACAAGCAGGCGGTGCTCAAAAAGTTCTCCGACAAGGCGAAGATTACCTTCCTCCTCCTGTCGGATCCCGGCAGCAAGACGATCGAGGATTACCACATCCTCAACAAGGCCGCCAAAGGCAAAGCCGAAGGTGTGCCTTACCCGGGGACGTTCATCCTCGATAAACAGGGTGTTATCCGCGCCAAGATCTTCCTCGAAGGCTACCGCGATCGGCACACGACGGACGCACTTATCGAGGCGGCGAAGGCGGTCAAGTGACACGTCACGCCCCCCTAACGACCAGGAGTCGAACGTCGCGGAGTTGGCTTTCGCCCTAACGAACCGCGGGATCGTCCTCGCGCGGCCCGGACCGCCGGGCGGGCCGCGCAGCCTGGGGTCCGGATCCCCGGCGACAAGCCCGCAGGCAAGTCGCCCTCGACGCGACGGTCCTCGTTCGAGATCGAGCCAACCTGGAAGCGTCAGAATCTCCGGCCGGCGGTATACGTTCAGGACAACCACACAGGCATCGTTCGCCAGGCGACCGACCTCCCCTGGTGTTCGACTCCGATCGCCATGTCGACAGCCAAAGCATCGGGCGGGGTGCGTTGAAATCCCCGCGCCTACTTCTCAAGGACACTGGAGATGCCGATCTAGGATCGAACCGAGAGTTACTACTCGCGAGACAAGGCTTCGCAGCGAGAACCGATCCAGGGTGACCTGTCCCTAACCGTCGTGCCAAAGCGTCTTGAGCAGATCGAACATCTCGGGGTCATGCTGCTTGAGTTCCGAGCGGACGAACGGATAGAAGTCGTTCTTGCCGAAAAATGCCTCGGTTGACTCGGCGAAATATTCCATAGGGTCGGTGGCCGCGTAAGCCTTTTGCTTCTGGGCATGCACCCGGGCAACCGATTCGTATCCCCGCGCCTTGGAAGCATGGTCGAAGGCGGCTTTGACCGCGGCGTTGTGGAAACCGCCGTCGAGGAACTGATGGTGATAGCCGTGAGACAGCTCATGCAGCACCATCCAGGGCTGGTCCGACGTCCATTTCAGAAAATTGCGGGCGTTGGCCACCTCGACGCACCGCGCTTTATCCGGGTTCATGCCGTGTTCGCGAAGCCAGCCTGCGTCGGGGTGGTACGCCATGCACGGGTGGTGCGGTTCGTCTTCCTCGACCCAGATGTGAATCGCACGCAACTTCTTGAGTGGGCCTGTGGTGATTCGCTCCGCGACCTGGCGAAGCTGCTGGCGCAAGAGGATCAACGTCCGATCGGCGAGATCGGGCTCTCGGTCGAGGAACCCCTTGTCGATCAACACGGTCCAGCCCTCGATCTTGCGAACGTCATAGCGGGCGGTCGGGGTGTACGCTGGTGATTTCCCTGCTTCCTGGGATTTCCGTCGCGGGGCATTGCCGGGCACTTGGGCCCGACTCGGCGATTGGGCTGTCAGGGTCTGAACCGCAAGCAGGAAGACCATCACGACCAAGAAGAGCGCCTGGTTGCGCACGATCTCGATCCTCCGTTCCATCGTGAGTGAAAACTCCGGAGTCGATTCTACCTCCGAAACGTCTCTGGGCTGTGGACGAATCTCAAAACCACAGACAATACGATGAAGTCCATTTTTACCACGGAAGGAAGAGTTTGGCCACGGATGAAACACGGATTGAACACTGATAAATTACATAATTAAAATGAATTGAGTCATCTTTATTTAATCTGTGTGAATCCGTGGCTAAGAATGTGTTCTCCGTGCCGTGCGTGGTTAAAAAAGGATTGTGAGGTTCGTTTGCGGGCTCGCCGACGACAGCGTATGATCGGGTTGGCGAAGCGCGGACAACGATTTCCGATGGTCAGTGGTAGATTCGAACGAGAAGGACGTGAAATGGTGTCGGATTCCTCGTCTCGGCCCCATCGGTTTTCTGGTCTTATTCCTCGCCATCTTCGCGGCCGACGCCGGACGAGCCTTCGCGAGAGGCACTGACCCCTCGGAGTTCGCGCTCCGGCGGTTCCTCGACGAGCATTGCGTTGCCTGTCATGGCCCCGAGGTGCAGAAGCGTCGTCTGCGGTTGGATCAGTTGCCCTTGAAGTTCGCCGAGGAAGATGTGGCGGCGACCTGGGTAAGGTTCTCGACAAGCTCTCCGCGGGGAGATGCCGCCCAAGGGCGAGCCACGCCCGGCGGCGGAAGAGGCCCGCGCGGTGATCGACGGATTGCAGCGGCAGTTGCACGAGGCCTCGCTCGCCAGGCAGCGCCGCGAGGGGCGCGTCGGACTCCGGAGGCTGAACCGGACGGAATACGAAACCACGCTCCGCGACCTTCTGGCCACGCCGGTGGAGGTGAAGGACCTGCTCCCGGACGATAACGTCGCGGCCGGATTCGACAACGTGAGTGCGGTGCTCGACATATCGCCCGTGCACTTACTGCGGTATCAGGACGCAGCCGAAAAGGCGGTCCGCGCGGTCATCCCGAAGCGGCCGCGGGTCGCGATCCAGGAGCGCCGCACCGGCCGGCAGATCACCGAGAAACTGCGACTCTATCAGGAGCTGCTCGGCAAGTCCGCACGGCTGGACGGCGATACGCTCGTCCTTTACCTCCGCAATCCGGATTACATCCCGTGTGCCACTGCGCCGGCGCCGGCGGACGGCCGTTACCGCGTGCGGGTCTGCGCCTCCGCCGTGGGGACCGGCGGCAAGCCGCTGCCGATGATGTGCGTCTGCCGCGCCACCCAGTATGACCGGGAGGACACCGACGTGCGGGCGGTGCGCGACGTCCCGGCCGGAGAGGCCGCCGTGATCGAGGAGGAGTTCGACCTCCGCGAGCGGCAGGTCATCGTCTTCGCCGGCTGGTCGTTGCCAAACTTCCGGGAGTTCGAGAATCGCCATAAGGGCCGCAAGCTCGACGCCGATCCGGGGCTGCCGGGCCTGGCCGTGCACTGGGTCGAGATCGAAGGGCCGCTCGGCCCCTGGCCGCCGGCCGGTTACGAGCGCCTCTTCGGCGGCGTGCCGCTCAAGCCGCAATCGGTCGCCCGAGCGGAGGCCGAAGGACGGCCCGTCCCGCCTCAACCCGCCAACCGCCCGGACGGCTGGTGGATCTACGACCCGCTCGTTCCGGCTCCCGCGCAGCCGCGCGAGGACGCCGAACGGCTGTTGCGCTCGTTCCTGCCCCGGGCCTTCCGGCGGCCCGTCGGCGAGGAGCTGCTACGCTATTACGTGAAGCTCGTCCACGCGGCCCTCGACAAGGGCGCCTCATTCACCGAGGCGATGGTCACGGGCTACAAGGCCGCCCTCTGCTCGCCCCACTTCCTGTTCCTCACCGAGCGCATCGATGATTCTCGCGGGGAGCGGCGCACCGAGCTGGACGATTATGCCGTCGCCTCGCGGCTCTCGTATTTCCTGTGGTCGTCCATGCCGGACCATCGAGTTGTTCGAGCTTGCGAAGCAGAAGGAGTTGCGGAAGCCCGACGTCCTGCGGGCGCAGGTCGAGCGCCTGCTGAACGATCCCAAGGGCCGCCGGTTCACCGCCAACTTCGCCGGTCAATGGCTCGACCTGCGCAACATCAACGCCACCTCGCCGGATCCCGCAGATCTACGGCGAATTCGACGACTTCCTGTTCTGGTCGATGCCGCGCGAGACGGAGCGGTTCTTCGAGGAAATCCTCCGCGACGACCGCAGCCTGACCGAGTTCGTCGACTCGGACTGGACATTCCTGAATCAGCGGCTCGCCCAGCATTACGGGATCGCGGGCGTCTCCGGCGGCGAGCTGCGCAAGGTCAAGCTGCCGCCGGGCAGCCACCGCGGCGGCGTGCTGACTCACGCCAGCATCCTGAAGGTCACGGCGGACGGCACCCGGACGTCGCCGGTGCTGCGCGGCAAGTGGGTGCTGGATCGGATCCTGGGGCAGCCGCCGGCTCCGCCGCCGCCCGACATCCCGGCCATCGAGCCCGACATCCGCGGCGCGACCACGATCCGGCAGCAGCTCGACAAGCACCGCAACACGCCGGCCTGCGCATCGTGCCACCGGCACATCGATCCGCCCGGCTTCGCGCTGGAAACCTTCGACGTCATCGGCGGCTGGCGCGACTTCTACCGAGCCAGCCGACCCGGCCGGCGAGGTCTCGTCGACCTGGCCAACTACCCCGGCCGGCAGATCTATCGCGGCCTCGACGTCGAGATGGGCGGCACGACTCCCGACGGCCGGGCGTTCCAGGACCATCGACGACTACAAGCAGCTCCTGCTCGCGGACAAGGACCAGCTGGCCCGCAACCTGGCGCAGAAGCTGCTCATCTACGCCACCGGGGCGGACATCCAGTTCGCCGACCGCGAGGTGGTCGAGCAACTGGTGGCCAAGTGCCGCGCCAGGAACTACGGCTTCCGCTCGCTCGTGCATGAGGTGGTCCAGAGCCGGGTGTTTTTGAACAAGTGAGATCCCGCAGTCGATTCCTCGCGGAATCGCGTCTGGATGACTCATTGGCTGACGCAACGAGTCTCGGAGAATCACGCCATGCCACGCTCTCCCCTGAACCGCCGCACGTTTCTGCGCTCCGCCGGCGTCTGCATCGGCCTGCCGCTGCTCGACGCGATGCTGCCGATCGGCCTGGGGGCCGAGCGAAAGGCCGCGGCGCTGCGGCCGAAGCGGATGCTGCTCATCAGCCGGCCGCTGGGGCTGCATGCGCCCTACTTCTTCCCGGAGAAAGCCGGGAAGGACTACGAGCTCACGCGCTACCTGAAGCCGCTGCAAGAGCATCGCGGGACTTCACGGTGTTCTCGGGCATGTCGCACGTCGGCTACCCGGGCGGACACCACACCGAGGTCGCCCTGCTGACCGGCGTGGCGCCCGAGGGAGTCCGGTTCGGCGACATCCGCAACACGATCTCGCTCGACCAGGAAGTCGCCTCTCGCCTGGGCGGCGAGACGCGGTTCCCCTACCTGGCGCTGGGCGGCGGCGTCCTGTCGTGGAATCGCAAGGGCGTGAAGGTGCCGTCCGAGGAACGGGCCACGCAGGTCTTCAAGCAACTGTTCATCGACGGCACTCCGGAGGAAGTGGCGCGCGAGGTCGAGCGGATCAAGACCGGCCAGAGCATCCTCGACGGCGTGCGCGACCAGGCGCGATCGCTCGGCCAGACCCTCGGCCCGGCCGACCGCCGGCGGCTGGACCTGATGCTGACCTCGATCCGCGAGGCCGAACAGCGCCTGCAGCAGGATCAAGGCCTGGGTGACCAAGCCCAAGCCGAAGGTGCAGGCCAAGCCTCTCACCGACGACTACCTCAGCGATCCGCTGGATGCTGGACCGCGAACGGCAATGGTTCGACCTGGTGCACCTGGCCCTGCAAACCGATTCGACGCGCGTGATCGCCCTGTGGCTCTGGTCCCACGGCCGCGTCGACCTCCCGGGCGTGGCCATCGGCCATCACGACGCGACGCACCACGGCCAGGACGAGGCCAAGATCAAGCAGCTCGCGCTGATCGAAGAGGCCGAGATGACGCTCTTCGCCAGATTCCTCGGCAAGATGAAGGCGCACCAACGAAGGCGGCCCATCGTTGCTCGATCAGACCGTGGTGTTCTACGGCAGCAACATGGGCAACGCCTCGGCTCACACCTGCGACAACCTGCCGATCCTGCTGGCCGGCGGCGGCTTCCAGCATGCGGGCCACGTGGCCTTCGACCGCAAGAACAACAAGCCGCTGTCCAACCTCTTCGTCCGCATGCTGCAGCAGATGGGCATCGAGGTCGACCGCTTCGGCACCAGCACCGGCACGCTCAGCGAAGTGTGAAAGGGGATACAAGGAGCACCGATTGGTCGGCCTCAAACTTCTGCGCCACCTTAAGTAGGCCACCGAAATCACGAAGCCTGAGCTTTCGATCGCGCGGGCGATTCCATCGGAGTTGGCGATGCGGTTTGCTCTGTTGCGGGGTTGCTTCCCGGGTCTCGCAATCCGGCTTTCGACCGGGATGCCAACAACGTCGACAGGCCGCAAGACGACGCGCTCTCCCTCGTTCAGGCCCGCGGTGACCTCCAGGAGGTCTGACGTCGCGCGGCGGGTCGTGATCGTGCGCAATTCCAACCCGTTCGAACCGACGACGTAGCAGGACTGCCGGCCAGTCGACGACCGACATGGCCCCAACGGGGATGACGAGGGCATCCGGGACCCGGCCGGTGTCAAAACTCACCGAGGCCGACATGTACGGGAGAACGCTGGGAGGCGTCTTGTCGAACCGAACCCGCACGATGAAATGCTTGTAACTGCCGGTCCACTCTTTCCAGTTCGTAGTCGGCACGAGGTCCATCTCCGCAATCCGGCCGGGAAACACGCGGTCGGCCATCGACGCGATGCGGACGTCGGCCTTCATCCCGACCCGCAGTCGAGGAGCCATCGATTCGTGGACCGAGGCCTGGACCTCCATCTGGGTGAGGTCGGGTAGCAGGAACATCTCCTGATCCTGGTAGACGCGGTTCCCCGCCTGGAGCGGGGGCCCACCAGCGATTCTTGTTGGCATGGACGACGACGCCGGCTTGCGGTGCTCGGATCGTGCAGAGCTCGACCTGCTTCCGGAGATGAGCGAGGCGATCCTCCTCGACTTTGAGCCGGTCCGCCTCAACACGGTAGTTGATCGCCGCGGTCTCGATCTGACTGCGCAACGTCTTGATCTCCTTGGGGATTGTGAACTGGCGGAAGAGTTGGAATTCGCCCTCGGCTTTCCGGAGTTCATGCTGGACCCGGGCATAGGACTGTCGCTCCGAGAACAGTTGGCCTCGGGAAAGATATCCTTTGACGACCATGTCCTCGGCCCAGGCGAGCCGGTCCGCCTGCCGTCGCGTATCCGATCGGCCCAGGGCGATCCGTCCTTCAAACTCCTTGGTCAACTGGGTTACCAATCCCTCTTGATATTCGCGCAACGCGATGCCGGCAGTCTCGAACTCCAACTGGGCCTGGAGGCACAACGCCCGCGCCTGGCTGACCGCGATCTCTTGCTGACGGGCCAATTCCTCAAACTGCGAAGAATCCAGCCGGCAGAGCTCGTCTCCTTTCTTGACGATCGTGCCATTCTCGATCATGCTCAGGATCATCGTGCCGTCCGAGTCGGTGATATCCTCGACCTGACAACTCACCGACGTCTGCTTAATCGGCTGGAGATCCCCGCCCGCCAGCAGGGTCGTCTTCAGGTCATCGCGCCGGACAGTGACCCACTCGATCGCGTCGATCGCCAGAGACGCTTCCCGCTGCCGCAGATACCCGGTCACGAACCAAGCCGCCACAACCATGGTCAAGGCAAACGACAACCAAAGCCAGATCGATCTCCGTGACCTCCTGCGCAACCAGCTCGCCATCGAGTGCCTCACCTTGATCTCGGAACGGACGCGCACATGCTCGGGAGCCCTCTGACAAGGGCTTTAGTAATCGACGACAATTGTAAGACAATTGTCGTACGAATGTCAAGAGTTTTGCAACACTTTGCCGGTCTTCGTCCTGTGCACGCCTATCCTTAGACGTGATTATTAATCACTTCTTCGTGAGGTTTTTCGCGTTTGTGCTCCCCGAACCACTGGATGACGTAGTAGAAGACGGGGGTGAGGAAGATGCCGAACACGGTCACGCCCAGCATGCCGCCGAAGACGGCCGTGCCCAGCGAGCGACGCATCTCGGCGCCGGCCCCTTCGGCCAGCACCAGCGGCACGACGCCGAGGATGAAGGCGAACGAGGTCATCAGGATCGGCCGTAGCCGCAGCCGGCAGGCTTCCAGGGTGGCCTCGCGGCGCGGTACGCCGGCCTCCTGGCCGTCTTGGCGAACTCGACGATCAGGATCGCGTTCTTGCTGGCCAGGCCGACCAGCACCACGAAGCCGATCTGGGTGAACAGGCTCACGTCCATGCCGGCCAGTTCAACGCCCACCAGCGAGCAGAGCAGGCACATCGGCACCACCAGGATGACCGCCAGCGGCAGCTTCCAGCTCTCGTACTGGGCCGCCAGGACCAGAAAGACGAACATGACCGCCAGCGCGAACACGCCGGTCGCGGTGTTGCCCGCCTGGAGCTGCATGTACGCCAGCTCGGTCCAGTCGCTGGCCATCGACCGCGGCAATTCCTGGTTGGCGATCTCTTGCATCAGGGCGATCGCCTGGCCCGAGCTGGTGCCCGGCGCCGGGTTGCCGGTGATGGCGGCGGAGGAGTACATATTGTAGCGCATCATCATCACCGGCCCGCTGGTGTTTCGCACGTCCAGCAGCGTGGCCAGCCGGACCATCTGCCCCTGGTTGTTCCGCACCTGAAGCTGCCGGATGTCGTGGGCGTCGCCGCGGAACCGCTGGTCGGCCTGGATGTTCACCTGCCAGGTCCGGCCGAACTGGTTATAGTTGTTGACGTAGTAGGAGCCCAGGTAGACCTGAAGCGTGTTGAAAAGCTCGCTGACCGGCACGCCCAGGGCCATGCACTTGGTCCGGTCGATCTCGAGGTAAAGCCAGGGCGTGTTGGCCCGGGAGCTGTTGAACAGGCCCTGGAGCCCCTCGGTCTTGTTGCCCCGCTCCACGATCTGGTCGCTGATCCGCTGCAGATCGTCCAGGCCGAGATTGCCGCGATCCTCGATGATCAGCTTGAAGCCGCCGGTTGTGCCCAGGCCGTCGATCGGCGGTGCGCCGAAGGTCGACACGATCGCTCCTCGCACGGCCTTGCAGCGGGTTTGCAGCTCCGCGGCGATGGCGTCGGCCGTCAGACTCGGGGCCGCGCCGCTCGGAAAACTCCTTGAGCATGATGTACATCGAGCCGAGGTTGGGCGCATTGGCGTTCAAGAGCAGCGACTGGCCGGAGACGCCGACCGTGTGCTCGACCCCGGGTGTCTCGCGGGCCAGGGCTTCGATGCGGGCCATGACGCGTTGGGTGCGCTCCACCGAGGCGGAATCCGGCAGTTGCACGTTGAGCAGGAGATATCCTTTGTCCTGCTGCGGGACGAAGCCCGTGGGCGTGCGGTTGAATTCCCAGTAGGTCAGCCCCAGCAGGCCGCCGTAGGCCACGAGCACGAGCACGCTGAACCGCAGCACGTGGCCGACCAGCCAGCCATAAACCTCGGTCATCCGGTCGAAGAGGCGGTTGAAGCCCCGGAACAACCAGCCCAGCACGGCGTTCACCGGCCTGATGATGATCAAGCCCAGCACGGCGCCGACCAGCCGCGCCGGGAGCGAAATCGGCGGCCATGATTGACCCAGTACATCCAACTCGAAACCGTGTCCGCGCCGGCCTCGCCCGTTCGCCAACAGCGAGCCGAGCCGGCTGGCCGCCCAATCTTGACCGTACCAGATCGCTCAGCACACCGCCCACCACGGCGAAGATCCACCACGGCAACGCCTCGCGCTTGAGCTGGTGACCGTGGATGCCCTTCCTCGGTCTTGAAGATCATCACGGCCCGGGACGGCGTCATGGTCAGGGCGTTGATGGCCGAGATGATCGTCGACACGGCGATCGTCACCGCGAACTGCCGGAAGAACTGACCCGTGATCCCCCCGAGGAAGCAGCAGGGAATGAACACCGAGCTGAGCACCAGGGTGATGGCCAGGATCGGCCCGGTGATCTCCTCCATCGCCTTGATCGTGGCCGTGCGGGAGTCCAGTCCGGTCGCGATCAGCCGCTCGATGTTTTCCAGCACCACGATGGCGTCATCGACCACGATGCCGATGGCCAGCACCAGGCCGAACAGCGTCAGGTTGTTGAGCGAAAAGCCCATGGCCGCCATGACCGCGAACGTGCCGATCAACGAGACCGGCACGTCGATCATCGGCAGGATCATGGCCTTCCAGTCTTGCAAGAACACGAGCACGACGATGCCGACCAGGATCACCGCGTCGCGCAGGGTCTTGAAGACCTCGTTGACCGACTCGCGGATGAACGGCGTCGTGTCGTAAACGATCTTGTAGTCCAGCCCATCGGGAAAGCGGGTCTTGAGCTCCTTCATCTTGGCATAGACGCCGGCGGCGGTATCGAGGGCATTCGAGCCGGGTAACTGGTAGATCGAGGCGGCCACGGAGGGCTTGCCGTCCAGGGTGCAGGACTGGTCGTACTGCCGCGACCCCAGCTCGACGCGGGCCACGTCGCGCAACCGGACGATGCCGGTGGCCTGCGCCAACGGGCTGCCCTGGCTGTTCGATCCCCCTTGATCGGTCGCGCCTCCTTGGAAGCTGGTCTTGCTCTGTGCGCTTTGACTCTGGCCGGACTGGCCGTTCGAGCCGCCGCTGTCCGCGGACGCCTGCATCGCCGTGGCGTTCTGACCACCGGCCTTCAAGATGATGTCGCCGAACTGCTCCGGTTCGACCAGCCGGCCCAGGGTGTTGATGGTGAGCTGAAATTGCTGGCCCCTGGGGACGGGCTGCTGGCCGATCTGGCCGGCGGCGACCTGTAAGTTCTGCTGGCTGATCGCGGTGATCACGTCCGTGGCGCTGATATTGAGCGCGGCCAGCTTGTTGGGATCGAGCCAGGCCCGCAGGCTGTAGTCGCGCTGGCCGAGGTAGCTGATCCCGGCGACGCCCGGCAGGCGACCCAGCTCATCCTTGAGGTAGATCGTCGCGTAGTTGCTGAGGAACGTGCTGTCGTACCGGTCGTCCGGCGAGATCAGGTTCACGATCATCATGGTGTTCGGGGACATCTTCTTGACGCTGATGCCCTCGTTCTGGACCAGGGCCGGGATGACCGGCAGCGCCAGCGACACGCGGTTCTGCACCAAGACCTGGGCCATGTCCGTGTCCATGCCCAGCCGGAACGTCACGGTCAGGTTGTAGGCGCCGTCGTTGGTGCACTGCGACGACATATACATCATGTTCTCGACGCCGCTGACCTGCTCCTCGATCGGCGCGGCCACGGTATTTCGCACCGTCTGGGCGTTGGCCCCCGGATAGAAAGCAATCACCTGGACCGTGGGGGGAGTCACCTCGGGATACTGCGCCACCGGCAGCGCGACCATGGCCACCAGGCCCGCCAGGACGATGACGACCGAGAGGACGACGGCAAAAACCGGACGGTCGATGAAGAAGCGCGACATCAATGATGCCCTTCGCCGTAAGGTGCACCGGGACTCGGCGGAGAAGAGAACGGGGCATCGTCGTCAATTCCCCAGAATTCGTCGAGGGGCGTTGCCGTTCGGTTCACCGGGACTCGGGGAGAAGAGGAATCCTCGCGGGAAGCCGGGGAATCTGCCCCTAAGAGCCGATGAATGATCAGGACAGCCGGCGCGGCGATGACTCCCGCGGCGCCGCAGACTCCGAGCGCCCAGGGCAAACGGACCACGCCAAGCTCCGTGAGCAAGAAGCCGATCAACAGCCCCACCAGCCCGCTCAGCAAGGTCGAGCCGACCCATCGCGTGGCGTCGGCCGTGAACAGCCGCGTTTCGCTCAAGCCCATGATCACGGAGAAGAAGACCGGCGTGAGGAAGATGCCGAAAACCGTGACGCCCAGCATGCCGTTGAACACGGCGATCCCCAGCGATCGGCGCATCTCCGCACCGGCTCCCGCGGCCACAGCCAGCGGGATCACGCCCACAATAAAGGCGAACGAGGTCATCAGGATCGGCCGCAGCCGCTGCCGGCACGCTTCCCGCGTCGCCTCGTGCCGCGACAAGCCCTCCAGGTGCATCTGCTTGGCGTACTCGACGATCAGAATGGCGTTCTTGCACGCCAGCCCCACCAGCACCACCAGGCCGATCTGCACGAAGATATTGACTTCCCGGCCCGTGTACAGCACGCCGGACACGGAACAGAGCAGGCACATCGGCACCACCAGGATGACCGCCAGCGGCAGCGACCAGCTCTCGTACAAGGCCGCCAGGGCCAGGAAGACGGCGACAACCGACAGCGCGAAGATGAACATCGCGGGGGTTTTCTCGGCCGCCTTGATCTGGACGAACATCAGCTCGGTCCACTCCGCACTCATGGAGAGCGGCAGGGTCTCGGCGGCCACTCGGTTGACGGTCGCGATGGCATCCCCGGAGCTCGTCCCCGGTTTCATGTTGCCGGTGATCGGGCGCGGAGGTATAGAGGTTGTAGCGCGTCACCGCGATCGGACCGCCGATCTCCTTGACGCTGACCAGGGTGCCCATGGGCACCATCTGCCCCCACTTGTTCCGGACCTGGAGCAGGTTGATGTCCTCGACCCGATTGCGGAAATCGCCTTCCAACTGGACGGTCACTTGCCAGTGGCGGCCGAACTCGTTGAAGCTGTTGACATAGAGCGAGCCCAGGTACATCGAGAGCGTCTGATTGACGTCATCGAACGACAAGCCCAGGGCCTCGGCCTTGGTCCGGTCGATGTCCAGGAAGAGCTGCGGCGTGCTTGGAGCGGAACCCGGTGTTCACGTCGGCGAGGCCGGGCTCGGCTCTTCAGTGCCCGGGTCAGCTTGTCGGTCTGCTCTTGCAAGGCCGCCAGTCCATTGCCGCCGCGGTCCTCGACGACGAACTTGAAACCGCCGGCGACGCCCAGGCCGGGGATCGGCGAGGAATTGCGCACGGTGACCACCGCATCCTTGACCCGCTTGGGGAACTCCCGCAGCAGCCGGGCCATGATGTCGTCGGCGTGCCGGCCGGGGACTCTCCGCTCGTCGAACGGGTCGAGGACGATGAACATCGAGCCGAAGTTCGAGCTGTTGGCCTGCAGGAGAAACGACATTCCCGCGATGGTGACCGTGTGGGCCACGCCCGGCGTTTCGCGGGCGATCTATTCGACCTCGGCCATGACTTCCTGGGTGCGCTGGCAGCGACGCCGAGTCGGGCAACTGGACACCCACGATCAGCCGGCCCTGGTCCTGCTGCGGAATGAAGCCCGTGGGAGCGCGATCCAGGACCCAGTACGGTCAGTCCCAGCAAGCACCCGTAAGCCAGCAAGCACGACCACGCTGAGGCGGAGCAGCTTGCCGACCGTCCAGCCGTAAACCTCGGTCACCCCGTCGAAGAGACGGTTGAAGCCCGCGGAACAGCCAGCCCAGCACGGCGTTCACCGGCCGGATGATGATCCGGCCGACCACGTCCGCCGATGACCGCGCCGGGGACGAAATAGGCGGCCGAGACGGTCCAGAACATCAGCACTGGCGGTTTCGCTCTCGCCGGCCCCGGCCGATTCCGCCGGCAGGCCAAACCGGCCGGCCAGGAGGGCCGGCCCGTACCAGACGGCCAGCAGACCGCCCACCACGCCGAAGATCCACCACGGCAACGCCTCTCGCTTGAACTCGTGACCATGGGCCCCCTCCTCGGTCTTGAAGATCAAGACGGCCCGAGACGGCGTCATGGTCAGGGCGTTGATGGCCGAGATGATCGTCGACACGGCGATCGTCACCGCGAACTGCCGAAAGAACTGACCGGTGATCCCCCCGATGAAACAGCAGGGCACGAACACCGAGCAGAGCGCCAGCGTGATGGCCAGGATCGGCCCGGTGATCTCCTCCATCGCCTTGATCGTGGCCGTGCGCGCGTCGTAGCCCTTCTTGATCATTCGCTCGGTGTTTTCCAGCACCACGATGGCGTCGTCCACCACGATGCCGATGGCCAGAACCAGGCCGAACAGCGTCAGGTTGTTCAGCGAAAAGCCCATGGCCGCCATCACCGCGAACGTGCCGATCAACGACACCGGCACGTCGATCATCGGCAGGATCATCGCCTTCCAGTCTTGCAAGAACACGAGCACCACGAGGCCGACCAGGATGCACCGCGTCGCGCAGGGTCTTGAAGACCTCGCTGATCGACTCGCGGATGAACGGCGTCGTGTCGTAGGCGATGTCGTAGTCGACCCCGTCCGGGAAAGCGGGTCTTGAGCTCCTCCATCTTGGCTCGCACCCGGTCGGCGACGTCGAGTGCGTTGGTCCCGGGGAGCTGGTAGAGCGAGAGGCCCACGGACGGTTGGCCGTCGAACGTGCAAGACTGATTGTAGTTCTGGGCGCCGAGCTCGACGCGGGCCACGTCCCGAAGGCGGACGATGCTGCTTGACGGACTCTCGCGCGTTGCCCGGGGTCGCCTTGACCACGATCGATTCAAACTGCTCCGGATCGGTGAGCCGGCCCAGGGTGTCGATCGGCAACTGGAAGGGCTGCCCCATGGGAACGGGAGGCTGCCCGATCCGTCCGGCGGGTGCATCCAGGTTCTGGGTGCGGATCGCATTCGCCACATCCATGGCGGTCATCGAACGCGACGCCAGCTTTTGCGGGTCGAGCCAGGCCCGAATGCTGTAGTCGCGCTGGCCCATGTAGTTGATGTCGGAAACCCCGTACACGCGCAGCAGCTCGTCCTTGATGTAGATCGTGGCGAAGTTGCTCAGGTAGATGTCGTCGTAGCGGCCGTCCGGCGAGAAGAAGTTGACGATCATCAACATGTCGGGGGTCCGCTTGCGGATCGTGATCCCCTGGTTCTGGACCTGGGTCGGCAACTGCGGCATGGCGAGCGTCACGCGGTTCTGCACCATGACCAGGGCCGAGTTCACGTCGGTGCCGATATCGAAGGTGACCGTCAGCGTGTACGAGCCGTCGTTGCCCATCTGCGAGGACATGTAGAGCATGCCGTCGATGCCGTTGACCTGCTGCTCGATCGGCGCGGCCACCGTGTCCGCCACCACCGGAGCGCTGGCACCCGGGTAGCTGATCGTCACCGAGATCCCGGGCGGCGTGATCCGGGGATACTGCGCGATCGGCAGGAAGTAGAGCGAGATCCCGCCGATCAAGGTGATGACGACGGACAGAACCGTCGCGAAGATCGGCCGATCGATGAAGAATTTGGAAATCATGGAGAGCGCCTTTCAGCGCGTGGTGGTTTTGGGCACCGAGGACGATGTCTTCGGAGGGCTACTCCGTGACGGCGACGCGGACTTCTTGGGTTCCACCGTGGCGGCGACGATTTGCTTGGATTGAGTCCACCGGTGGCGACGCGGATTTCTTCTTGGGTTCAGCCGGCGCTGCCGCAGCCACTGACGGCTGGCCGAGCGTCGGCATCGGCACCCTGTCCGGCCGGACCGTGCATCCGCGGCCGGACCTGCAGGATTCCGCCGATGACGACCCACTCATCCGCTTTGAGTCCTTGCTCGATCACGCGCAGGCCGTCCTCCTGCAGCGCCCCGGTCGTGACCCGTCGGTACTGAACCTTGTTCTCGGCATCGACCACGTAGACGAACTTCAGCCCCTGGTCCGACCCCACGGCCCGGTCGATGACCAGGAGCGCCGGGTGGGGTTGGCCGATCGGCAGGCGGATCCGCACGAACATGCCGGGCGACAGCAGCCGGGTGCCCACCCTTCGGCTTGGGGTTGGGAAAGACTCCGCGCACCAGGATGCTCCCCGTGGTCGGATTGACCTGGTTGTTGACGAAGTTGATGGTTCCCGCGTGCGGGAAGCCCTCTTCGCCTTGCAAGCCCATGAGGACCGGAAGCTTCGCCGTCCTCGGGCAGCTTGATCTTTCCCTCGTTGACCGCCCTGCGGATCCGCAGCAGGGTGGGCTCGTCCATCTCGAAATAGGCGTACATCGGGTCCATCGACACGACCGTGGTCAAGAGCGTCTGGTCCTGGTTGACCAGGTTGCCGAGAGTCAGGTAGTAGCGGCTGATCTGGCCGTCGATCGGCGACGTCACCCTGGTGAATTCGTGGCTGAGCTTGGAGAATTCCATGGCCTTCTCGTAGGCCTTCACCCGGGCCTCGGCCTCGTCGACCGACGGCTTGTTCCTGGTCGAATTGCTGCTGGCTGACGGAGCCGGGCGACAGGGAGTTGATGGCCCGGTCGCGGGCAAGGGTCGTCTTGGCCAGCTTGAGCGAGGCCTGGTACAGATCGACCTGGCCCTGAGCCTGGTCGACCTGAGCCTTGTAGGGCCGGGGATCGACCACGAACAGGAGGTCCCCCTCCTTGACTTCCGCCCCTTCCTTGAACGGCATCTTGACCAGGTAGCCGGTGACCCGGGGGCGGATGTCCACCGAATGGACCGCTTCGGTCCGGCCGGTGAAGTCGACGTAAGTCGGTGACCTCCCGTTGGAGGGGGTGGCTGACCGGCACCGCGGGCGGCTCGGCCGGAGCGACCTTGGGTCGATTGGCCTGGCAACCACCAGCCGCGGCCAACAAAGTCAGAATGAATCCCAGGAGGAGAGAACCGCGGTCCATCGAAGCCTCACGCTGAGAGTTGATTCCCCAGCGGTGTGCCGAGAAATCAAGAGTGATTTCCTGAAACCGGACGATCCAACGTCCACGCCCCGGACGATGCAGCGCACGAACTGCCAATTCCAGTTTCCCGTTGCCGGGCGCCAAATTCCAGAGCCTACTTGCTGCAATCTAGCACACCAACTTTGCCGGGAGGGCAAGACCGAGCGGGACTCGTCACGCAAAGAGTATACCGAGGATTATCGAGATATCAAAACCGGTCCCGGGCGCTTTGATCTTGGAGGCGGGTGGCCCGATCTTTGCAAGTCGAAGTCGCGACCATTACCATGAATTCGCGACCGACTCGAGAAAGTCAAGAGGTAGAGCGATGTTCTCCGAACGAATTCAGACTGTGATCGACCGCGTCGACCGGCTCCGCGACCAGGTCGACGACCACTGGCAAATCCCGGCTGACGAAGCTCTGGTGCTGGCACAACTGATCTCGATCGGCCGTTGCGTCTCGATCTGCGAGATCGGGACCAGTTACGGCTTCTCGACGCTGCACCTGGCGGCGGCGGCGACGCCGGCATGGCGGCCACGTTCACACCATCGATCAGGACCCGAAGAAGGTGGCCGCCGCATCCCAGAATCTGCGCGACGCCGGTCTGGACGACGTTGTCACCATGCACCAGGGCGATGCGCGGGAGATCCTCGCCTCGATTCAGCCGAAGACACCGTTCGATTTCGTCTTCATCGACGCGACCAAGGAACAGAGCGACGCCTACCTCGACGCGATTTTGCCCAAGCTGGCGCCGCGGTGCATCCTGGTGACCGACAATACCACAACCCACGCCGAAGAGCTGGCGACGTTCGTGAAGCGCCTACGCTCCTTGCCGGGATTCACCAGTTGTGCCGTAACGGTGGGCAACGGCTTCGAGCTGAGCGTGAAGATACAGGCATGACACTCCCGAGAGCGAAGATCCCCATTCATTTCAAAGAGCGTCAAAAAGTTGGTCGATGGCCTTGACCTGATCTTCTTGATCGTTCCAGTCAAGGAAGGACTGAAAAAGTTCACCAGATCCACGGCGATACGACAGCTTCGCCATGCGGGGCAATCCTGATCCTCAGAGGTTGATACCGGATCCGGATTATCTCCAACGCGCGGAGAATGGCCGGCTCGGCGGAGTGGTTAATCTTCTCGTTTTTCCTCGATCCGATGACTCCTGATCCTGGCTCAAGGAGCCAGCAGGTCGGTGGATTCCTGGCTGCGGGACGTGGCGTCCCAGAGCTTCACGGATTGATCGTCGCCTCCGGAAGCGACGAGGTTGCCATCGGGATGGAAAACGGCGCATCGGACTCGGTCGCTATGGCCGACGAGCACGAGTGTTTCCTGGCCGCTGATCGTGTCCCAGATCCGCACCGTTCTGTCCTCCCCGGCAGACACGAGTCGCTGACCGTTGGAGCTGAAGGCTACACTATAGACATGGTCGTTGTGGCCCTTGATGGCAAACGTCTGGGTCCTGCTGGCGAGGTCCCAAAATCTCACGGTTCCGTCCTCGCCGCCGGAGGCAAGAGTCCGGCCATCAGGGTGAAATGCAAGGCTCCAGACTGCTCCCTCGTGGCCCCGAAGGACGTCGACGAGTTGTCGTTTCTTGAGGTCCCAGAGTCTGACTGTGCGATCGAGGCTGGCGGATGCGAGGGTTGTGCCATCGGGATGGAAACCTACGCCAAAGACGCTGAGCTGGTGGCCTTCGAACGCCTGAATTAAGGTTCCGGAGCTGGCGTCCCAGACCCGCACGGTGGTGTCGGCACCGCCGCGGCGATCCATTTCCCATCCGGACTGAACCCGACGCAGAGCACGTCGTTCTGGTCGTTCTTCGCGGCTGGGTTACCAATCATGGTGCGGATTTCTCTCCTGGTGGCGAGATCCCACAGCCGCACAGCACCGTCGCGTCCCGCCGAGGCCAGAAGCTTGCCATCCGGCGAAAATGCCACGGCGGAGATGCCGTTGGAGTGTCCCTCAAGGGTGTAAAACTGCTGGCCGGTCTTGGGATCCCAAAGCCGGACGCTGTGATCGGCCGCCGAAGTGGCCAGTATCGTGCCGTCGCGGTGGAACGCCAGGCTGCGGATCGCTCCGGTATGAGATTCGATCGAGCGCGGATCCTGTCCCACAACGGGGTCCCAGAGCTTGACGGTGCCGTCGGAGCTCGCGGAAGCGACTCGTTTCCCGCCGCGTTGAAAGGCCACGCCGCGGACCTCGTTCAGGTGGCCCTTGATCGTGTGCACCAACCGGCCGTTTGTCAGGTCCCAGAGTTTGACCGTCTTGTCTCCGCTCCCCGAGACGAGGAATTTGCCGTCTGGACTAAACATCACTCCGTACACGCCGCGAGTATGTCCCGCGAGGCTTCGGAGCTCCTGGCCGGTGACACTATCCCAGAGCTTGACGGTCCAGTTGGCTCCGGCCCCGGCCAGTTGCCGCCCGTCAGGGTGGAAGGCCAGAGAGAGGACTCCATCTTTGAATCCCTTGAGTCTTTGGATAATCGCCCCGGTCGTGTGATCCCACAGCAAGATCGTCCCGGTCGAGTCGGCCGAGGCGATGCGGGTTCCGTCTGGGCTATAGGCGACGCAGAGGACCCGATTCCCATGCTCGCGAAAGGTGCGGATCTCCCGACCGGTGTCGATGTCCCAGAGCTTGACGGTCTGGTCGCTGCTGGCTGAAGCGAGCTGTTTCCCACCGGGGTGAAAGGCCACACCCCAAACCGCCAATGGCTCGCGGCCGGAAGGGCCCTCGGAGTAAGCGGCATGACCCGCCAGGGTGCGATGCACCCGGCCCGAGGCGGGGTCCCAGATCCGGACCTTGGCGTCGAGCCCGGCTGAGGCGACGAGGGTGGCGTCCGGGTTGAAGCGGACACGGCGCAGGCGCATCGGTATGTTCCCGGAAGTTTACCACTACGCGACCCGTCGCGGCGTCCCAGACCTGGACCGTTCGGTCCTCGCCGGCCGATGCAATGCGGTTGCCGTCCGGGCTGAAGGCGAGACTCCAAACAAAGCCGGCATGCCCTCGGAAGGTGAGCAGGTCGGAACGGCAAAGGTGGTCAAGATAGAACCATTCGAAACCGCGAAGGTCGGATTCATCGGGCGAGCGAGGGCGTTCCCCTTCGAGGAGCTCAAAAACCCGAGGGAGGTTGGTGTCGTTCCAGTAACGCTGGGCAAGGTTCATATGGGCCAGGTAAGCCGTGCGTCTGAGCCGGTCCATGGTGGTGCCCAGGGCTTGGTTAACCCGGCGGACCTGGTCACGCTGGTGTTCGGCTTCGCGACGAGCGAACTGGGCCTCTTCCGCGCGGGCCAGAGCATGTTGCCATTGCCAAAGGACTCCCGCCAGTCCCAGTGCCGCGACCAAGACCACGGTAATGCCGAGAGCGGCGACGGCCGGTTTCGCCGGGCCCACTTGACCAGGCGTTCGCCGCTGGTGACGGGCCGCGCCTGGATTGGCTCGCCGGCGAGATAGCGGCGGAGATCTTCTGCCATTTCCTCAGCCGACTGGTAACGGCGCTTCGGTTCCCTTTCGATCGACTTGAGAATGATGGTCTCCAGATCGCGGGGGATTCGCCGATCCAGTCGGCGAGGCGGGGGCGGATCCTGGTGCTGGATCTGGTCGATCAGCTTCAGGCGGTCCGAGGCTTTAAATGCTGGTCTCAAGAGCAGCAACTCGTAAAGAGTCAGACCGAGGGCATAAATGTCCGCCCGAGTGTCACAGCTCCCGTGGAACCGCTCGGGGGCCATGTACCGGAGCGTTCCCACGATGTCGCCCGTCTGGGTCAATCCTCCGCTCTGGTTATCGTTCATCAACTTTGCGAGGCCGAAGTCGGTCACCCAAACCACGCCGAGGGCGTCGAGCAGAAGGTTCGAGGGCTTGATATCACGGTGAATGAGACCTCGAGCGTGGGCATAGGCCAGGGCGTGAGCCGTTTGTTGCCCGATGTGGGCGACGCTGCGTAGAAAATGACGTCGAGCCGGCTCCACGTGCGTGGAGTCCGTTCGGTCAGCGCGACCGCCTTGCGACGCCGGAGAATCAGGCTTGAGAACGAAGCCGGAAGCGCCCGATTCAGGGACGGTCGCCGGACTGCACGGGTTCCACTCTTCATCCTGTTTGAGCGGAAGCGTGGTCGAACCATGCTGCGCGGATGGGTTCAGCAACAGGTCGTGCCTCTGAAATCGCTCGGTCATCAACGACAGCGCCACCTGGCTCAGATGCGGGGCCTGGGAAGGGTCGAACACGGTTGCAGGAATCGGGGGCCTTCCCGCAGATCCGCGCCGGCTGTTCGCCACGGTCGATTTGAGTTCGTCATTCACCCGGCGGAGTTCCCCGATCACCTGGTCCAAGCTCTGACCTTGAATGAACTGCATCGCGTAAAAGAGAACGTCTCCGTCCTGGCCAACCTCGAAAACCGGCACGATGTTGGTATGGTGAAGCTTCGCGGCGGAACGGGCTTCTCGGCGAAATCTCTCCAGGGCCTTGCTGTCCTGGGCGCCGTGGATCGGAAGGATTTTCAGAGCGACCCGTCGACCGAGTGAAACCTGCTCGGCTTCATAAACAACCCCCATTCCACCCCGACCGACCTCGCGGAGAATGTGGTAGTCGCCCACATGGTGGCCCGCCAGCGGAGCGGAGGATGGGGCCGGCGCTTGGGACTCTCTCAGGTCTTCCTCAACCTGCTCGATCTCAACCATGGCTCCTAACAGATCGCGGATCTCCTCGGCCAAGTCGGGATAACGCGCGCAATACTCGTCCGCGGTGGGACGGTCCCCGCGCTGCATTCGATCCATGTATTCGTCGGTAATTCGATTCAGGAGCTCGTACGCCTCGGAGCTGTCATCGGCCATCTTCGCGTATCTCCAATCCGTTCCATTTCACTGGGAGGCGAGGATCTGCTTGAGTTGCTTCAAAGCCAAGATGTAGCGCTTGCCCGCGACCGATTCCTCGATCCCTAATTCCAGGGCGGTTTGGGACAGCGTTAGGTGCTCGAAATGCCTCAGGGTCAAGACTTCGCGATCGAGCGGCTCCATCGCGTTAAAGGCTTCCTGGAGTCGAAGGATGCGCGCTGCGCACGGCGGCCTGAGTGGGAGACGTGTATTGTCCCAAGAGTTGCGCCGCCAACGCCGCCGAGCTGGTGGTCGGAAGCGCCTCGCGGAACAGCGATAGCTCCATACTGTGCTGGGTCAGCATCGAACCCTGGTTTTGCCGAAGCAGCGCAACCAGTTGCCCTCCCACCACCTTGCGAAGCCACAGGATGGGATGTAACTTCGCATCGTCCGGGCACTCGTTAAAACGCCTTGTGGCTTCGGCGAAGGCATCCCGCAGAAACTGGGAGACGTCGATTCGTCCCAGGAGCCGACGGTCCATGCGAAGCTCGACCATCCGGCGGAGCCGATCCTCGTGCTTCAACCAAAGTTGCCTCAAGGCGGTTTCATCGCCTTGCCGCACTCGCTTCCCAAGTTGGTAAGAATCACTCGGATCGTTTCCCATCAATCGCTCACCAATTGCCGACTGCCGATCACATCGAGGAGATGGATCGAAAATCGGCCACATCAGGCGTGATTCAGCTTTTCGGATGATGGGTCGACCGTAAATACTGCAAAGTCGTCAGCGGTCCCGGTTGCCTCGACCCCGACCGGACCAGCATCATCACATTCTATTTGACAGTCGTGGACTTCACAACCCGGGCAACGCGGGCGATGACATCGGCCGGATTGCTCGACATTCCACGAAAGTCGCCTGAGCAGGCAACCCGAACGGGTTGCAGTTGCTGGCGGCGCGAACAGGTGGCCAAATTCGGGAGAACGTTCCTCGGAGCATTCTTTTCCAGCAATCGGGTCGATACGTCTGTTCACAAACTCCGGCGAGCATGGGTGCAGCCATTATTCCGCGTTTGATTTACAAGCTCGCTGGCACGGGACGAGGATCATGGCTCCTGTTCGCAAGAATCAGTGCCTCGGCGGCAGTACCCACTACCTCCTAAGCCCGACGGGGTTAATAATGGCGCGATCCTAGCTGGAGGGCGGTCCGCTTCGTGTGCAATTCCAGTCGGAAATGCCGGCGGACCGCGGCTGGGCGTTGATGTGTTTTGGCTTTGGAGGACAAGATCCCATGCAGAACCGCCGCAAGTTCGTGCTCACATTGGCCATTTGTTTCGTGTCAATGAGCTTCGTCGTCGCCTCCGTGCTGGCCGAGGAACTGCTCGGGTTTATCACCAAGGTCGACTTTGATGCCAAGAAGGTCACCGTCGTCGAGAAGGACAAAGACGAGGAGATCGTGCTCACGACCGACGACAAGACCGAGTACGTCACGAAGGATGGCAACGTCAAGGTCGACAAGGAGATCTATGAGAAGATTGAAAAGGGCATCGAGAAAGCCAAGGACGCCGGAAAGAAAGGCTACTTTGCCAAGATCTACCACGAGAAGAAGCTCATCACGAAGATCCAGAGAGTCGGCGGTAAGGGGAAGAAAGCTGCGACCACCAATTGAGGTTCCAAACGATTGTCCACTCGGCGGGAACGGATGCCCGCCATTTTTCTCGTCAAGATTTGTCCCAACTGCCGAAACTAAACCGACAGGATTTGCTTCACAATGTGGCCATGCATGTCGGTGAGGCGATAGGTCGCGGTCACTGTGGCGCGTATGGTCCAGGCGCATCTGGTGCGGGATGGTGGTGTGGAAATCATGAACGTGCGCGGGATGCTGCACGGGGATGAACGCCAGCCTTGTCCATCAGTAGAACCACCGATCCGGCAGCACCAAAGTTCAGCACCGACCCTCGCCGCCGGCTCTCGCCGTGGCAGACCGTTCGCTCAAGTGGGCGCAGACCATTCCCAGCGGCACACCCACCAACAAGACGAGATAAGCCCGGCGGAGGTCTCCTTGGCCCATGATTCCCAGAAGTGAGCGGCCGTTTTCCGCTGTCGTGTCGGGCCGGACACTAGCTGGTCGAAGCACATCGAACGTGCCCACGGCCACAAGCCCACAGATTGCAATCACCAAGAACAGGATCTGGATGGCCGGGTAAGGGCGTAGTCGGTCGCGTCTCAACCACAACGAAGTGCCTATCGCGTTGGCGACTGCAAAACAAACCAGCCAAGTGACCCCAATCAGGGGCGCGAGAACCGCGAGCCAAACGCCCCCGACCAACATCCAGCACGTGCTGCCCAGTTGACTGCCGAACCAACCCCCCGCGCTCCACTGGAAACAGCCTGCACCTTTCACGGGTTCATTGGCCGTCATCTCGTTTCTCCAGCATTAGAGCGGAAGGGCCACGCATCGGAGAGTGGCCACTCTCGAGGACTTCCCGATGATTATCAAACTGGCTTCTCGATAAGTCCACGGTGTTCCAGAAACGGTTTGCTCGGAACGATTGCCTCCAGTTCGACAATCAAGCGTTCATCGGGGGCCCCGTCGAGCCGAAACCCTCCGGTGGGCTGGGGCGAGTTGTCTTTGCTTCACCTGGGAACAGCCCCTGGCACTCGCCGCCTTGAAAATGATGCGTTTGGCCGCGCCTCCCGGCTTGCGCATCATCCTCCGCGATTACAAGACTCCCTCCACGGTTGCAAGGTGGCAGAAAGAAACCGCAATGCGTTCGCGGAAAACCGTGGAACCGTCGCTGGTACCAGTTCGCCTCGTTGTTGCAGAACTCTTCCGTCCACCAGAAAACCGCGGTGAGCTCGCGGCACAGCCAAGCTGTTTCTTAGAAAGGCTTTCTGTTCCTGCGCGTCAGCGAAACACGGCGCCAATCTGGCGTGTTGGAACCAGGAAGCCGGACCCACATTACGTTAGAAGGCCCGGAATTCACCGGGAAAAAGCGTGAATTTGCACGAAGGGCGTCAGATACAACCATCGGTTTTCGTTAATGAGGTAGCGACTAAACCACGAGCCGCCAACGCAGGGTGATTTTCGGTTTTCATCATGGTGCCCAACGATCGGATTGACGACGGCAAGCGAATCTCCTCACGGTCGACATAGGAACCTGACAACCAACCGAGCAGGGCCAATACCAAAGCGAGCAGTTTGTCCAACAACGCGTTTCTCAAACACTCGAACTGCAAAGAAAGATGAGCATTGCGGCTCGCCATTCGCTCAGTTTCTGGTTTGACGTTCGGAAGTAGGATCCCGCTGACCACCAATGGTCACTCAGCACAGTTTCCCACAACCTCATGAGACAATGGAAGAATAGCATAATGCAAGTATGCAGTGTTGGGCCCAACGGCCTGGATTCGGTTGTGGGCGTGCAAGTGCCGCCATCATGGGAGACACCCCGGTAAACGTTCAGGGACATAGTATCACTTGCTTGTTCAGGCAAACGCCGATAAACTACTCGCAAGTGTCCCCTTGGGTGGCTCCTACGTCCCTTCGCACGTCGTAATTTATACTCTCCCAATTACACGTGTACCCTGACGACTGAATGCGATTCAAGCAATTTCGGCGTCTCGCGATCCAGTACGGCAAAAAGGCTGGACGCCTCCCTTGCACGGAAGCAGTGTGCGTTGTGTTGGCCACGATTCGTATGAAGCGACAGGAGAGACTAGATCGTGGCATGAGGATAGCACATTCCGATCAATGTAAATGTGTTTAGTATTTCACATTAACATTCCGGATTGTGCTTTACATCAACTGGGAAAGGAAAATGGATGATGAAGAGATTCTTGATTCCCGCCTTGCTTGTTGCCTGGGCCGTCGGAACGGCCAAGGCCGGTTCGGTCAGCGGAAGCTTGGCCTTTCTTGACGTGGGTAAGACCAGTGTCAACACAGGCGACATTAACACCGCGACGACATTTGCGTTCGGGGACCTGGTCACGAGCCAAAACAGTTCAGGCATCTTCGCCGGTCCACCAACGTCGTTGGCTGATCAGAATTTTGGCGCGACGTCCTTCAGCGCGGGCTGGGCACTTAACGATAGCTTCTCGATAAGCTCCACAGCCTTTGGGACGTTTAAGAGCACATCGATCTCACAGCCCGTCAACACTCCGGGGCTCGTCGTGTTCTCCGTCGTGGGCAATTACACCGGGGGCACCTTCGACCCGAGTGTCAAAGATGTCTCGGGGACGTTCACCTTCACCTTTACCCAGGATCCGGCTCATACCGGAGTCATTTCGGGCTCTGGTGTCTTCGGAGTCGGCACATCACCCGCTGCCGGAGGGAGCGACCCGCCGCCGGTCGTTCCCGAACCGGCCACCCTGGTCATGGGGCTGACCAGCATCGTGGGTGGAGGCCTGTTCTATCTCCTCCGCCGCCGTTCCAGCAAGGCCACCCTCTGACGTCCGGTCGTTTTTCGTTACACTTCCCTTGAACCAACCCAATTAACTTGAACCGACCCGGGTCGCTGGCCCGGGTCGGGTCGTTTCCTGAACGTCGAAGTAGCTCGGCGGGTGGAAACTCACTGCCATTCCCCCATCAAAATGCGGCGCTGTTCTGCCGTTTTGGTTTTTCACTTCAAAAGGTTGTGAAGGTTCCGTTCGATGCGTTCACCCAAGACAAACCGACGAACACAATCTCGAGAGCGGCGCAAGATCAAAGGTCGCAGGGGCGGTCGACCGCCCGTCGCGGTTTGATTAAGATCAGATCTGGGGGCTGCGTGACTCGGTGATGATCGTGCGATCGCGGAGAGTTTCGAGCGGGCCGGAAGGCGATCCCCACGACAACACGTACGCAGACCCGTCCCGCCCGCCTCAGGCTGGCGGCGTTGCACCGGAGGATCGGTCCCGGGGCCGATAGCGGCATGAAAATCCCCGTGAGAATCCCGCTTGGCTGGCGACGACGGCTCCGCTTCGCCAGGTTTCATTGCCGTTCATCGAGCGCCGGCTACGCCACGAGCGGTGGTTCAAGCGACTGATCTTCTTGACGACATTGCCTCGTCGTCGCTCCTCATCCTCAGGTGCATTCCCTGGGGGCGCTACCTATCGGCGTCGGTCGCGTCGTCGACGCGCCAGACAGCGTTGCTCGCAATGGGCTTCCCGAAGTCCCGATCTGAGATCGACGACTCCTGGCGGAGGTTTCGCCAGCTTGGCATCGACAGGACTCGGCCGAGGGTGCAACGCGTCTACGACGAGGCCGACACCGTCGACTCAGCGACTGTTCCGGTATGCGGGAATGGATCCGGAGCACGGGCTATTGCGCTGGGCCAATTTCGATTGGACACTGCTCCTGCCCATCAGGAGTGTTCGAGGCCGACGACACAGGCCGATCCTACCGCTTTCGGCCCCTGACCCATTCCATCTGGCTGAGGAACATGCCGATGACGCCCGGAGTCGTGACGTTCTACCTGGTGCCGGACGGGCCCGGGCTGGCCGACGCCATCCGAGGGAACGACGGCCATCCCGATGGAGACATCGCGGCAGACCACCAACTCCTGGGGCTTGCGGGGTCCGGAGCCCGATCCCGACGCCCCGCTGCGCGGGATCGTCCTCGGCGACTCCTTCATGCAGGGGATGTTCGTCGGCGACGACGAGACGCCCCCGGAGTGCCTCCGCCATTATCTGCGAGACGCCCTCAAGACAAGGGTCTCGATCCTCAATACGGGCGTGCTGGGCTATTCGACCGAGCAGTATTATCACTCGCTGATGGCGTTCGCCGACCGATTCCAGCCCCAGTTCGTGGTCGTGAGTGTCTCCTGCAACGACTTCGGCAATCTCGTCGATGTCGTGACCCGTGGCGAGGGCGATTGGCCCGAGGCGAATTACTGGCTGGAGAAGATCGTCCACTATTGCGAGGCGCACGAATGGCGCTACGTGATCGTCGCCGCCCCACACCAGCCGAACATGTCTGGCAGGCGGATGTCCGGATACTATCCCGGGGGCCTCGCGAATACCCTGAATGTCAACAGTCTCATGTTCCTGGACCCGATGGATCATTTTATCAACGCGCATCTGCGAGAGCGAATCGATTGGGACCGAGACGGCGCGCGGTCGCGCGGCCGCGCCTTGTTCAACGACGACATCGGCGACCTTCACTTCTCGGCGGCCGGTGCCAAAGTCTGGGCCGCCTCGGTGGGCCAACGGCTCGTCCCGGTGCTGGAGGCGGGACCGAGCTCGACGGCGAGAGCAGGAGACATCCGGCGGCGCAGGCTGAGGGAAGAATTGGCTGTTTAGCTTGAACGGAATGCGGCGATTTGCTCGCTGGCCCAGGCCTGGTCCTCGGTTGACAGTGGCGGCTCGCATGGCTGATCGTAGCGGATTCGGCGTCCGTACCGGCCTTCGACGTAGACCTGCTCCAGAGCGGATTGCAGGTCCAGTATGGCGTCGGGGTCTTCGTCGGCGAGCGGGATTCTCAGGCGCGGAAGCCGTTCCCGGAAGCGTGCGCGGATAGAGCTCGAAGCGCTTCCGAAAAGGCCACCTACTGACGCAGCAGAGGTAGTCGAACGGCTCAAGGAACTCTACCCGCCATTCCGGGATGCACACGACGTGGCGGCCCTTGCGAAGTAGATCGATTTCGATCAGGTGGCACTCCCGCGCAAGCGTTTCCTCTTGTTTGGCCCGGTACGATTCACGGCCTGGGCCGGTGGCCTTGTTGGTGGGACTCACGACCTCGATCAAAGCGACGAGTTTCATCGCGTTGTAAGAGTCCAGGATCTCAACCCTCGACTCGTGAATCTCCAGGTCTTCGACCTGGATGATCACCGCGGTATCGGACTCGCCTCGGGCCAGTGGAGAAAACTCTTCCGCGTCAACGACCTTCTGAATCCAGACATCCGGCACGCGGCGTTGCGGGCCCTCAATAAAGACACGCTCTTCGACAGACGCAACATATCGAGGATCGAGCTGCGGTTGAAGTTGGTTCGCGGCCGCCACGATCAGCCGCGCGTGGATACTTTCCCAGAGCACAGGGTGCTCCAGGTAAGGGTCCATGCCAGGGAAAGGATGCTTCACCGGGGTAACTCCCAATCTTGGGTTGAAGCTTCGCGTTGGGCCTGGAATTCTACCGCGCGTTCCACACGGCGACCAAATCGGCGATTTGTCTCACGACGGGTACGGGAGCTTTAGTAGAACGGACAAACGAAGTGGGTCGTTACATCCCCCACGATTTCCGTTTTTGAAAAAAGATGGACGCGCCGGCTGCTTGGCCACAAGTATATTCAAAACGAGGTTGAGAGTCAGGGGGAACTGCTTTATGCCAGGCGCGTCGTCGTCGCGTGAAGTCTTGAGGCATCTGAATACACTCTTCCATTGCGGGACGACCGGGCAGCTCAGCGACGCCGAGCTCCTCAATCGGTTCGTCGCCGGCCGCGATGAAGCCGCGGAGGCGGCGTTCGCCGCCTTGGTGGAGCGGCATGGGGCCATGGTTTTGGGTGTCTGCCGGCGCGTCCTGGGGAACCGGCACTCGGCCGAGGATGCCTTTCAGGCCACGTTCCTGGTGCTGGCACGCAAGGCGGCGGCGATCGCGCGGCGTGAGCAATTGGCGAGCTGGCTGTACGGCGTTGCCCGGCACACCGCGCTGGACGCCCGCGCCCGTGCGATCCGCCAGCAGTCGAAAGAGAAACGGTTGGGCTCCATGTTACCTGTCGAACGGCCGGATCAAACCGAGACGAGCGAGTTGCGTGCCATCCTGGACGAAGAGTTGGCTCGTCTGCCCGAGCGGTACCGGGCCGCCATCGTGCTCTGCGAGCTGGAGGGATTAACGCGCCGGCAGGCCGCCGGACGGCTCGGCGTATCCGAAGGGACTCTGTCGAGCCGGCTGGCTCGGGCAAAAGAGCAGCTCCGCGATCGACTGACCCGGCGCGGCCTGGCCCTGTCGGCCGCTGGCTTGGCTTCCGCCTTGTCCCAGGAAGCCCACGCCGTGATTGTTGCTCCCGCATTGGTCGATTCCACGATCCGAGTCGCGACCTTGGTCGCGGCCGGCTCATCTCTGGCCGGGGTCGTCTCGACCTCGGTCGCAACCCTCACCGAAGGAGTACTGAATGCCATGTTGTTCGCAAAGTTAAAGTTGATCGTCCTGGGTGTGGTCACCGTGGCCCTGGTCACAGCCGGAGCCGGTGTGGTGGCACAGTCGCCTGCTCCCGTTCCGCACCCCGATCAGGACCGGCTCAAAGCGGTCGAACAGAAGCTCGACAGGCTGCTGGAAGTCCTGGGAGGATCGAGCCGTACCGAGCCACGTTATCCTGCGCCCGTGCCACCGCCGCCTCCCGGCACGATGATTGCGACGTTGCCAAGTCCCAGTTACTCGCTTCCGCCTGCCACAACTCCACCAGCGGCGGTGACCGTTGGAACTCCCGCGCTCGCAAACACCGCGGGCACTGTCTCAGCATATCCCAGTGGCCCGTTTGTCGGGTCAACCTCCACGACGGCGGCTCACAGTCAATCGCGGTCTCTCGACGGACGAGTCGCTTCCCTGGAGCAGCGACTAAGCGAACTGGAGCGCCGGTTCGGTGAAATGGAGCGCCGCCTCAGCCAGAATTCCTCTATTCCCGTTCAACCCCCAATGCCTCCCGGCGCTCGCTCCTCAACCGTCAGTGGGGGATCGGCCAGTTCTTCGCCGTCCGCGTTTGGAAAACCTGGGACGGTCGATAGTCCGAGTGCCGACACTGCTCCGCCGGCAGCCATCAGCGTCGGTGGACCTCCCACCGGCCTCCCCACGGTTCGCCCCGATGACCTACTCCCCCCGCCGGCGAATGATTCTCGCGCCGCCACGGCCCCGCCTTCGGCGGACACCGCTCCCGACGCCGTTCCTCCGCCCGCACCTCGCCGCGAGAATCGATAATGATCGATCGTCGCAACCAACCAGCGCGTCGGCCCTCGTTCCCCGAGGGCCGGGCGCCTTGGATCTTCCCACCCCTCCCGAATACAATGGGCGCGAGCTTCAAGGAATCGCTGGGAGGGGGACAACCGTGGCAATGGTCTTGTTTCTGCACGGCTGGAATTCGATACCGGGTGGGGTGAAGCCGACCTATTTGGCCGAGCACGGTCACACGGTGATCAATCCGGCCCTTCCGGATGAAGATTTCGATGCCGCGGTCAAGATCGCCCAGGAAGCGTTTTACGAGCACCGTCCCGACGTGGTCGTCGGCTCGTCGCGAGGTGGCGCGGTCGCCATGAACATCTTCGTGGACAGCGCGGGCCTCGTGCTGCTCTGTCCGGCATGGAAGAAATGGGGAAGAGCCAGGATGGTCATGCCCGGCACGGTGATCCTGCACTCCGAGGCCGACGACGTCGTGCCGATCGCCGCATAGCCGCGAACTGCTGGCCCGGAGCGGCCTGCCCGAATCGGCCCTGATCGTCGTCGGCGATGACCACCGACTGGCCGATCTCGAACCACTGGCCGCGATGCTGGCTGCTGTCGAGAGAGCGATCTGAATCGGCGGGCGTTTCTCCCCACCCCGACATCCATGCACCCGCTGATTCCTCTGGTCAGATCGGCGGATCGCGAGTAAAAGATGGCCCTCGTGTCTGGAAGGCGCGAGTGGGGAGACTCCGCGTTGCCGATGCCACGGTGGAAGCGATGGATATTCCTCGGCGTTCTCGGCTGGGCGTTGCTGTTGCAAGGTCGGGCAGGGGAGTGGCGCGGCCGAAGTCAAGCTTGGCAAGGACTTCCTCGCCGGGGTTGTCGAAAAACTTCCGCCCGCTCCCTTCGAGAAGGCGGGCAAGTATCGCGGCATGGTTCACTCCTACCGGCTGCTGGCGATCGACCCGCGCGCCCGGGTGTTCCTGGTCGCCTGCCAGATCGAGGGGGAGTTTCATCCTCCGGTGACCGGCCCGATCTCCGAGCGGGTCGGCCGAAGCCCGCAAACGCCCGAAGGATGGCGAAAGTTCCGCTTCGAGGTCAAGGCGCGGGTGAACATCGAGCCCGGTGGTGACGCAGCCCCTCGGTTTCGGGTCGAAATCGACGAGGTGAAGCGACGCGAGTTGGAGGGTTTCTCCGGAGTCGTGGCCAAATTCCTCGGCCAGTACTTCGATGAAATCGTGACGCAGATCGCCAGTGGCCGAGCGTCCCGCCTCAATCAAAAGCTCAATGCCGAGGTCATCAAGCGCGTCAGCTTGTTCAAAGAATACGGCGTCTTCCGAGGGATCGACTAACTCCGAGACCGAGGTTGTTCTCCACTTCGACTTGACCCGGTATTTGTCTGAAGGAATCGCCGGCCATGTATTCGCCGAAGCGCGGCCGGGGACCGTACCACTCTATCGATGGCTCCATCCGCAGTCAGGGTTCCCACTTTTACACGATCCGCCCCGGCGCGCCGACCGGCCCAATTCGGTCGACGAAGGGATCGCTTGCCACGTTTACGACCGCCAAGTGCCCGGGACGATCCCGCTTTACCACTGGTCCAACGGTCGGGACCACCTCTACACAACAACGCCGAACGGCGAGAACGCCGCGCCGGGCGGGCTACCGATCCTCGGGGAATCGCCTGCTATGTCTACGCCGATCCGAAACCGGGAACAATCCCGCTCTACCGGTTCCACGATCCAACCGGGCGCCAGCACTTCTACACGACCCACCCGCACGCCGAGTTCGCGAAGTAAGACTGGCTCATTCAATTCACGACGATGAGGCTTCAGCTCCCTTCGCGATCGCCCGCACACCCTCGACGACCCTGGCGACCTCCTCGTCGGTCGTGTAGCAGGCACAGCCGATTCGGACCAGGCCGTCGCGCGCGACTCCGAGCCGGCCTGCGACCGTCATCGCGTAGAAGTCGCCGTGGGAGGCGAAGATCCCTCGTTCGGCCAGGCGTCGACTGACCTCGGCGGCAGGCAGGCCCGCAACCGTCAAGGCGAGCGTTGGCGTTCGCGGCGCGGTCGGCGGGGGGCCGAATCGCTTGACGCCTTCGATCCCGCTCAGTCCGTCCCAGAGTTGTTGGAAAAGTGCCGACCCGCGGTCGTGGAGCAGCTCAAAGACCACCTGCAACCGTTCGCGACGCGATCGGGCCGAAGCGCCGGTCGTCGACTGTTGCCAGGCCGGCGAGATAATCCACCGCGGCGGCAGCCCCGACGATCCCCTCGTGGTTCTGCGTGCCCGTCTCCAGCCGCTCGGGAACCGTGTCCGGCGATGGCTGAAGCTTGGGAACCTCCAGCTCTTCGAGCCGCTCTCGCTTACCGTAGAGCACGCCAACGTGCGGTCCATAAAACTTGTACGCCGAGCAAGCCAGGAAGTCGCAGCCCCATTCCTTGACGTCGACGAGCTGGTGCGGCGCGAAGTGCACGGCATCCACAAACGAGAGCGCCTCCGCCTCGCGGGCCATGGCGACAGCTCTGGCCACGTCGTTGATCGTTCCCAGCGCGTTGGACGCGGCCCCGATCGCCAGCAGCCGGGTCCGGTGGTCGGTCAGGCAGCGGTCCAGGTCATTCCAGTCGAGCTCGCCCGTTTCCGGGATCATCCGCACCTGAAGGATGGCGACACCCCGCTCGCGCTGCAAGGCCCGCCAAGGATCGATGTTGGCGTGATGGTCCAGCTCGGTGACGACGATCGCATCGTCGGGGCCGAGCCGACGCCCCAAGGCTCTTGCCAGATGGAACGTCAGCGTGGTCATATTGGCGCCGAAGGCGATCTCGGCGGGCGAGGCGTTGAGAAAGTCGGCCAGGGCCTGCCGCGCCGCCAGTATCGCCGCGTCCGTCTCCTCACTGGTTGGGAAAGCCCAATGAGTGTTCGCATTGTGGTGAACGAGATAATCGGTCATCGCCTCGACCACGACCCGAGGGACCTGGGTCCCGCCCGGCCCGTCGAAGTAGGCGGCACGATCACCGTGATGCATGCGATCGAGAGCGGGGAAGGCCGCCCGGATCTCGGCGGTCGTCGCAATGGTGTGCCCGAGCGATCCGTCGGTGGACAGGGTCATGCTGTCACTCTCAGCTCAAGGGTGTTGTCGGTTTCCAACCCTAAGTTCCCACGCCGGCGACTGGCATCCCCGCGTCGTGTCGGCGAGGATGGATTCAGCAAATGTGGAGCAGAACGTTCCCAGTATCAGAATCGTAACCGCGACGAACTCCGGGAATCGAGTCTGGAGTTTCCACATGATCTGCCTCGCCGTCACTTTCGTCATCAAGCCGGGCCACGAAGACGAGGCCATCGCGCTCTTTGGCAAACTCACCGAACAGACCCGCACCGAGCCGGGCTGCCGGATGTACCTGGCCCACCGCTCAACGACCGATCCGCTTCGCTTCTTCCTCTACGAACAGTACGACGATCAGGCCGCCCTCGACGCCCATCGCGCCGCGCCTCACTTCGAACAGTACCTCAAGGGAGGGCTTTTGCCGATCATCGAAAGCCGCACGCCGGAGCTCTATATCCCACTGCCCGATTGAAGACCGAGGAACGGACGAACGATGCCGGATAGCACTCAAGCGAGACGCGGGAAAGTCCCTCCCGGACCGAGAGGGAGCTTCCTGCTGGGGAACACCGTTCGCCTACATGCGCGATCAGCTCGGCTTTTTGAGCTCGAGCGGTCCGCGAGCACGGCGACATCGTGCGGCTGCGGTTGGGAAACACGACGACCTATGTGCTCGTCAACCCCGAGCATATCGATTATGTCTTGCGATCGCACGCCGACAATTTCATGAAGGATATGCTGACGCGGTGGCTGATTCCGTTGGTCGGCGAGGGACTCTTGACCAGCGAAGGAGCGTTCTGGCGGCGGCAGCGAAAGCTGGCGCAGCCCGCGTTTCAGCGCAAGGAAATCGAACGCTACGCGGCCGTGATGGTCGAGCACACCGAGCGCATGCTCGAATCCTGGCATGATGGCCATGTCCAGGACCCACACGAAGACATGATGCACCTGACGCTGTCGATCGTCGCCAAGACGTTGTTTGACGCCGAGCTGGGCGGTGATGCGAGCGCTCGTGGGCGAATCGCTCGAAGTCGTCATGAATTATTTCATGAGCCCGATGCGGTGGTTTGGAATCCGGGAACGGCTTCCGCTTCCATCGACGAGGCGATACCACCGCGCGATCAAGCGGATCGACGACATCATCTACGGCATTATCCGGCAGCGTCGCGAGAGCGGCCAGGATCCGGGCGACCTGCTCTCGCGACTGCTGGCCGCGCAAGACGAGCAGGGGGCACAGATGACCGACCGCCAGCTTCGCGACGAATGCGTCACGCTTGATGCTGGCCGGCCACGAAACCACGGCCCTGGTCCTCTTCTATACATTCTATCTGCTCGCCCAATCGCCCGAGGCCGAGGATCGCCTCGCCACGCGAGCTACGGCAGGTGCTCGGTGATCGGTCTCCCACCGCGGCCGATGTCCCGAGCCTGCAATACACCGAGTGGGTGGTCCGCGAATCGATGCGGCTGTATCCGCCAGCCTGGGGCATCGCACGCGAGGCTCTGGCCGACTGCGAGATCGGCGGCTACCACGTACCCAAGGGAACCCAGCTCTTCATGATCCAATGGTTAGTGCACCGCGACCCTCGATGGTTCGACGACCCCGAGGCCTTCCGACCCGAGCGATGGGACCACGACCTGATCAAGCGTCTGCCACCGTTGCGCTACTTCCCGTTCGGCGATGGGCCGCGCATCTGCATCGGCAATCACTTCGCCATGATGGAGGCCGTGCTTATCCTGGCCACGATCGCCCGCAGGTATCGCCTGACGATCGAGCCCGGCCAGACACTCGAGCTCCTGCCGTCGGTCACGCTTCGTCCCCGACATGGCCTCCGCATGCGGATCAAAGCCCAGCATCACGTGGCTGACCGAACTCCCGATAGCAAGCTGGAGCCGGCGACGAGGCGCAGTAACCTGACCAGGTTCTCTCCAGGGTTGGTTCGGTGGCCAATCCTGGAGAGATGCATTGTGGACTCGCATGATTCCATTCAAAAACCTGTCCGCTCGACCGGCATTTATTACTTGGGTGTGGTGCCCGGTAACCTGACGGCCGGAGGAGCAGGCGGATTGACGACCGATGGGATCGTGTCGGTCGGAGTCGTGGCGGCTGGAGCCGTGCCCGGGACTGGAGCCGTGCCCGGGGCTGAAGTGGCACCGGCTGGAGCCGTGCTGTTCGGGGCCGTGTACATGGTCGGGCTATAGGCAGGAGTCGTAGCGGCCGGCGCCGTACCCGCCGAGACCATGCCGGCGACCGTGCTCGCCGGAACGGTTCCGGACGGCGTGCTGTAATAGTAGGTGATGGGCGTGTAGGCCGCGTGTAGGCCCGTGAGTTGTGTAGCCAGGGGTCACATAGCCCATGTTTGCGTACCCGGACGTGGTATAACCAGGGGTCGTGTAGACCGGGACTGCCTGCTGCCGCCAGCGCGGTTGAAAGATGCCCAACAGACCGCGTCTTTGCTGAACAGGCTGGTAGAACACCTCCTGCTGCGGAACCGTGTTATAGGTTTGCGTGGGGGTGCTGTAGCCCGATGTGATGTACATGGGAGAGCTGTAGTACACCGGTGTGGTCATCCGGTACCTTCGACCGAAAGTCCCCGTGGGATAATAATAAGTCATGGGTGACATCGTGTTTGACGTGGTCGTCGCGCCAGGCTGCGCTCCGACAACTGAGCTACCGGAGTTCGTCATGGCCGGCGCAGGCGAGGCGGTGGTCGGAGCAAGCTGCGCGGGAACTTGCTGGAGGTTCGAGATAGACGGCGCGGTCACCGCGGGCAAGTTGCTCGCGGGAGCCGTCGGGCTTACCGACGAGGCACTTGAGACGCCTGTTCAAGGGAGACGAGGTCCATTTCGGTGGTCCAGGCCGGACTGCCAACCGCCAGGACAACACACAATCCCAGGATGCAACGCATGGTCGTGTTCTCCTTACTCGCGTGGTCTTCTGTCGATTCTCAGGCTTCGTTCCGTCCGTTGAACCGCCACGTCCGACGCGGCGGTCCAGTAATCTTGGTCGTCACAACGATTACTCGAAGCTCCCTGGATTATATCGACCGTCACCCGGACCGCAACCCCTTGCAACACCTTTGGTTGTCGCTTCATTCCCTCGAACTGATAGAATAGCCGTCCGGTCGATCAGGGAAGCGAGATTGACTCGAATCATACGATTATTTATGTATTAGTGTGACTCTCTTATTTATTCAATTTATCATCGAATCTTGTGATGTAAGTATGATACATCCGATGCCGG
This sequence comes from uncultured Planctomycetota bacterium, assembly GCA_963779785.1. Taxonomy (GTDB): domain Bacteria; phylum Planctomycetota; class Planctomycetia; order Isosphaerales; family Isosphaeraceae; genus CAVRFS01. Next base: position 107,446 of record CAWAAW010000102.1, read on the forward strand.
CGAGTAACTCGAATTGCCGCGTGGATCGGTCTGGTGATGATGGGTTCGGTGTCTGCCGACCGCTGTCGGCTGCCGACGAGCCCGCCGGGAACCCGGCTTCGCGCGGCGATTGCGCGCTACTGGGACGACCAGCTTCGAACGCATCCTGTGGAGGCAACGATCTTCGTGGGCGACCAGCGGCACGCCGGTGATCTGGATGATCCTTCGCTTGAAGCCTTTCAGGCGTGGCTCGACCGGCTGCGGGCCACTCGTTCTGAGCTCGTCGCAATCGATCCCGCAATGCTGACTACGGGAGAACGCATCGACCGCGAGGTCCTCCTGAAAACCATCGACGGCCGGCTGGAGTCCGTTCCATTCGGAGACCACTTCGTTCCCTTCGCGCCGATCGTCCGCTATGCGACCGACCTCCACTTCGACGACCTCCACTTATTGTTTGCACAGCTCGGGGAGTTTCAGCCGGCGGCCACCGGCGGCGATCTTGATCAATTCGTGCGACGGCTCGAGTCATTTCCCACGCTGGCGGATCAGCTCACCGCTCTGTTGCGGCAGGGGATCGCGGAGAATCGGCTGCCACCGCGGGTTGTGATCCCCAAGGTGGTCAAGCAGCTCCGATCTATGAGCAATCCGCGTGCCGAGGAAAGCCCACTCTGGGCGATCGTCGGGCGGTTCCCGGCCGAATGGAGCCAGGCCGACCGCAAGGAACGGACCGATCGCGTGCGGCGAGCCATCGAATCCAAGGTCGCCCCCGCTTATGCACGGCTGGCCGACTTTGTCGAGAAGACGTACATGCCCGCGTGTCGCGACAGCGTCGGCCTGTGCGACACGGCGGACGGACTTGCCCACTATGCGTTTCTGGTGCGCTGGTACACGACGACTAGCCTGAGCCCGGACCAGATCCACCAGATCGGCCTGGCCGAGATGGCCAAGAACCGAGCCCAGATGGAGGCGATCCGGCAGAAGGTCGGGTTCCAGGGAGACCTCAAGGCGTTCTTTGCCCAGATGAGGACAGATCCTCGATTCAAGAATCGAACCGAGCAGGAAATCCTCGAAAGACACCGGGCGATCGTGAGCGAGATCAAGGCCAACCTGCCTCGATTGTTCGGTCGCTTGCCCGCTGATCCCCTGGAAGTTCGCCCGTTCGACCCGGTCCGCGCCCGATCGTCGCCGACCGGTGAATACTACCCGGCCGCGTCGGACGGCTCACGGCCGGGAATCTTTTTCGTCAATACGTCGGATCCCACGACTCGCCCGACCTACACGATGCAAGCGCTCGCCTATCACGAAGCCATCCCCGGCCATCACCTGCAAGGCTCCTTCGCGCGATTGACGCCAGAAGGAGAGCCGGTGCGGCCATTCCGCCGCTATTTCTACTTCACGGCCTTCGATGAAGGCTGGGCCTTGTACAGTGAAGGACTACCCGGCGAGATCGGGCTGTATACCGACCCTTACGCCGAGTTCGGCCGGCTCAACTACGACTCGCTCCGCTGTGCACGGCTGGTGGTCGACACCGGCTTGCACCACAAACACTGGAGCCGCGACCAGGCGATCGCCTACATGGAGGAGAATTCCTCCCTGCCGCGCAATGAGATCGAGAATGAGGTCGACCGCTATATCGCCTGGCCCGGTCAGGCCCTGGCCTACAAGATCGGCGAGCTCAAGATCCGCGAGCTGCGTGCCCAGGCTGAAACGAGAGCGGGAAAGGCCTTCGACCTCCGCGCCTTCCACGACCGTCTGCTCTCGTTCGGCTCGGTGCCGCTCTGGCTGCTGGAGCGGTTGATGAATAAATGAAGATACAAAAAATAACGGCTAAAGAACGCTAACCCTGCTTGATTCTAGGAGGGCTCGGACCTGAATCCTTCAGTCGTTCTGTTTCAGAACGAGTTCGATTTCCTCCGCAATCGCTCGTTCGACCAACTGGTTCGCTTTCTCCTTGGTCATCATTTCCGGCTCTGTCAGGATCTTCATGAATAAGGCGGCCAAGTTACGGTCTCCGGCCGTGGCGTCGCTGCGGAAGGCGATCTTTCCACGGCGGTCGATCAGGATGAGCACGGGATAGTTATTGACGCCGTATTGATGGGCCGTCACGCCACGTGAGTTCTGGGCGATTCGTACTTGATCCAGTGCGAATGCAAAAGGAATTCGATTTTTCGCGAGCACGTTTCGGGCCTGTTCCTCAATGCGTCTTTCATCTCTGTCCGGGCGGTGAATCACTCGAAACACGGCGCCGCGCGACTCGAACGCGGCGGCAAGCTTGCCCAGAGCTGGGAGTGCGTCGACACTCTGCCAAAAGTCGGTCCCCCAGAAATACAGGACGACGACTTTTCCCAGATCGTCGGCGAGCTTTCGCGCTCGGTCGTCAGACCACCTGCTCACTTGCCACTCCGGCGCGGCTTGACTCAACCTGACCGGCTTGGCGTGCCCGAACGCACGCACGTTTTCGAGGCGGTCGTCGAGGCCGGCAGGCCGACGCTCCGAGAGCTGAAGGCAGATTGGCTGAGCGGATCCGACCCTGAGATAGTAGATCCTTGCCCACACTCTTCCGTCAGTTGCGCTGAGTTCGGTCGCCCCTCGTTGAAGATTACGAAGGATGAATCGCCCTTTCTCGTCCGTCCGGGCTGCCGGGATGCCTTGAGATAATCCGCTGTAGCGGAAAGGCTTGCTGGACCGGACCCAAGCCCCGACCACCGGTTGCCCGCGATGATCGACGACGACGCCACTCAGCGAGACACCGTGCTCCAAGCGAATGGGATCGACGAGTTGGAACTTTTCCGTCGTGCCTTCCTTCAGGAGAAGCGGCTCCGAGACAAAACCCGCGTAGCCCTCTTTCGCCACCACGATTCGCGGCTCCAATGGCGCGCCATCGATCCTCCGGCGAGGGATGTCTCGCAGCCGATACCATCCCTGGGCGTTGGTCGTCGATTGGTGTCGCAGCTCGTCCGAAACACGGTATCCCCCCATCGTCGCCAAACCAGCGAACGCTCCCGCGATCGGCCGACCATCGCGATCAAGCACCTGACCCGTCACACGCGCCGAAGTCTTTGGCATCGCGGTGTGGCATCGCCACATGGATGACCAGCTTGCCGTTGTCGTTGACCGGCTCGATTGGAACGTCGGCATTGAGGGTGGCCGACTTCTCATTGACGTCGATCAACCGAAAGCGCCGACCTTTTCCCTCCAATGGCGAGACCTCTTGGATTGCATCGGGCCGAAAATCCGAGTCCCACTCCAATCCCAGAGAAAGCCAGCCTGAGTCGAGCTGAGATGACAACGGAGCTGATTCTCCGATGGACATTTGGATCGTGCGACCCTCGGTGGGGAGAGTTAAATGCATTTGGCCTCGATCATCGGCTTCAGCCTCGCAGAGCTCCTTGGAGTTGGACCGTACTTGCACAAACCCGGGAGCCGGTCTTCGATCCACGCCTCGTGTGAACTGGAAGTCCCATTTCGTGCCTCGTCGAACGCGATACTCAACGTCAATCTCCGGCTCATCTGGACCCAAGAAAAGTGATTCGACTCGCTCAGAATTGCTGGAAACCCAGTAGTAGCCTGCCGGCGGCACCATGGACCAGATTTGAACGGGACCGGCCGGAACGTCGACCGCGAACAGGCCGTCGGGACCGGTCTCGACAAGCTTCGGCTTGGGCGCGGCGTCATCGAAAAAATCACCCAGATGAATCTGGAGCTTCGCCATCGCGACTGGCTCGTTCGTCCCTTCAACCGGCACCGAACCGGTCAGCCGATAGGTGGCCGAAGCCGCTTGTCTTGAAGGGGATCGCCCCGTGTCGTCGCTTGCCGCACCAGAACGCGCGCCAGGCCCAGTAGCTGCTGCCGATGCCGAGGAGTAACAAGACAGCCACGACTTTGAGTTGATTCATCAGCATGGAATTCAAAACTCCCCGCGCCAGCACAGCGGCCGTGTTGCCCGCCATGAACCCCAGCGCGATGCGAATGGTACACTGGATCAGGTTCAGGGGAATGGCCGCCTGGGCCTGGCTGGCCGCGCCGGCGGCGAGCAGACCAGCCGGGACCGTCACACCACGCCGCAACAGCCGAGCCCGCAGTCGTTCCCGAGCCCGCGACAGCCGGCCCCGGAGCATCCCATCCGACAGTCCAAGTTGATGTGCCGCCGCCTCGTAGGTCAGACCTTCCAGGTAACAGAGCACCAGCGGTGCGCGGAGGCGTTCAGGTAGGCGGTCGATTTCCTCGTGAAGCACCGACCAATCGTGACATTCATCGGTAGGCAGGAACCCTTCAGAGGTCCGCTACGCGATGCGCTGGTCGCGAGCCCGACGGCGTGCGGCCCGTCGCCTGGCACGCGATGCAACCCGATGCGCCACGCCGAACAGCCAGCTCGCCACCGACCCGCGCCGGCGAATCGACCGGGCCCGATGAGCCAGGACAAGAAAGGCGGCCTGGAACGCGTCCTCGGCGTCGTGCGTGTCCTGAAGCACGCTCCGGCAGACCCGGAAAACCATCGGACCATGACGGATCATCAGCTCCTCGAAGGCCGCCTCCCGGGCCTCGTCCCGCTCCGAGACGAACCAGTCCAGGAGCTGCGCATCGCTCAACGACCCGACCGTGCCCAGGTTGAATAACCGTTGAACCTGCTTTTGCACGCTGTCCGACGAGCTGTTCGCCATGCCTGTCATTCCCCTCGGATGTTGGTCTCCTCAGAGTAGTGCCACCTCGGGCGAATGTCCGCACGATTTGTTTTTGAGATTTGTCGTCGTTGACCGCAGACCCGTCCGGACTCGCTCGCGTACGGACTGGCAGGTGCCAGCCAACTTTTTTCCTCTCGACAACCATTCTCCTGCATGATAGCCTTTTGTTAGCAATCCGTTCCCGACATCCTTCGGAGGTATTTATGGGCGCAGGTCTTGATACGTGAGCTGGACGACGCGGTCATCGAGCGGCTGAAGCAGCGAGCCCAAGGCCATCATCGCTCGCTGGAGGCCGAGTTGCGGGAGATTCTTGGAAAATGTGTCGCGGCAGGTCGACATGGCGACTGCGCGGGACCTGGCTGATCGAATCCGCCGCAGGCTCGAGGGCCGTCCCCACAGTGATAGTGCGGAATTGATTCGCGAGGATCGCGACCGATGAGTAACGGAGGAACCTGGGCTGGATCGCTCCCGAGCGTCGACGTGTCGGTGGTCGACGCCAGCGCTTGCCGTGAAGTGGTTCGTCCCGGACCGATCACTCCCCGATGGCCGTAGCGCCTGCTCGATGGCGAGGTTCGTGGCCCCACATCCCCGTCCTGCTTTACTCCGAGGTCGCACAAACCATCTGGAAGAAGGTCTATCAGGCGCAAGAGCTTCGCAGCGGAGGACGGCCGTGAGATACTTCGTAACCTGATGGTGATACCGTTACAGGTGCACTCGGTTACGCCTCTGCTCGAACACGGCCCTCGACATCGCTTTGGCCACGGGACGAACGGTTTACGACAGCATTTACCTGGCGCTCGGCTATCTCGCTGGACTTGCAAGCTGGTGACGGCGCGATCAGAAACTTTACAACGCGCTTCGGGCCAGGCCGTCATTTGCCGACGACGTGCTCTGGGTGGCTGACACCCAGACTCTCTCAGACATGCCTGTCAGATTCTCCCGACGCAGGACCCAGAGGCGATTTCATGAATCGCCTGCCGAGCACCTTCAACCTCCTCCATCAGACTCGTCCACATCGACATGAAACGCCGGGAGCTGAGCCTCCGCCAGCACGTCGATGAAGGCGATCCGGCTCACGCCCGCGAAATGGGCGGCCTTCTCGTGAGAGATGCGACCCTGTGTATACCAAAGCATCGCCGCTGCCAGTCGGATCTCGCTGCTCAATTCCTTCGGCGAGCGATGCAACTTCGCGAAGGTGTCGTCGGGTATCTCAATCGTGACGGTGGCCATCGTGATGCTCCCGTTTGGCCAAGCCTTGTGCAGGATCAATGTCGTTCGATCCCCACCGAATGACCCAATCTTGCCACATTCCCCTGCCTGTCTCAAGCCAAGATATCCCGCACAATCTCGCCGTGCACGTCGGTAAGGCGGAAGTCCCGGCCGGCGTAGCGGTAGGTGAGCCGGGTGTGGTCGAAGCCAAGCAAGTGCAAGATCGTGGCGTGCAGGTCGTGGACGTGGACCGGCTTCTCCACGGCCTTGTAGCCGAACTCGTCGGTGGCGCCGTGGACCATCCCCCCCTTGACGCCGCCGCCGGCCAGCCAGACCGAAAAGCCCCAGTGGTTGTGGTCGCGACCCATGCCCGGCTTGGCCGTTGACCATCTCGACGGCCGGCGTCCGGCCGAACTCGCCGCCGCACAAGACCAGCGTCTCTTCGAACAGCCCGCGCTGCTTGAGGTCAGTCAAAAGTGCCGCGATCGCCTGGTCGCAGTCCTGGGCCAGCTTGCGGTGGTTCTCCGCGATATGGTCGTGGCTGTCCCAGGGCTGGACGTCGCCGTGATAGAGCTGGACGAACCGCACGCCCCGCTCGATCAGCCGCCGGGCGATCAAGAGCTGCCGGGCCTGCACACCCGGCCCGTAGGCTTCACGTACATATTGCGGCTCCTGCTCGATGTCGAAGGCGTCGGTGGCGGCCATCTGCATCCGATAGGCCAGCTCGAAGCTGGCGATCCGCGCATCGAGGGCATCGTCCTCGGCCCTCGGTCGCCAGGTGGCGACGGTTCAGCTCGGTCAAGAGATCGAGCTGCCGGCGCTGATCGGCCCGGGTCACGGTCGCGTTCTGGATATTCTCGATCAGGTCCTCGACCCGAGCGCGGCGGGTGTCGATATAGGTCCCCTGGTACACTCCCGGCAAGAAGGCGGCGCGCCAGTTGGAGACGTCGGCGACCGGCAGACCGGGACACATCGCGATGAAACCGGGCAGATTCTGGTTCTCCGTGCCCAGGCCGTAGGTAGTCCAGGCCCCCATGCTCGGCCGCGATAGCCGCTCGTCGCCGCAGTTCATCAGCCGCATCGACTGCTCGTGGTTGGGCGTGTTGGCCATCATCGAGCGAATCACGCAGAGGTCGTCGATGTGCTCGGCCGTCCGGGCGAAGATCTCGCTGACCTCGATCCCGCTCTGACCGTACTTCTTGAACCGAAACGGCGACGGCAGCGCGGTCCCCGTCTTCCGCTCCGTGGTCAGATTCCCCTGGGGCAGCATCTTGCCTTCATGCTTCTTCAAGAGCGGCTTGGGGTCGAAGGTGTCGACCTGCGACGGACCACCGTTCAAATAAATGTGGATGACGTGCTTGGCCTTGGCGGGAAAGTGCGGCGCCTTCGGCGACAGCGGGTTGCCGACCGGCGAACCCTCGCCGCGGCCAGGGCCCACGTCGGCGGCCCTAACAGCCGTTCCCAGATAACCGGCGTCACCCAGCAGCCCGAACAGACCCATGATCCCCATCCCCGTGCCAACCTCGCAAAGAGCCTGGCGTCGTGTCATTCCATTGGCGGAGAAAACTTGGCTGATCATGTCCACATCCTTTATTCAACAACCGCTATTTAATCGACAAACAAGAGCTCATTGGTCATGAGCAGGACCTGGGCGAGCTGCTGCCAGCGCGACAACTGCGAATGGCCTGGTCCAGCCAGTGGTGAATCATCAGGAGTGAGAAACCGCGAGGCCGCCTGGACCTCGGCCGGAAACGGGGCTCGGGCCAGGACCGCGCGATAGAGCGCGGCGATCCGGGCCTCGGTCGTCGTCGCGGCCGCGACTTCGGAGCGCAGCATCAGGGCCTTGGCCTGCTCGATCACAAACGGCGCGTTCATGCTGAAGAGCGCTTGTTGCGGCACGGTCGTCCTGGGTCGGCGCTCGGCCGATTGGTCGGGGCTGGCGAAATCGAAGGCGCGGAAGACCGCGGGGAGGCTCTGGCGGTCCACCAGGCCGTAGACCGTCCGGCGCGCATTCTTGGGGTCGTTGGCCACGTCCACCGGGCGCCCCGTCATCTTGGAGTCGAGCCGGCCCGACACGAACAAAAGGGTGTCGCGCATCGATTCCAGGTCGAGCCGTCGCCGCGGAAACCGCCAGAGCAAGCGGTTCTCGGGGTCAACCTGCCGGCACGAGGGCCGGTCGAATCCCGACTGTTGATATGTGCTGGACAACATGATCGAGCGATGGAGCGCCTTGAGCGACCAGCCCTCTCGCTGAAGTTCGGCCGCCAGGTGGTCGAGCAGCTCGGGGTGGGACGGGGGCGTGCTGCGCGTGCCGAAGTCGCTGGGAGTCGACACCAACGGCTCCCCGAAGTGGTGCATCCAGACCCGGTTGGCAATGACCCGGGCGGTGAGCGGATTCTCGGGCGACGTGATCGCCATCGCCAAGTCGAGCCGGCCGCTGCCGCGCGTGAACGGCCGGCGATTCGCGCCGGCCAGGACGCGTAAGAACTGCCGAGGCACACGGTCGCCGGGCTGCGACGGATTTCCTCGCACGAAAATGCGCGGCTCGACTAGCTCGTCGGCGTCGAACAACACCATCGCCCTCGGGCGGGCGTTGCCGGCTTTCACCGCCATGATATCGAGCGCGGTCAGCTTGCCGCCAAATCCATCTTTCTCTCCGCGCGACAGATAATAATAGGTCTGGCTCTTGGGAAAATAGGCCGGGCTCTCGTGGTCGGCCAGGATCGCGTGGATCTGTTGACGAGCCGGGTCTGCCGGTCCGGACGCCGTCGCTGACGACAGGACCGAGCTCCGTGCTTCCTCGTCGACCCGCCGGATGAGATCGCCGTAGGCCCGGGCAACATCGACCTTGGTCCGGAGAGTAGCCTGGCTCAGGGCGGCCGCGACCATCGCGTTCAACTGGCCGGCCTTGGTTCCCACTGGCCGTGCGCGCCACTTTGCCAGGACGGCGCTGGCATCCGCCGCGAAGTCCGGCTCCGGCAATGCCATCAGGTCGTGCCAGGGGCCGAAGACCGGGTCGTCCGGACTGGCCCGCTGCTTCAGATAACGCCGCCATCGCGCCACGATCTGGGGCCGCAGGTCCTCGGGAGCCAGGGAAACAAAGAAGATCGCGGTCTCGAGCGGGTCGGGCGGAGTGGTCGCGGCCCTGACCAGATAGTCGGCCGTGCGCTTCCGCGCCGTTTCGGACAAGAACTTGTACTGGGTGTCAATAAACTGCCGGAGCTCGGCTCGTTTGGGGGCGGCTTTCTGTTCAAAGTCGTCTCGGCTTTGATGCCGGTCGGGCCGGTCGATCAACGGGAGCTCGAGGGGAGCCTCGCTGCTGGCGAAAACCCCGTAAAGCGAGTAATAATCGGCCGTCGGGATCGCGTCATACTTGTGGTCGTGGCAACGAGCGCACGCGACCGTCATGCCCAGCAGGCCGCGGGTGACCGTGTCGATCTTGTCATCAATCTGGTCGTGGATGTTGTTGTCGAACATCCGGCCCAGGGTCAAGAAACCCATCGCCGCCAACCGCCAGGGCTGGTCCTTGGGCGCGACCACGTCGGCGGCGAGCTGATCGTGGATCATCCGGTCAAAGCCCAGGTCTTCGTTGAACGCGCGGATGACGTAGTCTCGATAGGTATAGGCGAACGGCCGGACCCGAGCGTCGTCATACATCAGCACACCGTCCTTGGTGTCGGCATAGCGGGCCACGTCGAGCCAGTGCCGTCCCCAGCGCTCGCCGTACCGCGGAGAAGCGAGAAGCCGATCGACGACCCGGGCGAAGGCATCGGGCGACCGGTCGTTTTCAAACTCCTCGATTTCCCGGGCGGTCGGTGGCAATCCAACCAGGTCGTAATATGCGCGGCGGATCAAGGTGCGGCGGTCGGCCGGCGGCGAGGGAGTCAGCCCTCCCGCCTCCAGCTTAGCCAGCACGAACGAATCGATCGGCGATCTGCGGCCAATCCTTTTGGTGGATTGCCGGTACCGAGGACTGGCGGATCGGCCGATACGACCAGTGCCCGCGAGCCGATTCGAAGTCCAGGCCAGGAGGCAGCTTCCCAGCCGCGGTCTTGGCCGGCAGAGGACCGATCGCGCCGTGTTTGACCCATTGCGCGAGTGCGGCGATCTCCCTCTCAGGCAGTTTCCCCTTGGGAGGCATTCGCAAAACCTCGTCGTCATACCGCACCGCCTTGACGAGCAGGCTCGCCTCCAGATCGCCCGGAACCACCGCCGGGCCGGTGTCGCCTCCTTTTCGCATCTTGGCCATGTCGTCGAGCCGAAGACCGCCCTTGAGTGACTTGGACTGGGCTGAGTGACACTTGTAGCAGTGCTCGGCCAGCACCGGCCGGACCTTGGACTCGAAGTCATCCTCGCCGGCCGGCTCCGACTGCGGCTCCGCGGCCAACGCTGTCGTGGCGCAGAGAATCAGCAGGGCAACTCCCACGCCGATCGTGTCATCCATCCCGGTCTTCCCGCGCATCATCCATTCCTCACGAGGATGTCAAACAACTCTTCAATATTATACGCGCAGAAGAGGGCAGGGCGTGTCAAGCTTTTGTTGAGCAATTCGGGGCCGCGAGCGAGTGATCGACGGTTTAGAGAGTCCCAAGGGGGGCGGTATCTGTAGCTCGGGGTGTGAACCCCGAGGAAAACACAGACCCGGCACAGTGCTAGCCACGAATGGGGCGGTATCTGATAGCTCGGGGTGCGAACCCCGAGGAAAATCGCAGACCGCGAATAACACGCTGAGCCCCGTAAGGGGCGGTATCTTATAGCTCGGGGTGCGAACCCCGAGGAAAATCGCAGACCGCGAACGGCGTCTCAGCCCCGTACGGGGCGACATCATACTAATCCCAAAACAAGCGTGATAAAAAAATCGGACTATGTACAAATGACATAATCTAGTCTTCAAGATAAACACGTACCTTCTACGGCCCGGAGGTCTCGACCCCGGTTTCTCCGCCACGAACATCCCTCACCATCGCCGACCCCCTCTCTACGCTCGAAGGCCCATACAGATCGGGGCATCCGGACCCCGACTTCAGGTGATCACTCTCTCAGCACAACCAGCAGCTCTGCAGTCGCTCCACTAATCGTAGGAACATCCCTTGCCACGGATTCCACGACAACAGCCGATAGATCAACCGTCTGGCACCACGAATGATCTGGCACGGCATCTCGATGAACGCCGCGCGGTACGTCGCGAACTCCATCCGCAACAACGTCCGTTTTTCCGCTTGGTGGCTGTCGGCGTCGGGGCCCGTGGCTGGAGCCAGCAACGCGCTCCACGCCTTCAGGCTCCAAGCCAACGACGCCATCACCATGTGCGCCCAGTTGCTCACCAGGTCGTCTACCGGCGCCGTCAGCGCGTGGACACCGGTCTTGAGTTGCGCGATCAGATTCTCTTGGTCACAACGATCGTTGGCTTGGAAGACGATTTGGTCGGCGGGGGTCGTGCGGTCGTTGGTGATATAAAAGAAGTAGCGAAACTCCTCGCGCAGCCGCACCGACCCCTTGTCGATACCCACGCGCTTGCAGAGCACGACCACGCGGTAGCTCTTCTTGCAAGCCACCGGGCGATACTCGAACTCGGCGACCGTCTCCTCAAGCAGGCAGATCGTCTCATACTTCCGCTGGCGAACGATCTCTTCCTTGACCCGCTCGGGCCGTTGGCGGGGCTCGGTCTTGATCGCATACTTGGGTGGTCGTACCAGGACGCTGAATGCCGGGGCCGGAAGGCTTCGGGCCAACGCCTTGAGATTTTCTCGAGCGTCGATGCCGAAGATAAAGCAGATGTCGCCCGGTTGATCCCAGCGGTCCAGATGCTTGGTCTGGCTGAAGTCGGTGTCGCCCCGCAGGGTGATCCGGCGAAAGCCGGCCCGCCGACACAAGGCGATCGCCTTGTCGAGGTAGACGTCCATCTGCTCATGGGAGGGGCGGTTGCCGCTCCGATTGATCAGGTAGAGCGGCTCGGCCGTGTTGGCCAGCGAGATCAGCCCGGCCTGATAACCCCAGTCACCGTTGTGGTCGATGTCGACGCCTTCCTTGCACTCGGCATCGGTCGGGACCATAGTGCCGTCGGCGTCGACGAACGCTTCCTCAAAGAACTCGTCGGGTTGTTGGGCCCAGACGCGGAGGCGGGTTTCATTGATGGCGTCCATCAAGGTCTGAACGTCGAGTGCGGTGAAACGGCGGCAGAAGTCCCCTTCGGTGGTGGGGTCGGGAATGCGCTGGGCGCCCAAGGCGTTGAGAAAGACTTCGTCGTTGCGACGCAGTTCGATATGCTCGAGCCGCCGACCGCCGGCCAGGATGTTGAAGGCGATGTTCAGGACATGGTCGGACTCGTGATAGGGGAGATGCACCTTGAGCAAATGTAGATTGTGATCAATGTCGCGGATCAAGCCCGTCCTCTGAGCCAACAGCAGCATGGCGCCGATGCCGCCAGCGGCAATGCCCTGAACGCGCTCGCCCAGCTCGTAATGGATGTTGGTGGCAGTGATCATGGGCCGATCGCGTTCGGGGCCGGATCGATTAGCGATGCGGTCAGGATTCCCCGTTCTGGCCTATTCCCTGCCCGCGAGCGCGTCGGTGTCTGGCCTGCTCGGTCTCGACTTCTTGCGAGACCACTTGCTCACGATCGACTTTCGGACGGGCCAAATGGATTTGGCGTGAACAGTCCCCAGTCCCCGACGAATGCAAGATTTTGATATTTCCATCCGTAGACATCAGGTCCGGTTTTCTTTGCGGATCACCAGCTTCAAACCCGACCAAACATCGTCGACCGCACAGACCTTAATGTCGACCAGGCCCAAGGGCAGCGCAACCTCTCGCACGGTGTCCTCGGTGACATCCGTGGCGATCTTCGCCGCCTTCTTGGGCCACGATACCCAGATCGCGCCATTCTGCTTAATCTTGTCTTTATGAACGTTAATCAATTCTACGAGTTCAGATCGCCTTTTGACAAATACGTGAACAATATCAGGTCCCTCGGAGACCTCGCGCACGATCGCCACATTCTCCGGCAGAGGTGCCAGGAGAACGGCGTAGTCGGCTGGGGCATTCACGACACACAGGAGGGTGCCTGGCTTGATTCCCAGCTTCTTCGCCAGTGGCGTTCCCGAGTATCCTGCCATTGAGGTTCTCTGTTTCGTCTTGTCTGATCTGATCTGTGTTAGCCGTGCGATCCGTGGTTCCGTAATGTATGCTAAGCGGCGACCTTGTTCAAGGAGAACACTGTGTTCGGCTTTTTCAAGCGGCGACGCCGGCTGCGACTGCGTTCCGCGCCGTTCCCGCCGGCCTGGCTGCAAATCATTGAGAAGAACGTTCCCTTCTACACCTGGCTGCCGGACGCCGACCGTCAGGAGCTCCAGGGACTGGTCCAGATCTTCCTGGCGGAGAAGTCGTTCGAGGGCTGCGGCGGGCTCGAGCTGACCGACGAGATCAAGCTGACCATCGCGGCCCAGGCCTGCTTGCTCTTGCTCCACCGAGAGACCGACATTTATCCCCGGCTGATCACCATCCTGGTTTATCCCAGTGCGTATGTTGCCAAGGCCGTCAGGTCGATCGGTACTCATATCGGCGGTCATCTCGTCCTGGAGGGCGAAGTGCATCCCCTCGGCGAATCCTCCTCAAGCGGAGTTGTCGTGCTTTCCTGGGATGACGTGAAAGCGGGTGCCTCCGACTTCGACGACGGACAAAACCTCGTCTTGCACGAATTCGCCCACCAGTTGGACGGAGAAGACGGTGCACTCAACGGCGCGCCACTTTTGGAGCAGCCTGGCCAGTACGTCGCCTGGGCTCGGGTACTCAACGACGAGTACGAGCGGCTCCAACGAGATAGCCGCCTGGGGCGCTCCAGCGTGCTGGATCAGTACGGAGCATCCGACCCCGCCGAGTTCTTCGCCGTGGCGACAGAGTGCTTCTTCGAGAAGCCGGCGATACTCCGGAAACGACACCCTGAGCTCTATGAGGAGCTGAAGTCCTTCTATCGCCAAGACCCGGCGCAACTCATCCCGCCGCGCGGCTCTCCAGCACCGTGAGGGCACCGAGGATTGCGTTTTTTTCCGTGCTTTCCGTGGTTCAGAAAGTCTTTATCCTTGAAGCGAGTCGAGCGCCAATTTGATCTGTTTCGCGGCCTCGACAGGGCCCAGTCCATTAATATGGACCCTCAAGTGCGCTTTGGCGTACGACCTTGCAAAGTACTTCATGTCTTTCTTGATCTCCTCAAGGTACAGATCGCGTTCCCTCGGAGAGAGTTGTTTGTCGATCAGACGGTTGTCATCATCAAGGAAGATAATTCTATTGAGAATGTTGATAGGATCGTCTTGTACCACGACGATGGTCGACCGAGATTCTTTGACGACGTTCCAATAGGGTGCCATCAGACCACGTGGAGGAAGGGCAATCACGCAGTCTTTCGCATCGGTCCGCGAGAGTATGGTTTTCAAAACACGGCACACCTTCGCGCGATAGCCAGTCATCCTGGCATAGCGAGCCTGGATACGAGGGATGGTGTCGTGAAAAAAGGCTTCGACCTCGAGGTCGAGATCGAAGAAGGGGATTCCGAGCAATTCGGCGAGCTTCGGTCCGATCGTGGTCTTGCCCACACAAGTGACGCCTGTGAGTAGAACCCGCATGTTAGGCCCTATTCGAAGAACCGCCCCACGCGAACGCGGAAGCTCTCCAGGATGCCGGGAAGTATCAACTCGTCGTCGGGGCCCAGTGTGGACGGCGGTTCGTTCGGGCCGAAGACATGGGCCGTTTGTGCCCTGGGATCAAGAACAACGACCATCAGCACGCCGGCGAGCAGATATTCCGCGACTTTCTCAAGGATCTCACTCCAAACATCATTCGCCGAGCGAACCTCGACGACGAGCTCGGGCACTTCAGGTCCATAGCCGGATGGCAGCGGGCCCTTGGGAAGTCGGGCGTAGCTGTAATAGGCAACGTCGGCCCCTCGCACGGTATCGGGATCGCGCTCGGTGATCACGCCGGAATCGTTGCTCATCACGCGGCCGAGGTCGTGCTCATCGACGAAGTTGCCGAACATTCGACCGGCCTTGAGGCAAACGTAGCCATGTCTCCGATCAGGCGGCGGCATACCAACAATCCTTCCTTGCACGAGTTCCTCGGGATAACCAGGATCGGGCCGCTGGCCAAACTCCTCGGCGGTCATCAAGGCTTCGGCGGTCGCCATCGAATCATTCCCCCTTCGCTTGCAACAAGTCTTTACGATGATTATCGGCCGATCTCACGGCTTCGCTCAATATCGGCGGAACGGGCGGATCGGCCCTACAAGTGGGTCGAATGGGCTGTTGAACCTTGCATCATCAACCCAACCTGACGCCAGACCGGCAGTCCGCCGCTTACAATGGCGCTGGCGCGATCGTCGACGGAGCCGTGCGGGACATTCGCCCGATACCGGGACAAGGACCAGGATCCTTGATCCTTCCCCTTTCACCCTTCATCCTTTATCCTTCATCCTTTTGAGAATCGTCGTTGAGGTGAATCCGAAAATGTCCTTCCGCAAACTTCGAGTGGTAAACGGATCGGATTGCTGGGTCGTTGTCTGGGCTTGGTGCGTAGTCTGGGCTGGACCCACGCTGCCATCGCCGACGCGGCCCGACCCTTCAGGTCGAGGTTGACGCGCGCGACCTGCCGCGACGGCTGTTGCACGCTCGGATTCACATGCCCTGCCAGCCGGGCAAGCTCCGGCTCTGGTTTCCCAAATGGGTCCCCGGCACGCACGGGCCCTGCGGCCCGGTCCAGAATGTGGGAGGTCTGCGCCTGGAAACGCCCGACGGCAAACCCGTGCCATGGCAGCGCGATGAAATCGAGCTCTACCGCGTCGAGTGCGACGTGCCGGACGGCGTCCATTCGATCGATCGTGCGACTCGACGTCATCTGCAATGAACCGGCCGTCGCCGCCGCCGGCTATTTGAGCTACGGCAACGCCTCGGTTGGGATCATCAACTGGGGCACTTGCCTTATGTATCCCGAAGGCCCTTCGCGCGACGACATTCTCGTGCACCTCAGCCTGCGGCTGCCACGGCACTGGCGGTTCGCGACCGCGCTCAGAACCGAGACGTCCCCGCCGAAGCAATCGGCCACGCCATGTTTCAAGACCGTCTCGCTCGGCGAACTCGTCGATAGCCCCCTGATCGGCGGCGAACACCTGAAGTCGATTCCGCTGGATTCGGGAGCTTACCCTCCGGCGTTCCTGGATCTCGTCTCGGAATCGCCCGGCGCCTTGGAGCTCGGCCCAAATATCGTGGAGCTTTACAGCCGCGTCGTGAGGGAGGCCGGCGAGCTCTTCGGTGCCTGCCATTACCCCGAGTACCATTTTCTGGTCACGTGCAGCGATGACCTCGGCTACCTGGGGCTGGAACACCTCACCTCCAGCCTGAACGGCGTCCATGAACACGACTTGAAAGATGATGCCCGGCGCAAGGGCTGGGTCGCCAACTTGCTGCCTCACGAATATGTCCACTCCTGGTGCGGCAAGTTCCGCCGGCCCGCCGGCATGTGCACGCCCGACTTCCACACGCCGGAGAAGACCAAGCTGCTCTGGGTCTATGAGGGCCTGGCCGAGTACCTCGGAGAGGTGCTGCATGGTCCGGAGCGGGCTGGTGGACCTCAAGGAATATCGGGAAATGCTCGCCCTGACCATCAGCACGCTCTCTCATCGCGAAGGCAGGCGCTGGCGGTCGCTGGAAGACACCGCCGTGGCGTCTCACTTGCTGCGGAGGGGCAACCCCAACTGGAGCGACCTGAGACGCGAGCAGGATTATTACTTCGAGGGAGCTTTTGATCTGGCTGGAAGCCGACGCCATCATCCGCGAACGTTCGCAAGGCAAGCACAGTCTCGACGACTTCTGCCGGAAGTTTCTGGGCAAGAATCCGTCCACCGCCAAGGTCGTCCCTTACGAGCTGCCGGAAATCGTGAAAGACTTGCGGGAGCTGGCCGACTTCGATTGGGAACAATTTCTGACGCAACGGGTGACACAGCCCCAGGAGGCGCTGCCGCTCGATGTGGTCGGCCGGTGCGGTTATCGCACTCCAGTATGCGACCCAGCCCTCGGCTTACTTGACACACCACGAACGCGGCTCGATTACGGCCCGGGATTCGCTCGGCCTCATCTTCAGCGGCGACGGGAGTATCGTCAGTGTCATCCCCGGCATGATCGGCGACCGAGCCGGTCTGGCACCCGGCATGAAGGTGATCGGCGTCAACAACAAGACATTCAGCCGCCAGCGACTGCTCGACGCGCTGGCCGACAGTGTCGCGGTCCGCAAGATCGAATTGCTGCTGATCGAGGGAGAGCGGTTCCGCACGGTCGTTCTCAATTACGCCGACGGCCCCCGATACCTCGAGCTGGTCCGGGACGGGGCGAAACCGGATATCCTCGCGGAGATCCTCAAACCCAGGGCGAAACCACCACGTTGATCGATCGATGTATTCACGATCCCTCTACGACAGCGCACATTCGAAAGGTGGCCGGACCGGCCAATTCTCCATGACGAAGATTGTGGCGACAAGATCGCGATTGATGCGAGCGAGCCAGTGGAAAACGCTCATTTTCGGGGTGACGGCGGCGCTCCTGGCGGCGACCGGTTTCCTCGGCAACGCGGGTGAGTCCGCCCAAGGCCCCACCCCCGCGTTGAAAGCCCCGTCTTTCCCCGCGCCCAAGGGTTATGTCTGCTACCGAGCGACCGCGCCGATCCAGATCGACGGCCGGCTCGACGACGAGGGCTGGAAAGCGGCCCCCTGGACCGACGCCTTCGTTGACATCCAAGGGGATGTCCGACCTCGCCCTCGGTTTCAGACCCGGGCCAAGATGCTGTGGGACGATACCTATTTCTATGTCGGGGCCCTTCTGGAAGAACCTCACGTCTGGGGCACGCTCACCAAGCACGACTCCGTCATCTTCCAGGACAACGACTTCGAGATCTTCATCGACCCCGACGGCGACAACCAAGAATATTACGAGATCGAAATCAATGCACTCAATACCGAATGGGACCTGTTCCTCAAGAAGGCGTACCGCGACGGCGGCCCGGCGATCAACGAGTGGGAGATCCCTGGCTTGAAGACGGCCGTCCATGTCTCAGGGCACGCTCAATGACCTCAAGGACACCGATCAATCCTGGTCGGTCGAGTTCGCGATCCCCTGGAAGGTGCTGGCCGAGTTTGCTCATCGCCCCTCGCCACCCAAGGACGGCGACCAGTGGCGGGTCAATTTCTCCCGGGTCGAATGGCAGCACCGGATCGTCGCGCGGCAAGTACCTCAAGGTGCCCAACACCCCCGAGGACAACTGGGTCTGGTCGCCCCAGGGGGCCATCGACATGCACCGGCCCGAACGCTGGGGGTACGTCCAGTTCTCGACCGCTCCCGCGGGCCAGGCAGTCTACCGGCCCGACCCGGCCGGCCCGATCTCGAGATCGACTCATGCAGATCTATCACGCTCAAAAAACCTATTTCGAGAAGAACAAGCACTGGGCGGCGAATATTGACGACTTGAAGCTTGCCGACATGCCGGGCTTGCCCGAGCACACGACCAGCCTCAAGCTCGTGCCCGAGCGGTTATGAAGCGGCGATCACGTTCAGCCCGCCAGGCGCAGCGCCGCGGACCTTGACGATCCAGAAGGATTCGCGGATTCAATCGCGCTAGGCGAGGATCGCCGGACGGAGCCGGCTCCTACAAGTGTAGCCTGTAGGAGGGAGCTCCGTCTCCCGATGGGCATGACGACGCGCTGATAGGACCGTCATCTCGTTCGCGACGAACGGGAACGGAGCGTCCGGCTGGGGCTCTCGTCGTCGTGGTGGTGGCCGCGACCCGATCGACATCGTCCTGAGTCGGCTTTCCCCGACTGGCCAGATCGGGCCGAACCAGCTTCCAGTCGCGGCCGTCGCTCTGGATCGTGATCGTTCCGAGCTGGTCGGTGCGCAAGAAGGGGATCCGGCTGCGCCGCAGCAGGCTGACCGTTTCGGAGTGAGGGTGGCCGAACTCGTTGTCTTTGCCCATGCTGGCCACGGCCAGCTCGGGCCGAACGATCTGGAGCCAGCGTGCGTCGGTCCCGTTGCGGCTGCCGTGGTGGGCCAGCTTGAGGATCGTGCAATCGCGCATCAGGTCGGGGTTGTGCTGAAGCCACCATTGGCGCTCCGTGCTCTTCGCTGTCTCCGGTCAGAAGGACGGAAAACGCACCATACTTCAACCGCAGGCCGATCGAGTTATTGTTTTCCTCTTTCTTGTCTTCCGGCGGCTGAGGGAAGATCGTCAGCTCGACGGAGCCCAGCTCGATCTTGCGGGGCCTCGACGTCGGCTGGATCAGCCGTCATGCCCTGGGCCTCGACCGTCTTGAGCAGGTTGAGGTAGAGCTTGGTCGAATGTCCCGAGCTGCTCGCCAGGAAGTAGCGGGGCTTGTACGCGCGAATGACCTGGTCCATCCCGCCGTAGTGGTCGCTATGGTGATGGCTGATCGCCACCAGGTCGAGCGAGGTGATCCCCTTTGCGCTTGAGGACGCTCAAGGCGGCATCCTTGGTCGGGCCGGCGTCGATCAAGGCCGTCTTGCCCTCCGGCGATCGGATCAGGATCGAGTCGCCCTGGCCAATGTCGAGGACCTCGATCGTGACCGGCTGTGGTGCCCGACCGCCAGGCCGATGCCTGCCCTCGACTGGCCGGCGTCGCCGACACGAAGGCGAGGCCGACCAGAAAAAGCGCGACGACGCGGAGACTTTTTTGATTAATCACAATTTAATATCTCCACCCGGATCGCTCTGCGATAATTTGTCTTGGACCTGGCGGGTTTGGTCGGCGAGATCCCGAGTTGCCTGGGCGTCGTGCTCGAGGGTGAGGGTGAGCACGTCTCCCGGTTTGGAGTTGGGAGGCAGGAGCGACTTGGGGACATTGAGGGTGTCGCCGTCGTCGGTCAAAAGGACGGCGATTTGCTTGCCTTTGCCTTCGAAACGGTCGAGGGATAGGGACAGACGGACAGCCACGCCGTTTGCTCCTTTGGCCCGAGTGGGCTCACTTGATGATGATGGGACTATCGGCGGCGTCGCCCCGGCTTGGTGCGCCGGCGTTGCCGATGCGATCGGCTTTGTCGGGGTTCGCCGGTCACTCGCGGTCTTGTCGGAGATCGCCGACACGCTGGCTTTGAAAGGCGATCGTGGTGTTCCGCGGATCGACCGGTGGATTCGGTTTTTGGGCCGGCTCGAGCGGAAATGTGCCCGTCTTCAAGGGAAACTCGCGAGGCGCGACATCGGGAGGAGCCAGGATGAACTTCTTGGGCTCCATGAAGAGGCCGGTCTTGCGGTCGAAGACCTCGACGACGATCTGGTCGCCCGTGTTCCACTCAACCTGAAATGGCCGGTGGGGCCAGCCCGCGGTCAAGTCGTCCTTGCCCGCGACGGCCAACCGCTCGCCATAGGCCTTGGATTCCCAGAGGGTCGAATCCCGGCCCTGAGGGTCGAGCTTGGTGACCTTGGCCTGGATGTCGACCGTGTGCCCCGCTTTGAACAGGGTCGGATCGAGCTGAATTTTGGGGATGGTGACCTGATAGATCCCGGGCTTGACTGAATTCATCACGAGGCTTGAGCGTGTCGATGACGGTAGTCACCAGCGAGCCATCGAGCTTGGGCGCGTCTCCATCGGGCGTGTTTCCCGTCACCAGGGTCCAGAGGGCCTGGACCTGGGGATGGTCCTTGAACGTCCAACCGCCGATGCCGGCCCCTCCTCCGCTCAAGATCATGAGGAGATAGATCAGTCGCCTGAACAGAGATTGCTTCGGTTTCTTCCTTGGCTTGGTCATGCACCTTTCCTCATCCTTGAGGCGCGGTGGATCGCCGGACCTGTTCTCTCAAACGGCGTCGCGACCCACGGGCCGGGCGGAAATGATCGGTCGATCGATCAACGACGCGCGCACTCCGATGG
Organism: uncultured Planctomycetota bacterium; assembly: GCA_963779785.1. Taxonomy (GTDB): domain Bacteria; phylum Planctomycetota; class Planctomycetia; order Isosphaerales; family Isosphaeraceae; genus CAVRFS01. The sequence continues at coordinate 128,233 of CAWAAW010000102.1, forward strand.
CGATGTGATCACCAAGTGTGTGCCACCGTTCGTTTCGACTTGTCTCGTTTCCCGGAGACGGGATCGCGAGTTGGCTGGATGTGCTGGGAAACCAACGACCTTTTAGCAAAGATCGGAAACCGGTCAAGGTGAGTTGGCCGATTCGCGAACCGAAGTTCACAAATCGAGTAGCCGGCGATAGCTGCCGGCGTAGTACAAGAGCGGCTCGCCCCCTTGGTATTCGCCGGCCAAGATCTCGCCGACGAAGACGTCGTGATCCCCTCCCGGCAGGACCTCGACGACCCGGCAATCGACGAACGCAACGCAATCGGCCAGGATCGGGGAGTCGGTGACCGCCGTGGTGGTGTTCAAGTCGGAGAAGTCCTTCGGTCCCGGCGTGGCGAACCGCCGCGAGATCTCTTCCTGGTCGAGACGGAGGATGTTGATCGCGAAACAACGGTTCTTATTGAGGTAGTCGAGCGTGGCGGCACGTTTGTCGACGGCGACCAGCACCAAGCGGCGGGTCGAGCGAAAGCGATGCGACCGCGTTGGCTGTCAAACCATGCTGGCCCGCCTCGCCGCCGGTCGTCACCACCGTGACGCCCGTGGCGAAATGACCCATGATTTTCCGCTGTTTCTTGGAATCGAAGCTCATGAGGGAAACTCGCTGGCTTGCTCGAATCGTTCGGGGAGCGACCGACCGGTCAAGCGGCATTGTACACGCTCGTTGCCGTTGGCAAAGAGCTCGCGTCGAGATCTTCGTTCGTTTCAGCTCGACCGCAGGCGTCGAAGACGGTACTTCCAGCCCGTCAGGAAGAAGCAGGACGCGGCGACGACTCCGAAGATGAGGGGAGCGAACCTGGGAAACCAGGCCATGGGGAAAATCGCCAGGAACGTCAGTGCGGCTTGGAGGTAATAGCCCCCCGACAGGATGCCCGCCTTGATCATGAAGAGCATGCCGTTGGTCACGGCGATCATGGGGGCCAGCGTCAGCACCGGCAACCCGAGCAGCCACTCGACCAGGAAGATCAGGTTGATCGAGACGATCCCGGCGCCCCAGACATGAGCGAGCTGCCGCTCGACGAACCGGATCGGTCCGCCCCGCCGCCGCAAGGCCCAGAAGAGGCCCGCCCAGCCACACAGCCCAACGCTGAAGATCAGCACATACGGCCAACGCGCCGTGACCCCACGCAAGTACATCCAGTTGGTCGTCCCGAAAAAGACCAGGAGCGCGATGCTGTGATAAATCCAGAGCCAAGCCCCAGTTCTCCAAGACCGGCGCGTGGTGGGTCTCGCCCATCAAGCCGGGCGGCCAGCGCGCGGAGACTCGTGGAGCGGGCCGACACCGGATCGCCCCGCAGGAACGACTCGAGGTCCTCGGCCAGGGCCGCGGCCGACGGATAGCGGAGCGCGGGGGCTTTTGAAGACACTGAAGCGCGATCATCTCCAGGTCGGGGTTGACCCGCGGGTTGAGCACGCGAGGGGCGATCGGATCGTGCTCGAGGGCCAGCAGCATGGTCTCGATCGGAGTGGCGGCCTGGAACGGTGGGCGGCCGGTCAGCATGTGGTACAGGATCGCGCCCAGACTGTAAACGTCGCTGGCCGGACCCAGCGGCGCGCGCCTCCCCGGGCCCAGACTCCCGGCCTGCTCGGGAGGCATGTAGCTCGGCGTGCCCACGAGGGCCCCGGAAGGCGTGAGCGTCGGATCGACGTCGATCCGCTTGGCCAGGCCGAAGTCGCTGACATAAGGGTTTCCTTCACGGTCGATCAGGATGTTCGAGGGCTTGAGGTCGCGGTGCAGCACGCCGTGGTCGTGGGCGTAGTGGACCGCTTTGCAGACCGGTACCAGCAGCCGGGCCGCGTCCATCGCCGGCAAAGGGCCATCGGCCAGCTTCCGCGCCAGGGTGGTCCCCTCGATGAATTGCATGGTGAAATACGGCTGCCCGTCCGATTCGCCGACCTGGAAGACCGGCACGATGTGCGGATGCGCCAGCCGCGACGCCGCCATCGCCTCGACCCGAAACCGCTCGATGTCCTGTGCCGTCGATGCCGGCCCCCGCAAGAGCCGCTTGAGTGCCACGATCCGACTGCCGCGCGACCTCCCGCGCCCGAGAGACGACCCCCATGCCGCCCCGTCCCAACTCCTCGAATAGCTCGTACTCGCCGAAAGAGCGGCCTCGAGATGGCTCTGCCGAATTCGACGGCCGATGCTCCCGGAGCGGCGGACGGCTCAGTCGCGGCGGCCAGTCAAAGGTCTCCAGTGCGGCGCCAAGCTCGGCGACTGGCTCCAGATCCCCGGCCCGGCTTTGGCCATCTCCTCGGCGATCCAGACGGTCGCCCACAGCATGCGGAGATCATCCGCAAGTGCGGGGTGGCGATTGGCGACCTGCTCGACGTCCGGCTGCCGCCCTTGCCGGAGCGCCTCGGTCAGCTCGTCGAGAAGCGAGGCCAGGATCGACTCCTCGGATGCGGCTCGATCTCGATCCGTGGCCTCGATGGATGTCATGGTTCCCTCGGAAGATGTCATAGGACTGAGGTTCTCCCTCAACGGCACAGGGAAGGGGTTTCCCCCAGCACGGCTCGGAGCCGCCGCAGGCGCGGAGGTGGCGCATCCCGGCGGCGGCCTCCGAGAGGCCCAGCACCTGGGCGGCCTCGCTGTTGGAAAGCTGCTCGAAGTGGCGGAGCAGGACGATCTCACGGTCGTCCTCCTCCAGGCGCAGAGCGCCGCGTCAAACCGAGACTGAAGCTCGCGACGCAATGCCTCGGCCGCCGGCGTCAGCGCCGATCGCGCACCTGGGCGGCCAGATCGAGCGATGAGCAATCATCGAAATGCCGATCCGCCAGCCCCCGGGCGGAATGACTGCTCACGATCCAACGACCGCTTGGCCGACTGGCGGTGCCGGCGGTGCGCGTCGATGACATGATCCCGCGCGATCTGTCGCAGCCAGAGATGAAACGGAAGCACCGGATTGCGGAGATATTCACCCAGCCGCTGGTTGGCCTTGAGCAGCACGTCCTGGACCACGTCGCTGGCATCCACCCGACGGGATAAAGCCTGGTCCAGCCGCAGATCGATCATCCGCCGCAGGGCGGGCCGGTGCCGCTCCCAGAGCGCATCCGTCGCCGAGGCGTCCGCCTGCGCAACCCGGTGCAACAGGTTTTGGGTTTCGCTGATCTCTGGCCACAACAATCGTCGTAAATCCTGATCAGACAAATCGGTTTCATCCGAGGACTGCCGCCACACTGCACTTGCTCGCGATGCGAGGCGGTACTCTCCGTCGTGCCAATATACCAGCCGAATCGGCCGCATCAACTACGGCTTCGGCATGCTTGCTCCATCCGCGACTTCGGCCTTTTTGGAAATTCCCGGTTAATTCCCCGCGGCCTTTGCGGTTCTCTCTCGTGAGATGAGCCGCCAAACGAACATCGAGTCCCGGGCAGGCCGGGGCAATGGCGGCCTGGCGTGCTCCGTGACTTGCTCACGAAGACTCGAACCGAAACCAAGGAGAAATGTCATGAACGTCTACGTCGTGGGTGCTTATGTCGCCTATTTGACCATCAGCATCTCGCTCACGGTCTGGGTCGCCCGGACACTCGTCAAGAACGGCCGGATCTTCCTGGTCGACTCATTCCTCGGCAACGAATCGCTGGCTGACTCAGTCAACCACTTGCTGGCCGTGGGGTTCTACCTGATCAACATCGGCTATGTCTCGCTGGCCCTGAAATACGGCGAGAAGCCGAGCGATCTGGCGCAAGCGATCGAGAGCCTGAGCACCAAGGTCGGCCTGGTCCTGCTGGTACTGGGCGCGATGCATTTCTTCAACCTTTACGTCTTCTCGAAGATGCGCCGGCGAGCCTTGTTGCGGAACCAGAAGCCGCCCGTTTCGCCCGAGCAGTTCGTCGAGCCGGTGCAGGCGTGGAACCATTAACCCGAGCGTGAGTCACCTGAACCATCAATTGATGCACGCGAGAGCAGCCGATCAGACGGCTATCCGGCTGTTCCTCGCGTGCCTTCCAAGGGAGCTGAATCCATGGAACGCCTTTACGTTCTCTACGACGCGCAGTGCGGGCTATGTAGCTGGGCAAAGCGGTGGCTGATGCGTCAGCCGACGCTGATCGACTTGAGGTTCATCCCGGCGGGCTCGGCCCTGGTCGACCGGCTCTTCCCCGGCCTGAACCAGCCGGGAGAAACTCCCGAGGAGCTGGTCGTCGTCAGCGACCAGGGAGCCGTTTATCGAAACGGCAGCGCATGGATCATGTGCCTGTTCGCGCTGGAAGGATACCGCGACTGGGCAAACCGGCTGTCGCATCCCCTCTTGCGACCACTGGCGCGGCAGGCCTTCGCTCTGCTCTCCAAGCAGCGGTCGCGGATCTCGCACTGGCTGGCCCTGGCGAGCGAGGTGGAGATCGCCGAAACCTTGAGCCAGGTTAACGTGCCAGCCTGTGCACCCCAGCCGACGCCGCCGCATCCCCCGACCGCACCGCCGCCGTTTTCAACCAATTCCGACGTTGTGTTCACACTCGGATGACTCGCCGCCCGGAGGCGTCTGACCGGGGTCGCGTTCAGCGACATTACTTCATAAATTTTTCTTCATAATCGGATTTGCTGGCGTGTGCCGACACCTGACGGAGCAGGGTGTTATCAATATCTGCTAGTCCTTGCCAAGATTCGTGTTAGGGAATTCGGATTCCTGGGCGTTGGTCGTACCGTCGACGGATCTGTGGATCGCGTCTTCCGTCGCATGATCGGGAATCTTGGGGAGAAGCTGGTTGACCTCGACTATGACGCCCATATACTAAGAAATTAAGAAAAGCGTGCGTCAGAGCATCGATTGCGGCCTCCTACCACTGATTGCCGCCAGAATCCGCCATTGCGGAACTAACTCCCTTTGGAACCAGACCCATATCCAAAGGGGTCGAGGTTCCGTTGGTCTCTCTCCTCAGGCCGCGATCGGTGCTGCGCATCGAAGGGTTATCCAAGCCGTCGGTCTTCTTTTCGCCAGGAGGTGAGTACCACGACAACGTGTCGGCCGGGCCGCTCGAGGTATCAGAGGCTCGCCATGGTCGGTGAATGACATCGATTGTCAACTATACATTAATAAGTGAGTTGATTCTCGCCAGCAAATTCCGATTTGCTGAAGTAGTCGCGGGCCGATCGACTCGATATGGAGTCGCGGATGCCGGTGACGGAAAACAGGAACCGATTGAGGCTGAAGGAGCGATCACGCCTGTGTGATCGATCTCCCCGGACAAACTACGCTCCGGGCATCCGGAGTCGTTCCGTCGATGAGGTGGTCGGTCAGTGGGCGGTTGTTATTCACAAATGCGTCTTTTTTGGGAGGTAGCCATGGAGCAGAAACGACGAGGATTCACGTTGATCGAGCTTTTGGTCGTCATTGCGATCATTGCCGTGTTGATCGCGTTGCTCTTGCCGGCGGTGCAGGCGGCGCGTGAGGCCGCGCGACGCGCCCAGTGCGTCAACAACCTGAAACAACTGGGGTTGGCGACGCACAACTACATTTCCTCCAACAACGTCTTCCCCCCGCAGACAGTTGGCCGACGATGGCGGCCAATGTGACCGGCAATACCGCGGGCTTGGCTTGGGGATTCAACTGGTATTACGCGATCTTCCCTCAGCTCGAGCAGCAACGATCTTCAACTCGGTGAACTTCTCTCTCTCCCCCTTTGACTACAGTCAGCTCACGGCGGCCGCCATCAAGGTGAGCTGCGCTACTCTGTCCCGATGAATCCGCGAATCTCCAGCTTTACCCGGTCACCACGACCTCAAATACCTGGTACTACGCCGTCTCGAATTACGTCGGCAATTACGGCGGTCCGGCGGCATACATGCCTTTTACCGGGACGATCGTCCCTGGGTACAACGTCGAGCTCGGCATGAATACCGTATCGGGGAACAACCTGCCCGTTGTTGGCCTCCAGTCAGTCACTGACGGGACGTCGAACACGGGGCTGTTCAGCGAACGGCTGATCTCCGCCTATCCGTTTGGCGTCGACCGCAGACCGTTTATTCCAATGGAACCAACGGGTATCGCGCGATCTTCACAGGGGACATACGCGGCGGCTCCGAGCTCGGTGAGCCCCGCTCAATATGTTCTCGGGGAATCCCGCGCAATTGTTCGTGCAGGGGTGCCAGTCGATCGGTAGCACGACGCCCGCGGCTTATCCAGCAGCGGTTGGCGTGGAGATGATCGCTGGCAATCCGGGGTACATTACTTTGTCGAGCTACATGCACTGGACGCCGCCGAACACGCCCCCATGCCAGAATTCGCTGGATCTGATCCTTGGGTACGTCGGCCCGTACGGCTCGGCCTCGGCGAACAGCCTGCATCCGGGCGGAGTCAATCTCTGCCTGGCCGACGGTTCGGTGCGGTTCATCAAGAGTACGGTCGGCCTCCAAACTTGGTGGGCGCTCGGCACTCGTGGCGGCGGCGAAGTGATCAGCTCCGACTCGTATTGATCGACCCCACGGGTATCGGAGTCGGTTATTGCTGAGGTTTCGACTGTCCGGGCGCGTCGAGCGCCCGGGCGTTCGATTCAGTCGAGCAGCCGCACGACGCGCTCGGGATCAATCCACGACATCGCCTTGTTCGATCCGCTGCAATTCGACCATGTCGCGGTAGATGCCGCCGCCGGCCATCAGCTCGCGGTGGCTGCCGGCTTCGGTGATCGTGCCGGCGTCGAGCACCAAGATCCGGTCGGCGTGGCGGATCGTACTCAGGCGGTGGGCGATCACGAACGAGGTGCGGCCGCGGAGCACCTGGGCGAGACTCCGCTGGATCAACTGCTCGCTCTCGGTGTCGAGGTTGCTGGTCGCCTCGTCGAGGATGAAGATCTTCGGGTCGGCGAGCACGGCGCGGGCGATGGCCAGCCGCTGCCGCTGACCGCCGCTCAGACGGACTCCGCGCTCGCCGATCAGCGTGTCGTAACCGTCGGGCAGCCGCTCGATGAATTCGGCGGCGTTGGCCACATGGGCGGCCTGCGCGATCCTGGCCCGAGTCGACCAGCGGTCCCCATAGGCGATGTTCTGGGCGATCGTGCCGTCGAAGAGGAACACGTCCTGTTCGACGATCCCCAGTAACCGGCGGTAACTCTCGACCTTGACTTCGCGGAGGTTGACTCCGTCGAGCGCGATCGCGCCGTGGGTCGGGTCGTAGAACCGGGCGATCAGGTTGCAGAGCGTCGTCTTGCCCGATCCGCTCCGTCCGACCAGGGCGATCGTCTCACCCGGCTCGACCTCCAGGTCGATGTCGTGGAGCACCAGCCGGCTGGTCCCGGGATAAGTGAAGCCGACGTCTTGAAGTCGGATTCGCCCACTGACGGCGCTTTTGACGACGGCCCGGGTGCCCGGGCAATCGGCCATCTCGCGGGGCTCGGCCAGCAGGTCGAGCACACGGTCGAAGCCCGACAGGTTGTTCTGGAACTGGGTGACGCTGGTGGCCAGGACGGCCATGGGCTCCAGCAGCATGGCCAGGTAGACCAGGAACATCATCAGGTCTCCCAGCGAGAGCCGGCCGTCGATGACCTGCATGCCGCCGTAGAGGAGAAGCGCGACCGAGGCCATCGGCAAGAGAAACTCCCAGAGCAGCTCGATCAACCGCGACAGCCACCAGACGTGAAGCTCGAGCCGAACCATGAAGTGGTTCTCGCCCATGAACCGCGCCGACTCGCTTTTCTGCCGGCCGAAAGCGCGGACCACCCGCATGCCGCCGAAGACCTCGGTCGTCTGGCTGTCGATCTCCTGGCGCTCCTTGCGGACGTCGCGGAACAAGGGGCGGATGCGCCGGTTCCAGATCAGGTCGGAGTAATACACCCCCGGCACCAACAAGAGCGCGCCGAGCAAGAGCCGCCAGTCGACCCAGGCCAGGACGACCAGTCCGCCGACGAACTGGACCACGGCCTGCCAGGGGTTGTAGATCATGCTGAAGATCAGCTCGCCGACGCCGCCGGCATCCTCGCGCAACAGGCTCGACGCCCCACCCGACTTGAGCTGGTAGACTCGGTGCAAGGGGAGTCGCATCGCGTGCTCGTAGACCTTGCGGCGGACCGCGACCTGGACCCGCTTGGTCGCCCGCGTGGCCTGCCAACGGCTCGACAGCCCCAGGACCTTGCCCAGCACCGAGACGACCATGACCACAACCACGAGCAGGGCCAGACGCGACTTGGGCGATTCGGGGAGCGCGACCGGGCTCCATCGCCACGAGCCGCTCCGGCAATGGCCGCCCCAGCATGACATAGTCGATCGCGGCCTTGGTCGCCGCCGGCGGGATCAGCTTCAAGAGCGTCGCCAGCGTGAGCCCCATCAGTGCCACGGCGATCGTTCCGCGATGGCCGGCCAAGACCCGGTACAACTCGCGATACAGTCGCGACAGCGAGCGATGCTTGATCGGCTGCGGCTCGGCTTGAGTCCCCAGCGCCTTGCTCAGACCCGGCCCGGTACCGCTTCAAGTACTCCCGGAACCGCAGCCGGCTGGCAATCCGTCGATGCAATGATGACAAGGAAAATCCTCGATTGAACCTCAAGAATACGCGGGCATCCTCGGGTCCCGCTCGCCGACCGGCCCGCACGTGATATTGTAGTGGAGCGGATCCGCTTCCAGCGACCGTGCTTCATCCACGATGCGGCCGTACGAATGACGAGGCGGGAATCCATGAAATCGGCAATCGTCGTCGTCCTGTTCGGCCTGACGTCGTTCCTGGCGTCGGTGCTTCTCTTTTCGGTCGAGCCGATGATCGGCAAGATGGTGTTGCCTGTCTTCGGCGGGACGCCCTCGGTCTGGAATACCTGCCTGGTTTATTTTCAGATGATGCTTCTCTGTGGATATCTGCTCGCGCTTGGGGTGGATCGCGCCGAGGAGGTTGAGCCGCGCCGGGTCTCCATGGTTCCCCTGTTAACTGCTCGCCGTGCTTCTGGCGGCGGGTTGGTTCTTGCAGCCGATCGCGCTCCAGGCCGACGTCGGCCGGCCGATCTCATCGAACGAGAGTCCCGCGGTTGCCTTGCTTGGGAATCCTGTTCCTCTCGGCCACGCTTCCGCTCGTGATGGTCTCGGCGACCGCCCCCCTGGTGCAGCACTGGTTCGCACTGACGGGGCATCCTCGGGCTCACGATCCATACTTCCTGTACGCCGCCAGCAATGCCGGCAGTCTGCTGGCGCTCCTGGCTTATCCGTTCCTCATCGAGCCGAATCTTGGTCTGGCCGCGCAGAGCCGGGTCTGGCGGACGGGCTTCCTCATCCTGGCGATTCTGGTGTTGACCTGCGGAGTGGTCGCCGCGGCGCCGCGGTCGATTCGATCCAGAGATTGGTATCGGAACGATCCGGGCCGGTGACGCCTCAAGTCGGAGCCTGTCGCTGGCAACGCTGGCTTCGGTGGCTCATCCTGGTCTTTGTCCCTTCGAGCTGGCTGATGGGCGTGACGAGCTACTTGACGACCGACCTGGCGGCAATCCCTCTGCTCTGGACCATTCCGCTGGCGCTTGTACCTCTTGAGCTTTATCCTGGCCTTCGCTCAGTCGACGGCGGGCGTGGTCCTCGCCGCGACGCGGGCTGCTTCCTTTCGTCGTCGTGCCGTTGGTGCTGGTCATGAGTGCCGGGTTCGCGCACGCCGTCGTGGATTCCGCTCCATTTGCTGGCGTTTTTCGTTGGGTCCGTCGCATGCCACGGCGCGCTGGCTCAGTTGCGGCCGCTCGGCGCGGTATGCGAGCACGTTTTACGTCACCATCGCCATTGGAGGTCTGCTGGGCGGGATCTTCAACGCGCTCGTTGCTCCGATCGTCTTCGACCGGGTGATCGAGTATCCCCTGGCGGTGGTCCTGGCGTGCCTGATCGCGCCGGCGACCAACTCGGGCCTGAGTCGACTCACGCTCAAGGAATGGCTGGGCGATCTGCTCATCCCTGGTGTCGTGTTTCTGCTGACGGCGGTCCTGGCGACCAACCAGGCGGGGCTGGCCGATTCGGTCGTGGGTGTGCTCGCCGTGATGGTCGCCTCGGGCCTGGGACTCTATTCCTGCGTGACGGCCCGGCGGCGGCCGCTCCGGTTCGCGCTCGTGGCCCTGTCGGTGCTGGCGGCCAGCGGCCTGGGACCGGGAGTCAGCGGCCGGCTGCTGCACATCGAGCGCAACTTTTTCGGAGTCGTGCGGGTCACGCACGACGCCGAGCGAAACGTGCATCGGCTGTTCCACGGCAGTACCTTGCACGGCCAGCAGAGCCTCGACCCGGCCCTCCGCCGCGAGCCCTCGACCTACTTCACGCGCTCCGGGCCGATCGGCCAAGTTTTCGCCGCGATCAAACCGCGGCTGGAGCCGCCCGGTGCGCGGGTCGCGATCGTCGGTCTGGGAGCGGGAACCCTGGCGAGCTACGCCCGGTCAGGCCAGCGCTGGACGTTCTATGAGATCGACGACGCCGTGGTGCGGATCGCTCGCGATCCACGTTACTTTACCTATTTACACGATTGCGAGGCCGATGCGATCGAGATCGTACTGGGCGACGCCCGGCTCCGGCTTCACGACGCGCCCGATCAGGCCTATCGGCTGATCGTGCTCGATGCCTTCAGCTCCGACGCGGTTCCGGTGCACTTGATTTCTCGCGAGGCGATCCAGCTATATCGCGCCAAGCTCGACGAACGGCGGCATGCTGGCGTTCAACCTGTCGAACCGCTACCTCGACCTCGACCCGATCATGGCCCGGCAGGCCGAGGATGCGGGCTTGGTCTACCGGGTCCGTTATGACCTGAACTTGAGCGACGAGGACAAGCGGTCCGGCAAGCAGGCGTCGATCTGGGCCGTGATGGCCGCGACCGAGCGCGACCTGGGCGCCTTGGCGGACGACCCCCGCTGGCAAGCCCCCAACCCCCGCCCAGGTTCGGCGGTCTGGACCGACGATTATTCGGATCTGGCCTCTTACTTGCTGCTGACACCCGGGCGGCTGTGGCGAAGGGAGAACTCAGCGGCAGTCACGCCGCGTCGAGACTGATTCCGACGTTCTCGAATTGATGCCTGATGACTTTGCTGCTAACACCGTATTCCGCAGCCAGGTCGGCCACGAATTGTTCCGTGTCCTGCAACCCTTCTGAATCGTCGTAGCGCGCACTGAGTTCATCTCTCGGTGCGAGTAATTCCGCCGCGAACGCACGAGATGCTTGCTGATCCCAGCTTCGCGATTCCGTGATAAGGCGTGGTCCCGATTGACACGCGAAGGCAGCGTGGAACAAAGCCCTTGCTTCCAAGAACCGGGCGTTGTCGCTTCGCGACTGCCGGGGTCCGGCGACTACCGGGTCTCTACCCCCTCTCCAACCGACGGTTGCTTTGACGCTCGCACTGGATAGATGGTTGCGCTCCTCGAACAAGAGTGGTTTGATCCCCGCGGCGTACGCCGCAGCGGCCACTTGACCGAGAGGGCCCTGCGACTGCCCTGTCATGGCTTCGCGGACTTGCATCGCAAGTTGGTATCCCATCTTCGCCGGAGTCCGGGCGATTGGCGAGGATCGCCTCGTTGGTAACGACGAACCTCGTAGATCGAACGCGGCGCGCGTTTCGTCAACCCACTGCCAGAGTGATGTTGCATTGGCCTGGTTGGTTGCCTCCAGGAAGTCAATGACGAGGGGCTGATCCAGATCGTCGTCTTGAAAACCTTCGAGCAACGCCAGGAAGGCCGGGTCCCATGTGCTGGATTCATAAGGATCGAGCCCCATTCTCCCGGCGGCGCGGCAGAACGCCTCTTCTTCCTGACTAGCCTTGGAGATTGCCTCCCAGTTCTGTTTGAGCTTGGCAACTCGTGGATCGTTTACCCCATCGATCCGCGATACGACACCGGCGACAAACTCCTTCAACACTCGCTGCACTTCATCCCGATCGAGACGAACGCTGCCTCCCTCAATGAAGTAGCCGGGCATGTGCGCGAAGTCGTCTTGATCGTCGGCCGACCATTCGATCACAGGGTTTCGACCATCGCTGAAGAAGCAAGCGCGTGGGAGAAGGAGCCCGGACTCAGCGGCCCGTAGGCAGTGGCGACTCAGCCAATCGCGTTGGTAGGGTGACAATTCCCAGTCTGAAGATAGGAACCTTTCACTTGTTCCTGGTGGTACTGGCTCGTACAGCAAGGCCCACCAGTTGCCTACAATCCACCACGCAAGAGGAAAGGCGGGGATGTACAACGAAGTGCGTTCGGACTGCGCGTCGCGGTCCCAGAGGCGTGTAACTGAGCGCCCCGCGGCGGCAACCGCGATTCGCGCCCAGGAGCGGCGCTCCAGAGGGTCCGCCGCGAGCGGCTGGTCGATCCATTCGCACTCAATGAACAGGGATTTCGACACGCGGGGCGTTCCTCAGCAGTTGATCAGGGTCCTTGGGATACTGAAGCTCATGCTCCACCGGAAATCCATGATACTCGCCGTTCATCTGATTAGTCAGTCTTGCTTCATGGAGGATACCATTAATGAAGGCCCAAACCCTTGCCGGAAAGTCTCCACGGAACTCTTTGTCAACGCAAGGAGTCCGGATCGCATCGCGGAGAACCCCGTCCAACAGGGGCCAGTGCGCTCGGCGAACCGGTCACATCGAGCTTTATCGGACCTGGTCCGCCACCTGGGCTGACCTGCCGGCGAGGGGTACGTCTTGTGCTCGGGGCTGCCGACGTACCGAACCCTATTCGCCACCTCCTGACTCGGCGGTTTATCGTCAGGCCAAGGCGCAAGGACCGCCCGCTTATGATCCTGTGGTGGCCTTTGGTAGCTAGGCCGCTTGGCCATGAACGTTCCATTCGCGTTTAGCCGGCGTTGCCATCAGGCCCAAGACCATTTTTCACCGACTGGCGAGCCGTGGATTTGAGGATTGAGATCAGGCTGCCGACGCGGCCATAGGCTTCGACCTCGTCCTGCTCCTCCGGGGTCAGGATACCGGCACGTCCTCGCCGCCAACTCCTGCATCCGGTCTTTATCAGTCTGGCTAAAGCCAATGGCCAAGATCGCCTCGGCTGCTTCGGGCGACAGAATCATCTGGTTGGGTTCCACAAAACGTGTCAGGACGGACGCTTCGGCTCTTCTCCTGGGTCATGCTCCAGATGCAGTATAACAAGACGACCAGCTTGTCAGGAACAGGAACGATGAACGCCGGGCGGCTCACCGCTCAGCCGGCGCTGAGGCCGCTTTATCGCCGATCCGGCTCATCCAAGCCTCAAGCCGCCGGGCCAGTCCGTCGCGCTGGGCACGATGACCTGGCTCGGGCGAATCCGCCAGATTGCGGGTCTCGCCGGCATCCTTGGCCAGGTGGTACAGCTCGTCCTGGCTCTCCGGCTCGAAGTGCCGCACCAGCTTCCATTCGCGGCGTGCGGATCATCCGCATCCGTGCGACTTGACCGTGGTGCATGTCATATTGCCCAAACAGCGTGTCGTCCCAGGGTCGACGGACTGGCCCCGCAGCAGCGGAAGGACGCTCCGTCCCCGGATTTCGAGGTTCGCCGGCACCCCCAGCCCGACCATTTCCAGGATCGTTGGGAACATGTCGAGGTTCGAGACAACGTGCTCGACGGTCGTCCCCGGCGCGACCACCCCGGGCCAGCAAACCAGGAGCGGCACCCGGGTCGCGTCGTCGAACATGTTCGGCCGGCTGCCGGTCTTCCCCTCGACGAGCCACTCGGCGTTGCCTTTGTGCCAGAGCCCATGCTGGCCGATCATGTAACCGTGGTCGCTGGTGAAGATCACGACCGTGCGGGGACTGAGCCCCCATTCGTCGAGCTTCGCAACCAGCCGCCCGACGTTGCGGTCCACCGAGCTGACGCTGGCGTAGTACTGTCGATAGAGCGACTTGACCCGGTCGGTGGGAAGCCCCGGGAAGTTGGGAATCGTCGGGTCGAGAGCTCGGTACGGTGCCGAGTCCACCTCGGGTACTGGTCCATAGGGAGTATGAGGCGCGCGGAAGTGGATCGACAGCAAGAACGGCCGATCGCGATGAGCCTCGACGAACTTCAAGCCTTCATCCACCAGCAAGTCGGGGAGCGAGCCCTTGAGCTGGCGGACCTGACCCTCGACTTCGAGCTGGGGGTCGATCGGCCGGTTGCTGCCGTCTCGGAAGCCGAAGAAGACGTCGAACCCCTGGCGCGTCGGGTGGAAATGGTCGCGCGTTCCGAGGTGCCACTTGCCCGCCAGCATGGTCGAATAACCAAAGCCCTTGAGCAGCTCCGGCCAGATGATCGCCGACGGCGCCAGGCCAAGGTCCGGCTCTTTGTTGGGATCGATCCAGTCGGCGATGCCCAGCTCGCTGGGGTAGCGGCTGGTCATCAAAGCGGCTCGCGACGGCGAACAGACCGGAGTGACCGTGAACGCATTACGAAAGATCGCTCCCCGCCTTGCGAGACTGTCGAGGTGGGGCGTCTTGATCTCGCGGTTGCCATAGGCGCCCAAGGCCCACTGGGCCTGGTCGTCGGTGCAGAGAAACACGATGTTGGGCCGCGAGCCGAGATCGGCTTTCGTGGTCTCGTCGGCAATCGCCTCGGTGTGCCGAACCGCATCAGCGCGAGGATGATGACGATCAGCGACAAGATAATCGATGAGCGAGTCCGGGCATCCCGCGGAGGTCGATTTCGCATTTCGGTACGTCGATCCGGAGGAATAGATCGTTCGCAATCGGTCCCGTCAGGGGTTCGTCTCGCGGTAAGGCTTCTTTTCCTGGTAGAGCTTGAGCCGGGAGCGGAAGTCTTCCTTTGTCTTCTCGTCGCTCAGAAGCTCGATCGCCTTGGATTGCCACTTGACGGCCGAGTCGAAATCGCCCACCTCGGCATAGGCCGCGGCGAGGATGTCGAGGTGATTCGGTTCCTTCCACTCCGACAGCTCACACGCCGTCGTCGCTGACTGGACGGCTTTCTTGCCGTCACGGTATTTCGCATCGGGGCAGGTCGCCCAGAGCCAGGCGCGGTTCTGTAGGCTTCCGCGAATTGCGGATCGAGTCGGATGGCCTCGTTGTAGTCGGCGACGGCCTTGTCGTATTCCTTCTTGATTCCTCCAGGCGTCGCCGCGGTTGCGGATAGGCGACGGCGTATTTGGGATCGAGCCGGATGGCCTCGTTGTAATCGGCGATGGCCTTGTCGTATTCCTTCTTGTCGCGCCAGGTGACGCCGCGGTTGTTGTAAGCGAGGGCGTATTTCGGGATCGAGTCGGATGGCCTCGTTGTAATCGGCGATGGCCTTGTCGTATTCCTTCTTGTCATGCCAGGCGAGGCCGCGGTTGTTGTAGACGGAGGCACTTGTCGGGTCGAGCCGAATCGCTTCGTTGTAGTCGCCCAGGGCGATGTCGAGCTCCTTCTTCTCCTTGCGCCAGATTATCGCTCGCATGATGTAACCAGAGCATCGCCGGGATTAGACCGGATATAATCGGTGAAGAACTCGATCGCCTGCTCGACGGGGACGACCTGGTCGGCCAGGGCCCAGCCGTTGAGCTGCGTGGCGTACAGCCAGAGCCACGGTCCGTTGACCTGCTCGACGCGGTAAGTCTCGATCCTCTTGGGATCGATGACCTGGTTCTCGATCTTGAGCTTGAAGCCCCGATACTTCGGCACGACCCGCTTGCCGATCCAGTCGTTGCCGACCGGCTGCTGGGCCAGAGAATCTCCCGGCGCGAACGCCATCAGTCCCGAGGCCACGATCAAAAAGGCCGGGCGAATGCGGTTCAACCCCGTCCCGCGCTTGATCAACCCATGCATGTCCCGATCCTCCCCATCGAAACGGTTCTTGGGCCATCCCCGTCCCGCGCACGAACACTGTGCGCGTACCGAGTCTGACGATAACAGAGGCCACCAGAGTGATGCGAGAAAAAAATGAGCCACGGATGAAACACAGATGGAACACGGATGATCGCCTGGAGATCGATGAACCGCGTGGAAAACGCGGAGCGATCAACAGAGAAGATCTCGTATTGCATGACATCTGGTCTTCTCTGATCCGTGTTCCATCTGTGTTTCATCCGTGGCTCATTACGGCCTTCTCATTCGGGTTGTGGCTTGGCCGCGCTGGGCGATCCGTGGTTCAATTCTCCGGCCTTAATTCGTGTTCAGGATTCCGGTTGCGATTCCCGTGCCAGTCGCTCCGCGACTAACCGGCTGATCCGCAGAGCCGCAGGGCTGGGCTGATAGGCCGCCTCTTGCCGGTCGAGCTCGGCTTGATAGTTAGCCACATAGCAGCTCACTTCCGCTTCGTGTTCTTCCGCGAAGGCAAGGACTTCGGCGATCAACTCCGGCGCCAGCTCGAATTCCTCGGCGATCATTGCCGGCGACTTGCCAAGAACGCGATGCTCTTTCACGATATGAAAGAGTCCGATCCGTCGGCCCACCACACGCACCACACCGTCAGGGTGCCAATGCAAGCAGGGCGGAAGCAGCCGGATCAATGCCTCAGGCCGGTTCATGATCGGATTCTCCCGGTAGCGTTTCTGTCCTATTTCGTTTCGGGCCCGGAAATCAGCCCAATTGAAGGGCGTTCTCCCGGCTCGATGATCTCATAGATTCATTCTACGCAAGCAAGGCTCGCTCCTCCATCAGTTTGCACATTCGGAGAATCCCCGGCCCGGGCTGATAATTAGCACGATGTTGCTCGATCTTCGACTCCACTTCTGCCACGTAGGCTTCTACCTCGGCCTTGTTCGCGAAGTAAAAAGCGAGCACGCTTGTGGATCGAGTCCAGGGGCAAAGTGGGATACTCATTGTGCAGCATCTCGGACGTGTAGCCCTTCATTGTAGAGGAGCACAGTGAGGTACAGGTCGATGCGATGTCCCGTCGGGCGGATCTCACCCATGGATCCCGCGTCAAGAAGTCGGGTAGAGTCATGATCATCGTCCCATTCGACTGACCAGCAACCGCCGCGGCGTCCCAGGTCCGTCGCAGCGCCAGGGTGAGCGTTAGTCACTCCGAGGGCGGGCAGGGGCACCGGGATCGTGCCCCAGTCACTCGCCAAGAGTCCTTCAGAAAGTTTCGTGGTTCTTGCCGTGCACGGTAATCACAACTCCGTGCAATCCCGCGTACTTAACGGCCATGCCAAGCAAGGTATATTCGTCGTCGTCATACCCTGCGGCGAAGGCGTCCTGGTGCAGCACCACAGTGTCTTTGTCGTCGTCTTTGGCTCGGGCGGCCACAAGCGCGACGCTCTTCGCGAACGCTGGCAAGTATTTCTCGACGGTGGCACGCAAGACCGCGATTCGCTCCGTTTCCTCCTGTGGCGACTTTACCGGACAGTCAACTCCCATCGTCAAACTCTTGGCCTTGGCCATGCGTTCCTCCTATCGATGGTCGAGCCCAGCCGCGTAACAACAAGGTTCGGCGGCCTGCGGAGCGGGTCCGCTGAAACCGCCGGGTTAGGAGACAACCTCTCTTGCAACAAGAGACAGAACTCATCGATCGTGAGGCCCGCGCCCTGCACGATAGAGCCCATAGTGATCGCATTGACCGGGTTATGCCGCGGGATTGTGACGATGCGTGTGCCGTCGGTCATCACGATGGGCTTGCCCTGGCGACGGATCTAAAAGCCCACCTTCTCCAAGGCGCGAACCGCGTCGAGGTGATTGACACCGGAAAGTTTGGGCATGACTAGACGGTGACCTCGACCTCGCGAGCCTCAGCCTCCGCGGCGAATTCCGCCGCGACTTCGAGATAGTCGCGGATGGCATCGGCGATATTCTCCAACGCCTCCGTCTCGGTGGCCCCTTGAGAACAACACCCTGGCAAGCCGGGAACCGTGACGCTGTAGCCCTCCTCCGATTGATGAAGTGCGACCTTGTAGATCATGTGGACCTCCTGCCGTAAATCTACCGCGGCATCACCAGTGGGAACAGCCCACCGCCTCTTATCAGGGGTTGTCTGGGCGTTGAACCAGGATCGTCGTTCAAGAACAGGGTTCAAGTTTACACCAAGAAGTTGTGGGCTTCAATTCGGATGGGATTCTTGCCCGAGATCCCTTGCCCAGCGCCGGGCCGCTCGAACCGTTGCATCCTGACCCGATTCGATTTATGATACAGCTTTGTTGAACATTCCGCTCCGGCGCTCCGATAGAAAGAGACGGCTCACTCCGACTGTCGTGATCAGCCGCGAATCGAGGAATCCCGCCGATGAGGACGCGTCAACGATCATCGTTGCAACGCTACGGCATGGGTTTGGTGGTCTTGACCCCGCTGGTGGTGGCGAGTTCAGTGGGGTTCGCCACTGTGCGCGGAGGCGAGCCAACCTCCCAGGCCCAGGCGGCCCGCGACAAGTTCTTCGAACAGAGCGTCCGGCCTCTCCTGGCTGAGAATTGCTATTCGTGCCACGGCGATAAGAAGCAAAAAGGGGGCCTGCGACTCGACTCGCTCCAGGCGATTCTCAAGGGGGGCGAGTCCGGACCGGCGGTTGTGCCCGCCAAGCCCGAGGATAGCCTTCTAGTCGAGGCGATCAACTACGAGGGGGTCGAGATGCCCCCAAACGGTAAGCTCGAACCAGCCAAGGTCGCCATCCTGACGCGCTGGGTCTCCCTGGGTGCACACTGGCCCAGCCGCGATCGCGCGGCCCATGCCCCGGCCGGCGCCGCCGTAGCCGATCTCACTCGATCGAAGCTCACTGACGCCGACCGCGCTTTCTGGTCGCTCCAACCGGTTCGCAAACCGAGCTGTTCCCGAGCTGCCCAACGTCGGGAGTCCGCCGATTGGGCCGACTGGGAGCGCAACCCCATCGACCGATTCATTCTCCAGGCTCTCCTCAAGAACGGCCTGACCCCCGCTCCCGAGGCCGACAAGAACACCTTGATCCGTCGCGTGACCTTCGACCTGACCGGGCTGCCCCCGACTCTCGAGGAAGTCGACGCCTTCAACGCCGACGATGCGCCCGATGCCTATGAGCGCCTGATCGACCGCCTGCTGGCCTCGCCTCGATACGGCCAGCGATGGGCGCGGCACTGGCTCGACCTGGTCCGCTATGCCGAGTCGGACGGCTATCGCCAGGATGCCGTTCGCCCGCACGCCTGGCGTTACCGCGACTACGTCGTCCGCTCGTTCAATACCGATAAACCCTACGACCGCTTCTTGACCGAGCAGCTTGCCGGCGACGAGCTCGATCCGGATGAGCCCGAGCTGAAGATCGCCACCGGCTTTCTCCGGATGGGCACGTACGAGTACAACCAGCGCAACGTGCGCGGGCAGTGGGCCGACATCCTCAACGAGATCACCGACGTCACCGGCGAAGTCTTCCTCGGGCTGAGCATGGGCTGTGCCCGCTGCCACGACCACAAGTTCGACCCGATCCTTCAGAAGGACTATTACCGGCTCCAGGCATTCTTCACTCCGCTCTTGCCGCGCGACGATTTGACACTCGCCCGGTCCCGGCAGTGGGCTGAGTATCAATCGCGGCGCGCGGCCTGGGAAAAAGCGGCGGCCGACATCCTCCGTCAGATCGATGAGATCGAACGCCCGTATCGTGACAAAGGGGACTGCCGGCGCGATCGCCAAGTTTCCCGATGAGATCCAGGCGATCCTGCGCGAAGCCCGAGCAGGCTCGATCCCCGCTCGAGCGGCAGCTTGGTGCGTTGGCCTATCGCCAGATCAGCTACGAGCACGACCAGGTGCCCGTGTTGCTCAAGGGAGCGGACAAGACCCGTTGGCAAGAGTTGCACAAGGCGCTCAAGCGATTCGACGCCGTGCGACCGATCCCGCCGGAACCGGTGCTCACGGTGACCGACGTCGGGCCGGTGTCGCCGCCGACCTGGATTGCCGGTGACCGCAAACCGGAGCCGATCGAGCCGGGATTTCCCTCGGTGCTCGACCCGGCGCCGGCGCGGATCGAGCCAAGCCCGGCGGCGCCCCAATCGACCGGGCGGCGGCTGGCCCTGGCCCGCTGGCTGACTCGGCCTGACAATTCCGCTCTCGACTCGCGTGATCGTCAACCGGGTCTGGCAGTATCACTTCGGTCGCGGCCTGGTCGGCACCGCCAGCGATTTCGGCCGGCTGGGCGAGGCTCCCACCCACCCCGAGCTGCTCGACTGGCTGGCAACCGAGTTTGTCGCGCAGAGGCTGGCAGTTCAAGCCGCTGCACCGCTTGATCCTGACCTCGGCGGCCTATCGCCAGTCATCCCAGCGCAGCCAGCGCGACATCGTCGCGGCCGGGCGGGTCGATCCCGACAATCGCCTGCTCTGGAAACGGACCGTCCAGCGGCTCGACGCCGAGGAGATCCGCGACGCCATGCTGGCCGCCAGCGGCGAGCTCGAGCCGGTGATGGGTGGCCCGAGCGGGCCCACCACAAAGCCCCGGCGGACGATCGACACCCGAGTGATCCGCAACACCCGCGATGCACTCCTGGACGCCTTCGATGCGCCCGACGGGACTTTCCCCACGGCCCGACGCAACACCACCACCACGGCCACTCAGGCCCTCCTCTTGATCAACGGCGACTGGTCCTTGGCCCGCGCCCAGACCCTCGCCCGCCGGGTCGAGCGACTCGAGCCGGCATCGACCAATGACCGAGGACCGGATCGCGCTGGCCTACCGCTTGACCTGCGGCCGCCAAGCCGAGCCCGATGAGATCGAGCAGGCCGCCGCGTTCCTGAATCGCCAGACCCGGCTTGCCCAGCCGCCGGTGCCCGCGCGAACTTCGGCACCGACCACGCGGCCCTGGTCGATTTCTGTCATGCTCTCTTGAATTCCAATGAGTTCTTGTATGTCGACTGAGGGGGCATGAGAATGCCGCTGACTCGTCGCGACTGGCTGCTCCAAGCCGGGGCCGGCTTTGGTGCGCTGGCTCTCCTGGACTTGCTGGCGCGCGAGGCGGCGGCCGCGGCCGAGCCGAGCCGCTCCCTCGATCGATCTCCGCCCCTTGGCGACGCCCCGCGACGGCCCGGAGCGTCATCTTCCTGTTCATGGAGGGCGGGCCGAGCCATCTCGATACCTTCGACCCCAAGCCCGAGCTGAACCGGCTGGCGGGTCAGCCGTTGCCGTCCAGCTTCAAGCCGGTGATCACCCCGATGGGCGAGGGCCGCTCGCCGCTTCTGGCCTCGCAGCGGAAATGGAAACAGCATGGTCAGAGTGGGATCTGGGTCTCCGACTGGCTGCCGCACATCGCCACCTGCGCCGACGACCTGGCGGTGATCCGCTCGTGCTGGTCCAACGGGCTGAACCATGTCGGCGGCGTCTGCCAGATGAACACCGGCTCGACGCTGGCCGGCCGCCCCTCGCTGGGAAGCTGGGTGACTTACGGCCTGGGAAGCGAGAACGCGAACCTGCCCGGCTTCGTCGTGATGCAGGACATCCCGCGCGCCACGGTGGCGGGCGGCCCGCGGAACTGGGGCACGGGCTTCATGCCGGCGGTCTACCAGGGGACGCGGCTGGACAACGGACCCGAGCCGATCGCCAACCTGCGAACGCCCGAGGATGTCGGCCTGGCGCGGCAGCACGGCAAGCTCGAGTTCCTGGGCCAGCTCAACCGCCGCCATCTCCAAGCCCGGTTCGACCAGTCCGAGCTCGACGCCCGGATCAAGAGTTATGAGCTGGCCTTCCGCATGCAGGCCGAGGCCCCCGAGGCGGTCGACCTGGCGAGCGAGACCGCCGAGACCCTCGCCCTCTACGGCCTGGACGACCCGGCGACCGAAAGCGTCGGCCGCCTTTGCCTGCTGGCTCGCCGCCTGGTCGAGCGCGGCGTCCGGTTCGTTCAGCTCTACTGCGGCGCCGGCAGCAAATGGGACGCTCACACCGACATCGAGGCGAACCACGCCAAGACCTGCCGCGACATGGATTTGCCCGTCGCCGGCCTGCTCAAGGACCTCAAGCGCCGGGGCCTGCTCGATCAGACCCTGGTCGTCTGGGGGGGCGAGTTCGGCCGCACGCCCATGTCCGAGAAAGGCAACGGCCGCGACCATAACCCCTATGGATTCACCATGTGGATGGCCGGCGGCGGCGTGAAGGAAGGCATCGTCGTCGGCAAGACCGATGACCTCGGCCTCCATGCCATCGAAGACCGGCTCCACGTCCACGACATCCACGCCACGATCCTGCACGCCCTGGGCGTCGACCATGCCAAGCTGATCTACCGGCACCAAGGGCCGGCCCGAGCGACCGACCGTCAACGAGGGACAGGTTTTCCGAGGACTGCTCAAGGCTTGATTGACGTCGCCGCGTGAGACTCTTCATCTCGTCAAGCCTGGATCCCATGAAGTGGAAACCGGCTAACAGATTGGCTTGCAACTGAACCAGTTTCCGAAGAACCTGAGAACCGCGGCATTCTCGCCGCTTTTTTCTAGACGACGCCCAGAACACCATGGTATCGTTAGGTATTGAACAGAGTCGCCGATGACGACCTTGCAGAACATCTGCACAATATATTAGATAGAATATCCAAATCGATCGGGCAGAATGAATTCTGTCCAATTCTTGTTTAGGCACGCGTGCTCACCGCATCGTCCAAGGAGGTGATTCTATATCCACATTTCTCTTCGCATGGAACCCCGCACAGAAGAGTCCAGCTTCCTTCGCGCGACAGATGCGCCAGATCGAGAGAAAGGGATTTGTCATCATGGGGTGGCGCTGCATGCGCCGCAACCTGCCGCTCGGCAGCCGGGCATTCATGATTCGTCTGGGTGTAGAGCCGAGGGGCATCGTCGGCGAAGGTTGGACCGCGACGGAGCCGGTGGACTCACCTCCCTGGCTCCGAATCAGAGTCGAAACCTTGCGCGAAACTCCGATCATTCCATTTGCGCTTCTTCAGAAGCCACCGCTCAAGGGATTCCATTGGTCTATTCAAGGATCTGGCGTTCAACTTCCACCCGCGATAGCCCATCATCTCGAAGCCGTCTGGGGCTCTCGCCTCCAGACGCCGGACTCGCTTCGCTCGACGCTGGAAAGGCGCGTAGAGCCGAAGTTGATGGATTCTTGCGTGTATACGATCGTCAGCCGGGACCGACTCGATCTGTTCGCGCGGGAGGGAATGCAGTTCATCAATCAGGAATCGAAAATCTGGAAGACGGCGGCGGCGCTTTTGGAGATGGGAAAGGCCGCTGAGCGGATGCTGCCCATCGTCTTCGCGCCTGCGACGAACATCTCCTCGCTGCTCTATTGGGGACTCCTGCAAAGGATCGAGATCGGCGCATGGCGTGACTGAATACACGGTGGATCGCCTACGTGCCGCTGCCAGGGCGGCACACGCCCCAGGAACTGGTGTTGCGCTCGACCGGAAAATTCATTAGCCCCGACTACCAAAGGCCTTACGCCATCTGTCGCACTCCCGCCTTCCTCGAATCCTACGTCGAGGGACCAGCCGCGCCGTTCCTTTCACCGGAGGAGGGACCGAGTGAGGGCGGTCTGGTGGAGGGTGCCGCGATGCAAGTGACCGTCAACGCCTACGAGCGGAACGCCGAGGCGAGAGCGCGGTGCATTGCCCACCATCGCTGCCGATGCGACGTGTGCGAATTCGACTTTGCGACCCGCTACGGGGACATCGGCGTTGGATTCATCCATGTCCACCACCTGGTGCCCCTTTCCCAGATTGGCGACGAGTACGAAGTCGATCCTGTTCGAGATCTTCGGCCAGTGTGCCCGAACTGCCACGCGATGCTTCATCGAGCTCATCGAGCGTGGCCACACCTGGAGTATGAGGATCTCAAGAGCAAGTTGAGGCTAAGGGTGAGTGCAGCCGAATAAGCTGTCGCAGCCGACGGGCCTCGATCAGGCCCAGCGTCGTGCCGACCACGCCGACCACCAGCGCCAGCAGCACCAGCGCCGCCGCCACCACCTGCACGCGGTTGCCGCCGCACGAACTTGCTTAGTCGGTAGACCGCTGTCGGCGGGCCGGCGGAGACCGGCTCGTGGTGCAGGAACCGCTCGACGTCGTCGGCCAGGCCCATGGCCGAGGCGTACCGCCGCTCGCGCTCCTTGGCCAGCGCCTTCATCACGATCCAGTCCAGGTCCCCCTGGACCAGCCGCGACAGCCGCGCCGGCTCGACCTGGCGGCTCGCGGCCAGGCTCGGAAGGGCCTCCGACGTGCTGATCCGGCTCGACGGCGTCGGCGGCTCGTCCTCGCGGATCACTCGGAGCATCTCGTCCAGCGCCGCTCGCTGCATCGTCTCGCGGCCGATCGGCGTCGAGCCGGCCAGCAGCTCGTAGAGGATCACGCCCAGGGCGTAGATGTCGGCCCGGGTGTCGACGTCCAGCGCGTTGAAGCTCGCCTGCTCCGGCGCCATGTACAAGCGGCGTGCCGGCGACGCTGCCGAAGGCCGTGAACAGGCTCTGCTCGGTCAGCCGCAGCCCGCTGGTGGCCTTGGCCAGGCCGAAGTCGATCACCTTGGGGACCGGCTTGTCGTCGTGGGCCTCGACCAGGATGTTGGAGGGCTTGAGGTCGCGGTGGATGATCCCCTTCTGGTGCGCGTGCTGCACGGCCGAGCAGACCTGGCGGAACAGGGCGAGCCGGGCGGGGAGGTCGAGGCGGTGGCGGTCGCAATACTCGGTGATCGGGATCCCTTTCACCAGCTCCATCACGAAGAAGGGGCGGCCGTCGGCCGTCGTGCCGGCGTCGAGGACGCGGGCGATGTGGGGGTGTTCCATCAGGGCCAGGGCCTGGCGCTCCGACTCGAAGCGGGCCAGGACGTTGCGCGAGTCCATCCCCGGCTTGATCAGTTTCAGGGCCACCTGACGGCGGACCGGCCGGAGCTGCTCGGCGAAGTAGACCGTGCCCATGCCCCCCTCGCCGATCTCCTGGCGGATCTTGTAGCGATCGGCGATGATCGTATCGATGAGGTTCGGGCCGTCGTCCTTCGATCGATCGACGGTGGGGCCGTCGTCCGCGACACCTCGCGCAGCCGGCGAGGAGACGGACCGGGTGGCATCGGGAGCGCCGGTCGCCTCGGGATCGGCGGCGAGCGGCCGATCCAGGGCGCCGGGCGGTTGGTCGTAGGCGGCCAGCAGGGCGTCGAGCCGGTCGCGCAGCTCGGCGTCGTCGCCGACTTCGTCGTCGAGGAACGCCCGGCGATCGGCGGGGTCGTCCCGCTCGATGGCCGCCAGGAACAGGGCTTTGACTCGCTCAGGGATCGATCGCCATTCCGAGGGCCTCCAGATAGAGGGTCTTTCCCCACAATAGCGTAATCCGACCGCGAACAGTCTCAATCGCGCGAGAAGAATTCCGCGGGAACGGGCGAGGACAGGGAGAAGTCGCGGATCGGTCCGGCTGAGCTTCGCGGACGAGGTCGGAGCGGACCGTGCCGAGAAAGCGGTAACCGGCGCCGGGTGAGCATCGACGGCGCACGCCCGTGGGCCGAGCTGTGAACCGTGCGCGGCGTCAATTGGTTAGAAGCTGACGCCCGCCGTTACGCCGGGGCTGAAGTGATGAAAACTTGGCCTGGAACGAGCCGCGAAGCCCGACGCGCATCATCCGGGTTTTGTTGCGCGTCGAGGTGGTTCCCCTCACCCGGCCTTTGGCCGACCTCTACCCGTGCGAGCGAGGTGCAAAATGCCGAAAGCCTCAAGCTTTAAGAAGTCCTGAGTCGGCGGGTGATCGCATCGGCGATCCGTGAAAGAGGCAAGATCTCTTGGGCCGCACCAATCTCGGCGGCGGACTTGGGCATGTCGCCGACCACGCTCGAAGACGCCTCCTGAGCGATCGTCCACCAGCCCTGATTGCGAAGCTGCAGCAGTCCCCTGGCGCCATCTTGCCCGATCCCGGTCAAGAGCACGGCAACTCCCGGCATGGGCCAGTTCCGCGCCAGGCTCTCGAAAAAGACGTCGACGGACGGGCGGTAGCGGTTCATTCGGGGCTCGATCGAGTAATTCAGCCGGCGGTATTCGCTCAGAATCACGTGGTCGTTGGTTCCGGCGAGTAGGACCTCGCCAGGACGGGGCACGTGCCCCTCGGTAATCAGCGTCACGCGCCGGCCTGTTTGTTCGAAGAGCCATTGCCCCAAACCCTGTGAGAACGACGAGTCGAGGTGCTGGACGATGATGATCCCGGCGTCGAGGCTCGCGGGTAGACCCGAAAGCACCTCAACCAAGGCGCGAGGGCCCCCAGTCGAGGCCCCCAAGACGATGAGACCATGGAGAGCCGGCAAGGGGAGGCTGGTGCCCGCCGACATCGGCGGGGATGTCGCCGCGTCGCACCGATCCGGCGACGGCTCGGTCGGCTCGCCAATGAGCTTGCCTATCGATTCGATCTTGTTCAACAGAAGCTGGGTGCCGGCGACCTCGCCGCGTGGCGCGAGTGTGGGTGTGTCGATCGCGTCGAGCGCACCATGGCCCATCGCCTCGTACACCTTGTCCAAATGCCCGCTGACCGTCGCTGTTACCACCAAGATCGCGCAAGGCGATTGGCACATGATTTGACGCGTCGCCTCGACGCCGTCAATTCCAGGCATGAACAGATCCATCAGGATCAAGTCGGGCCGATCCTCGCGCGCCCGTGCTATCGCCTCGCCGCCGTCATTCGCCGTCCAGGCGACTTTATGATTGGGCGACGACACCAAAACGCGGCGCAGTGCTTCGCGGGCCAATATGACGTCATTGACGATCCCTATTCTCATTTGAGTGACTTCGACCTCCTCGTCTGGCGGTACAGGGTGGGGGGACGGGTCAGACGGGCGGAGACAGGGTCAAATGCATAACTATAAACCGTCTAGCCTACCCATTTTGCCCTATTTTCCGCCTCCGGTTCTTTGTCCAGTATGCCGATGTCGCACTGACCTTGAACACATCGAGCGTTCGCTCCAAAGCAAGGATAGCTCCCGGGATTCGGGAGTTCCGTCTCTTCCATGCTCGACTTGACGGATGATCCCCGGGCTCGCCGCCCTGCCGGAGACGTGGCGGAGCGCCACGCCTTTCGACAGCGCATCGAAGAGTTCGGGGGTAACGACGCGCCATCGCGTCCTGTATCAGGCTGCTATTTCAGCAGGAACTCGTAGTAGATCAGTGGTGAATTTCGATAGGAAGTTCGTCCGACGTCAGCCCAACCGCACCGCGCGTAGAAGCCGCCGGCCCCGGCCTCGGCGTCAAACGCATCGAGAGGGACCGCATCCGCAGGCCAGGCCCGCGTAATTCGCGTGGCCCGCTCCAAGCACTCTCATAAATGAATGTATGGACTTCGTAATCACTGAGTGTGGAATTGCCAACCAATTACCCCAGGTCATTGATCCCTTAGGCCCAGCTTGTGTAGCCAGGTCCCTTACCGCCGGCGAGCGTTCCCAATACTTGAACCGTGCCGCCGCAAGCCCCAACGACAAGAAGCAGAACGTAAACGGATATTTGAAGAACTCGAACCAAATGCGAGTGCATGGGAGAAAATCCTTGGTTTAATCTTCATGACAAACACGCACAACCGCAACTAATGCCAGACATGATCGGGCGCGAAGCTCACCATGTGAACTTTACCAAATACAAGTGAATTCTTTTTAAGACGAACTATCGCCTCGAGACTCGCGAGAAACCGAGCGACGGAGAGCCACGTCGCGAAGGTACTGGTGGACGTCGACCTCTCGCCGCGCGCAGCGGTACTATTTGAGAATTTTCCGGAATTTTCTTCTCGAGAGTAGCCAACGACTTAAACCAATTTTCCCTCCGAATTGTAAAATTTGCGTTAACGAAATTTAAAAACCGCAGCATTGTAATAGATGAGGACTGGGTGCGCTCGGCGTGCGCACGATGTGTCCCACCGGCCTGGTTGTATGCGTGATGACCGACGGCCCCTCTTTATCCGGCGATGGCAAAGTCCACCCGTTGGTGCCACGGTCAACGCGGCGATCGTACAACCTTGATCCAGGGCCGGATGTTTTATGACGACATGTGGAATCAACCGACACAAGACTTGGCAATTCTGTGGTCTGCGCTCCGGCGACCTCAGCCCGGCCGGGTGCGGCCCACCGCAACCGGTGTGTGTGAGGGCGGTGGGTTGTACTCGCTCCACGAGTGAGCCCCAGCGTGCGGTATACCCACGAGCCAACGGCGACTTCCCAAATCAATTACCTTGCCCCTCGGAAGAGGGCGTGCCGGCCAGCCTTCGCCCCAGGCTGAGAACCGCGAGCGGGGCGAAATGGAGGGTCGGTGGAATACGCCGGGTAGCAGGGAAGTATTGCTACTTCCCCGCCCCCTCAGAACTGGACGTGAAAGTTTCCCTTCATCCAGCTCAAGCCTTCACAAACGCCCCTCGCGGGACGCGGCCGCTTTCGTCCGTCGTTCTCGCACATGGATCTGCCGATGACAGTTGGCATGCAACAACTCCAAGTTGTCGGCCGTGTCCGGACCGCCTTCGCTACGCCATATCCGATGGTGGATCTGACAGTCTTCCCCTGCGATTCGCAGCGGTTGACCGCACACCACACATCGTCCCTCTTGTACCTTCCATAAGTACTCGATCCGGCTGCGACCTGTCCGCGTTTGGGCCAGTTGCCAGCACCACCGTGCTTCCAGGTACAGTTCCCACTCCGGGTCGTAAGGGTTGACGGCGCTACGGATCTTCACATAACGAATGATCTTCACGCTCGCTGCGGTCATCAACTGGATCGGCCAGCCCTGGCCTTTCTGGTCTCGCAACGTGCCGGTGAAGACCCAGTGGCGGTGACCCTCCCGTTGGAAGTATTTCTCCTTGATCCACTTCCAATTCTTGGTCGGGTGCCGTCGCCGGCACCACGCCACACCATCCGGAAGATCCGGTAATCCACATACGTAAAGGTGCGCTTGCTCGCCGCGTAACGGTGATACATGGTCCAGCCCTTGATTTGCTGATTCAAACGCCGGATCATTTCTCCTGCCGTTTGGCTGCTCGAGCTGTTCATGGTTTTCTGGATCTTGGTTAAGAACGTCTTCACGCTATCTTTCGACGGTTTGGTCAAGACCTTGCCGTTGGGATAACGCTTGACATTCTGTCCCAAGAAGTCGAAGCCAACCTCGATATGCGTGATCTGGGTTTTCTCGTGGGAGAGTTCCAAACCGCGTTCCTTCAAGAAATGAGCCACGAGAGGTTGGACTTGGTCACGGAGAAGTTCCTTCGAGGTGCCCGTGATCAAGAAGTCATCCGCATAACGGACCAGGTGGACCTTATACCTCCGTTGTCGTCCCGGCGTCTCGGCGAAGTGTTCGGCCAAGAGCCGTTGCAGTCCATCCAGAGTCCAATTCGCCATGGCGGGTGAAATGATCCCGCCTTGAGGTGTTCCTTCCGTGGTGGCGAACCAGGCGTGCTTCTCCAGGAACCCCGCTTTCAGCCACAGCCGTAACACCTGCTGGTCCATGGGGATGTGTGTCAGTAGCCAGTCATGGCTAATTCGATCAAAGCAAGCTTTGATATCCCCTTCGAGAATCCATTGTGGACCATGACGATGGTTCGTCAGGGTGTGCGTCTGCTTCAGGGCATCGGCACAGCGTCGTTCCAGTCGAAAGCCATAAGAATGGCCGTCGGCTTGGGATTCCGCGATGGGATCGAGACCGAGCAAGTATAATGCTTGCATGGCCCTATCGGTCATCGTGGGAATCCCCAGACCGCGTCGTTTGCCGTTGCTCTTGGGAATGTAGACCCTGCGGAGCGGTTGCGGTTGGTAACCGTGCCGGCGCAGGGTGCTGAAAGCGGCTGACTTGGCTTCCGGTGTGTTCCAGAGGGTACCGTCCACACCGGGAGTCTTCGCACCCGAATTACTGACAACTCGCAGGATGGCCAGAGCCCGGCCACTGAACGAGTGCGTGAGCAGATAAACCAGAGCCTTGACTTTATTCCATCTGCCCTGCGCGACGGCCTTCACGATACGCGCCTGGAGCCGACGAACCGTGCACCAGACCTTCTTCCATTCGATGGAGTGCCAGTCGGGCGTACGCCTGGGAGCCGCACCAGCGAGCATTTCTGCTGCCGACATATCTGCTTGTCTCCCTTTATCGGTTGGCCAAGGTTCTCTCGTGACGGAACACCCGAGGGAAGTCAGCCCGCTTTCGCGGTGAGGGGATGTCGTCCGTGGGAGGACTCACCCTCTATCCGACCCATTACGGGTCGGCATTCGCTTGCTCCCTCATCCCATCCCCGCTACCTCATCAGCGTCCTTTGCAGTCCGCCTTCCCTCGCGGGGAGATAACGGGGTTACTTCGTTCACCTCCTCGATCATCCCGGGGGTTAGGTCGTGCCTGTCGGCCGGTGGTACTTCATCCGCGGCAGGGGAATGGCAAGCCTCTGCACCTGACCACGTACCGTTTTGGTTCAAGCCTGACAGCATCTTTGGCTTGTTGCAGTTGACGGCCTTTATCAGCACTTCACTTGAGTTGACCTTACCCCGGACTGCTGGCCCCCGACCGCCATGATGCTGGCAGTCGCCGTGTCGGCTCGCGCGTCCACGGCCGATCCGAGGATCGAGGTTACGTTGTCCCCCAGGCTTCGGACCTCACCGTTGCCGGTGACGCCCGCTGGGGTGGCAGACCGATGGCGGAACATCGGGTAATGTCAGAAGACCTCCTTGACATAACGCATTACAGATCGAGAAGATGCTACGAATCGCAATGCCACTGACTGCCAACCAGTGCCATCCGCAGAAAACTCGAAAATCCGTAAGTCCCAGCTAGCCCTTGTGATAGCACAAGGCACGTCCATCGCAGTGTGGGCGCGCAAAAACGATGTGCCCGACCGGACAGCCAACCGGTAGGCCAGTGAGCCCAACGTCCGTGCCGCGATTGATTCGTATCGCCGACGCTCCATCGATCGGGCCATCGGCCGGTTGGCGAAGCGTGTCACCTGGGCGGCCGACGGGATCGCCAAGCTCGCCAGGGATGCCGTCTCCGAGTCGGTCAAGCTGGCCGCGCTACGAGCCATCTTTTCCAACATGATGGCCGTCTCCGAGTTCGCCGTGCTGGAACAACGCATCACCGAGATCGAGGAACAACTCCATGAGCGGACTGAAAGCACGGGTTTGCCGGGCTAAGGCCTGCCTGAGCCCGGCCGCGGCCATCCGGAAGAAGACTTGCTCGACGCGCTCCGCGGCGGCGTTCGCGACGCCCTGCCCGGGGGCGTCGCGTCCGCGCTTAACCTCCGCCAGGTCCATGCTTAGGGATTATGTAATCGAGCGCCTCTACTGAAGCTGATCGACCGGAATGTCTCCGACATCTTCGAACACGAGCGTCGGCAGGTAAGGGTAGTGGTCAATCATTTCGCGGGTTGTCACGCCGGACAGGACGAGGATGGTCCTCATGCCGGCTTCGTAACCGGCGACGATGTCGGTGTCCATGCGGTCGCCGACCATGAATGCCTCGGCTGAGTGGGCCCCCAGCTTACGCAGGGCGGTCCGCATCATGAGGGCGTTGGGCTTGCCGACGAAGTAAGGCTTTCGCCCGGTGGCCAGCTCGATGGGTGCCACCAAGGCCCCGCAGGCGGGCTGAATCCCATGTTCGGAAGGGCCGGTCAGGTCCAGGTTGGTGGCGACGAATCGAGCCCCATCGAGGATCAGACGGATGGCACGCTCGATCTTCTCGAAATCGTAGCTCCGGGTATCGCCCACCACCACATAGTCGGGATTGTGCTCGGTCAACGTATAGCCAACGCTGTAAAGTGCATGGGTCAAGCCGGCTCCGCCGATGACGTAGGCCGTCCCGCCCGGCTTTTGTTGCTTGAGAAAATCCGCGGTCGCCAGCGCCGAGGTGTGAAAGGCTGATTCGTCGACCGCGATCCCCATCTGGTCGATCTTGTGTTTCAAGTCGCGCGGAGTCAACTGGCTGTTGTTGGTCAAAAAGAGAAACTTGTGCCCTCCCGCGCGGAGGCGCTCGACAAAATCGAGCGCACCAGGAATGAGTCGGTTGCCATGATAGATCACGCCGTCCATGTCGATCACGAAGCTGATCGGCATTTGTTTCGCTCCTTTATCGGTCAACAATTGGTATTAGCAAGCGTACTTGGTTGGCCGGGTTGGGATCAAGCGGTTCGACAATGTCTCGCCCTCTCAGGCAGAAGGAATTAGAATGAAACCATGCCCGTTCCGCGATCGCGTTCCACCCAAGAGAAAGGGGTTGAAGCATGCATCGTTTCCAGTTCTCGATCCGCGTGATAATGGGCTTGATCGTGGTAGTGGGCCTCGCCTTCGCGGCGCTTCACTTCCCGACACCGCTCTGGGCCAACGTCTGGTTCTCTTTCGCGTTGGCCTCGGTGACTCTTGCCATACCGGCAGCCGTCTACAGCCAAGGCCAGCAGCGGGCGTTCTGGGTGGGGTTCGCCACGTGCGGATGGGTCTACTTCGTCGCGTCGATGGGCCCTTGGTTCCAGTTGGAGACAGGCTTCCAGCTCGTGACCACGACGATCCTCGACCTGATGGCACCTTATATCGTCCAGCAGGACTATCTGCTCCACACGTACATCGGGCAGTTCAACCCACCGAGCGCTCCGACTCCACCGACTCCCTGGCAACTCTGGAATCTGCCAGACTTTTCAAACGGGCGAGTCTGGCGGATGGGCTATGTGACCGTGCAAAGCCCCCCTCTCTACTTTCGGGTCGGCCACGGAGTCTTCAGTATCGTCGTCGCTCTCCTCGGCGGTGAAGCGGTCCGTTATCTGGCAGCGATGCGTTCTCAACCAGCAACGGCGGAGCGATGAGATGACCGTGGCAGCGACCGGCCGAACGGCGGTTTCAATTCTCGTTGCGGTCGATCTTGATCGTGACGGCGTTGACGGCGATTTTACTGGTGCCGGTCGCGTGGGTCTCACGAGAGCGTCAGCAGATGATCCAGGCTCGTCAGGAAGTACTCCGGGCTCGTCAGGAGGCAATCCACGCGGTGGTTCTGGCCGAGCGCGCGGCCCGCCGCGAGGCAATCGCGGACACAACGAAGACCGGGCCTGATTCGCGGCAATCCGCAAAGACTGGCCCGCATGCCGCGTTAATCGAACAGCTCCAGCGGGAGAATGCCGTGTTGAAAGCCCAGGTCGAAACCCTACGCCAAGAGGTCGAACGGCTCAGGGCCGCCTACCGCCGCGGAAATCTGTGAGCGAACGATATTCCGGACACGTTGTGATTCCGCGCCAGATGCTTGCGGGTTGCCTTGCTTGCTCAGATTTGTTAGATATTCCCGATCCGGTTGCACGGTTGCAGGCTTTTGTGAACCATGGAAGGCAGCTCGAAATGCTCCAAACCATCCAGTCTGATTTACTTCGTTGTGTGAGCGAATCCCCGGCTCGCGGGCGATGTCTAGGCGCCCTCAAGGAAGACGAAGACGTTCTGGTTTGCACGGAATGCGGGGATCGCTATCCGGTCGTCCGCGGCATCCCGGTGCTCAAGTCCGAACGCGCCGAGCCAACCGAGACCTGGTTTGAGGCCATGTACGAGGGCCGAAGCCGGTACGGAGATCTCACAAGCGATTATCTGAAACATGAACGCAAATTCATGTCGAGGTTCGCAAGCGAGCGGGGCTTGACCGGTCCCTGTTTGGAAGTGGGTTGCGGAACGGGCTGCTTCGCCGAGACGGTGCCGGGCTACATTGGCCTGGAATACTCGCTCAGCTCGCTGTTTGCCACCGGTTTCGAGTCAGAGACACGCGTTTGCGGCGATGCGCGCCGACTGCCGTTCGCGGATGGCAGCATCGAGTGCGTATTCAGCTTCAACACCTTGGAGCACGTCCCCGACGTTGAGCTGGCCTTCGCCGAGATCGATCGCGTGCTCAGGCCAGGGGGCTATCTGGTACTGAAGCCGGCCTGGCATTGTGAGAAATATGTCACCGAGCTGATCCCGGTGCAGCCCTACTCCGCGCTCGACGCTCGACAGAAGCTCATCAAGGCATTCCTTCCTCTTCTCCGGTCGAAGCCATACAAGTTCTTGACGCGGATCCCCTGGCGAATCGTCCGGCGGGTCACGAGCCGCCCGAATAATCCACTCCGCTGGGGACGGCTCACCCCCTATCACGGCGAAGCCTGGATCAGCGACGCCGACGCGGTCGCCGCGATTGACTGTCATGAGGGCATCCTTTACTACACTAACCGAGGCTATACCTGCATCTCGCATCCCACGGCGATTCGCCAGTTGCTCGCAGGACACGACGTCGTCGTTCTTCAGTCGAATTAACCACGGATGAACACGGGACAGTTTATCTACCGCGTCAGCCAGGCGACGATCGTCCGGGTGACCAGATCGGCGGCATCCTGCTGGACGAAATGGCCGGCGCCGGGGATTGTTACCAGCGTCAGGTCGTTGTCGATCCAGTTCCAGGTATCGTTGAGCGCACCAGGGAGCAGCGCCTGGTCCTTCAGCCCGTGGATCAGGAGAACGGGGCACTTGACGGGTGGAACAGCCTGATTGGCCTTGGTGGCCTCGGCGGGGTCACGCGGATAGTTTGCCTTGTAATAGTTGAGCATTCCTTCCAGCGACGACCGTTTGAGGGCCGCCTGGTATATCTTACGGGCCTCGGGGTCCTTGACCCATCCGGCCAGCATGTCGGTCGAGATCTGTTTTGCCGCGTCGGGCTTCTGAAAGTTGCGGGCATACTGGCTGTTCTTCTGTTGTTGGGGATTTGTGGCCAGCTCGCGCAACAGTCCCTTGGGGTGCGGCAGGTTGAGCACGACCAGCCGGTCGGTCAGTTCGGGGTGGCTCATGGCGAAGGACCAGGCGACCATTCCGCCCCAGTCGTGTCCCACGATCACCGCCTTGCCCGGACCAAAATGCTTGACCACCGCGACCAGGTCGCCGACGAGCTTCTCGACCTTGTAATTCTCGACCCCTTCGGGCTGCCCGCTCAGGTTGTAGCCTCTTTGATCGATCGCCACGACATGGAAACGTTTCGCGAGCGCGGGCATCTGGGCACGCCAGGAGTACCAGAAATCGGGAAACCCATGAATCAACACGACGAGCGGATCCTGGCTCCGGCCCAGGCTGACATAGTGGATCTTGACCCCACCCGAATCGACGAACCCCTCTTCCGATCCAGGCAAGAGGCTCGATGCCGGCGCGACCGGCTCGGGACTTTGATCGGCGGCCCGCGCCATGCCTGAGAGACCGATCCCGATCGCCAGGGCGATCATCCCTTGCCCGATCCGGATCATCCAGTCGTGAGGCGAAGCTTCGTTGCGTGTTCATGATGTTATCTCCAGATCTCGGTGCAGAATGCTCCACGCGGAAACAGTGTCACAGTCTACACGGTTTCCGCGAACGGATCGTCGAGGAACCGGTGTTGACGCATTCTTTCTATTTCTATAGAAATCATCCTGTCACGACCGTTTGACGGTGTTTTCGATATTTGAGGAGGCAGAGCCACGATGGCGCGACCACCGAGCAAGCAGCCGACTGACGGCGAACTGGAGATTCTCAAGATCCTCTGGGAGACCGGCCCCACCGGCCTGGGGCAAATCCACAAGGTGCTTCAAGAGCATCGAGGCGTGGCGACCACCACGGTCGCGACCATGCTCAAGATGATGCTCGCCAAGGAACTGGTTCAGCGCGAGGATGGTCCGCGCGGCTACTTGTGGTCGGCGAGGGTTAGCCGCAAGGCCGCCGTCTCGGGCCTGCTCGGCAAGCTCGTCCAGCACGTTTTCGACGGCTCGGCCCGGCGGCTGGTCGCCCACCTGATCCAGGAGGGAGACCTCGACGACCGCGAGCGAGCGGAGATCCTCGACCTGTTGAAAACGCAGTCGGACAAAGACAAGAAACCCGCCCCGAGGAAGAAGGGAGCCAACCCATGAGCGCGACCGTGTTGACCAGCTCGCCGGTTTGGACCGCGGCGGGCTGGACGATGCTCCACCTCGTGTGGGTCGGTGGGGCGATCGGACTCGTGGCCGCGCTGGCACGCCGGCTATTGAGGTCGGCTCGCCCGGAGGCGCGATACGGCGTTGCTTTGGCCTGGCTGGTGGTCCTGGCGGTCTCGCCGGCCGTGATCTTCGTTTGGGTCTTTGAGCCGAGCTTCAGCGGACTGAGATCGCGATGGTTCGAGCCGGTGAAGACCAGCCAGACAGCGAGCTCGGGTTCCTCGGTGATGTCCGATCGTCCCGCGGCCGGAGTTTCGCGGTGCGGTTAGTTCGACCGTCCCATCAGCGATCATGAGCGCGATCGCGGCTCGATTTCCTGGTGCCCTATCTCCCCTGGTTCTGGCTGGTCGGCTCGCTATCGACTCTCGTCATGCTGGCGACCGGCCTGGTTGGCGTCGAGCAATTGCGGCGGTCGAGCCGGCTCGTCGAGAGTTGGCGACCTTCCGATGCGCTGTCGTGTCCTGGCCGACTCGCTCGGGATCGCTCGCCGCGTTGAGTATCGGCATCTGCGACCGCCTGGCCGGGCCGGTCTTGGTCGGGATCATCCGGCCCTTGATTCTGCTGCCTCCGGCCGCCTTGAGCGGCTGGAGCGTCGAGCAGATCGAGATGGTCTTGCTCCACGAATTGGC
This sequence comes from uncultured Planctomycetota bacterium, assembly GCA_963779785.1. Taxonomy (GTDB): domain Bacteria; phylum Planctomycetota; class Planctomycetia; order Isosphaerales; family Isosphaeraceae; genus CAVRFS01. The sequence continues at coordinate 164,499 of CAWAAW010000102.1, forward strand.
TCACCTGCGGCGGTGGGACAACCTGGTGAACCTGGTGCAACGCGTCATCGAATCGCTGCTGTTTTTTCATCCGGTGGTGTGGTGGCTGTCGGGCTGGGTGCGTCTCGAGCGCGAGCTGTGTTGTGATCGGCTCGTGGTCGAGCGGCTGGGCCGGCCGTTTGCGTATGTGGAGATGCTCGTGGCCGTGGCCGGGTCAAGCCACGGGGGCGTCGAGCCGTGCTGGCCATGGCCGATCGCCAGGTGATGACCCGGATTCGTCGGCTCTTAAATCTGGAGGACCGTTCCATGAAACTGACCATGCCGGAAGGACTCGGCGTGTTGGTCGCGGTGATCGTTGGGGTGTCGCTGGCGTTGGGGTCGCAGGCGGCACCGCCCAAGCCGGCGGGCGAATCGGAGGAGTCGATTCGCCAGGCCCTGCGAAAGATGGTCGATGATGTCAAGGACATCCCGCAGGATCAACTGGAAGATCGATTTCAAGGATGATGACCCTCACCAATATCGCCGAGGCGCAGCTCAAGCTGGGCGATCGCGCCTCGGCGCTGGTGACGCTTCAGCGGGCGTACGAGTCGATCGACCATTTCGACCCCAAGAAAGGCGACATGGAGACTCTTCGGGAGCTTGCCCGAGATCGCCAAGTACCAGCGCGAGGCGGGCGATCTCACCGCGGCCAGGGCGACGCTCGACCGATTGACCAAGCTGGTCGAATCACTCAAGGACTTTTCCAGAGTCGAAGAATTGATCAAGCTCACGGGGGCCGAGCAACCTCGAAGGGAGAATCATGAAGTGGGTGCGATTCGATGCGATGCGAGTTGCTCGTGCTGATCGCCGAGGAACGGCTGGCTCTGGGCGATCGCGACGAGGCCCGCTTGCTTTACCGGCGTGCGGTCGAGGCCATCCAGTCGCAGAAGGATGTATTGAAGCCGATCGGTTCTCGCCGGGATCGGAAGCAGGCTGTACAAGGCGGGCGATGCGGCCGGGGCCCGCGACGTGATCGAACAAGCCCGCGGCGCTGCGAGCGAGTTGACCAAGCTGGAGGATAAGGAAGGGGCCACTGCCCTATATCGCGCAAGCGATGGCCGAGATCGGCGACCTCGACGGAGCGCTCGACACTGGTGCGAACTCTCGGCAAGCATGGAAGGACCGATGCGTTGCGAGATGATCCTCGAGTCGTTCGCGGAAGACGATTTCACGGGGCGCCTGGGATCGACCTGGGCGGCATCAAGATCGTGATCGGCGCGGAGTCGATGAAGGTCAAGGATCGCAGCCGCGACGATTCGAGCCATGCCGAAGATCGCTCGGGCCGTCCTCGAGATCGGGTGACACGCTCCTCCAGGTGCGCACGCTCTCGATGATCTCCAACTTGCAAGCCAAGGCGGGTGATTTCGCCGGTGCTCGTCAGACGGCCGATTCGATCCCGAACATCAAACGCAGAGGATTTCCCCGGCCCGAGCGACGGCTTCTACGATGCCATCAAGCCGGCCACTCTGGCCATCAATCGCCCGGCTCGCAAGCCGAGGCCGGCGACAAGGCCGGCGCGAGCGAAGGACTTGCGCCAGGCCCTCGCTTTGTCTCGTGCGATCGAGACTCCCGACCAGAGGATCGTCGCCCAGATCGTGATCGTTCAGAAGCAGATCGAATGCGGCGACCACGACAGGGCGCGAAAGCTTTGCTTCAGTGAGGTCATCCCGTTCGCCCTTGTCCAATCCGAGCCTTTGCGTTCGCGCAGCCTCGCCATGCTGGTGGAGAGCCAGGCGAAGGCCGGGCGACGCGGCCGGAGCGTCGCAGACCATCGGCGCGATCCGCGACTATCCGGGACTCGAAAGAATGCGCGGCCTTGAACATCCTCGCCCATTGGCACGAAAAGGCCGGAGACGCCGCAACGCGCGAAGGCTCTGCTCCAGCCAGGCTCTGAAATGCATGCCGAGGCCAAGGCGCCGCAAAACGCCCAGTCCTCGGACCGGCAAGGTCCGTACCGCAGACCATGATGTCGGCCGACATGTTCGTCGATTTTGAGTACGAGATCGACCCGAGTGGATCGAGCATATCAGAAGCAAATGGCATGTCGATCTTACTCTGCACAGCAAGCTCGGTCGATACCGACGGAAGCCATCCGCCTGGCAAGAGCGATGCCGGCGCGAGACGTCGTCAGGTGGCCCTGTCGAACCTGGCCGGCGACCTCGCCCGCCAGGGTAATGTGACCAGGGCGGTCGAGCTGGCCGAAGAGCCTCGAGACGCCGCAGGAGCGTTTGATGGGCCTTCGAATGTGATCGGCCTGTGCGATCCGAGATCGTCGAAGTCCGCAAGTAACTGCGATTTTCGGCGCCGGTCCAGTCCGGGTATCATCGGCGTGGCGGATCATCGAACCGTCGTTCAACTTGAACACACTCGTGAAACCCGAGTCCGGACCGGCCCATGAACCTGACCGAGTATCTGTTTCACCGACTTCGCGAGCTGGGGGTTGGCCATACGTTCGGCATCCCCGGCGACTTTGTGCTGCCGGTCTACGCCGTGCAAGAGCAGGTGGGGATGCCGACGATCGTCTGTGCCCACGAGCCGGGAGTGGGGTTTGCCGCCGATGCTTACGCGCGGCTCAAAGGGTTGGGCGTGGCACTCGTGACCTACGGTCCCGGAGCACTCAACACGCTCAACCCGGTTGCCTGCGCCTATGCGGAGCAGTCGCCGCTCTTGGTTGTCAGCGGGGGCCCGGAGGTCGCACTCCGGCGGCCGGAGCTGCATCTGCACCATGTGGTCAAGACGTTCGAGAGCCAGTTGCAGATCTACCGCGAGGTGACCGTCGACGCGGCGATCCTCGACGACGCCGAGTCGGCCCCGGAGACGATCGATCGCGTGCTCCGCAATGTCGTGAAGTGGAAGCGGCCCGGCTACCTGGAGATCCCCCGCGACCGGGTTCGTGTGCCGGTCGCTTCCCCGACCGGCCGGCTCGAGCTCGATCCGAGCACGGAGATCACCGCGACCCTTGCCGGCGCCCTGGACGAAGTGACCGCCGAGATCGGCGCGATGCTGGAGTCGGCCCGTCGGCCGGCACTCTATATCGGCGCCCTGGTCCGCCGCCACGGTCTGACCGACGCGGTCGTCCGCCTGGCCGAGCGGCTGCGGATCCCGGTGGTCACCGACGTCCTGGGCAAGGCGTCGTTTCCCGAGAGCCACCCTCAGTTTGCCGGCATTTACATGGGTGCTCTGGGTGACCCGACCATCCGCGCCTGCTCGACGAATCCGACTGCGTGCTCGGAATCGGCGTGATGCTGACCGACCTGGGTACCGGCTTCTGGACTCAACGGATCGACCCGAAAGCGCGGGTCATGATCGACCCGGACCGCGTTCATGTGAAGTACCACAGTTACGACGGACTCCCGATCACCCATGTCGTCGCCGCTCTGCTGGACCGTCTCCCGCCCAGCGAGCGGCCCGCACCCCGTTTCGACAGCGGGGCCACGGCTGAGTACCCGATCGTCACTTCGCCCCCCCGATCGTCGCGCAGGAGGATGCCGGAACAGCCGGCAACGCGGTGATCCGGATCGCCGACGTGATCGCCGCCCTCCAGCGCCTGGATCAAACGCAATACAGCTTCGTCGCTGATGTCGGCGATAGCTGGTTCATCAGCCTGGAGCTGCGAGCCGATGTCTTCCTGGCGGCCGGCTATTACGCGTCGATGGGCTTTGCCGTGCCGGCCGCGCTCGGGGTTGGGATCGCCGAGCCGACGCGGCGGCCGCTGGCCATCGTGGGCGACGGCGCGTTCCAGATGACGGGAACCGAGCTGTCGACGCTCGTCGATCAAGGGCTGCGACCGATCGTCCTGCTCTTGAATAACGGCGGTTACGGCATGCTCGAAGCGATTGACGGCCCGCGCCCTTACTACGAACGCCGGAACTGGGACTATCCGGCCTTCGCCCGAGCCCTGGGCGCCGAGGCCGAGCGGGTCACCACCGCCGCCGAGCTTGGCCAGGCACTCCGACGGGCCGAGGCCGCGGCCGGTGCCTACCTCATCGAGGCTCTCACGGCCAGGGACGACCTCTCACCGGTCATGGCCCGGATCCGCAACCACCTCAATTCCGCCGGCAGCACCCCGGCCGCTCTCTGAATGCCAGAAGAAGATTAGCCACGGATGAAACACAGATGAACACGGATAAGAATCTAGAAATCACAAATCTGGAATACGTATAATCCAGTGATTCTGAGCATTATTTCTTATCCGTGTTCATCTGTGTTTCATCCGTGGCTAAAATGTCTCCTAATTGGCTCTGGGATTATCGGGGACGTGTTTGATCGGGACCACGGACTGGATCTGTCGCCGGCCGACTTCGGTCATGGTTTTTTTCCAGAGCGCAATGTGTCGTGGTCGCCGAAGACGTGTTGGGCGGTGGCGGGCAGAACCAGCCATGATCCCTCGGCCAGCTCGGTCTCGAGCTGGCCGGGTCCCCAGCCGGAATGGCCAACGTAGAAAAGAGCTTGGCCTTCCTCGGAGGCGGCCAGCGCCTCCATGGAATTCAGCTCGGTGGCGACGAACAGGTCTTCGGCCACGACCAGGTTGGCGAATGGCCTTTGGTCATGGAGAACGATCAAAGTCCCGCCGACCGGTCCACCGTGCCGCACGTTTTCCTCGCGAAGGCACGGCTCCTGGCTGACCTGGCCCCAGACCTGAGAAAGCGACACGTTCATCTCGCGGTTCAGGATCAACCCCAGCGCACCGTCCTCGCCATGGACCGCGATCAGGACGACCGTCTGCGCGAAGTTGGGGTCGTGCAGGTCCGTCGATGCAATCAGCAAGTGGCCCTGAAGCGAGTCCATAATCGGTAAACGCGAGCAAACGGACTGGAAAGGCGAACCTCTCGGCGACTTTCTCATGACAAACAACGTCGCGCGACACCATAACACTCATGTAACCACGCAACGTCAGGATTGTCGAGACATCAGCGAAGAATGTTTTGCCCGACCTGGAATCAGCCCACGCGTTTGAGCAGCGAAACCCGGCCGGTCTGGACCCACTCGGCAACGAAGATGTTGCCATCCTTGTCGAAGCAGGCATCGTGAGGATGGATGAACTTGCCGGCCGGCCAGCGGTTGGGCTGAGTGCGGATCTTGAACCCATCGAGCACCTGCTTGGTCCACTCGGGATCGTAGCCGAGGTGGACGAGCACGTTGTTGTCCTTGTCGAACAGTGTGACTCGAGCGTGCAAGTCCGGCACGAGCAGCACGTCGCCGCGAATGTCGAAGTGCGCCGGGAAACTGACATCGTGATCGACGCTCTTGGGGTGTCCGTCGAAGGTCAGGTACTGGAGCCGGGCATTGGCGCGATCGGCAACGACAAGCAGCGGCTCGCGGCCAGGGCGGTTGTCGAGCCAGAGACCGTGCGGTGTCTTGAACTTCCCTGGAGCGTCGCCCGTGCCGCCGAAGGTCCGTACCCACTTGGCGTCCTTGTCATACTCATGGATGTAGTTCGAGCCGTAGCCATCGCCAACATAGAAGCCGCCGTCGGGGGCGAAGGCCACGTTGGTCGGCGAGAACGGCGTTCCGGGCTTGTCATAAACGTGCGGCTCCGTCGGTGCCTCCTTGATCCAGACGACCTCGCCTTTCAGGTCCGTCTTGACCACGAGATTGACCGGCATCATGCAACAGAGATACAAGAACTCTTGCCCGTTCTCCTCGCGGATGTCGATACCATGTCCGCCGCCGTGGTACTCCTTGCCGAACGATCGGACGAACTTGCCGGCCGGGTCGAAAACAACGATTGTGTCCTGGGCTTGGTCGGGCGATTTCGGCTTCTGGCCACCGGCCCGATGCTTGATGTAGATGAAGCCGGCCTTGTCGATCGTCACGCCATGCGTCTCAAACCAATGGATCGAGCTGGGCACTTCGCCCCATTCATGGAAGCACTGGTAACGATGTTCACCCTTGCCAATGATCGGATTCTTGCTGTCCGTCTTGTCGCTGGCACGCACGAAGGGTGCCGACAGACGTCGTGGTCAACGCCGCCGCGCCGGTCTGCTTCAAAAAGTCGCGTCGTAGCATGGAGAGGTCCCCCTTGTGTTGAAAAGTAGGCAGTAGGCAGTAGGCAGTAGGCATAGGCAGTATGGCGTAGGCAGAATCGCTGACAGCTGATGTTCGCTACCGTCTCCCATTTCTGCCTACTGCCTACTGCCTACTGCCGTACTGCCTACTCGAACTACTTCTTCTTACCAAAATCGCCCGCGGTCACGATCGACAGCCGTTTGGGGTCGAGGTACTTGCGGAGCGCGGCGTCGACTTCCTCGGGCGTGAGGGTCTTGATTTTTTGCTCGAGATCGGCCTGGAACTGCATGGTCCGGCCGAGATAGAGGTTTTCCGACAGGGTAGACGCCAGCATTGCGTCGGTGGTGCGCTGCACTTGCAGTTGCTGGAGGTAGCCGGTCTTGGCCTTTTCCAGCTCGTCGGTTTTCACACCGTCCTTGAGCAGGCGGGCCAGCTCCTCGTCGACGCCCGCCACGACTTTGTCGACGTTGGAGGGGTTATAGATCGCCATGACCATGAAGTTGGCCCGAGGATCGACCGGGCTGGCTTGCAACATGGACATCGCGTTGTAGGAGAGTCCCCCCTTCTGGCGGAGCCGATCGGCGATGCGGGACGAGAGCCCGCCGCCTCCCAGGATGTAGTTGCCCACCAGCAAGGCCGGGTAGTCCGGGTTGTCGTCCTTGACCGGCATGCTGAGGCCGGCCAGATAGATGGCGTTCTCTTTGTCGGGGGTCGCGACGGTCTCGCGCCCGGGCTCGATATCGGGCTGATAGGGCCGGTCGATCCGCGCATAAGGTTTGCTCGCCTTCCAGCCTTCGAACGTCTTCGCGAGGATCGGCAGGATTTCCGAAGACTCGAAATCGCCGACGACCGCGACCTCACCGTGCTCCGCTCCGAGGTAGTCGTGATACAGCGAGCCGATCTCATCGACGCCGACTTTCTTGAGCCGCTCGACTTGCTCATCGATTGTCGGCACGTAGCGGACGTCGTCGCTGGGGTACTTGGACAGCAGGCGCTGAATGTGGTTAATGCCCTGACGGATGGGATCGGACTTGCCCTGTTCCACGCCGGCGATTTCTTCATTCTTCATCACTTCGAATTCGCTGCCCGGCAGGGTGGGCTCGCGGAGGATCTGGCGAAGGATCTCCAGGACGGCGGGGAGGTTGGCTCGCTTGGTCTCGACGGTGAACGTGACAGCGCCCATCCCTTGGCCGCCGAATCCGCGGAGCATCCGCATATTCATTCCGGTGCCCAGGCGGGCGACGTTCTTGTCGAGCAAGTCCTGGATCTGCTGGCGAGTCAGGTTCTTGGTGCCTCGGAGCATCAGCCCCGCCAGAAATCCGCTGGCCTCGCTCAGGCCCTTGAGATTCTCGGTGTTGCCGTAATGGAGGGTCAGCCGCAGTTGGACCGACTCACCGTGCGTCTTCTTGGGCAGCAGGGCGAGCTTCACGCCCGCGATGGGTTCGGGCCGTTGCAGCCGGGCCTCGATGGCCAGCGGCGAGACGTCGGAGGCCTCGCTCGACCGACTTGACCTGCCGGCCGGTATAGCCATCGACCAGCTTGGCGATGTCGGGCATCGCCGGGATCGGGGTCCGCTCACGTTTGCTGGTGGGAACAAAGAAGCCGACGGTCCGGTTGCTGGTTGTGAAATACTTCTCGGCGACTTCCTTGACCAGAGCCGGCGTGACCTGTTCGATCCGGTCGCGGTTGAGGAAATAGAGTCGCCAGTCCCCTTGGGCAGCCCATTCGCTCAGCTCGATCGCGATGCGGTTGGGATCGGCGGCGGCCAGCTCGCGGTTCTTGAGGATCTTCTGACGGGCCCGATCCACTTCTTGTTGGGTGACACCCGATCGAGCGATCTCTTCGACGACGGAGATCATGACGTCGCGCACCTTTTCCAGGGCCGACAGCTCCTTGGTATTGACCTCGGCGACGATCTCGATCGCCCCCGGGTCGTGACCCGCGGTCGGGCTGACCGAAACGCTCGTGGCTTTCTTGGACTCGACCAGGGCTTTGTAGAGCCGCCCCGAGGGCTCGGAATCGAGGATGTCGCCGAGGATCTGCACGACCGGGAACTCGGCGTGCGAGGCGGCCGGGACGTGGTAGAGCAGCCCGACCAGCCCAATGTCCCCGACCCGTCGCAGAGTGACGACGCGCTCGCCGTCTTGCGGGGGCTCCTCGGTGTACGTCTCCTGGAGCTTGCGGTCGGGCTTGGGCAAAGAGCCAAAGTACTTCGTGATGTACTCAAGTGCTTTCTTTTCGTCGAACTGACCGGCGACGACGAGAACCGCGTTGTCGGGTTGGTAGAATTTCTTGTAGAAGGCCCGCAGGTTGTCGACCGGCACGCGCTCGATATCGGAACGGTTGCCGATCGTCGACTTGCCATAGTTGTGCCACTCGTAGGCGACGGCCATCATCCGTTGCGACAGCACGGCCTCGGGCGAATTCTCGCCCATCTCGAACTCGTTGCGGACCACCGAGAACTCGGTCGCCAGATCCTCGGCCTTGATCGGGCTGTTGATCATGCGGTCGGCCTCGAGCCGGATGGCGAACTCGAGATTCTGATCGGAGGCGGGCAAGGTCTCGTAATAATTGGTTCGATCGAGCCAGGTCGAGCCATTGAACTGGGCTCCGCGCTCCTTCATCAGCGCCGGGGATGTCGGGGTGCGTCGGCGTCCCCTTGAAGAGCATGTGCTCCAGGAGATGGGCCATGCCCGTCTCGCCGTAACCCTCGTGCCGTGATCCGACCAAGACCGTCAGATTGACGGTCACCTTGGGCCGTGTCGGATCGGGGAACAGGAGCACGCGCAGGCCGTTGTCCAGCCGGTACTCGGTGATCCCCTCGACCGAAGTGACCTTCTTGGGTGCCCGGAGTTGCGGCCTGGGCTATGGTGGCGCCGAAGATGAGGCCCAGCGCCGCGATCGAAAACGAGATGGAAGAGATTATGCGGAATTGTCGATTCATATGGTTCCCTCATGTTGGTCGTCAACGTAACGAGCGATTATTCGAGCATGCCCGTGGAGAAAGCATCCGGGAAGGCGTGGCCTCGCCCTCCCGGAATCACGTGACTCGATTCAGGACTTCGGAGCCGGCGCTCCGGCCGGAGCAGGTTCGGTCTTGGCCTTGGGTGTTTCGGTTTTCGCCGGCTCGGCCTTCGGAATGTCTTTCGAGGGCACGGCTTTGGTGCTGGGCCCACTCGCCGAGGCCTCGCTCTTGGCTTTAACCTTGAGGATGATCTTTCCGTCCTTGACTTCAAGGCTCTCGATCTTGCGGAGCATCTCGGCGTTCTTGGGGTTGTTGTAAGCGTCCTTGAAGAGGTTCTCCTGCCGTATCCCGGTCATCATCTGCTCGGGTGGCCGCTTGCCGTTGACCTCGATCGAATCCAGTGTGCCGATCAAGATGCCGTCCCTGAGCGACGCCTTGAGATCGGCTTCGCCGTTCAAGTAGCGGCCTTTGACCATGGACAGGCCGATCTTCTCGAGTGGAATGCTGATTTGCCCCTTGATCTTTTCCCCCTCGATCTTGACGTAGATCTTCCCCCGCCACCACTCCAGCTCGGGTTTTTCCTCGATCAGGGCGTTGAGGTCGTCGCCGGTCAATTCGAGAGGCTCGGTGGTGGTCCCCTCCTTAACGGCCTTCTGGAACGCCTCGACTCGGTCCTTGAGCACCTGACGCTTCTCGGCCGGCATCTCGACCTTGGGAAGCTCTCGGGCGCGGTGGCCGTATACTCGTCGACCAATTGGTTGAGGAAGCGATAACCAATGTAGATGCCGATCGCCACCATGATTGCCACGAGCAACGCCAGCACGCTGGCGATGATACAGCCGTAAAAGAAACATCCCCGCTGACGGGGCGCCGCCACGGGAGGTTCGGCAGTGAACTTGGGAGATTGGTAGAATTCAGGGTCGTTGGTCGCCATCGGATGTTCTTCTCAACTCGAAATACAGGAGGAGGACCGGATCGCTCGACAGTTGACGCGGTGCCGCGTCAGTTCACCAGTCGGGACTCCACACCCAGGGACATCGGCCCTGACCGGCTGGCCAGAGCGTCTGTTCACTTCTTCTGGATCCTGCCTGTGGTAATATTTTCGACGCCGCGACTGAAATCTTTGTCAAATGGCGACGAAATGTCGAGTAGTTGTCCTGAGTTTGAGGGACCGCCGAGGGCGCGACACGATCGCCGATGAGACGGACGTCCGGTCCGCGTGAGCGTTGGTGCGAGAGGAAAACGATGCTGGGCATACGCGATTTGGTCAAGATTTATCCGGGCCCTGTGACCGCGTTGGCGGGTGTCGACCTGGACGTGCCCAACGGGATGTTTGGTCTCCTGGGACCCAACGGCGCGGGCAAGACGACGCTGATGCGCATTCTGGCCGGCCTGCTCGAGCCGAGCTCGGGCACGGCGGAGCTCGACGGCGAGTCGATCCTGGATCGCCCAGAGCGGATCTGGGGGCGGCTGGGATACCTGCCGCAGGACTTCGGGTTCTTTCCTCACCTGACCGGCGAGAAGATGCTTGAATACATCTTGCGCCTCAAGGGGGTGAACGCACCGGGAGGCGTTCGCAAACTTTCCGGCGAGCTCCTGGAGCGGGTCCATCTCACGTTCGCGGCCCGGCGCAAGGTCAAGACCTATTCGGGAGGAATGCGGCAGCGCCTGGGAATCGCCCAGGCGATTGCCGGCGACCCTCGGCTGATCATCGTCGACGAGCCGACCGCCGGGCTCGATCCCGAGGAACGACTGCGTTTCTACCGCCTGCTCTCAGAGCTGGCCAAGAATCGGATCGTCGTGTTGTCGACCCACATCGTCGAAGACGTGGCGGTGCTCTGTTCTCGGTTCGCGATCATCCGGAACGGCCGTCTGATCGCCAACACGACGCCCGGCGAGGCGCGCAAGGCCATCGAAGGGACGATCCACGAGGGGACGATCTCGGCGGAATATTACGAGCGGCTGCTGGCCGATCCCCAGCGCGAGCGAACGATCACACAGGCTTATCTGGTTGAAAACCGCAACCACGTACGCGTTTATCAGCCGGAAGGAGACCCACCCCAAGGATTCAACGCCGTCCCGGCGACGCTGGAAGACGCCTATCTGGTGGCGATCAAAACAGGGCGCCTCAATGGGCTCGATCTTGGAGCGGCTCCCCTGTCGGTCCGCGACGACCTTGTCGCCCGATGGTCATGGTCTTGACTCCAAGCCGGCTCGGGTCCACGGAGGTTTGTCGTGAGGGAGTCGATCATACCGGGGCTGCGGCGGTTCCGAACCGTGATGGCCGGCGATCTTGCCTATCACGCGCGCCGGCCGCTGTTCATCGTCTGGGCCGTGGCGCTGGTTGCCAGTGCCTGGGGACTGTCGAGCGGGGGGATGCAGATCCAATCGGGCGATTCGACGGTCGGGGGAACCAAAGCCTATCTCACTTCCGAGTTCGCGGTGTCCCAGCAGTTCGCGATCTTGACGCTTCTTTTCTACGGCTTCTTTATCGCGGTGTCCGCGGGGATGACGGTGATTCAGGACGGCCAATGGCGGCTGGAGGAGCTGCTGCACGCCACACCGCTCCGTCCGCGTGAGTACATCTGGGCCAAGTTCGCGGCCGTGCTGGCCGGCTGCCTGATCATCTTGGGCATTCATCTGGCGGCGATGGTGTTCTTCAACCATGTGATGCCCAACGCCAAGGCTCAGGAGATACGCGGGCCGCTGCTGGCGCTCAACTATCTCAAGCCCGCACTGCTGTTCGCGGTACCGATGATCGTCTTCCTGGCGAGTGTCTCGTTCGCGGTCGGCGAGTGGACCCGCCGGCCCGTGCTGGTGTTCCTGCTGCCGGTGGCGGTCTTCCTGGGCGACGGCTTCTTCCTCTGGGAATGGTCGCCGGGCTGGCTCGACCCCCGGATCAATGATCTCTTGATGTGGGTGGATCCGTCCGGGCTGGCGCTGGTTGAATGAAACCTGGCTCAAGGTCGACCGGGGGTCCGCGTTCTACAACACCGCCACGGTCCCGCTCGATCGAGGCTTCCTGATCAGCCGGCTCGTCCTGGTCGCCTTGGGATTGGGAGCGGTGGCCCTGAGCGGTCGTCATCTCGCGGCGACGTTGCGAGGCGCCGACCTCCGGACGCACTCGGCGTCAAGCCGACGAAGCCGCCCGCTCGCCAGAAGTGTTCGCCTCGATTCAAACCCGGCCGGCACCCCTGGCCTCGCTGGGCATGACCACCAGCCGGCCCGGTCTGATCGCGGGTGCCTGGCAAGTCGCGCGGGTGGAGCTCGCCGAGCTGCGATCCAGCCCTGGACTCTACATATTCATCCCGCTGATCCTGCTCCAGACGATCGGCACGTCGCTGGTGGCGGTGGGTGCACTCGACACACCGCTGTTGCTCACGCCGGGTACCTTCGTCGTCAGCTCGATGGGAACCCTGGCGACGTGCGTCTGCTTGCTCCTCCTGTTTTACGCGGTCGAGTCGCTCGAGCGGGAACGATCGACCCGGCTGGCGGCGATCGCGTATGCCACGCCGATCCGCACGGGCTCGCTCCTACTCGGCAAAAGTGTCGCGCTGGCGACGGTGGCCCTGACGATCGCCGCGGCCACCGCCCTGGGCGGGGTCATCGTCCTCTTGATCCAGCAAAAGGTCGGCGTGGAGCTACGACCGTTCCTCCTGGTCTGGGGCCTCTTGCTGATGCCCACGGTCCTGGTCTGGATCGGGCTGGTGATGGCGGTCCACGCGATCACTCAGAGCCGCTATACCACGTATGCGGTCGGTCTGGCCGTGCTCTGGTTTACGGGCTATCGTTTACTTGACCAATCAGATCAACTGGGTCGGCAACTGGCCGCTCTGGAGCGCGGTTCGCTGGAGCGATATCAGCGTACTCGAGCTGGACCGCACGGCCCTGATCCTCAGCCGTCTGTTCGCGACCAGCCTGGCCGTCTTCCTGGTCGCGCTGACCCTGGCTTTTTTCCGTCGTCGTGATTGGGACGCAATCCGTGTTGTCCATCGCCTGAGCCCGCGGCCTTTGTTCCGCGCTTCCTGGCGACTGATCCCCTGGGCGGTGATCCCCCTCTTCGCCGGCATCTGGCTCGGCCTGGAAGTGGGCTGGGGGTCACGAGGGCGAAGCGGCCAAGAAACTCGGAAAGGATTACTGGCGTAAGAATCTGTCGACATACCTCGATGCCAAGGTTCCCGACTTGAAGCACGTCGCGCTCGACCTGGATTTATTTCCCGAGCGGAGTCGTTATCACGTCAAGGGAACATACGATTTGATTAACCTCGACGAGCAGCCGCTCAACGAGATCCTGCTGACCGGTGGACCCTACTGGGAGAAGCTGAGCTGGACCATGGACGGCCAGAAGTGCGATCCCAAGAACAGCGCCGGGCTCTTTGTGTTCACGCCGCCGAACGGGCTCGCTCGCTCCCGGTCAGATCGTGCGAATCGGGTTCGAGCACGAGGGGACCTTTCCCCACGGAATCAGCAAGAAGGGAGGCGGGCACGATGGAATTCATCCTCCCCTCGTCCGTGGTGTTGACGAGCTTTCGGCCAAGCATCGTGCCCGTGCTGGGCTACGTGGAGGAGGCTGGCATCGACGACGAGAATCGCCACGACGCCAAGGAGTACCGCGACGATTTCTACGAGGGACAAACCGACTCGTTCCTCGGTGCCCGCACGCCCTATACAACCAAGATCACGATCACCGGTCCGGCCGACGTTCACGCTCAACTCGGTGGGGACCAAGACCGCGGAGACGACTGACGGAGGCCGCCGCACCGTCGTCTGGGAGAGCGACCATCCGGTTAGCTTTTTCAATGTCGTCGCGGGCCGATGGCAGGTCGAGCGCGGGCAAGGCACGGCGGTGTATTATCACTCCGCCCATCGTTACAACATCGCCGAGATGCGCGAGTCGCTCGACGCCGCCCGACGCTATTACTCGGAGTGGTTCTACCCCTATCCCCTGGCAAGAGCTGAAACTGAGCGAGTTCGCCAACATGGCCAGCTATGCGCAGGGGTTCCCGACCAACATCACGTTCTCCGAGGGGATCGGCTTCTTGACCAAGAGCAGCCCAGAGAATCCACCTCGCCTTCGAGATCACCGCGCACGAGGCGGCGCACCAATGGTGGGGCAACATCCTGACGCCCGGCAAGGGGCCCGGCGGCAACATCCTCGCCGAGGGAACCGCCCACTTCTCCACGATCCTGCTCGTCGAACAAAGTCAAGGGACTCAACGCCCGGATCGACTTTTGCAAGCGGCTCGAGGCCAACTACGGCAAGGACCGGCAGGTCGACTCGGAGCGCCCGCTGGTCAAGATCACTGGCGAAAAACCCGGCGATACGACCGTGACGTACGACAAAGGGGGCTGGGTCTTCTGGATGCTCTTGAACCAGATGGGCCGCGACCGGGCCCTAGCCGGCATGCAGTCGTTCATCAAGACCTACCAGGGCAACCCCGACCACCCGGTGCTTCAGGACTTCCTGGCCGCGATGCGGCCCTTCGCCGCCGACCCGGCCGCGTTCGACGCGCTTCACCCACCAGTGGTTCTTCGAGGTCGTCGTGCCGGAATATCGGCTGCGCGAGCCGAAGAAGACCGCGCACGGTCAAGGCTGGGAAGCGACTGTTCATGTCGAGAATATCGGAACTGGCACGATGCCCGTCGAAATCGCCGCCACGCGCGGAGAGCGGTTCGCCAAGGACGGCTCGCCTTCACCCGACTACAAGGAAGCGCGGACAACAGTCACTCTGGGCAAGGGCGAGTCGCGCGACGTCGTGATCACATGCCCGTTCGAGCCCGAACGGATCGTCGTCGATCCCGATGCCAAGGTCCTCCAGCTTCGGCGGAAAGACGCGGTGACCCGATTCTAAGCTCGACCTGTCAGCCGCGACGGCACGAGTCTGGCCACCGTGTGCCGGAGGACCAATCCGCAACGCGGGATTGGTTCCTCCACTCAGACCAAATCGATAGGGCCGCGGGAGCCTCAGGCGAACTTGCTGGTGCCGGGCACCGGAATCGGACGCATGGCGAGCGGGCCGAACTCGTAACTCGGGGGGCTCAGGTCTTCTTTTGAGTTGAGAATCATGTCCGGCGTGATGACCTGACCGGTGTAGGCGGCCGTGCGGCCCATCAGGGCGAGCAACGTGCTCTGGGCCGCCGCTTCGCCGTTGTTGATCGGCTTGCCGGCGCGAATCGCGGCGAACATCTCGTCGTGCTCGATCTGGTACATGTCGGCTTTCTTCGTCCTCGCATTACGATAGCGCCATTTGTTCTCGCCGGTGATCGAATTACCGAAGACGTCGGCCATGCCCTTGCTCCCCAGGATGTAGTCCTTGACCTGGTTGGCCGTGTTGACCCAGTGGCGGCAATGGTGGTAGCCGCGAACGTTGTTGGGGTACTCGTAGACCACCGAGAAGTGATCCCAGATATTGCCATATTTGGGATCGGTGCGGGACTGGCGGCCGCCGACGCCCCAGCACTTGACCGGCAGCTTGTCGCCCATGACCCAGCCCATGGTGTCGATGCCGTGCACGGCCTGCTCGACGATGTGGTCGCCTGAAAGCCAACTGTAGTAGTACCAGTTGCGCATCTGGTACTCCATGTCGGAGCCGCATTGCTCGCGGGTCTTGCGGGGATCCCAGACCCCTTGCGAGTTATAAGTCGTCTCGATGGCGACGATGTCGCCGATCTTGCCGTCGAAGACCTGCTTCATGGTCTCGCGGCGAGGGCCGTCGTAGCGCCAGCAGAAGCCATTGACCAGCGAGAGGTTCTTGGCCTTGGCGTCCTTGCAAGCCTGAAGGATACTTGCGGAGGCCGGGCCCGTCGACCGCCATCGGCTTCTCGACGAAGGCGTGCACGCCCTTTCTCGACGGCATAGGCCAGGTGAAGCGGCCGGAAGCCCGGGGGCGTGGTCAGGAGCACGAGATCAACTTGATCGATCACGTGTTTATATGCATCAAATCCGGTATACTGGCGATCCTTGGGCACGTCGACCCGAGAGCCGACCGGCTGATCCTTGAGTGTGGAGAGGTGCTCCTCGAGCCGATCCGGGAAGGCGTCGGCCATGGCGACGAGCTTGGCGTTGGAGTCGGCGGTGAGGGCCTGCTCGGCCGCGCCGCTGCCTCGACCGCCGCAGCCCACCAGACCGACCTTGATCGTGCTGCTGCCGGCGGCATGGACCAAGGGGACGGTCAGGCCGGTCGCTGACCATCGCGGCCGTCGAGCCCTTCAGGAAATCGCGACGCGAGGCGGACGTGGATGCGGACGCGGACGTGTCGGCGGGACTCGTCGGTTGGGGTCGGTCTGTCATGGCGGGAACTCCGGATGGAAGGAACAATTCTGGTGGATCTCGAGCGGATTGACCCACTTCAACGGCGTATCATTGTAACTCGTTCCAGCGCAAGATGCGATGCGTTTCGGTCGCATGCGTCAAAACAGGGGTACGAAGCACGGCAACGCACTCGGAGACACGGAACGATGAAGATGAACGAGCGTGTGACGGTCGAGATCTGTGTGGGTGACGTCGAGTCGGCCATCGCGGCGGAGGCCGGCGGGGCCGATCGCGTCGAGCTCTGCGACAACCTGGCCGTCGGCGGGACGACCCCCAGCGCCGGCACGATCGCCGAAGCATGCCGGCGACTGAGCATTCCCGTTCATGTCCTGATTCGACCCCGCGCGGGCGACTTCGTCCATTCGGAGAGCGAGCTGGCCGTCATCCGGCACGACATCGAGGTCGCCAAGGCGCTCGGGGCCGACGGAATCGTCCTGGGTGTTCTGACCAACGACGGCCACGATCGACCGCGACCAGACCGCGAGGCTCGATCGCGCTGGCCCGGCCACTCCGCGTCACGTTCCACAAGGCATTTGACCAGACCCGCGATCTCCTGGAAGCCCTCGACACGCTGATCGCGCTGGGCGTGGACCGGGTGCTGACCTCGGGCGGCCGGCCGACGGCCCTGGAGGGGGTCGAAACTCTGGCCAAACTCGTCGACCGCGCCGGCGATCAGATCGCCGTCATGGCCGGCGGACGTCTCGATTTCGACAACCTCGAGACGATCATTCGACAAAGCGGAACCCGCGAAGTCCACCTGGGATCGGCCGTGAGCCGCGCACGGCTGCACGGCTCCGAGACCTCCTGGAACCAGACCGATCCCCAGCGGGTCGCCGCCGTCGTCTCGCTCGTTCAAGGTCTGCGTTCCTCTCATGGATGATGTTACTCATAGATGATTAATCAATCAGTGGTTGTGTGCTTCTGAGATAGGCGAACAGGTCGCGTATCTGCTGGTCGCTATATTCCTTGAGCAGGCCTTCGGGCATGATCGAGCTGCGGCTGGGTTTTATGGCGTCGATCTCGGTGCGGGCCAGGGTCATTTCCTTGCCGTCGCCACAGCGCAGGACCACGACGTTCTTGTCCTCCTCGACCAGCACGCCGGTCAAGATCCGGCCATCGGTCGTGGCGACGACAAGCGTGGTGTATCCCTCGCGGATCTCGGCGCTGGGGTTGACGATGTTCAGGAGCATGGTCTCCAGATCATCGCGGCGGTAGGTGGTGAGGTCGGGCCCAACCTTGCCCCCTTTGCCGAACAGGGTATGACAACGGGCGCAGGCATGGTCGAAGATCTGCTTGCCCGGCTTGGGGACCCCGGAGCCGGCGCGAACCACCGAGGCCAACTGGTCGATCCGCGCGTGCAGCTCGGCCGAGGTGGCGGGCTTGATCGGGCCGAAGAGCTTGGTCGCCAGGCCGGCGATCCGTGAGTCGCCTAACAGCAGCAGCCTCTCGACGACCTCGCGAGGAACCGTGTGAGGATCGATCGCATGAGCCTCGACCGCCTCGAGAAACCGGGCCGCCCAGGAGCGGCGAGTCGCGAGCAAGCTCTGGGCGGCGGCCAGCACGTCGTCGGACATGTTCGAATAAGCCGCCAGGACAGAGGGTGCGATGGCAGGGTCGTCGTAGCCGGCCAGGGCAATTCAAGGCGGCCGTCCGCAAGGCGTTGTCAGACGACTGGCAAGCCAGACGGAGCACGACCGGAACGCACGCCGGTCGGCGCACCTCGCCGAGGACCTGCAGGAGCTGGATCTGCTTGGCCCGATCGCCCCGATCGTCCGCCAGCAAGCCCAGGGCTTCTTTCAGAGCTTCGGGTTTGCCCTGCCGCAGGCCGAGCGTGACCGACTGACCGCTGTACCGCGCCAAGGCGTCGGTCAGCTCACGCCGGCAGTCCGACCAGCGACCGGCCCGCATAGGCCGCCTCAAACCCGTCCATCAACCGCTTGATGTGATCCGGGCTCGGCGCCAAGGCCAGCAGCCGTGCGCAACGCGTCAGGTCCTGTCTCGTTCCGGCCGCGGCGAACCGCCGCATCAGCCGCTCGACGACCGTGGCTCGCGCGATCGGCAGCTCCCAGACCGCACGGTCCTGGAAGAGTGCCAGCACGGCCTCGGGATCGGTTGTGGCTTTCGCTTCGAGGGCCCACCAGATCAAGAGCGGCAAGTGGATGTCGCCGGCATCCTCGCTCCGTGCCAGCAACGCCCGGACGATCGGCAGGGCATCGCGCGCGGGCAGTCGCTTCGCGGAGCAGGCAAGCTGGGCGCGGACCTCGACATTCGGCTCGATCGCGGCCCGACGCGCCAGCGCCGCCGCCACCAGGGGCGAAACCCGAGATGGGTCGCACAAGAGCCGCGCCGTCCAGAGCCGCACGTAAGGGTCGGCATGCACGAGCGCCGTCAAGGCGGTCGCCTCGTCCAGCCCGCCGACCAGGTTGAGCGCCCAGAGCGACTCGAGGGCAAGCTGCCCGGTTTCACGCATCGAGCAGGCGCTTCAAGTCCGGCGCGATCGACGGGTCCTTGCGGTCGCCGATTAGCCGCAGGGCCGTCTGCCGCGTCCATGTGTTCGGATCGCCCAGCGTCTTGACCAGCTCGAGCGTGCTCAGGCGGGCGAGATCCACGGGCTTGTGCGGCAAGACCCTCGGCCCGAGCCGCGAGCCGGTAAATCCGGCCATGTTCCGGGTCGATTTGTCCCTCGTGGTTGCGGTAGTGGTTGACCTGGCGGTCGTACCAGTCGGCGATGTAGATCGCTCCGTCGGGACCGAGCTTGATGTCCACCGGCCGGAACCAAGGGTCGCTCGACTCCACGGCATAGCCGATGTCCTTGGTCTGAAACGAAGAGCCGTCGGGACGGACCTGGCTCATCACCACGTGGTTCAACAAGGGGGCGACCCCAAAGAGCAGGCCACGGTATCGCTCGGGCAGACGCATCGGCCTCGTAGATCAAGAACGTATGCGTGAACCGCGGCACTCGGTTATGTTTCATCGCGGGAAAGTAGCCGAACGCGTAAGGGTTCGACAGCGGCCCGTGCTTGTTGAAGCCTTTCTGGTAGTAAGCTCCCTGGACATAGTGGAACCCGCGGGTGTCGCCCCCGTTGTGCCCGGAGTAAATCCGCCCCTTGGCGTCGATCTCGACGCCGAAGGCGTTGCCGCCCCCCTCGGCGAAGACCTCATACCGGCGCGTCTCCGGGTGATACCGCCAGATCAGTTGTCCCATCGAGTGGATCGGCTCCTTGCCGGCATCAAGGCCCGGGACGAGTCACGTGGCCGGTGACCGTCGACCCCTGGGCGGCGTACAGCCAACCGTCCGGGCCCCACCGCAGGCTGTTGACCACCGAATGGGTGTCCTCCAGCCCGAACCCTTGAAGATGGACCTCGGGGTCGCCGTCCGGGACGTCGTCGTTGTTGCGGTCCGGGTAAAAGAGCAGGTACGGCGGGTTGAGCACCCACACGCCCCCTCTCCCTCTCGCCACCGAAGTGGCGATGTTCAGACCATCCACGAACGTCTTGTGCCGGTCGAAAACGCCGTCGCCATCGCTATCCTCGTGGATCGTGATCTTGTCCTTGCCGCGGAAGTGACGGGGCGGAGCAGGGGGGACCTTGTCATAGACAGCGCGCCAGACCCCGTCGTGGCTGACCATCTTCAAACCGGCTGGATACGGATATTGCAGGTACTGCACCACCCAGAGCCGCCCTCGCTCGTCGAAACTGATCGAGACCGGCTGGCGGACGATCGGCTCGGCCAGCACCAGCTCGAGCCGAAGGTCGTCGGGAACCTTGAATGTGGCCAGGGCCGCGCCGGGTGGAAGCGGGCCCTGGCCGCGTTCAAAAGGGGCGCGGTTCTCCAGGGCAGGGGAGGTGCGGAGCGGCCTTGGTGCCGCCGGCCGCCTGCGAAGCGGCCGGTTGAGTGCCCAGAACACGGCGTTCTTGAGCAGCCGCCGAAATGAGGGATTCTCGAAATCGCCGGGGTGGCCCAGCGACGTGTAGAAGATGCGCGAAGGGCCAATCTCCATTGACCCACGCAACCGGCTCGGGCGGTTGGCCGGGGATCGTCCCCATGAGCAGAGGCTGCGTTCCGGCGGCCAGGGGACTCGTCTTGTAGAGCGAGCCTTTGCTGACGAACGGAGTCTCGACGTCACGGAGGATCATATGCGTCTTCTCGCTCGGCGCGGCCGGTGATCTCGGGATCGACACCGTTACCGTGGTGCCCCGTGTAATGGCCTCCCAAGACGTCGGGATCGAACGACTTCCACTCGGCGTGGCCCGCGGGTGCCTTGCCGCGCGTGTCGAAGGCATGGCAGGCCGTGCGAATGCCCACCAGCGGCTTGCCCGATTCCATGTACTTGCGAATGATCGCCATCTGCTCGGCCGTGGGAGCGCGGCGGCGGACGCTCAAGACCAGTAAGTCCGCGTCGTTGAGTGCCTCGGTCCCCGGGAAGTCATGAGGCGACTTCGGGATCGGCGATCACGAACGTGCAGCGCACGCCCAGCGGCTCGAGCTCCTTGGCGGCGAATGCCGGCAAGGTCACCTCGGTCTTGTACTCGTCCTCACCGATCAAGAAGACAGCGCGGGGCCGATCGTCAGCGCTTGAACTGGAACGCGGGCTGGCCCGTCAGGTCGGCCGAGGTGATCGTCGGTGCGACGTACTTCTCGACGTGCTCGACGATCCGGTTCGTCCCCTCGAAATGGCTGACATAAGGCCACTTCCGCGAGTTGTACATCGTGTCGGTCAGGTCGCGGACCAGGACGACGTTCTTGCCGGAGCGGGCCAGGTTCCGCAGCCCGAACGGCCGCCCGAGCACGCACATATTGGTATGAACGCCCATGAGCATGACGTTGTTGATCCCCCGGCTCTCGAGCAGGTTCCAGATCTCGGCGCCCGAGTCGCTGATCGCGTCCTGGTCTTTGATCTCGATGGCGGCGACCTGGGATCTCCAGGGTGAACCCTGAGGGCATTGCGGCCCGTCGTCGCAGCCGCCGTCGGACTGGTCGATCGGGTAGATCCCTTTCTCCTCGGCGGGGATCTTGTTACACCACTGGTCGATATGTTTCGGGAGGTTGGCGGCCTTGGGTGCCGTCCTGGGCCCGTTTCCGCGCGGGGTGATCTTTGTAGGCGTCCATGCAACTGCTGGGGGCGTGGATGATCAAGACCCCCTTGGCCCGCGCCGCCGCGATCGTCCGGTTCATGGCGGGTGCCACCTCGCCGACCCGACGAGTCGCCCCCTGGCACCAATGCTGGTTCCACATGTCGCAGACGATGATCGCCGTCTGCGACGGTTCCCACCTCAGGATCTTCTCCTTGACGACGAACGAGCCGGCCGCGTCGCCGCCGGTTCCCGGACCCGGGCATGCAAGACCAGTGGCTCTCCTGCCGTCGCCTCTGGCTTCTCCCGTGCCTGCGCCACCCGCACCAGGGCCAAAACGCCGATCATGACGGCCGCGCCGCTTTTACCGCTCCAAGTCATCCGCATCAAGGAAACCCCTCCTTCCCGATCCGTTCCGATCAAGCTTCTGCTCCTTCGATGGTGTTTAACACTCGCTTAACAATCTACCGAGAAGGCACGAAGAACGCCACGCTTGAGCGAGAACCTCCGCACCATCAGTTTTACAGGAGGGAACGAAGGAAACGAAGGGAAGAACAGAGAGTTGAATTCACGAATGGGAACAAAAACCGATTCGAGGACGGATTTCTTTCAATATGCTTAACCAAACATGTTTGTGCTGTAAGTTCTGACGTGATCGATCCACCTCGCATGACCCGCATAATCGTGTGGCTTCGTTTCGCAATTTCCGCGTTTGGTCTCGGCGTTCCTCACCCCGGGCTCGACCGAATGGCGCCCGGTTCTTCGATCTGACCACCCGTGCCGGCACGACCCCAAGACCGATTGGCTTCGTTTCGCAGTATCGAGCATTCGGCTCGATTCCCCCCCGCTGGCCACGCCTACATCAAATCGCGCCCCGTCGCAACTGTTTCATCGTTGGCTTCGTTATCATTTTCGTTTGTAGTTCTCATGTAGCCCGTCATCTTCGCCGAGAAATCACGGCCGGCGGGCCGTGCATGTCGATGATCCGGCCGGCGGCTCACGATCGGCCGGCGGCAGAATGACTCATGTATATCATGCGCCACGTAGGCAAGATGTCACGAAAATCCCGTTGGATTGATCGGGGCTTTGTACCGGTCAAAGGGGTTGCGAGCATCGCGACGTGTGATCCTTCAACTTGAAGTCGTACGGGCATTGACCGCGGTTTTCCGCGGCCGGAGAAATAATTAATGGCTCTTCTCCAAACGGAACCTGATGAAGGGTTTGAGGATTCGAGTGATAAACTCAGCCGAAGAAGGGCATGGTTCAAAGTTGGGTGACAACTCTGTGGAGCGGACAGTCTTGTCCGCCGCTGGCCCCTGTGGCGGACAGGAATGTCCGCCCCACCGGCAGGCTGTTACTCGTTTCGCCCCAAGTTTGAACCGTGCCCGAAGAAGAGCCTCATTGACATGAGCGCTCGGATCACTTGTGCTCTCCTCCTTTGACATTTTGTAAAAAGACTTCGCCAAACAATACTTTCGCTGATAACAATGAAAGTCGACTCAAGCATCGCAGATCCCACAACCTTGAGACCCGCATTCATGGCCGAGTTGCCGATCATTGTCTTGGCGTTCGCCAATGAGCAGGAGGGCCGGCGTGATCTGCGCGATCTGCCCGAGGAGCTCCGGCGGCTCCAGGATATCCTCAAAGACGCTGAGCGCAACGGCCTGTGCCGACTCGAAGTGCTGTCCAACGCGACTCTCGACCAGATCTTCGACGTATTCACGCGCAACCGCGACCAGGTCACGATCCTGCATTACGCCGGCCATGCGGACAGCGGCCGGCTCCTGTTGGAATCGAGCGCAGCGCGGGGCAGCCGCCGCGCACGCGGCCGGGCTGGCGACGTTCCTCGGCCAGCGACAGGGGCTTCAACTGGTCTTCCTCAACGGTTGTTCGACACGTGCGCCAGGTTGCCCGCCTGCTCGAAGCCGGCGTCGCCGCGGTGATCGCCACGGCGCGGGCCATCGACGATGCGATGGCACGCGAATTCGCCGTCGCTTTCTACACCGAGCTGGCTTCGGCCGGCTACCGCTCCGTGCGGCTTACGAAGCGGCGCGGGGGCGTGTTCTGGCCGCCCACGACACAGTTCCCGAGGCGTACTACGGCCATCGTGACCTAGGCACAGCGTCGGAATCCGCCAGCCCCGATCCGGGCGACGACCACGGCTTCCCCTGGGAGTTCCGGCCTGGGACCGAGCTGGTCGAGCGCTGGAGCTTGCCCGACGCCGCGGGCAACCCCGAGTTCGGGCTTCCCCGCCTCTGCGAGCGCGACCTGCCCGAGCGCCCGTTCCGGCACCTGAGCTGGTTCACGGCCGAGCACGCCGAAGTCTTTTTCGGCCGCGGCTACCAGGTCCGCGAGCTTGTACGAGCAGATCACCGATCCGACCGGTGCCGCCGATCGTGCTTCTGTATGGGGCATCGGGAGTGGGCAAGTCGTCGCTGCTGGACGCGGGGCTGGTGCCGCGGCTGGAGGCCGGCGGCAACGCGGTCCGGTATTGCCGTCGCGATCAGCAAAAGGGCCTGGCGGGATCGCTTCGGCTCGCCTTGCAACGGGGTGGGGAGCAAACGACGCTGGTCGAGGGCTGGCGGGCCGATGAGGCGCGGCTCGGCAAACCTTTGGTCATCTTCCTCGACCAGGTCGAGGAGGTCTTCACGCGTCCCGACCCAACCCAGCCTCGGGAGCTGGACGAGTTCGTGGCGGTGCTAGCGACCGCGCTGGGCAACCGCGATGTTCGGCCTCGGGGCAAGCTGGTTCTTGGGTTCCGCAAGGAGTGGCTGGCGGAGCTCGACCGGCGGCTCGCGGAGGCGAAGCTGCCCCGCACGCCGGTGTTTCTCAAACAGCTCGACCGCCGCGGCATCATCGAAGCAATCCGCGGCCCGGCGCGGCCGGGCCGGCTCCAGCGGCACTATCGGCTCGAGAGTCGAGGACGGCTTGCCCGAGATCATCGCTGACAACCTGCTGGCCGACGCCGGTTCGGCGCTTGCCCCCACGCTTCAGGTCCTGCTCACGAAGATGTGGGAGCGAGCCCGCCAGGCCAACCCCGACCAGCCCCGATTTGATCGCGCCCTCTACGAGTCACTGAAGGCAGAAGGCTACTTGTTGGAAGACGTCCTCGGCGAGGGCCTGCAGGCGATCGGTCGACTGGAACCCCGAAGTCGAGTCCTCGGGCCTGGCCCTGGACGTCCTGGCTTTCCACACGACCGACCTCGGCACCGCCGGCCAGCGCACCCGCGCCGAACTCGACGGTCGTTACGCCCACCGGCCCGATGTTCTGCCGGGCTTGGTGGACCAGTGCAAGGACCATTACCTGCTCATCGAAGCCGAGCCCCAGGCCGGCTCGCCGACCGGCTCGACGCGACTGGCCCACGACCTGCTCGCGCCTTTGGTGCAGCAACGGTTCCGTCTCTCGGTCGCCCCCGGCGAGCGCGCTGCGCCGTGTGCTGGAGAACCGTGCACCGGAGTGGCGCGATGGCAAGACCGGCCCCGTTCTGGATGGAACGGACCTCGCCACCGTCGAGGAGGCGCAAAAGGAATGCGGGTCTGGACCGCCGATGAGACCCGGTTGGTCGAAGCCAGTCGCCGCGCCGAAGAACAACGAACGGTCGAGGAACTGCGGCGGACTCGCCAGCTCAACGAGGCCGAGGAACGACAGCGGCAGGCCGAGGCCGACAAGCAGCGGGAAACCGAACAACGATTGAAGGAGCAAGAGGAGTCCAACAAGCGGCTGCGTAAACTTGCCGTCGCGCTGCTCGTGTCGCTAGCAGGTACTGTCGGCGTGGCCGGCCTCGCAACCCAGGAATGGCGCGAAGCCAGTAAGGAGCGAGGCGAAGTCAGCGAGCAACGGGACGAAGCCAGCAAGGAAACGAAGATCGCCAAAGCGGAAACCGATCGCGCGAATCAAGCAACGGAGAAAGCGATCGCGGCGGCGAAAGAAGCGCAAAGGCAAACCCGCCGCGCCGAGGAGAACCTGCGGATCGCCAATGCCGGGCGCCTGGCGGCCTGCTCTCGTGACGCGTTCCCGGAAAGGCCTCAGCTATGCTTGATCCTCGCCGTGGAGGCGATCCGGGCCACGCGAGACCGCGCAGAACGTCCGGTGGCGGCCGCGAGGCAGTCGATCCAGGATGCGGTGGCGTCGATCCAGGGCAGTCCCATTTTCGAGCAAGAGCACAAGTCGTATATCACGGCTCTGGCCATTGCGTCCGACGGACGTCTCGCCACCGGCGATATGACTGGGACGGTGGAAGTGTGGGACCTGAAGCGCCACGGTGCCAAGCCGCTCGTCCTTCGAGGTCAAGGTCGACAGATCAATGCGCTGGCGTTCGCGCCCGATGGGCGTCTCGCCACGGGCGGCTATGATGGCGCACCGCGGGTGTGGAACTTGCAGCACGCCAACGCCGAGCCCATCATTCTCCCGGGACACGGGAGCACGATTCTATGCCTGGCTATCGACTCCGATGGTCATCTCGCCGCGAGTAGCGCGGACGACTTGGTGCGGGTGTGGGACCTGAACCGCCTCTCCAAGCCCCTGATCCTTCCGAAACATGAAACGGATTTCGCCCTGGCCTTCGCGCTCGACGGCCGGCTCGCCACCGGCGGGCGCGGCGGCATCACGCGGGTGTGGGACCTGAATGACCTAACCGCGAAGCCTCAGGTCCTTATTGGGCATGGCGGCGCAATTCAAGCATTGGCCTTCGCGCCCGACGGTCGTCTCGCCATGGGCACCGCCGATGGCACTCC
This sequence comes from uncultured Planctomycetota bacterium, assembly GCA_963779785.1. Lineage (GTDB taxonomy): Bacteria > Planctomycetota > Planctomycetia > Isosphaerales > Isosphaeraceae > CAVRFS01. The sequence continues at coordinate 190,610 of CAWAAW010000102.1, forward strand.
CCGGGTGTGGGACCTTAAGGCTCCCACCGCCCACCCCGTCGTCCTCGTGGGAGACGACGACCCGGGGCACGACGGCCGCGTGTTCGCTCTGGCGTTCGCGCCAGACCGTCGCCTCGTCACAGCCGGTTTCGATCGTACGGCACGACTTTGGGACCTGACCCATCCCGGCGCCAAGCCCCTCGTCCTCCGGGGACACGATGACATGATACGAACCTTGGCCGTGGCGGCCGATGGGCGTTGCTTCACCGGTAGTGCCGATGGCACGGTGCGGGTGTGGGACTTGAATGAGCCCGGCGACCAGCCTCTCGTGCTTCCGGGGCCTGCGGGCGCGATCTTTGCCCTTGCCGTCGCCCCCGACGGTCGACTTTTTACGAGCACCTCGAGCGGCATTGCGCGGGTATGGGACCTGGAGCGCCGCACCGCTCAGGTACTCTTGCCACGGGGCTTAAATGAGCGAATTGAAGCCGTGGCCTTTGCGCCTGACGACCGGCTCGTGACGGGCAGCCACGAAGGAAATGTGCGGGTATGGGACCTCAGGCACCGCGCAAGTCAGCCCCTCCTCTTACCCGGTCAGAAAAGCCCGGTTTTCTCCGTGGCCGTGGCGCCTGACGGCCGGGTTGCCGCGGGCAGTCTCGATGGCTCGGCGCGGGTGTGGGACCTTAACCAGCCCACTGACGAGCCCGTGATCTTGCGAGCGCAACCGCCGGTCCACCCACTGGGATCGCCCAACACTATCCGTGCCCTGGCCTTCGTGGCCCACGATCGGCTCGTGACGGGCAGCGACGATGGCGCACCGAGGGTGTGGGACCTTAACCGCCCCGCGGACCATCCCCTCGTCCTCCCAAATCAGGGGACCTATTTTTCAGGCCTCGCCGTCGCGCCCGACGGACGGATTGTCTCTGCGGGGTGGGATGGCAACGCGCGAGTATGGGATCTCGAGCATCTCACCAGCCCGCCACTCGTCCTTGCGGGAAATAAGAGCATGACTTACGCCTTGGCCGTCGCGCCCGACGGCCGGGTTGCCGTGGGCAGTCTCGATGGCTCGGCGCGGGTGTGGGACCTTCAGCATTCCACCGAGCAGCCCATCGTCCTGCCGGGACATCAGGGAGCAATTCATTCTTTGACTTTCACAAAAGACGGGCGGGTCGTCACGGGCGGAAGCGATGGCTCGGTGAAGGTGTGGCACATCGATTTGGACACTCTCATCAAAAAGGCCGAGCACATTGCTGGCCGAAACCTGAGTTATCCGGAGTGGCAGCAGTTCTTCGGTCAGGAACCGTATCGTCGTACCTTCCCTGACCTGCCGGACGGCGCATTGGTGGCTCAAGCCCGACACGTTCACGAGTCAGATCGTTCCGATGCACCGTCCGCGGCAAAGATAATTGCTCCGAGACAGTGAACTCCGCGGGGTCCGCTGAACAGTGAGGCCAGTCACCGTGGATGCGTTCCGTTCGAGTCACGCGGTGGTTATCAGGATCAACGGATACGGCAACTGCATCCCCGAGCGCCGCACCGCCGCAAATGACGCTCTGCGTATCGGTCAAGTACTCGAGACCGAAGGCAGGAAGGGGGACATTGCTAATTGATGGGGTAAGATACGCGATCTGGAGATGGTCAACCTCGCTAAGTTGCACAGACCACGTCGACATTTGGTAATGTCCCCTGGCATGTTGCTTGCTCCTGATGTATGTTCTTATGTCGCGCTGAAGAAGCTGCCCCGGAAGGTCTTTGTAGGGTGCTCTGTGAGCACCAATCAGGGGTGCTTTGCCGAACTTGGTGCTCACAGAGCACCCTACGATATGGCCACCGCCGCTTCCGAGGCGGTCTCTGACTCGCGCGTCCGGACCAGATCCATCGATGGATTCGAGACCTAGCGATTGAAGGGGTATTCGTTAATCCAGTGGAATCCTCTGTTGAGGAGCCGGAAGTCGGCTTTCTCACCGAGCCGAAGTTTGGCCCGGATCTGTTTGCCGTCCATCTTGCCTTCGAGCGTGAGGAGTCCCGGCTCGGGACGCTGGTACGAAATCGTGGTTTTCCAGGCGGGATCATCGCGTTTTGTCAGTGCCAGCGTCTTCTCGCTCGTGTCGAGATTGAGCGCGTAGCGAACCCGCGAGTCGCTCATGAGATAGATGGAGATACCTTTGGGGTGGTCGAAGATCACCCGTCTCCATCGATCGGGGTCGGTGATCAGGGGCGGTCGCGCCTTGCCGTCGACCTCGAATTCATCAACGTTCCAGATGCCATACAGGGGCGATTTCGGCGCGAGCTCGCCGTAAGTTTTGCGGCTTTCGGAAGCGCCTATGAGTGCCATGCCGAGGTAAAGAACGACCAGCAAAGTTCGAAGCACGACGCCGACCCGGTCCAGCCACACTCTCCCGAAGAGTGGGCGGTACTCGGCGGGTTCCACTCCGCGATTCAAGACGAACAACCTGGTGAGCCGACCGAGGTCCGGCAGCATCAGGAAGAACGCCATGGCCAGGAGGTGACCCGAAAAGAGTTTGACGGGAACGTCATAGCTGAGGTTGAGCGCGAGCACGTGGCTGAGAACGCCGACGCTTACGAGTGCTCCCAGCAAAGTGGTATGGTGAGCGGTCAGGAGCAGGCCGCCGGCCAATTCGCCAGCGCCCGTGAACAGGTTGTAGCCTTCGGAAGCGCCCATCAGCGTCCACAGAAGTCCCATGGGAGAAGCGTCGCCGAAGGGCTGCACCAGGCGATCGAGACCGGGCGCGGGGAATTGGGACTTGATGACCTTGACCGCTCCGTACATGATCATCGTCGCGGCGAGGGAGAAGCGGACGTACACTCTCAGCCACTCAAAGAGCCTCGTGTAGGATTTTCGCTCACGGTCGCACAGCGACCACAACGCCGCCGCGAAAGCCGCGATCACCAGGAAGCAGAAGACTTGCACGTAATTATAGGTTGTGTCGCCGCTGCCATTGGGGCGAACCGTGATCTCGACTTGAAACACGTGCTTGCCAACCCAAGGCACGACGGCGTTCCAACAATCCTGGTAGGGTTTGCCGACGATTTCACCTTGTGGGACCGCCGTGATCGGAAATGGGAAGATGTAGAGAACAAAATAGACGAATGCAAACCGGAACAGGATCCGCTGTGCGAGGCTCCATCCTGGCTCCGGCGCGGATTCGGACGTGGCGATTGTTTGATCATTCATCGAGGAGTTAGCGATTTTGAGTTCGGAGTTTCTGATACATCCCGTTGAGGTTCAGTCAAGCGAATGACTTCGCGTTTTCTCGCCCAACTTGACCAGGAATTATGCCAGGGTCAAGGGCTTACGTCTTCCAAAGTCCGAGATTCTCCGCCCACTGCTCCGCGCCGGGCTGCGGTGTTCAACGATTTGTATCATTCAAAGCAATAATCCTCAATTGGTATTGGATGGGATGTGAGGCCGAGGGAATCCGCCGATCGAAATGACGACCTTTGTTCAGCGGTTGGAAGTGGTGTCAGGGCGGAAGTGATGGCAGTTCAATTTCTTCTGATTCAAAAGAACCGACGGACGTGATCCGCTGCTCTTCTTCGTTCCTCCACTTCGTGTAGGCGATGCAGCTATCGAGTTGTTCATCAAGGTCATCGCCGGGGCTCAGCGGCACATCTTCGAAGCCCACGCCAAGCGGCTGACGCGGAGTTTTTCGAGGGCGACAACTTGAAAATAGGTCCGAACCAACCTCACCGCGCTGCTGGCCTGTTGTAGCGGGTTGGGTGCGACAAGTATTAGCCCGGTCGCGAGGTGTGAGTGTCAGTCATTGGGCGATCAGTTGCTCGTAGCGATCATGGGGGCCAATCCAGAACCAGACAAACCCCTCGGGACGTTCCCGCGCAAGCGCGCGAACTCGCAGCCCAATCCGAGCCGACCAAAATCCACCGACCTTCTTGAAACGCAACGACGGATGGCGCGGATCGGCCAGTAGCATCGTGAAGCACCTGTCCGCCAACTCGCGGACATCCGCTGGCAACTGGCGATAATGGAACCAAAATTCTGGAGTCGCGAAGTGGTTCAAGGCAGTGGAGTGCAGCGACCGGATTCGAAATCCTCATCAGCACGCCGACCCACCTCATCCAGCCGACCAGCCAGGATGTCCGCTTCGATGCGACGATCCCACTGATCAGCCAAGAACTCCTCAAACCATTTCGAAAAGCGATCAAGCTCCTCCGGCGGGAGAAGGGAGACGACATGCTGTAGTTCTTCAACGCTCATGACATTGCACGCTACCGCGCGCGTAGGCCCGTTGCAAGACGGGATGTGGTCTGAAGAGACGCTCGGCAGTTGCGATTGTTGCTGCTCCGGGCCGCCGGGGAACGATCCACTCTTAACATCACCGTCTCGTGGTCACGCGGCGTACTTGCCCGACAGTCGTGAATCGCACAGTAAGGTCAAATTGAGTCGGGAGCTGTTCGGCGTCGCGGAAGTCCTCGCCTCGAAATTGCGATCAGTGCCCGAACTGCGGGTCGACCGTTTCTTCGGCAACGTGGACGAGCCTCGCGGCCGACCCGGTCCGGACATCGGCTTGCCTTCCGCCGAGGTCCGCTCCACCCAGTTCGATCAGGAGAGGACGTCCACGCGCAGGCGGACCTGGGCGAAGTGCATGACTCCTCATCCAAGCCCAATTCACGGCCCATCGTGTCCTTGATCACGGCAATCCAAACCTGCAAAACATGCGGAAGGACTTCGAACGTTTCGGCTTCACGTTGGATCTGGCGGCTGCCGACCCGTCGAACCCGGCTCGTCTTCGGGACCTGATGGAATTGAACAAGTGGCGGAATATCGCGGCGCACCACGGAACTGTCCCCCCAACCGGCCTCCCGTCGCTTGCCGATCTGCACGATTGGAAGAATTCCTGCAACGGTTTGGCAGCATCGCTTGACGGGATCATGTACAATCCGTTGCGAAAGATACTCAGACGAGCGCCCTGGTAGCCCTGGGGACGGAGGAGGGTTCGATGCCCAAGCAAGAGCAGGATAGACCGGCCGTTCTCTTCAACCTCGGGGACCGCGTCAAGATCCACCGCTCCGGCGGCATGCGCGGGCGAATTGTCGAACTCCGCGGCGCTCTCGGTCCGGGCGGTGTCCAGATTTACCGTGTCCTGGTCCGTCGCAAGCCGGAGCCCACTTACATTGAGTTGAGAGAAGATCAGCTCCAATTGGCGCCGGCAAAGGTCTAATTGCGACGGGAATATCTGCGATGTCCGCCTCAATGTTCACGCCTTATGGTCCCTTCGTGTCGTCGTCGCCATTTCGACATCGAAGAGGCTGCGGCGTACGATGAAGCCGCGAGCCGGCGGCACGGGGACTGGAACTACCTCAACGAGTCCCTGTTACTGCTCCGACCCGCCGGAGAACGATCCGCTCTCAACATCACGGTCTCGTGGTCGCGTGCGTTCCTGCCCGACAGTCGATACAGCAGGAAGGGAACAGCAGGAAACGGTCGATCCGACCGAAGCGCGCATGGCGACCGCCCGACGCTTCGGTCGATGTGACCGAAGCGCGCAAACACGTCCGGAATCCGGACATGCCGTCCCGCCAACTCGATGGCGCGCATCAAGTCGGCGGTGGCCTGCGGCGGCGAAGCCGATGACGTTCGCCTGCTCTCGCCGAAGACGATCAACTGGCTCCTCGACATGCAAAGCCACAAGGTCGACCGCGTGCTGGGCATAGCGCTCAAGATCGGCGTCGGTTATGGCTTGCTCTAGCCGGAGGTGCTGCCCTTCGTCCCGGTAGGCCGGGTGTGTTCCGGGACCGGCGCGGGCGGCTCGCTGGTGATCGCCGACGTGGATCGCCGCATGACCGTCGCCGACGTGATGAACAGGAGGCCTATTTCTTGTCCGCTTTCTCCGTGAGCGTCATTTCCTTGACGATCAGGTCGCCGGTCTCGTCGCCCATCACAAAACCGATCCGATTTTTCTTGGCGAGGATTCCGGTGGCTCGAAATGTGAATTCGACCGAGCGGACTTCCTTATTGACAGAGAGATCTTCGTGCAAGCCAATCTCGTGCCAGTCTGGTGCGTCGATCATCGCGACCAGCAGCACATTGCGACTCTGCGAGGCCGTCAACTTGAGCGTCAGCGTGTATTCCGTGCCCTCTTTCAAATCGAGATCGACCTGAAAGGCCTGAATATGCCAGTTGGATCCTGTCAGCTTGGTCGGATTGAATACGACCGCATCATCGGCGATCTTGAGCGTCGCTTGTGCTCCTTCGTGCTGTTCGAGCCGCCACGACTCGGCCTTGTTCACCGGCTTGAGCAGGTTTTTCGCGTCCTCCGCGACGACCACCACGGGAAAGCACAACATCATTGAAATTGCGAGCAGGCGCTTCATAGGAATGTCCTTGATCGGTGCCATAAATGTCCAGGAGAACAACCCCCGATTGTCGACACGACAGTTTCAGAAGTCAACGGATGCCGAAATCGCCAGAGACTCGTCTTGCCGAGCGCCTTCAGATTCGCGGCAACCGCTTGAGCCGCGTCGGTTCGATACACCGAAGCATCGAGCGCAGATTGGGCGCGTCGGTCGATCCGACCGACGCGCAACGGGATCGTTCCACGCTAACCCGCCACATGATCAGGGCGTGCACGCATCAGTGCCGGCGGTAGGCCATTGGGCAGCGTTGAGACGTGCTCGACGGGCATCCGGAGGCGTGCGCAGCCTCATCTCCGACCGAGGCTATCCCTGTGGCAAGATCAGCGTATTCGGGTCCACGAGCAGGAGCTTGGCATATCGCTCGTTCGTGTTCACGACAAGGTTGGCGTCAATAATCGACACGTACGAACCGCCCAGCGGTAGCACGCTTTGTCTTTTGCGATTACGGCCCAGTTGCTACCCAGAACCTTCGATTCCTCCTCCCCGAGCCAGATGTGGCAATTACGATCCCCCAATCGATCGGTGTTCTTCCCGGCTGCACGGCCCTTCATCCTGATGAGGTCTTTCATGCCGGAAACGGCCGAGAAGCACATCTTCGAGATCTTCGCCTGGACAAGCCAGCAGTAGACCAGCGCGTTCGTCTCGCCTTCGCCGATGTAGTCTTCCGGATTCGAGCGGGGACGCACAATGGCTAGATTCTCACCCGCCTCAAACGCGCTCTTCACCAGGGGGTGTTCGTCGGGGATCTCCCGCGCAATGTGCGCCCAGCGGGTCGTCGGCGTAGTTCGCAGCCAGCTTCATCGAGCAGTAGTGATTGACCATGAGGTCCTTCAGCTTGAAGAATTGCTCGTAAAGGTCCTCGTCCCCGGTGATCAGGACGACCTCGACGCCCTTCCAGATGGAGAGGACGAAGCAGGTCACCACCAGTTCCTCGTCCGTGTAGAAGTTCGGGGCACCCTTGGCCTTGGCCCCGTCTAGGGCGAGTTGCAGGCCCCGCTCGCCGAACTGTTTCTGGCAGTGGCCGTTCAATTGCATCTTGTTGGGCTCGTGCCCGTGCTCCGCCATGTAGGAGTCCTTCAGCATGCCCATGACGCGTTTGCGAAGGCCCAGCAAGTTGACGTAGTACTCGATGCCGCGGAGCCGATCCTGGTCCGCTTCGTCCAGGGCCAGTAGTCCCACCGGAGCCGCGGCGTCGCCCGCAAGTTTCCGGCTCACGACGTCATGTGCCGTCAAGTTCTTCCCGGGGATCTTTGAGCCAGAACTCCATCTCCTTGAGCACCGAGCCGACCAGCATCAGCCGCTTGGTGTCTAACAGCGCCTTCCACAGTCGCTCGTCCCTCGGCGCAGGAACAGATTCGCGTCGCAGAGGAACAGCGTGTCTTCATTGGCGCCAGCGATCATCGCGGCCAAGTCGTCATAATTCAAGTCGAGTCGCGGCACGCTCCGACAGGGCCAGGGGAGGGATCCACCTCCGCCCTTCAGGCGGCGATGCACCCGGGGCCTGAACATATTTGGTCCCCCAGGGGCTTCACGGCCGAGATGTCTGCTGGTTCGGGTGGTTCCGAGGACCTCGTGGTTCTTCTTGCCTGGCATGGCCGCCTCCGCCTGGACGGTCGTGATCCGATTGACCATTATCTTCGGCACTGGGTCGCCTGGCAAACGGCCCTGGAGCCAGTGCCGGGCACAGTCGCAAACTTTGATAGATTTTACGAAAATTCATGCCAGGAATGGGGAACCCTTAGGCAGCCGGTAGGAAATAAACTACCGCGGTTCAGAATGGGCTACGGCGGAGCCCCGGACCATTCGTGGTAGATCAATTCCTGCGTGCTGCCTCACGCACGTCCCCGCATGACCCAGAAATCAGAAATCAAATGCCGGATGGTTTTGTCAGAGCCTGCTAGCCGTCCAGCTTCATTCGCTTGTGGCCCACCAGGACCATTTTCGTCACGAGCTTCACCCCGCTTTTGCGCGCTTCGGTCCGACGACACAGACGCGCACTGAGGATACGGGCAACCAAAGCCCTAAGGGTGCGTGGTCCGCGTGCAAAGGCGCGAGCCGGACAGACAGAAGCCCCGCTTGGCCCGGAATCGACTCAACGGATTCCTCGGCAGATAGGCCGCCGTTAACCGGCCTTCAACGCATCAACATCCGCTGGAAGGCGCAAGGATTGCGTTTTTCGAGACCAGAGGCGCAGGAGTCGCGCAACGGATTTTAGACAGATGGTCACGATCGACCGTTGGTTTTTCTCCGTTCGCTATCTCAAGGGCAACTCCGCCGGTGTCCGAGCAGCAGAGACAACACGCTTCTGTCGTGCCCCCAATCTGATCACGATTTGCGAGGCGATTCCGCCACCGAGTATCAGCAAAGTTGCTCAAAACTCGCCGAATCCGGATCGATTATCTTGACCACTCACACATGTGTTTGTTCTATCTTGCCTACCCCAACCTCCTTGCCCGCGAGATTCATCACACGTTGCGTGATGAATTCGAGCGCGAGGCAGGCGATTCGGTCAGCCCAGTGCCCGCGCACGATGGCGCTCCGACCGGCTCGCTCAACCCATCCCGCACGGCTGTCCGGACCCCACTCCCGGTTGCGCGGGTTGCCCGTACGAGTACTCGATCACGGCCATCCTGTCGTCGCCGAAGTCGCTCGGCGGATCAGCACTGCCGATCCTCGGACGGAGACGACCTACGACGTGCGCACGACGTCGCCTTGTCGGGCTGGTCACCAGCACCCGCGCAGCCTTGAAACTTATGCCGATAGCGGCATAATTTTGATAATGCCGCCTTCCGGATTATGCCCACGACGTTCGCAGGTTGACACGAGCTTCGGCGATTCACGCGGTTTCGTCGCTGGCAGAGCGGCATAATCGAGGCCCTCCAGCAAGGCCACCAGCTCGTCGTCGGGCCGAGGACCGCCCCGACCGTATGTCCAACAGTGTGACCTCGGAAATTGCTTCCCCTCGGCCGCCAGTCGCGAACGCGCTGCCGTCGTCTCGTTCTCGGGATAGGATGGGAGCCGGCACATTTCAGAAGGGTTTTCGGCTTGGACTTCCTTCAGAGGGGACACCCATGCGATCGCAACCGATTCTAAGCACCTCGGCCCTGTTCCTGGCTGGCGTCCTGCTCGGCTGGCCGGTTCACGCGGCCGCGCAGGTCCAGCCGGCGACGGACGCCCTCACACCGGCCGAAGCCCGCACCATTGCGAAAGAGGCATACATTTATGGCTTCCCGCTTGTCGATAACTACCGCATCCAGTACTCGTACTTCGTGGACCGCGGCGGCCTGGAGTACAAGGCGCCTTGGAACCAGATCTACAACAACGCGCGCGTCTATACGCCGGACGACAAGGCGATCCAGACGCCAAATTCCGACACGCCCTATTCGTACATCGGCGCGGATCTGCGGGCCGAACCGCTGGTCCTCACCGTGCCGGCGGTCGGGAACGGCCGCTACTACTCGCTGCAATTCATCGATTCGTACACCTTCAACTTCGCCTACGTCGGCAGTCGCGCCACCGGAAACGGCGCCGGGAGCTTCCTGCTCGCCGGTCCGAACTGGAAGGGCGAGAAGCCGCGAAGGCGTCAAGGCGGTGATCCGGTCCGAAACGGAGTTCGCGTTCGTGCTCTACCGCACGCAGCTCTTCAAGCCGGACGACATCGACAACGTCAAGAAGATTCAGGCGGGTTACAAGGTCCAGACTCTCTCCGGCTTCCTCGGCAAGCCTGCCCCGGCTGCCGCTCCGAAGGTCGAGTTCCTGAAACCGCTTACTCCCGAGCAGCAGCGGACGTCGCCCGAATTCTTCAACGTCCTGAGCTTCGTGCTGCGGTTCTGCCCGACCCATCCCTCCGAGAAGGAGTTGATGGCGCGATTCGCCAAACTCGGCATCGGTGCGGCGCAGCACTTTCGACACGGCGAAGCTGTCTCCGGAGATCAAGAAGGCGGTCGAAGAGGGCATGGCCGACGCCTGGAAGGAGTTCGCCGAGTACAAGAAGACCCAGATCGATACCGGGAAGCGCACCAGCGCCGACGGCTTCGGCACGCGGGAGTTCTTGAAGAACGACTACATCGACCGCATGGCCGCGGCCGTGCTCGGCATCTACGGCAACTCGAAGGAGGAGGCGATCTACCCCGTGTACTTCGTTGATTCCGACGGCGAGAAACTCGACGCGTCCAAGAACCGCTACACCCTCCACTTCCGCCGGATCAGTTGCCGCCGGTCAATGCCTTCTGGTCGCTCACGATGTACGAGCTGCCGGCGAGCCTGCTCGTCGCGAATCCGATCAACCGCTATCTCATCAACTCGCCGATGCTGCCGAACCTGAAGCGTGACGCCGACGGCGGGCTGACGATCTACGTCCAGCACGAGTCACCGGGCAGGAGAAGGAATCCAACTGGCTGCCTGCGCCGAAGGGCCCGTTCTTCGCCGTGCTGCGGCTGTACTGGCCGAAGGAAGAGGCGCTTGAACGGAAAATGGAAGGCGCCGCGTTGGACCGCGTGAACTAGCCGGCAAAGGGAGACGCGACGTAAGACGAACGTACGCCACGGTGACGCGCCGCGCCGCAATCGCCGAGCTCGCCTCAGTTCCCGTCACGGCCGAGAACTTCATCCGCGCCGAGAGCGACCTCTATTTCGGCAACATCGTCAAGGACGGCGGCTTCGGTAAGTTCCTCCACAACCGCGAGCCGGCGCCGATCGACCAGCAGACGGTCATCCGCATGAATCGCGACACGCTCTATTCCGCGGCGGTGTTCGACCTCGATGCGGGGCCGGTGACGATCACCCTGCCCGACGCGGGCAAGCGGTTCATGTCGATGCAGGTGATCGACGAGGACCAATACGTGCCCGCCGTCGTCTACGGCGCGGGCAGCTACACGTTCACCCGGGAGCAGATCGGCACGCGATACGTCATGATCGGCAATCCGCACGCTGGTCGATCCCGCGAACCCGAAGGATGTCGAAGAGGTTCACGCCTTGCAGGACGCGATCAAGGTCGAGCAGCAAGGCTTCCGGCAAGTTCGAAGTGCCCGAACTGGGATCCGGCCAGCCAGAAGAAGGTGCGCGACGCGCTGCTGGTGCTGGGCTCGACGCTTCCCGATTCCAAGCGCATGTTCGGCCCCAAGGATCAGGTCGATCCGGTGCGGCATCTGATCGGCACTGCGATGGCCTGGGGCGGCAATCCCGAGAAGGACGCCATCTATCTCAACGTCACGCCGGCCAAGAACGACGGCAAAACCGTCTACCGGCTCACCGTCAAGGACGTGCCCGTCGACGGCTTCTGGTCGATCAGCGTCTACAACGCCGAGGGCTACTTCGAGCCGAACCAGGAGAACGCCTACACGCTCAACAACCTCACGGCGAAGAAGGGCGAGGACGGCTCGGTCACCGTCCAGTTCGGCGGCTGCGACGGCAAGACTCCCGAACTGCCTGCCGATCATGCCGGGCTGGAACTACATCGTGCGCCTCTATCGTCCGCGGAAGGAAATCCTCGACGGGACCTGGAAGTTCCCGGAGGCACAACCGGTGAAGTGAGGGGTGGAAATCGCCGTGAACCAATCAGGGATCGCGGTGGTCGATTCGCCGGGCAGGCCGAACTTCCCGCCGAAAACGCCAAACCGGCCGCGGCCTTCTGCTATTCGATCAAGTAGGAGAGGTCATCGCAGATTATGCCGCCTCGCCCAAAGGAGACGAAAAGCCGAGAACACAAAAGACCCAAAGAAGTAGGAACTGAAGCGGCATAATCCGGCATTCGGCATTATGTCTCGGATCATGTGGCCGAGGCTGTTGCTTGAAGGCATGGTCCGGTCCCGCTCGGGCTCGCCGCTGGAATTGAGCACGTCATGGCTCCATGCCGGCCAGGGCGCCGTGGAGCCCTGTGCCGCGATCTGCATCAGGCTGACCTTACGCCGGCGGGCCGTGGAATCGTGCACGTATTCCGGCTACAAGACAAAAGGAGGTCCAGACGATCGAGGCACCGTGGGAGCTTGTTCGAGGCACTCGCCTTCACGCCCGACAGCAAGCAGATCGTCGCGTGCCTGATGGATACATCGATAGTCACCTGGAATGTGCACGCGACACACCGACAGCACTCTTTTGGGAAGCCGAGCCTTGCGTCTAAACCAATCGATTCTTATATTGTGTCGATCTTACGGCTTGACATCAAACAGCAATTCTCGATCGACCGAGTTCACTCACTGATGAAAAGATCGATTTCCCCGATGCTCGCAGTGACCGTGATGGTCCGGGCGCGGAACGGTCGTCACGAACACGAAGGCAAAAACATGCGAAAGATTCTGCTTGTTGTCGCCGTTTTAGGGTGCGGCTGGCTCCTTCCGTCTGTGACCTGGGCGGAAGACTCGGTTAGCGAAACCCGTTGAATTGACAATCCTACAGCTGAATGATGTCTACGAGATCGAGCGTCCCGAGGACCAGACTGTCTCGGCGGCCTGAGCCGTGTCGCTGAGATCCGTCGAAAGCTCGTCGAGCAGAACCCGAACACGTTTACGGTTCTCTGCCGGCGACGCGCTCAGCCCGTCACCCCTCAGCAGGGCCACGTCGTCGATGGAGAGGAACTGGCGGGCCGACAGATGGTCTCCGTACTCAACGCGATGGGACTCGATTTCGCGACGTTCGGCAACCATGAGTTCGATGTGAAGAAGGACCAGCTCCGACAACGACTGCGCAGGAGTCGGCGTTCACATGGGTCTTGAGCAACGTGACGGATTCCTGTCGGGCACCCATTCCCGTGTGTCCCCCGGGACGTCGTCCTCCGGAGTCGTCGATCCGGAGGCGGCGAGAGTACGTGTCGGGCTCATCGGTCTGACGCTCGATTCAACCCGGCCTGAATACGTCCGGTTTGAAGACCCGATCGCCACGGCGCACGATCGCGTACGCAAGTTGCGGAGTCGTGCGATGTGATCATCGCACTGACCCACTTGGCGATCTGACCAGGACCGCAGGCTCGCTGCCGCGATCCCCCAGATTCACCTGATCCTTGGAGGGCACGAGCATTACAACATCTATGAGTGCAGGGCTACGCCGGAGAGATACTTCCGCGCCGATCGCCAAGGCGGACTCGAACGCGAAGACAGTCATCGTGCACCAGCTCGCTTTTGACACCGAGACACGCCGCCTCTCGATCCGCTCCCGGCTCGTGCCCGTGGCGGGCGCCCTGATCCCGACCCGCGGACGGGCAACACACCCGACGATGTGGACCGTCCACCGACCGGCTCGCCAAGTATTGGACCGAGAGAGCCTACCGCGGGCTCAAAGATACGTTCGGCTACGAACCCTCCGAAGTCGTCGCACAGTCTGACTTCATCCTCGACGGGCTTGACTTCGCAGCGTTCGGTTCAGGCCAACGAACCTCACGAAGTTGATCGGCGCGGCCATGAGGGCAAGGGTCCCCGAAGCACGTGCGGCCATCTACAACAGCGGCTCGATTCGGGTCGACGACCTCCTCGGGCCTGGCACCCTCCGCATGTTACGACATCTTTCGCATCCTTCCCTATCAAGAGAAGGTCATTAGCGTCAAACTGAAGGGCCAGCTTCTCATCGACCTGCTCAACCTGGGCGAGACCATCCCCGACAAGGGCGGGTTCTTGCAAAAAGGTAGGGATCGCCCGTGGCGATAAGGGAGGATGGGGAGATCGGCGGTGAGCCGATCCAAAAAGGTGAGTTGTACCCGATCGTGATGCCCGGATTCCTCCTCCAAGGCAAAGAGAACATTTACGGCGACGTGCGCGATCCGGAATCCATCAACGGGCGCTTGAAACGAGCGTGGGACACAGTGCCGGCCAAGGCCAAAAAGCTCAATCCCGACCGCACCCCGGACGACCGAGAAATCCGCGTGGTCCTGAGGGACTACATAAAGAGCGGCAACGGTCGCATTCAGATCCCCCCTGAGGTGGAGGCCACACCCACGAAGCGGCTGCTTCCAACCAAGGATCAAGAGTATCCGGTCGTGTGGGTCGATGTCGACCCGCCCGTCAACCACACGGTCCGGGACCCCGGCTCGGACGGTAACCGGGCAGTTGGACCGTCGCGATAAGAACCGTCTCGCGTGGTGGACGGACGGCGCCGATACCCTCTCGTGGGCAACGTCGGTTCGAGCTCACGATTGGACTGCGTACGTCACCTGATATCAAATCGGTTAATTAGAACGGACTACATGATACTGCCCACGACCCGCTGGCGCGGGCTGGCAACCGGCTTCTTCCGCTCGGCTGAGACCGTCAGCGAGCTCAGGAAAGAGAGCAGAGCCTTGCGGTCGCTGGAGGCGAGCCTGGTGTACCGGGTCGCGGTCTTGGCGGCTTCGCCGTCATGGCGTCGGATCGCGTCGTCGAGGGTCTCGGCCCGGCCGTCGTGAAGGTAAGGAGCCGAATCGGCGACGCCCCACAACGGAGGTGTCCGCCACTCGGTCGGGGCCGCCATACCCGATCGCCGCGCCTGCTCCTTGGCTTCGGCCAGGTTACCGATGCTTGGAGGCGCGCGACCGGAGCGCCGTAGTAGGTGGCGGAATCGCTGGAGGATTCACCCATGTCGTGAAGCAACAGGTCGCTATACAGCCCCCTCACCGCGCCCAGGGTCGGCGTGTGGCAGGTCGCGCAGCCGATCGACTCAAACACCATGTATCCCCACGGGGGCACGGTGCGGCCGTCCGGCGCCCGGCGCACCGGCGAGGCCAGTCGTCCAACGAACCTGGTCAGCAGCTCGCATTGCTCCTCATCCATGTCGAGCTTCAGCGTGGACGGGTTGAACTCCTTGGCTGTTGCCATGCTCGCCTGGTGCTGGCCGGGTACCTCCAGGCCGAGCTCATTCGAACAGGCAGCCCGGACGAAATCGTCGAGACTCGCGATTTGACCCTTCCAGCCGAACCGGCCGAGCCGGCCGTCGGGCAGACTGCTCACCCGCCCTTTGATTTCGGGGAAGTTGGCGAACGAGCGCTTCTCAGCCTCGCGCAAGACCGTGTCGGGGATCGCATCGATGAGCCCCGCGCCGAAGAGGGCCGGGGTGTTCCGGCTCCCCTTCCTCAGCACCTTGATCTCCTCGCGAGTCTGCACCGCCGTGAAGGACTCGATCTTCGTTCAGCCGCTTCCGAATCTCCGCGGTGGTCGCGTGCCGGTGGAGCACGATGCTGGCACGGTTCCGGAACCCTGGGTGCAGGTCTTCCATCTCGCCCTGAAACAGTTTGGCTCCCTTCAGTGATTCGGCCGAACCGGCGACGGCCGTCAGCATCAAAACGTTGCGATCGTTCGTCGCCGCCTCCGCCTGTCCCGCCTTGGTGGTGGCATCCCACGCAGGAGGTCTCGTTATAGAGCGGCCCGAGTCCATCTCCACCGGTTGGGCTCGGCTTGCCCGGCTCCCAGGACTTCTCGAACAGCTCCTTGCCTTCGAAGAAATCACGCGGGACCAATGTGTTCGATCGAGGGCGACGGTCCGCCGCGAGAACGACCGAACACATGGCCGTCAGCACGCAACAGGCCCCGAGCCAGGCTTTGCCGCGGATACCAAACGTATCGCCTGGAAACCCGTTTGCTTCGCATGTGGCAATCCTCTGCTTGGCGAGCGAGGGGAAGCCCTTCGCTCGCGGACTTTGTTCTTTTCCCCCTTGATGGCGCGCACCGCGATCGAGCCCGGATCGGGACCAATCAGCCATCGACGCAACGTTCAAGATTCCGCGGCCCACGAGCCTGAGTGGTTCAGGCGACGCGGCACTGCGAGACGCTCGCGCACCGGAATAGCACCCGGCGCGGGTGACAGACACCGAGCGCGGTGGATGGCATCCTTCCACCGCGCTGATCAGGAAAAGAGGTCTTCAGAAAGTGAGACGATCGTCTCGGTCTGTTTATTCAGAATGGAAGTCCCGCGGTGTCGTGGAATCGATCGGCGTTTACACCTCTCACTCGCCACTCAATCAAACCAGCCGGTTGCGAGCACCGGGCGGGCTCGATATGATCGTAGCGATCATTGCCATGATCGTGTCAACGACCGGCCAGAATCCCTGAGACAATCATCAAGCCTCGACTGGACCAACCCGCAGGCAAACCGACCATCGCGGAGACTCGTCATGCGAAGAATCGATCAATCGACCCGGTCTTCTTACGCGTTCTCGCTCGCGTTCTTGTTCTTGGCCTGTGTTCTTATGGCCGGGGCATCCGCCGACGATGGCAAGCCCCCCGCGGTGGTGGCGGCGCCCGATGCGAAGAACCATATCGATGCGGAATGTACGGTCGAGATGACCGTCCGGTCGAGCAAGAACGCCGCTCCTCGCCGTGAGTATTACCTCGATTCGGAAGAAGACTTCCGCGACGAGAAGAATTTCGCGGTCGTCATTTCCTACGACCACGCCGACCTTTTCAAGAAAGCCGGGATCGACGATCCGGCCGAGTACTACAAGGAGAAGAAGCTACGAGTGACGGGGAAGGTGATCCGTGAGAACGACCAGGTTCGAATCCGGGTCGAGGATCCCAAGCAGATCAAGATCGTAGAAGAGGGGAAGTAGGTTCCTGAGAATCAAGGAGTATTGTTTCGATGAAGGTTCGATCCCGCGGCTCCCTGGGTTTCACATTGATTGAGCTCTTGGTTGTCATCGCGATCATCGCGGTGTTGATCGCACTTTTGCTTCCGGCCGTTCAGTCGGCCCGAGCGGCGGCGCGGCGCATCCAATGCGTCAATAACCTCAAGCAGCTCGCGCTGGCCACGATGAACTATGAATCGACGTATGGCATATTTCCACCGGGTCAGATGAAGCTGACGACCAGGCCCCCATCCGGATTCACGGTCTTTGTGAATATCCTCCCTTTCATCGAGCAACAGCCTCTGTTCAACGGGTGGAACTTCAGCAACGGCTTCGACAACCTCTATGGGTCCACGGCTCGATCGGCCACGATTCTGAGCGGGCTGTTGTGCCCGGCTGACATCATCCCGGCGAACCCGATCCAGAACGGCACCACTTCGAATGAGTGGTACGCGATCACCAGCTACGGCGGCAATGCCGGGACGCAGTCGCACCCGTTCTCGGCGGTCACGTCTGACGGGATCTTCTTTTACACGGGCCCGGCGGCTCCCACCTTCAACCAGGTGCGGATTTCCGGGATCACGGACGGGCTCTCCAACACGCTCTTTTTCGGTGAGCGGAATCACTTCGACCCGAACTACGACAGCTTCGCGCCGCCAGGATGGACGTTCTTCTCCCAGACCATGGGGATGTGGGGCTGGTGGGCGTCGTCGAGCGGCGGTTACGGTCTGTCGGACGTGGCGGAGAGCACGTATTCGCCGATCAACTACGAGGTCCCCATCAGCTACGGCAGCCCAGGTGCCACAGGTTTGACCCAGCCGGGCTTCACCGCGAACTACGAGGTACCGCGGGTCTGCTCATTCGGCAGTCTGCACCCAGGGGGTGCGAACTTCGCGATGGTCGACGGCTCGGTGCGATTTCTCAAGCAATCGATCGCCATGCCCATATACCAGGGACTGGGGACGAGGGCCGGCGGCGAGGTGATCTCGGCCGACGCCTATTAAGAACCGGGATCGGGAGACGGAGCTCCCTCCGACACATCCTGTAGGAGCCGGCTCTGTCCGGCGACCACGCTAGCCGTCTATCGGGACATAGTTATTAAGTGGTCTGGTTCGCTCCTTACGCGAGTCGCGAGCGCTGGCGTAGAGCAACTCGTCAGTCTTTTCCCGCGCCGATGATGTCAACGCGGAGCCCGGGCTGATCGGCCATTGATGCGTCTTTCAACGGGGGATCGCGAAGCTGAGGTGGTGGGCGCTGTGGATGAGCTGGAAGCGATCCCATTCCGCTCTGGTCAGCGGGCCGAACCGGCGGTGTGGGATCACGGGACCGGGCGAGGCCTGGTAATAGGCGATGGCCTGCCGCAGGCCCTCCACCTCCTCACGCTCCCCGAGCACTTCCATCGGCATGACTTCCTGAGGACCTTGTAGGCCCTCGGGGAGCATGCCCGAATCAAAGATCTGCCGCTTCCGCTCCTCCCCGACCAACTGGGAAGGGTCGTGGGGTGTTGAGGCGGGCAGATCGACGAACCGGCGCATGACCGTTGCCAGGTGGCGGCAGATCTGGGCCAGCGACCAGTTGCCGACCGTCGTGTGGCCTTCCAGCAGCCGCTCCACGTCCAGCATCATCTCGTCGAAACTTCCGTAACTGAGCGTCCGTCGTCCAGGGGTCATGGGGTCGCGCTCCGTGCCATTAACTCGATCGATCAGGCAATCATTCTACCGGCGTCGGCTGAAGCGGCCCAGAGGATTTCGTGGCTGACATGCCGTGGCCAGGCTTTGCGTTCCGTGGTTAAAACGAGTTCTCTCTTATCGAATGGGAAGGTCTGCAAATCGGGTGCAGTGGATGTGAGGCTTGCCGCCTTGTGCTGAGCGACTTGATGCACCTCAATGCGAGCGTCCTATTGAATAAGCGGTCCGCCAGATCGATTTGCATATCCAAGTTGCTGCCTGGAATGGCAGATTAACCTCAAGAAGCACGAAAAACCCGCGCCATCGGCACGAATCGTGCACAACTTACTCGGAAAAGAGGGCAATGGATGGTCCTCCCTTTTCGACAACTGAAGAACGTTTCCACGACAAAAGCACGGTGGGGTCCAGCGGTTCGCGACCTGAGGGTCGTCGTCCGCGCACCGCCCCCATAACAGCATCTCAGGAGAGTTCGGCAACATGAACAACCGCATGCAAAAAAGGATCACGTTCAGTCCGACCGTGAATGAAGCGCGGCTTGAGGAACGCCTTGTCCTGTCCAGTGGCACCACGGCGGTCGTCACTCCGCCACCCGCACCCGCGCCGTTTTTCTCACGAGTGCCATTCGACCGCGGGGGACACCGACTGACAGTCGCGGAACTGCGGCACGCTTACGACCAGCAAGTCCGATCCGAAACAACGGCGCTTCGCAGAGAAATGAGGGCTGAGGTCCAACAGCTCCGTGCCAACGGCTCAACACCGACGTCGCAACAACTGGCCGACTTCGATGCGACGATGGCAGGCGCCATTAACGCGACGGCCCTGAGCCTTTCCAGTCAGGCATCGCTTCTTCCCAACTCAGCCACTCGCCTCGTTCCAGCGATTCAAAACGCGCTGCTGGGTTCCGGCCCGAACAGCTTGGTGAGTCGCTTGAACACTGTTACCCAGTCGAGCCAGGACAACGGGACGCTGGCGAATCTCCAGTCCGTGCTGTCACGGCAAATTAATGCCGCGAGCCGGCAGAACGTCGCCGAGCTCAATAATTTCTTCAACACAACCTCTGTGAGCGGACTCTCGGTGAACAGTAGCGGGCAGCACATCCCGCTCCAGCAATATATAGGCGGGCAGATCGCCAGTCAGCTAGGGAACACCCTGGGAACCTTGGCACAGAGCTACTCCAATGTCGCAAACTCGGCGCTCTTCCCTAATGGTACGACGGCAACCCCGACACAGAGTGCGATGAGCGCGTTCTCCAGTCAGACTAATAGCGCGTTGCAAACCGTTGCGTTCGCGCTTGGCAATGATCTGGCGCTGTTCAACGGGTATCCGAGCGTCGCCACGCAGATTGCGCCCATGCTTTTCAGCACCGGATCCAGCAGCACGAGTCTCGCTTCGGTCCTGCAAAACCTGCCGTACGGTAACACGACATTCGATACGGCGGTTGCGAACGCGTTCAACACCGGGTATCAGAACTTGGTCAGCTCGCTGAGTCCGTTCTTTCAGATGGCGAGTCAGTCGAACCTCAGCCTGCCCACCAGCGGACTTACGAATCTCTTCGGATCCCAGTTCAGCGGCAGCAGTTTCAACAGTGGCTTCAACAACGGGTTCGCCACCGGCACCAACACCGGGTTTATCGGCTTCGGACAAGCCCCGGCCGATTTCAACACCAACTTCGGTACCGGCTTCAGCAACTTGGTGTCCACCGTGGACCAGAATCTCGACATCAGTACTCCTTCGCTCGGGACCCAAACCACCGAAGGCGGGGTCCCCGTTCAAAGCCGATAACCGATTCTATGCGGATGTATCCTGACGCATGGTTCCCCGGCTCGATCCCGTGTGTGGCGAGACCGGGGAATCGTTTTTCTCGAGGCTTCTTCCTACCCTGATTGCGACTTGGACGAGGGACATGCCGGGAATCCGTCACTGAGGTGGCCGCCGAATTGATGAGGGAACACTCATGCCGAGACAGAATCGTGTCACACCCTCCGGCGCGATCGTCGCCACACCGGAGCGAGGGACGCTCATGGGCAACCGGGGGGTCCTCCATGATCGGGATGAGCGAATCAGGCGGGACTGGCGGCTCACGCGGTGGATCCTGTGTGTACTGGAATTCAAGGGGATAAAACGCACCGTCATGGCGCCGGACCGCTATACTGAGTTGTTCTTCCTCGACGAGTGCACCGGTTTGGCGGCAGGCCACCGACCGTGCGCCGAGTGCCAGCGCAAACGGTTCAACGAGTTCCGTGCCGCCTGGGCGATCGGAAACCCACAGACCGGAACTTCACGACGACCGACGGCCGTCGAAATCGACGAGCGACTTCACACCGATCGGCTAACGAGCACCCGCGCCAAACGCACGTTCATGACGGACCTGGATGAATTGCCGGATGGCGTGTTCGTCACATTGGAGGAACGGGCGGATCGTGCTTTCCTGATCCAAGGCGACTCTTTGCTCACGTGGTCGCCAGCGGGCTATGGAGAGCGCTTGCGTCGCATGAAGGGAAAGGTCGTATCGGTCCTCACGCCCAGATCGACGTTGGCGGCGATCCGGGCGGGCTTTGTGCCTCAGATCCATGCGACAGCCAGGCTGGAGTGAGGATTGCGGCTCTGGCGCATGAATCGAGACAACCGCTCGCGCGCTTGGCTACGGGTGCTCGTCGGGTTGGCGGTAGTCCTCGTCGGTCATCTGGAACCCGGCCGCCACGAGCTCGGCCAAGGCGGCAAGTGCCTCCTCGCCGTCGGGTCCACGGGCCTCGAGGTCAAGGATCGCGCCGCACTCGGCGGCCAAGCTCGCCATATCCAGGATGCTCTTGCCGTTGACTCTCGTCTCACCGTGACACACCGACACCTCGGCCTGGAACGATTTGGCCAGTCTGACAAACTTGTCGGCAGGTCGCATGTGGAGACCGTAAGCGTTGACGATCTCGACCCGACGGCGGGCCACTGCAGGTTCGCCCATCGTTACGTTACCCCCCCTTGGCAATGGGATGTGGCGGATTGCAATACCCTCGCGGTCGATCCGCGGTCCGGCTGCGTTTAGTCGACCATTCCCGGCACTCGACCTCCTGGACGGAGCTGGAACATCTTCGGACGATAGTCCATGCCTTGGTGAGAAAAGTCTTGGTCTTCGATTCTACAATCGCCCAAAGCGAAGGACGAGGCGTTTCTAGAGATTTGGATCGGTGTAGGTTCTTGACTTCAGCGCCGGATATCAGTAATAATGCCGAGGTCGCGAGAGTATCGCGATCGATTTTGCCCTAGCGGGCATTCTCAAGTGAGCCTAATCGGCTCAGAGGACAATTCGATGACGGACGAGTTGAAGAATCGCATGGCCAGGCTGCGCGCGATTGCGCCTCGGCTCAACAGTGCGACGGACCAGACTTCCAAGCTGGTGCGCATGGTCGAAACGTTTTTGGTGGATGAGCTGCACATCGGAATCTCGGCCGAGACGTCCGAGTTCAACTCCTGGCCGGCCGGCAAGGATGAAGATGGCAACTCGCGAACGGTTTACCAGACCCTGGCATTTGGCCGGGTCGGTGCTGCCTTTCGCATCCACGTAGTGGACGAGACGAGGATCGTCGATGATGAGGGCGGTTTTCAGGGGTTGGTCAGCAGAGAGCAGACCCCTTTGCCGTCTTGCGGCCGAGAGACCAAGCTGAGGGCCGTCGAAAAGCTCCCCGAGCTGCTCGACATGATCATCCAAGAGACGGAGCGACTGGCCGAGACCGCCGATGAGACGACCTCCAAGATTGGGGCGATGATCGGTGACACCACGGTGACAGTCCCGGCCCCGGAAGTGGCACCGCAGTTCACGACCTGCCCCTGGTGCGGCGAAAAGGGCCAGTGGCTCAACGTGGGATATCGCCACTGGGGAGCGTGCGCCGACTGCGAGGTCAAATGGCCCATCGGCGAAAACCTGCTGCCGACGTGGCGGGATGAATCCGAGGAGGATTGGGCGCGCAACGCCAAGTTGCTCGCCAGCTATTCAGACGCTGAGTGACCATCGGGAGAGCGATCTAACCACAGATGAACACAGATCAAAGATGATCTTCTCGATCAGCCCATTGATCGAGCCTACGTTCGTCTTCATGAGCGCTTCATGCGTGTTGATCTGAGTTTATCTGTGGTTAAATATTGTCTTGGATGTTGTGTGATTAGGAGACGCGCGTAGGGCGTGGAGGTAGAGTCGCCGTTCCGGTTTCCCTGGTCAACCGGGTGGGGTATGTCAGATTGGCTGATGAGAACGATCAAAGCCGAGGCCAAGAGCCTGCTCGAGCTGGCCGTCGAGGATGCCGAGCTTCGCCAGGACTTGAGGGTTTTGGCTCAAGAGATCCTGGCGGCGACGGCTGCCAGCGAGCCCGGCGCCGACTCCGCCGTGAGCCGCGCTGCGCTTCCACTTCGACTTGTCGAGGAAAGCGTGGTCCAGGGGCCGTCGACATCCGAAGCCGCGTGAGGTCGATTCCAACCGAGGGTCGGAACGGCTCAAGGAATTGACGCTGGGGAGGTCTCCTCTCTCCCAGAACGACCCTCGATCCGATCCGGCGACGGTGAAGCGGCTCGAAACGGCTCACGACGACCTCGACGCGATCGGAGCTCGCTGCCGGGGGAAAAGCGAGGCGGCTCGGTGGGCCGCCGAACGCCTGCGACGGCTCGGTGAAGGGAACGCGTTCCCGCTCGAAAACCCGGCGATGGACCAGGAACTGGTCGAGTGGGCCGACAAGCTGACGGATTGCTTCTACTGGATGACAGCCGCGAACGACTCGCAACCGACGGACATCTCCATTGCTCGACGATGTGGGCGGGTGCTTCGAGACGACGGCCGAGGCGTTATCGATGGTCGCGGGTCTGGTGGCACAACGCTCGGGCGAACCCGAAAGTCCTGGAACGGGTGCTTCCTTTGATCGCCGAAGCCCAATCCGACGCTCCGGGCCGCATTCCAACGGCTCGGCGCCCCCGATGACCCGGACCAGTTGGAGGTTTTCGAATGGTTAAAGGCAACTGCCGCGAGGCGTCACGTCTACCTCAAGCGGTTCATGCGGGCCGACGACCTTGCGGACCCGACCCACTGGTCCGAGCTGCTGGCCCGCATCGAGTCGGCGACAGCGAGCGGCCAGCAGTCCCGCCAGCAAAGTGCCCAGATCGCACGGGTCCGGGATCACTTGAAGTTGGCCGGAAACGACGGAGGGACCGGGCACGACTGGGCGGCGATCATCGGCGCCGTGGACGAGCTGGTTGAGGAGGGAATCCCGCCCAGCAACCGGGAAATCCGGGAGCTGTTGCTGCCTCTGATCGACGACATGCCCGATCGCGACGACTTACCGCCTGGTTTTCGGCGGGTGCTCAGGGAGATCGACCGGTTTCTGGCGATCCGATCGTTGCCGGCGAGGTCGTCGGTCTCGCACGAGCCGACCGCCGAGGTGAAAGAAGTTGCCCGGCTGCTGGCTGGCCGGAGCGTCCTCTTGATCGGGGGCAACCGCCGCCGAGAGGCCCAGGAGTCTCTGAGGAGAGCTCTGGGGCTGTTGGATCTGATCTGGATCGAGACCAAGGAACACCAGGCGGTCGCGGGATTCGAACCCCTGATCGTCCGACCGGACGTGGCTTTGGTCCTCCTGGCCATTCGTTGGTCGAGCCACGCGTTTGGCGATGTGAAGCTGCTCTGCGACCGCCACGGCAAGCCCCTGGCGCGGCTTCCGGGCGGCTATAGCCCCAACCAGGTCGCCGCCCAGATCCTCTCGCAATGCAGCGGGCAGCTCGGAAGTTAAGCCGCAATCACGAAGGCGCGCTTCCATGAACGCCTTCGTGAATCGCCCGAGATGAAATCGTCCGAGATGAAATGCGTCCGATCCGAGCCCCGCTCACGCGCGGATAATGCCTTTGGCGTTCACCAGAATGCTGAAGACGCCATTGTCACCGGCAACGCCTTCATTGTTTCCATCCAGGAAGACACCCAGGGCGCTACTGACTCCACCTGTCGGAGAAGCCAGCACCGTGACCTGGCCCCCCTTCGGGAACGTTTGTTTGCCGATCAGAGTGAGCTGGACGGAATTGTTACCTGCGTTGTAGGACACCTGGAACCCGACCGGTTTCAGCACCTGCTGGATCTTTTTATGGACCTTTTTCGTGGTGATCATGTTGAGCTGGTAGTTGGCGGCGTTTCCCGCCGTCCCGGGATTCATCGCGGTGTCGAAGTTGAGTTGGAATCCGACCAGCGTCGCCTTACCGATTGGCTTACCTCTCTTATTGGTCTTGCGTCGCAGGACCACCTGCTCGCTGACGATCATTGGAGGAGGAGGAGGAGCAGGAGCCGTGACCTGGAAGGCATTGGTCGTAATGGCGGGCAGTCCAGCGCTCGAGACCGTGATGGTGTAGCCGTTGCCAGCATTATTCAGCGACAAGCCACTGAACGTGACCACCCCCTGGCTGGCCGTTCCCGTGAGCGAGCCTCCAAGCGTGCTGCCCCCGGGGTTGTTCGCCAGGGCGACGGTCACGCCGCCAGAGAAGCTGGTCGCGATGTTTCCAAACGTGTCGAAGGCCCCGACCTGCAAGCCGAATTGCTGGCCGTCGGTGAGGGTACCGGGCGGTTGGCTGATGATCGCCAGTTGCGACGCCGCGGCGGCCGCCACGTTGAAACTGTTGCTCGTGACCGAGGGCAGGCCGGTGCTGCTGGTCGCCGAGACCGAGTAGCCGTTAGCGGCCTTGGTCAGTGTAAGTCCTGAAAAGGTGGCAGCCCCGTTGACGAAGTTGGCGGTGAGAGTACCGCCGAGCGTGGTACTCCCGGGGCCGGTCGCCAGATTAATGGTCACGCTGCCGGTGTAGGTCTGGTCGACGACGCCGGAATCATACACGTCTGAGATCGTCAGCCCGAACCCAGCGCCGGCGGTGACGGTGCCGGGAGGTTGGCTGGTCACGGCGATGTGCGTAGAGAGTGGCGACTCCGACTTTCGAGGTACCATACTCGGTGAACCAGACCGTGCCGTTCGGCCCGGCCGTGATGCCGTAAGGTTGGGAGCCGGCGGTCGGGATTGAATACTCAGTGACTTGAGTGGTTGTGGGATTGATCATCCCAATTTGAGAAGCATCGTATTCCGTGAAGTAAATGTTGCCGTCCGGCCCGTCCGTGATTCCAACGGGAAAGGAATTGGCGGTCGGGACCGAAAAGTGGGAAAATGTGCCGGTCCCCGGGCTGAATTGCCAGATCTCATTCGAGTCGGAATCGGTAAACCAGAGGTTGCCATCCGACCCAGCCGTAATTTGGTCGGGCTTGGAAGTCCCCGGGACGGTGAATTCGGTGAAATGGCCGGTGGGGGTCATTTCCCCGATCTTGCCGGTTGCTTGCTCGGTGAACCAAAGGTTGCCGTCTAAGACCGTGATTCCGGACGGCTGGGAACTGCCGGTTGGAACGGGAAATTCAGTGATCGCGTCGGTCGTGGGGTCGATCATGCCGATTTTTCCGGCCCTCTGCTCAGTAAACCAGATTTCGCCGTCCGGCCCATTCGTACTCGTGATTGCATAGGGAAAGGAATTGGGCGTTGTAGTAATGGGGAATTCAGTGATCGTGGGGGGGCTCGTCGTGGGGTTGATTATGCCGATGCTGTTGGTCCCGCTGTCGGTAAACCAGAGGTCGCCGTTCGATCCGGTCACGATCCCATAAGCGCCGATGTGGAACCGGTGTCCGGAATGGTGAATTCGGTGAATTTGCCGGTCGGGGTAATCTCCCCGATCTTGCCGCCGATGTTGCCGGAAACGTTCTCAGTAAACCAAAGGTTGCCATTCGGTCCAGTTGTGATTTCAGCAGGAAAGGATTTCGCAGTCGGGACGGAAAAATCCGAGATGGTCGTGAGCAGGCAGCGCGACTCAAGCGGCTCCAACCGGGGTCGTTTCCGCTGCTGGCGACCGACAGGCCTCTCTCTTGACCCGATTAGCCAACGAAACGCACGTCTTACCTCGGAATCATTCGGCTCTGTCATCATGATGCAGTCTCGGTTACCGAGCCCTCCAAAATCCCACTTCACAGAAGAAAATAACTCGTTTTTGGAGTGACTTCGACAATCGAAACATCGGATTTCGACAGTGTTTCACGCCAACGACTGAACGCACAACCAGAATGAGATAGCGGATTTGCGGATGATTTGGGTTGTAAGGATTGGATCGATCCTGTCACGTCACGCGTCCTGATATGCATTTGATCTGGCCATGAGCCTGTGCTTAAGAGAATGTCGGCTCACTTCCTTCGCTTGCACAAATCGATCAGGTGTATTTTGCCCAAATTGAGCGAGATCCCCTGCATTCTCAACTAACAGGGAATGCGCAAGATTTGAGCACGCTCAACATGACCTGAGGTTAGCCCAATTCGGATCGCTGAAAAAAGAGGCATGGTCTGCTCTGGGTGGAGGACCGGCTCCGAGATCTCCCTCAAGGGCGAACTGTGCTAGGATCCGCGTTGGGATCGTCCCAAAATGCCGATTTCCAACGTGGTACGAGGTGACCCCGAAGCGCCGAGATTTCGGAAACGTTAAGTCTTGGTTGGATAGAGCCTTGCGACCCCGGGTCGGCACCCGTACACTTGGTCTGAACTATCCCGCTCAAACGTGCTTCAACCGCATCGTTTAAGATGTTCCCCCCGAGTCGTTCATTAACATTAGGCAAAAAACTCGGTGACGTCAATCCGCCACCCTGCCGGAGCGAATGACGCGTTCCTCACAAGCACTCAAGGTTGATCGCATCGACACTGGCGAAACGACAATCGACGAGCCATGCACATAGGAATGGTTGCAAGTAATGTGAATGGATGCATACAGGTCCGCGCTATTCCACCGAAAGTCGAATAGAGTCATTATTGCTGTCCAAGAACTTCCGTTGGTCTACGGTCAAGAGTTGGAATAGGTGAGCGGATCTCATCTGACTGGCCGATGAGCCGGCACAACCCGAAGCGCAAATGAATGGCCGCAAGCGGAATCCTCGCTTGCGCTTGCGGTTGGTATTGATTGACATGATGGCTGCCCTGCGCCAATTCGTGTGTAAACCACTGTCGAGTGTCGGTAAGAGATCGTATTTCGCGACTTCTGAATGGTTTGGCTGGCTATAAGGCCGACCAGAGTCGTGGAAAGTTAATAAACCCACTCGAAGTTATTCGAGAGCCGAGTCTCAAATCGAGGTATGGTGATCGGCGAGAGACTGGTCAGCGAAGAGCTGTCTCGATGTCTCTCGACGGCAGACGTAGATCAACTCTCATACCGATTAAGAGGGACGTCGGCCGAGAGCGTGGGTGGATTAGTTTGGTTGCGCCAATTTGGGCGATGCTCGGCGCATCTTGGGAACCATTCCGAGATTCCTGGCTGAGAGCCCAGAGAATGTTGTGCTCAAAGAGTGGGTGCGGGGAACAACAGGGGAGTGTTACCTTTAGAGAGCTTGATCGATTGAAGTAGCCAAAACAGCCCCTCCCGAAATTCCACTCGGGCCTTAAAAAGAGCGAAATTGTCGATGGCAGCCTTGAAAATCCCGGTGGCGAAAGATTCGACTTGCTCCGCACTATGCCAATTTGCACAATCACGAAGCCGTCGGCTTTTCAAAAATCGATCTGCGCCGTCCATACAGGGCAAGGATCTTGTGCAATCCCGAAAGATTGGGCACACAATTTGCTCTGCTGGAACGCTCGCTCTTGAAATCCTGGGTTTCGTTGTTTTTTCCCAACGCTATCGGTCCTCATAGCCGGGGTTTGTCGACTTTTGAGAAAAAGAATCCAGTTAGGGTTTGAAATCCCGATTGCGATCGATTATAAGGGTCCCTGCTCTGACTGGATATTGTTCGGACGCGCGAAGCGTTCCGGCAGCTTTTTGTCGGAAAAGGCGGTTGAGAGCAAGCCCGTTCTTGCCGAGCAATCAAGGAAGACACCTTGAGAAGCGATGAAAGATTGGGCTCGCTCAAATTCAACTTTATATGAATGTTAGCTGTTCAACGCCAGGCAAGGTTTTCTTTCCACACCAGTCAGCACCAATCGTCCTGGTGACGGAAAAACAGGAAAGTTGTGGGTTTATTTGAAAAGAGTGACCGGCGACCCATATCCATCGGATGGGGCTCCGCCATCATTAATCAACCTACGACATTCCAACCCAACGTGTTGAGCACCGCCAAGCCTCCCCAAGTAGATGCTCTTTCAAGAACCTCCACCGAAATTGGGCGTCGGTATGATGTGAGCCAGTCGGATTAGACGCGTGCCCAAGCGTCTTGTTGTCAAATGGATTTCCTCCCGACAGGCCACTCGGTGTTCATAGCACTCGCGTGGTCCAAGCGGGGAAGAAACAGAAGGAATGGTTTTTTTGGTCTGCGAGACCAATCGTTGGCTTGATCCGGATCAAACCGATGATTGAGTGTCGCGTTCATTTCCTGACCGCACTCTCGATCAATCAATCGGGGTTGGCTTGTGGGAGCGGCGGTTGATGGCCAACCGTTGGGCCGGCATCCTCGCTGAGATTCCTGCTTTCTCGGTGGGATGTCCAAGGATTGGTTGTTTTGACCAAACCCTTAGTAATGACTGAGCTTCTCAAGGAGACATGGAATGCGAAGAGCTTTTCTTTTCTTGGCCGCGGGGCTGCTCGCCAGTATGGCCTTGGCGGGCCCGACTCACGCCGGCCTCATTACCGTTTCCGGCACTTACGATATTTCGCCCGCAAAAGTGCTGGAGTTGGAATTTCAGTTCTCGTCCGCTGTTTCGACACCGACCGGCACAAGCAGCTCACCTTTGGGGTCGTTCACGGCTAGCGGCAATGACGTTATTTTCATTTGCCTTCTCCCGGAGCCTCGTCGGGCACGCTTTCCTTCACCGTGATGACGACGGGCTTCTATGAAGGTACCAGGTCATCGAGCTTCACAGGCATACCGGGCGGGATTTCATCTCAATTTCGTCCCGACGACAGTGCCCGAACCGACCTCGATGGCCCTGCTGGGCATCGGCATGGCGGGCTTTTTCACCTACCGCCGGTTGTTCAAGCGGCCCGCCACCGCTTGATCAAGGCTAATCGAGATTGACCCTGACCTCCAACCTATGGGATTGGAGGTCAGGTCAATCAACCAATCAACCAAGTCTGGGCGATCGTCACCTTGAATCAACGATTCGCCAATCCGTCAACCGCTCAGCAGCGATAGACGAGCTGAACTGCTTCCCTCTCCCTCTCTCCCGATGGGGGGAAGCGGCTCTCGATTTCGTGCCTCCGCAGGTGCTTCTCTCGCTTGGGCGTTGATCGATCCGCGCATATTCCCGAAAGGGCTCGTTCTATCGGTGGATCGTCTTGCATCGGTTTTCCGAGTTAAGCCCGTTCTTGAAAGTTCGCCGCAAGCTGCCAGTTTGGCCACCAACTTCCGCTAATCTACCTCTCTTTCCTTATCTTGCCGGCATCACACCTCCATTCCCGGCAGAATCTCATAACGGCCGTGACCAGATCGGGAACGAGCCTTGTCGCTGAAAAAAGCGGTCGTACCAGGCGCAGAGCGCGGGGGCATCCGAGGGGACCTGGGCCGCGATCACGGTCGGCCCGGACGCGGTTGGTTTGCGATCTCAGCGCGGCTGACAATAACCGTTCACCTTCGGTCTCATCGACGAAGACGCACGAGAACAGACCGTTGACTCGCTTGTGCCGCTCTCGCTCGGTGCCGAAAGCACCCAGGCGGAAACAGGGCATGGCGGCATCGATCTTGGTCGGGTCGGCAAACTGGTCATTGACCACGAGCAAGGAGACTCCCAGGATCTCGCCGTTGTCACTGTTTTTGACCACGAACAGGCTCTCCGAGAAATTGTAGAACGGATGTTCCCAGTAGAATTCTTCGAGTGTCCGTGGATCGCTGCCGGCCAGGAGACCATTCGCGATCGCGATCAGCCGAGGCAGATCCGCTCGCGTCAGAGGCTCGACGACCCGGTTGGCGGGAAGACGATCCTCGGCGGGAAGCTGCTCGAACGTCCGCCACGTAGTTGATCATCTGTCGCTTCTCGGTAAATTCATGCTGGTGCAAGAATTCATGCACCGGCGACCAGTCGGCTCGGTAAGCCGTCCAGGCCTCGGGAATCCCTCGCTTTCTCATCTTGAGGAGCATCGTTTCGAGTAGCGATTGGCGCAACGTCTCCGCTCCGGGCAGACACCACGGGTAGCTGATCCGTCCATTGGAGCCGAAGACGGCATATCCCACGACCTCGCCGTTCTCGACGGCGTAATATCGCGATTCGGGATCAGTGTCGCCTCCTCGATCGCGCCGGCCAATCTCTTCGGCCGTCGCCGGTTTGAACCCCGGCAGGGAACCCGCGGCTGTGTTGTAGATCCGAGCCTGAGCGTGTTCGTCGCCCGGCTGGTAGGTTCGAATCGGCATGGCAAGAGCCCTTCAATCCAAAGGATGGAAAGGACAGACGCTGACAAGGCATTCGATGCGGGCGATCGTTGATTCGGCTTGCCCAACCATGTGGCTCAAGTGATGGTCAAACACAACACTGGAAGAGGATGAAGTGCCGAAGGATAAAGGAGTTCTCGAAGCGCAGGTGTGTTGCATCCGGCGCACGCAAGTCCGATGATGGTCGGTCTTAGAGAGTCCCTTATTGCCTGAAGTTGTCTGATCCAGCATTTGAGGATTTTGCCGTGTTGTACCGCATGGTGGAGATCGGCGTCGTGTTTGTGCTGGCCGGGCTGGTCCTGTCGATTGAGCTCGCGGCGGCGGCGAGGCTGGGGACGATCAACCGCGGCAAAGCCGTTGCGAGCCGGCATCATCGGCCTGGATACCTCGCACGTGGTCGCGTTCACGCAGCTTCTGAACGCCCAGAGCCCGAAGCCCGAGCTGGCCGGCGTTCGCGTGGTGGCGGCTTATCCCGGCGGAAGCCCCGACATTCCTTCGAGCCGGGACCGGGTGGCCGGCTACACCAAGGAGCTGCGCGACAAGTTCGGTGTGACGATCGTCGGCTCGATCGACGAGCTGCTCGCGAGCGTCGACGTCGTGCTGCTGGAGAGCGTGGACGGCCGCCCGCATCTCGAACAGGCTCGGCCCGTCTTTCGAGCACGCAAGCCGGTGTTCATCGACAAGCCAGTCGCCGGCTCGCTCGCCGACGCGATCGCGATCTTCGAGCTGGCCAGGGAGACCAAGACGCCGTGTTTCTCGAGCTCCTCGCTTCGGTTCGGTCCCGGGGATTGAGGCGATTCGTCACAACACCAAGGTCGGCGATGTCATCGGTTGTGATGTCTATGGCCCATGTGCTCTCGAGGAACATCATCCCGACCTGTTCTGGTACGGTATTCACGGCGTCGAGACGCTTTTCACGATCATGGGCACCGGCTGCCAGTCGGTGTCTCGCATTCAGACCAAGAACACCGAGCTGGCCGGCGGCATCTGGAGCGGGGGCCGCGTCGGGACGTTCCGCGGCCTGCGCAAGGCACCGTACAAGTATGGCGGGACCGTCTTCGGCACCAAAGGGAATGCAGCCGTCGGCGATTACGGCGGCTATGAGCCCTTGGTGGTCGAGATCGTCAAGTTCTTCAAGACCGGCAAGCCGCCCGTCAGCGCCGAGGAGACGCTCGAGATCTACGCCTTCATGGAAGCCGCCGATGAGAGCAAGCGCCAGGGGGGTAAGCCGGTGACGCTTGAGAGCGTCATGGCCAAGGCCAAGGCGCGGCTTGCCAAGTAGAACCTGCTCTTCCTGCTACATTCCGCTTCGCTTCGACTGACCAATCACGCGACCAGGAATCCTGACTCCGATGAGCGACTTGCCTAGCCCGTCCCCCGGCGCCTTGACGTATCCCGAGGCGACACCGTCCCTCGATCCGAACGAGCAACCCACCTGGGTCCGTTACCGGGTGTTGGCATTCCTGGCGGCGATGACGTTCATCCTTTACCTTGACCGATCGTGCATCAATCAGGCCGCTCCGATAATCAAGAGGGAGACTGGGGATCAGCGAAACTCAGAAGGGCATCATTTTCGGATGCGTTCGCGATTGCCTACGCGATCTTCGAGATTCCGGCCGGACGGTGGGGCGACCGGTACGGCTCGCGTCGCATCCTGACCCGGATCGTCCTTTGGTGGTCGTTCTTCACGGCGCTCACGGGCGCGGCCTGGGGATTCGGGTCGCTCATCGTGATTCGATTCTTGTTCGGGGCCGGAGAGGCGGGGGCCTTGCCAAACTCGGCGAGAGTCTTGCGGTCGTGGTTTCCTGAGTCGTCGCGAGGGCGTGCGCAAGGAATCGTCACGACGGCGATGTTGCTCGGCGGCGCGGCCTCCTACACGACTTCGCAGTGGCTGATTGACAGGGTCGACTGGCGGTGGTCGTTCGCGGTCTTTGCTTTGCTCGGCGTGGGTTGGGCTCTCGCCTTTTACCTCTGGTTCCGGGATGATCCGGCCGGAGCATGCGCAGACCAACGATGCGGAGCGCCGGTTGATCACGGCGGGGCCAGCGCCTCATCGATCGGTGGAAGCCGCCGAGGCAGATCGGCGTGGCTGACATCGCGGTCGGCAAGCACGACGTCCACGGTCCAATCCCCTGGGATCGAGTGGCCGGTTGCGCGAATATCTGGTATCTTGAGCGCGATCATGGTCACGATGTCGGCCGTGTCGGAATTGGTGAATGCCTGGTATCCGACCTATTTGCAGGCAGCTCGGGGCGCATCGCCGGACCTGTCGGGCCGTCTGACCACCTTGGTGCTCATTCCCGGTGCGATCGCCGCCTTTTTTGGTGGCTTGTTGACCGACTGGCTCGTGCAGAAGACAGGAAATCGGCGGTGGGGCCGCACGGCGCAGGCAGTCGTCGGTGCGGGGCTCTCCGCCTTCGGCATCCTGGCCAGTATCTGGACCGACTCGACGGTACGTGGCCTCGGCTTTCATCGCGCTGGTTTACTTCGGAGTGCAGCTCCAGCTTCCATCCTGGTGGGCCTGTGCCACCCAGGTCAGCGGCCGGCACCTCGGGGCACTTTTCGGACTCATGAACATGATGGGCGGCCTTGGCAGGATTCTCTCGCAGCTATTCGTCGGCGGCTTTGCCGACTGGCGGAAGAGCCTGGGCTACACCGGCCGCGCTCAGTGGGACCCGTCTTTTTACCTCTACGTGGCGATCGCCTTGCTCGGCATGATCCTCTGGGCGCTGGTCAACCCCGAGAAGACCGTGGACAACCAGGAGAAAAAGACCGCCAACGTGGACTGATGAAAAAGGAGAACGGAATTCATTCCGTTTCTCCACTCGGTTCGAGCGCGAAACGAACTCCGTGGGGCAAGAGGCGGACTGAATTGGGTTCTACTCGTTGATGCATAGAACAAACCGGAATGAATTCGGTTGGAGAACAAAACACCATGCTCGGCTCGGCTCTTGCTCTCTGGATGGCCATTTCCGTCGCCGTGGACGCGGGAAGTGGGCCAATACCTGCGCCGCCTCGCCCGCTCGATTCGCGGCTGATCTTCGAGCTGATCGCGGCTGAGCCCGAGATCGTCACGCCCACGGGGCTGGCGATCGACCATCGCGGCCGCATCCTGGTCGTCGAGAGCCATACCCACTTTCGGCCCGAGGGTTACAAAGGACCGGCCGCGAGACCGGATTCGCGTGTTCGAGGATCGCAACCGCGATGGCAAACCGGAGTGCGTGGGTACCTTCTTCGAAGGGACCCGGATGACGATGAACCTGGCAGTCGCCCGCGACGGCTCGGTTTTCGTCGCGACGCGAAGCGCGCTGTACCGCTTGGAAGACCGCGACGGCGATGGTCGGGCCGACGGCACGAGCGGGGAGAAGCTTCCCACACCGATCGTCCGGCTGGACACGAGGGGCGACTATCCCCACAACGGTCTGTCCGGCTTCGCGTTTGACTCGGCGGATCGCGTCCACTTTGGACTTGGCGAGAATCAGTCAAAAATGTTTTGCACACTCGAACTGGACCGGGCCGATGCTCATCATTCCCCTTGTTTTTGGCCACTTGCGACTCGTAGTCGCATTGCGACGACCCCGGATGGCTCCGTCGGCGAGCGATTATCTTCGATCAGACCCGCTTTTGCCGCCTTTTTTTGGCGATTTCGCGCCGGTTTGCGGATAGCCCCATGTAATGTCCATCCTTTACTCCGATTTCAACCAGTAATCCTCGGATAATACGCCCGCTTTCCGCAGCGTCTCTTCCACGGATAATCCCTCCAGATAATGGAGGAAGTGATGCACGAGTTCCTCGATCGACCCGTACTGCCGGTTGGCACAAATTCGCTCCTTGCCATGGCGCCACAGGTGATCCATCGGGTTCAGTTCGGGACATCGGACCGGCAACCAAACCAGTTGGATTCCGAAGCTTCGCGCGTCGCGTTGCGAGGCCTTGGCCGTATGGCTACTGTCCCCGTCCAAGATGAGCGACACCCGCCATCCTCGGTACTGCTGATGGATCAGCCCGAGGAACTCCTGGAAGTCTTCTTTCCACTGCTTCTTCCGCTCCAGGAACAGCCGTGTCCCGTTGGAGGGGTTGAGTGCGCCGAAGAGCACCCGCTTGGCGTTGGCTCCGCTCAGGGGGACCTCGGCGTCTTCGCCGCGCCGCGCCCAGCAGGCTCGCAAAGGGGGGAACAGCAGCAGGTCGGTCTCGTCCTCGAACAGGACGACATCTCGCGGTCCCAACCCCTTGATATACCGGCGGATCCGTCGCATCTTCGCGGCCCGGTGCGGGTCCGGGTCCAGGACGTAGCGCGGCCGTTTCCAGACGTAACCCAAGGCATGCAACTGGCGGCGCACCGTGGCATCGCAGAATCCGGACAAACCCCAGTGAGCCAGATGAGATTGGAGCAATGGGATGGTCCACGCCGTGGCCTGGTAGCCGAAGTGATCCGGCGGTTGGTCCAAGGAGGCCCGCAGGATGGCTTGGGCGTCCTCGTCCCATTCCGGGGGCCGGCCTGTGCTGTGATGGGTGACCAAGGAACCTGGGGCGGGATGATGTCGGTAGGTCGCGATCCAACCGTGGACCGTGCGGCGACTGACACCGAGCCTGATGGCGACCTCGGTGACGGCGCTGCCCCGGTCGAGTTCGAGCAGACCGAGGGTACGACGGTAGGTGCCCAGATCGTCGGTAGTGCGCAATTGACGACGGAGGCGAAAGCGTTGCTGGGGTGTCAGCCGCACGGGGTTCATGGTTGTCCTCTCCTGCAGGATAACCAGGGGAACCCAAAGGTGCAAGGATGGACATTTCATGGGGCTATCCGCAAACCGGCGCGAAATCGCCAAAAAAAGGCGGCAAAAGCGGGTCTGATCGAAGATAATCGCTCGCCGACGGAGCCATCCGGGGTCGTCGGAATCCGATCGAGGCCCGCAACTGGCTGAAAAACAAGGGGTTTTAAGAGTATTTGGTCAATGCGGTTCGAGTGTGCAAAACATTTTGTCGACCTACTTAGGAGCCGATTATCGCCTGATCGGCAGCGATGGGACCACGTTTACCGGCGGCGGCGAAGGGGGTAACATCTACCGATGCCGTCCCGATGGCTCGAAGCTCGAGCGGATCGCCACCGGCTTCTGGAACCCGTTCCACATGGCGTTCGACAAGTTCGGCCAGCTCTTCGCGGTGGACAACGACCCCGATTCGCGTCCCCCTTGCCGCTTGCTTCACATCGTCGATGGCGGCGACTACGGTTACCGATTCCGCAACGGCCGCAAGGGACTGCACCCGTTCACCGCCTGGAACGGAGAGCTGCCCGGCACGCTGGGCATGGTCGCCGGCACCGGCGAGGCACCCTCCGGCGTGGTCGCGTACGAGGCGAACAACCTCCCCGAAGACTACCGCGGCACGCTGCTGGTCACCTCGTGGGGCGACCATCGGATCGAACAATACCGCCTCGAGCCGCATGGCGCCTCGTTTCGGGCGGTCATGAAGCCGGTGGTTGCCGGCGGCGACGACTTCCGGCCCGTCGGGATCGCGGTCGCGCCCGACGGCGCGATTTATGTCAGCGACTGGGTCGACAAGTCGTACACATTACACGGCAAAGGGCGGATCTGGCGGCTGCGGGCCGCCCAACCTCATGCTGGTGGGCGGTCACCGTCGCCAGTCGCAAAGAATGGAGACAACTCGCCGTTGGCTCGCGCCGAGACGCTGCGCCGCCTGGCTGATCCATCAGCGAGCAGAGATGCTTTTGAAGGCGCTGGAGTCCGATGATCCATTTATGCAGCAGGCGGCGCGGCAGGGATTACGGCGATCGCTCGACATCAGCAAGCTGATCGAGATCGCCCGTTCGAAGGACCTGGCGCCTGCTCGGCGGCTGGGCCTGCTCTTGGTCCTGCGCGATTCGCAACGGCCGGAAGCCCGCGCGCTCTTGCCGGCTTTTCTGTCCGACCCCGACCCATCGATCCATTTCGCGGCGATTCAGTGGGTGGGCGAGCAAAAGCTGGCGGAATACCGCCCGCAACTGCTGGCGGGACTGACCGCGACCGCGTCGACACGAAGCCTGTTCGAGGCCACGCTGGCCGCGCTCGAGCGGCTTGACGGCAAGGCACGCGGGCCCAAGGAAGAACTTGCCGGCGAGGACTACATCGTCGCCCTCTTGACCGATCCGCCAAACGCCCGCCACCGTGCTCCATCGCGGCTTGAGGATGCTTCGGCCCGACCATCCCGCGCTCACGCTCGCTCGCTTGAAGCGGTTCCTCGAGGCACCCGAGGAGACCGTCCGGATCGAGGCCGTCCGAAGCCTCTGCCAGAGCCCGCTCCCGGGCCGGTTTGCGGTACTGGCGCGGTTGGCCGAGGACAAGAACGCACCAGTGTCGCTCCGCGCCGAGGCGATCGTGGGCCTGGCCGAGGATGCGCGCCATCAGCGCAACCGGCTCCTGGCACTGGCCCAGAGCGAGCACCCGGTATTGCGTCGCGAAGCGATTCGCGGCTTGCGTGGAATCTCACTCACGGAACACGAGCAATCGTTACTGGGAAGAACCCAGCCCCGCCGACGACTTATCGCTCGATTTGCCCGGCAGTCTCAGTCTCGATGCCTGGCTCGCTCGTCTCCAAGGGCCGGCCGACCCGGCTGCCGGCGAGCGATTGTTCTTCCACTCCAAGGGGCCGGGCTGCTATCGCTGCCACCAGGTTGACGGTCGAGGCGGCCGCGCGGGCCCGAACTCTCGACCCTGGCCGCGGGAGTCGACCGCCGTCGCCTGGTGGAATCGATCCTGAACCCGAGCAAGGAGATCGCCCCCCAGTTCGTTGCCTGGAGCGTGGCCAGGACCGACGGAACCGTCTTCACCGGCATCCTGCTCGACCAGTCGCCCGAAGGCGCGCTCATCTTCGCCGACTCACAAGGCCGGCTGATCACCGTCAAAGCCGGCGAAATCGCCGAACGCAAACCGCAAACAACCTCGATCATGCCCGATAACCTCGCCCGCTTGATGACCCTACAAGAGTTCCGGGATTTGCTGGCTTACTTAGGGAAAAGGTTCACAGAAGGGAACGAAGGAAACGAAGGAAAGACACAGAAAACCGACATAAATAATAGAAATTAATTATATATTATTAGTAATATGGTGATATTAACATAATGAATGATTCTAATTAATTTATCTACTCTGGTTTTTCCTTCGTTTCCTTCGTTCCCTTCTGTGAATCTCTGTCCCTATTTTCCCTCTTGTGGTGTAGAACAATGCAGCGTGTAACCCGTGATCTGGCCCGCAAGTTTGCGTTTGACTGGCGAGACGAGACCTTGCTGCGGGTCGAGGCTGGCGAGCCGTTTGAAGTGGAGACATTCGACGCGAGCAACGGCTATATCCAGACCGAGCAGGACAAGGCGATCCCGGCGCGTCGGCCGGGTTTCGACCGGATGCCGCCCTTGGCCAATCCGATCGCCGGTCCGATCTGGGTCGAGGGGGCGGAGCGAGGCGATGCGCTGGTCGTCGTGATTGAAGAGATCGTGGTCGACGATTACTCGTGGATCGCGATCGGGCCGCGGCGAGGGCCGCTGGGTGAGTCGACCCGCTGGCCGGAATTATCGAGCGACTACACCACCAAGATGTTCCGGCACACGCCCGGTCCCAGCGGCACGACCCGTGATGGGACCCTGCACTTCGATGAGCGGCGGTCATGGCCGATCACGCCGTTCATCGGCACGCTCGGCGTGGCTCCGGACCGCGAGGTGACCACCAGCATCGACGGTCAAGGGGAATGGGGCGGCAACCTCGACATTCGCGACGTCGCACCCGGCAACCGGATCTTCTTGCCCATCTTCCACGAAGGGGCTCGCTTCTACCTGGGCGATGTCCACGCCAGTCAGGGTGACACCGAGTTCACCGGCACCGCCGCCGAGACCAAGGCCACCGTGCGCCTCCGGCTCGAGCTGAAGAAAGGGAAGCGCCTCCCCGGTATGCGAATCGAAAAACCGGAGAGCCTGATCGCCATCCACGCCGACAGACCACTGGACCACGCCGTCGAGACCGCCACGACCCACTTGATGGATTGGCTGATTGCCGAGCACGGCTTTTCCCCGGTTGACGCCTATTGCCTGGTGAGCACCTGTCCCGACTTTCGCATCAATGTTTACCAGATGTGCCGGATTCGAAATCTACGCCCCGTGGCCGGCGCGGAGATCCCCAAGAGATACCTGCTCTCTTGACCAAGCATGCGCCCTCAAGGAAGGACGACGGTCATGCCAGCGCTCGCGATACCTCGGACTCAGGATCATATTCCCGGCCCCCCGCGGAGCTGGCTGTTCGGCAACTTGAGAGAATTCGGCCGCGACCAGTTAGGCTCGCTGACCGGCTGGGCCCGCGAGTACGGCGATATCGTGTCGGCCCGGTTCGGTCGTCGATCGATCGTGTTCGTCAACCATCCCGACCTGGTGGAAGAGGTGCTCGTCAACCAGAATCGCAAGTTCATCAAGCACTATCGGCTGAGGGAAACGAGCCGGACACTGGGCCAGGGGCTCTTGACCAGCGAGGGGGAGTTCTGGCGGAGCCAGCGCAAGCTTGCCCAGCCAGCGTTCCACCGCGACCGCATCGCCGCCTACGCCCGGTTCATGGTCGAAGCCACCGAGCGAATGCTCGGGACCTGGGCCGACGGCCAGGTCCGCGACGTCCAGGAAGACATGATGCAACTGACCTTGGAGATCGTCGCCAAGACACTGTTCGACGCCGAGATCGAGGGCCAGTCGGCCGAGGCCAGCGCGGCGATGGAGACGCTGATGCGTGCCTTCATCATCCGGACCGGCAGCCTGATCTCCGCGCCGATCTGGTTCCCCACCCCGTTAAATCTCCGCGTGCTTGGAGCGGTCCGGCGGCTGGAAACGATCCTCCTGACGATCATCGCCGACCGGCGCAAGAGCGGCGAGGACCGGGGGGACTTGCTGTCGATGCTCCTGCACGCCCAGGACGAGGAGAGCGGCCGGAGCATGACCGACCAGCAGCTCCGCGACGAGGTGATGACCCTGTTCATGGCGGGCCATGAGACGACCGCCAACACCCTGGCCTGGACCTGGTTCCTCTTGTCCCAGCACCCCGAGGTAGAGGCCCGGCTGCACGCCGAGCTCGATCAGGTGCTCGACGGCCGCTCGCCGACGGTCGCCGACCTGCCCAAGCTGAAATACACCGAGAGCGTGATCAACGAAACGCTCCGAGTCTACCCCACCGTATGGATGGTCGGCCGCGAGGCGATCGAGCCGGTCGAGCTGGCCGGATATCGCATCCCGGTGGGGACGACGGTGTTCATGCCCCAGTGGGTCATCCACCGCGACAGCCGCTGGTTCGACGATCCCGAGGTCTTTCGGCCCGAGCGGTGGGAGGATGGCCTGATGCAGCGGATCCACCGCTACGCCTACTTCCCCTTCGGCGGCGGACCGAGAATCTGCATCGGCAACAACTTCGCCCTGATGGAGGCCTCGCTGATCCTGGCGACCATCGCGCGAACGTACAGCCTGAGGCTGGCGCCCGGATGCCAAGATCGCTCTTCTCCCCACGATGACCCTGCGGCCGGCGCATGGGGTCAAGGTGATTCTATCCAGGAGGTAAATGATTGAGTTAAACTGGATCGAATTCAAGTGGGAGGAGAACCATGATCAAAAGCGCGTCGTTCCGCAACTTCAAATCACTTCGGAATGTCGACATCGATTTCGAGCGGTTGACCGTGATCGTCGGTCCCAATGCGTCGGGGAAGACCAGTATTCTTGAGGGGCTTTACTACCTCGCGCGACTTGCTTCTAATGGCTCGGTCGAGAGAGTTATTGAAGGACAGCGGCGATCCGAGCTTGCTCCGCAGCCGAGGGGTGACTGACGAGGAGATGGGGCTTGAGTGCTAGCGACACTGGGCGCGGCCATCCGTTTGAGGGTAGGTTTTCTACCTCAGAGGCTACTCAAGATGCCAGTCACACTCCGGATCCCTCCTCAACACCGAACTTGACACGGGATGGCCACCTCAAATTGAGTGGACGAATGCTGGACAAGCTCGAGGAGGATGGCAAAATCCGCTGGAAGACCAGTCTCGTTCGCGGGCCCATCGCAAAGAGTATCCGATCGCGTCACAACGTTCAGTTCGGCCAAGTCCTCCTTACGACTGGAGCGCGAAGCTTGCCGAACCTTCATACGGCGGTAGTGACAAGTCCCGACGTCGAATCTGATGGTATCGCAGGGGGATGGCAAGCGCACTGGCCTTAATGGCGTTGAACCAACCGAGATCGATTTCTGAATCAGCTCCAGGAACGTCTCAAGACTCAGTTATCCCCACTGTAGAAGAATTCGCTTCAATCGCGTGCCAGTGAGTCGAATCGAGACCGAGACTGTGAAGATTGACAGCGATAGTTTCACCAAGACGTCTCAACAAGGAGTATATCGGCGAAGAAGTCGTACTTGATTTTCAAGGAGCGGCCGATATCCCGGCGCATCTCGCCAGCGAAGGTACGATCCTCGTCCTCGGCCTGCTCGCCGCCTTGCTCGGCTCAGTCCGTCCAAAGCTGGTCCTGCTTGATGACCTCGACCATGGTTTGCATCCCAAGGCCCAGCGCAAGCTGATCCCACTGCTTCGGAAGGTCCTCGAGGAGAACCCGGATCTTCAGATCATCGCGACGACCCACTCGCCCTATGTCGTCGATGAGCTCGATCCCAAGGAGGTCCGGATCACCTGGGCCAACGAGGATGGAGTGACTCAATGTGCGCGCTTGGAGAATCATCCCGATTTCGAGCGTTGGAAAGACGAGCTGTGGCCCGGCGAGTTCTGGAGCGTTGTCGGGGAGCAATGGGTTGGTAACGGACAGGGACGGGAGAGTCCGTGATGGCCTCTGTTCGGTTGTTTGCGAGGCGCACGAGACGATTGTCTTACGGCGACGGAACTGGCCGATCGTGTCTGATGCACCTGCTCGATCAGGCGGCCTGCTGGCGTTCACGGATGCGCAAGGCGATGGCGCAGGACCTGATCGTCGGCCACTTTTCCTATCGGCGTACAGGAGTCATGCGGATGCGAATGGGAAGCGGCAAGCAGGAGCAATTTGAGTTTCTCGAGGAAAACCTCACCGTCGAATCCACAGGTGGCGCAGGTCTTCGCGCCAGCCGCAGTCGATTCATCCACATTTACAAGCAATATGTCCCTGCCGGTCCACCGATGGTTCCGTTACTCGGCGGGATTCTCAGCTTCGTGGGTGAGGGATTGCATCCGGTCAGCCAAGTCGAAGCAGGATGACAAAGTACGAGTGCTCGACCCCTTCGCCGGGAGCGGTACAGTCCTCGTCGAAGCGGAAGAAGAAAACGTTCCCTCGTACGGAGTAGAGTCGCATCCCTTTGTCTCAAGGGTCGCTCAGGCCAAGATCACGAGCGGGATCGAGGCCGAGGCATTCCGTAGTTTCGCCGCCGGGATCCTCAAGCGAGCGCAGAAGGTCACACCAGACGTGGGCGGTTACCCCGATCTAATTCGCAAATGCTATCCCGACGATATTCTTGAAGGGCTCGACAGATTGCGAAAGGCCTGGGTAGACACTCCAAGATCACCCGCTCTCGGAACTCGGGTGGCTTGCTTTGGCGGCCATCCTGAGGCAGTGCTCCCCAGTCGGTACGGCGAACTGGCAGTATATCTTACCGAACAAGACCAAGGCCAAGGTCGTCGAGCCGTTCGCCGCGTTTAACGATAAAGTTCGTCAGATGTATGTGGACCTGTGCGGCAGGCATCGGACCGAGGCGGTTGCCAGTCTCATACAAGGTGACGCCAGGGAAATGCCCGGCGTACCCGACAAATGGGCGACTCTCGTCATCACGTCACCGCCATATCCCAACAATTTCGACTATGCCGATGCCACCCGGCTCGAGATGACTTTCTTCGGAGACGTCGCAGGATGGGGAGACCTTCAGAAAACCGTCCGCGAACATCTGGTGCGATCCTGCACTCAACACGTCTCACCGCTCGTCTCCGAGACTTCGAGCCTGCTCGCCGACAAGCTTCTGGACCCGATCAGGGCTGAGATTGATATGGTGTGTGGAAGTCTGGAAAAGGAGCGGCACCTTCATGGCGGGAAGAAAAACTACCATACGATGATCGTTGCCTACTTTCTGGACATGGCCCGAATGTGGAGACGGCTCCGAGACGTAACAACCGACGGCGCAAGTGTTTGCTTCGTCATCGGCGATTCGGCCCCGTACGGAATCTCACGTCCCCGTCGATAAGTGGATGGGTGAACTCGCCATCGCATCAGGCTTCAAAAGACTTCACGTTCCAGAAGACGAGGGACAGGAACATGAAGTGGAAGAATCGGAAGCATCGTGTACCTCTCCATGAGGGGCATCTCTTGGTGGAGGGTTGAACGATGGCGGCGGCCGGTCACAAGTTTGGTCAGTTTATTGGGGAGTATCGCGAGA
This sequence comes from uncultured Planctomycetota bacterium, assembly GCA_963779785.1. Lineage (GTDB taxonomy): Bacteria > Planctomycetota > Planctomycetia > Isosphaerales > Isosphaeraceae > CAVRFS01. The sequence continues at coordinate 233,955 of CAWAAW010000102.1, forward strand.
CGGCTCTGGAGCGACCCGGTTTGGGACGATGCCGATGATTTCGATCGGCGTGAATCCCAAACGATCACTCCTTTTCAATCCGCTGAAGCAACTCCCGCCAGACTTCGGCGAGTCCCAGGCGGTTGGTCCACTCGGTGATATACTGCCGGTCTACGTGCTCCGCGCGCACCTTCAGAACCCCGGCGATGTCGCGGAGGTGCTTTTCCGATCCGCCTTCACGATAATACTCCAGCTTCTTCACGATGACGTCTTCGAGCGACGCGAACCAGACATCGAAATCGGGACTGCCAGGGAGCCGGACGGCTCTGGCCATCCGGGAGCGATTGAACTCGCTATCGTCAGGGACGATCACATCGATCTTCAGTCCCGACTCAAAATGGATGATGTTGAACTGAAACCGCTGCTGGACTGCCTGGACGACTGACTCTCGATAGCAATGAAAATCCGGCTCCGGGAACGACGCGCAGAATGCGTCAACCTGGTCTAATGCAGAGCAACCACGACGTCGATGTCGTTTGTGAACCTCGGCTCTCCATAGGCGATTGTGGCCATCGAGCCCGTAACGAGATACGGGATCTGCAAACGCTCCAACGCCTCGGCCAACCAGCGGAGGATCTCAGAAGGCTCCATGCGACATCCTCCGAGCGACCTGGCGATTGATCTCGGCTTCGGACCAATCCGGATGTTCCCGGGCGATGATCTCGCGAATCATCCTGCGGGCGAACCGCCACATCCCATCCGCAATCGCGAGCCGTTCGGCTGGGGATTTGGACCGGAGGATCTCGGCCACCCGGTCATCGACGATCTCCATTGTTCGGATTCTTGAGTCCATCGGTCCTCCCCGGATGATCATACCCGGACCAAGGCCAAGCGGCGAAATCAAGCGGCGAGTGCCAGATGAATGCGGACGTTGCGTGGCTGACTCAGCCGGCGGATCTTGGCCAGCACTCGGTCGTCGCCACGGAATTTCAGGTGAGCCCGGTTTGATTGGTTGAGACGGAAGGCTGGAAAGGCATTGTCCTGGCCTTACGCCCCAATATCGAGCAAGTTCTACAACCACTCCGCCCAGCTCTTGCACGACAACTCAACCATCTGCGGCCGATCGGGCAAAGTGGCGCGACTGCAGCGAAATGCTCGAGAAAGTGATCGACGCTGGCGACCGGGCACTTGATTTTCACCCAGTTCGCCGAAATGCGGTATTCTCCTCCGCCGCCATCTTGAAGAATCGTTCGGCCGTGAGGTACTATGGTTGCGCGGACAGGTTCCCAAAGCCCAGCGCGACCGCATGGTGGATCGCCCTCGTCTCTTCGTCCTCTCTCTCAAGGCCGGTGGGACAGGGCTGAACCTGACTGCCAGCCAACCATGTCTTCCATTTCGACCGGTGGTGGAACCCCGCCGTCGAGAACCAAGCAACCGACCGTGCCTTCCGAATCGGCCAGAAATGAACGTTCAAGTTCACAAGTTCATCTGAGTCGGAACGCTCAAGGAAAAGATCGCCGAGATCATCGAAACCAAGCGCAAGCGACAGATCGCCCGTTGAATCGTCAGCACTGACGAGGACCGGCTGATCAAGCTTCGGCACTGCGGACCGCAAGGACATCCTCACCCTCCGCAATGAAGCCCTGGCAGAATAAGCTCTCATGCATGCGCCCGCATTTTCTGGGCTCTTGCTAAAAAAAGCCGACCTCCGCATTCTATCGAGTATATTACAACAAACCGAGAGCACCAACGCTGGGCCAGCACAGTTCGTCGACTTCTGCTGTCCCAAGAACAAAACATCCCGGCTGAGGTTTGAGAGAAGCAAAGGTGAGTGCACCATGTACTGGAACCGGCATCAAGGACAGTCCGCGACCCTGGACACGACTCCGATCAAGAACGGATCCAAAAAGCTCCGCGCCATGATCGACCAGGCAACCAGCGACAGCGTTGACGAAAGCGACGAACATGCGGGCTTGCTGAGCATGATCCGCGAGGAAGTTGTCTGTCCCTTCTCCGCCCGCATCGCGGGTGAGCCAGTCGAATGCGTCCGGTTCGATTGGCCCAAGAACGGCTATGGTCTCAACGCCGTTTGCAAATCGAAAGGGAAGACGCATGTCGTCGACATCAGCACGCTCGAATGGATTGAGCCGCGGCCCAAAGGTCATGAGTGGATCGAAGCCTACTTCGCCTGGCGTGACCTCGTGAACTAACTAATCGCAATCCGGCGGCGACGATGAACGGTGGGTTGGCGAGCCTGTCGCCAGCCGTCAACCCACTGATGGATTTATTCGGCGAAGCGCAGCAACATCCATCATGAAGAAGCCGCCTCGACGACTCTTCAAGAACAAGGACGTCGTCCATTCCTACCAGCACGATCGCTCCACGAGAAGCCGGATGAAACATCTGGTGCGCGACCATCTCGACATTCTGCAAAACATCGAATTCGCGCTCGTCAGTATCGCTCGGGAAGATCCCACGATCGATGATCGCATAATCGATCAAGCACTTCATTACGCTATAAAAGGGACGGAACCGACCGAGGATGACGACCCTCGGGTGGCCGTCCTCTGCGGTGTGCTGGCGGCCTTCCGCGACTACCGCGAAGACGTTTCGGACGACATCTGGATTGCCGCGCTACGCAAAGTGGACGAGTCGGTCCAGTTGCACTCGGAACTGAAGCCGGGCGAGAAGAGTTATCTGGAATTCGTCGGAGATTACGTTGCCTGAACTGAGATCGCGAACTGGCCCGATGCAGTTCTGGAACGGCCGGGCACTCAGTGACGACATCTTCGGTGAAGTTGCCGAACCACCCGAACCCTTCCTTGAGAGACGAGGCTTCCGATATTCGGACCTTCGTGCGTGCGGCCTTCTGCCTCGGAACACGCACGAATCCATCTCGGAGGACTTCGACGAAACCAAAGCGCTGAGCCCCGCGACCGCGGGACTATGGCGGAATAGTCTTGTCCCAGAGCGTACCTTGCCAGCCTGAAATCGTCGCGGTGTCGGCACAAACGGGGCAAGTCCACTCGATCGTGCCGTCATTCGGATCGAGGCATGCCTGGATTTCTCCAAGGCAACGGCGCCGACTCGGCCGCCGTCGGCATGGAACATTGGTGAATTAGAGATCCATCGAAGGGGAGCGGGAGACCCATCCGACAATCGCGCCGAGGTGAAACGCGAGATCGAGCGCGGGCTCCGGTAGATCAGGCAAGCAGCCGTCGTCATCCAGGAAGTGGCGCATGTTGGTGGTCAGCATACCCGGGAACCTACCATAGCCCGGGCGGCATGGCGAGCGAGTTTTCTTCGCTTTTTCTCAAATTCCGAGACTGGCCGGGGTTCATCCCACGGAGGGCTACAGGCGACTCACTTTCATGATGCGCGATGCCGACGTCGTCGCCCTCAGCCCCTCGAGCGTCTATCGTGTCATCCGCGACGCCGGATTGAGAACTCGGAAAGCCGTTGATAGAATGCGACTCCTCGAATCCTCGGATGATGATCTGGTTCAAGACACGACTGTTCCGGGAGCCCGATTTTCATGAGATCTTCTCGCCGCTTTGGAAAGCTTAAGGGAGCTGCCCTGATCGCGGGTATCATGAGCTTCTCTCCTTTCTGGCTCATGGCCCAATCCACATTCACGCCAGCCAGTTCGGCTGCACAGGGACCGCAATCACCGGCGGCTGAGACGCAAAGTCCCTTTGTCGGTTCATGGTCGTATCGCAGCTTCATCAGCGACCCGAACCTCTCCACCTCCCCGGATAAGCTCTTGTTCGGTCGTGGCACATTCGCGTTATCCGTTCCGACTCCCGATCATCTGATTGGAACGCTCGATGGAGACGGCTGGCAACTGAATCTCAAGGGAGGCGTTTCCGGCGGAAACCCCGCCACGGTCCACTTTCAGGGCAAGGGGATCATCGGCGGCGAGGAATGGATCTACGACTATCTGGGCTACCTCGTTCCAGTGTGGCAGAACGGCGACAACCAGCGACCGGCGATCGTCGGTACCATCGTTCGAGCCAAGCCTCACTCCGATGGGAAAGGCGGAATCGCGCGTGCGGGAGTTGTCGCTCAGTGGATCGCGGTCAAACAAGACTCGCCGGCTGGATTGGTTGAAGCAAGGTCGAACCAACGGACCGTACTCGGTCGCAACACGCAGTCCGCGACGGGATACGGGGCCGCGCCGAGCGGCAAAGCCGACGACGATAAGGCCGAGGCAATCCGACGACTCCGCGAAATGTACGCGAGACAAGACGTGATCGACCGGCTGCGCGAGAAGATCAGAAGGCATCATACTGCCGGGCCCGAGCGAAATTCAGCATCCAAAGGGAAATCTCTGGGCGGCGGCCTCGGCGCCGGCGGGGCAAACGTTGGTTCGTATCGCACGAGTTTTCAGCCCAGGTCTAGCCTGAATCCGCTAACGCATTCATCCGCGAACGGTCGATTGGATCTGACCCTGAACGTGAATTACGGCGTGTTCACAATCGGCAAAGACCAGGTGCGGCTTCGAACATACAACAATCGCCTCGTGGGCCCGGTATTGCGGCTCAAGGCGGGTGACACACTGTACATCACACTCGTCAACAACCTTCCGCCCAATACCGATGACCCGCAGTCCCATGACATGAACGATTATCGTGAGTGGAATACGACAAACTTGCATTTCCACGGTCTTCACGTCCGGCCGCAAGCGCTCAAAAAGGGTGAGCCCGAAAGCGATAACGTGCTGCTAGAATTAACGCCGTCGAGTCCCTTCGACCCGAAGACCTCTATCCAGAAGTACGCGGTGCACATCCCGTCGGACCACGTCGCGGGAACCTTCTGGTATCACGCTCACAGACACGGTTCGACGGCCGCACAGGTTTCAAGCGGGCTGGCCGGTGCCCTCATCATCGATCGTGACGACAATGTCACCAACCTGGACTCGATCCCTGAAATCAAAGCGGCCGCACAAGAAATCGTTGTGCTGCAACAGATACCATACACATTCAAGGCGTTCGGGACGCTCGGCGGGATTGAACCCACATCGCGCACCGACAGCAACAACATGTTCGGCCCTGGTCAGTGGGCGACGCTCAAGCGTTATACACTCGTGAATGGCGACCGGATTCCCACGATCACCCTGGCACCGGGAGAGGTCCGTCGATTCCGATTCATTCACGCGGGTCAGCACGAGGAGATTGTGCTCAAGATCGAAGGCTCCTCGAGTTCGGCAAATACGGGAGACAAGTTGACTTTTCACGAGATCGCGCTGGATGGCCTGCCGACGGGTAAGCTAGGCGAGGGTACGGACGAGATCACGCTTTACCCAGGCTATCGATCCGATGCGCTTCTGCAAGCGTCCGTGAATGCCTCGGGAGAGTATTATCTTGTCGATGCGAACCTGTCCGAGAACGACAAGGGTGATGACGGATCGCCGGAATCGGTTCGCTGGATCGCGAAAATCGTGGTTACGGGAGGACCGCCGGTGAGGATGGCCCTGCCGGGCACGGACAAATTGATCAGCCAGCGGCTCAGGGATATCCCCCCGGGGGACGTGTCCGGAACCCGATATGCGTTTTACGGAATTGATTTCCATACCGTTAAGCCTGACGGCCCTTTGAATTTCTTGATCTCTTGGGACGATCTCTCTGCGACGTTGAAAGCGGTCGATCTCCAAAATGGAAGTACCTTCTCACCGAATCCGAGTCGAGTGCGCCATCTCCCCCTGGGCAAGACGGAGCGCTGGCTCGTCGGCACACGGAACGGGGCAGACCCGACAAGCGGCAAGCCTTATATCTTACCCCATCCGTTCCACATTCATATCAATCCGTTCTTGGTCACGAAAGTGACGGCGATCCAGGACGACGGAAATGTGGTTGATGTGACCAAGGAGGAAATTGGCGGCCCGACATGGCGCGACACCCTCTCGATGAAGCACGGATACACCTATGAACTGTTGACCAAGTACGAGGATTTCGCCGGCTCGTTCGTCGAGCATTGTCACATTCTCCAGCACGAAGACCTGGGAATGATGGAACAGGTGACGATCGATGATCCGACAGCCACGGCCAACGCCCCCGCCCCGGGCGCCGGGGTGGAGAGGAACCGTATGAGTGCGTTCGTTCCTGAGTCAAAAGGCAAGCCTTCCGTCTTGCTGTTCGTCAGAGGAGCCTACTGTCAGCACTGTATGACCCAGCTCACCGAGATGGCCACCAAACTCTCGAGCCGAAATCTCTCGGTTTCGGTGATCAGTGCCTCGAACGAGGCGGACCTGCGAGATTTCCCACCAGTCCCCTTCACTCTGGTGGCCGATCCGAAACTCGAGATCTTCCGGAAATACGGCGTCCCTGACGGTGAGACCAAACACGCCACGATCGCGTTTGATTCCTCCGGCAATGAGGTTTTCCGCAATGTGGCCGACCAGCCTCTGGTGGACTCGAGCGCCGTGCTCAAATCACTCAGGCAAGAGCCCAGCGGTTCCCGGGCGGTGCTGAAATAATCCGCGTTTCAGGGGCTTCGTGCGATCACCACGTACTTCTCCTCGGCTTCCGCGAGCAGGCTTGGCTTAAGCCGCTCGTAGGCGGCTCTGGTCGAACCCGACAAAAGGCCCAGGGGCTCGAGCGCGCAGATCCGATGTGCCTGACCGGAGTCTCCGTCCTTCGGAGTGTGCGATGAGAGCACGATTGCCTTCGAGGACGGAGCGTATGATCAGCGCTGGAGACCTTCGGTCGAGCACTCCGGCGGGGTCAGAGACCCGCGCCGAAACAGAGTGCCCAGCCTGGCCTCCTCAAAAAACTCCCAAATACCGACCTCCGCCTCAAGCTATCCGGTCGGGGACGACGAACGGAGCGCGGTAGGCCCGGGTCAGGAACTGGTTCGCTTCGGAGTCGCCGGCGAATGACTCGGTCGCGGCGTCGAAAGCGAGCTTGCGGCCCAGCCGGTAATTCAGGCCATCGAGCGCCACGCCGTTGTCCTTGAGGTGTTCTTCCATGCGGGCCAAGGTCTCGTAGGCTTCCTTGTCGTCACCGAAGGCCTTGGTCGGCTTGTTGAAGGGAGCCTCGTGCCCCAGGCGGTACGAGATATTGGCCAGGTGGCAGAGAGCGGCCGAGTAGTGTCCCTCGAGGATATCGGCGTTGAGGTCGTCAACCTTGCGGCTGCGCACCGCGGCGATGAAGTTCTCGAAGTGACCGTGGCCCGGCCCGCGCTCGACTTCGACTTTCACCAGGCTCGCCAGCGGCACCGGACTGGTTTTTCCGTTGGGATAGAACTTGCCCTCGGCGATCATTCCTTCGTCGAGATGGGCGATATTGCCGACCTTCTGACCCTTGAACGCACCGGTCGGTCAGGCCGCGGACCTCGAAGATGAGCTGGGTGTCGCCGTAGTCCATGACGCTGATCTGGGTGTTGGCCGTCTCCCCTTGGTCGCGATAGCCGAACCGGCCGCCCAGGCTGAGGACGGTTTTGGGAAACGTCGCGCTGGCGCTATGGCCATTGGAGCTGGCGGCGGGGATCAGCCAGCGGGCGATGTCCATCTGGTGAACGCCTTGGTTACCGATATCGCCGTTACCGAAATCCCAGAACCAGTGCCAGTTGTAATGGACCAGGTTGGCGTGATAGGGCTGCTTGGGGGCCGGGCCGAGCCAGATGTCGAAATCGACCTGCTCGGGCGGATCCGTGTTCGGCTTCATGCCGATGCTGCCGCGGGGCTTGTAGCAAAGTGCGCGCGAGACATTGAGCTTGCCGAGCTTGCCCGACTGGATCGCCGCGGCGGCCAGGGCCCAGTCGTGACTGGAGCGGCTCTGCGTGCCATGCTGCACGATCCGTTTGTAGTGACGGGCGGCCTCGACGGCGATCCGCCCTTCATGGACATTGTGGCTGCACGGCTTTTCCACATAGACGTCCTTGCCCGCCTGGCAGGCCCAGATCGTGATCAAGGCATGCCAGTGGTTGGGGGTGGCGACCGACACGGCGTCGACCGTTTTGTCGTCCAGGGCGCGGCGGATGTCCTGCACAGTGGCCGGTGCGTGGCCTTCCTTCTTGGCCTTGGCGATCTGGTCGAGACGCTTCTTGTAAGTCCGCGTGTCGGGATCGACTAAATACGTGATCGCGACGCCCGGCATCTTGACGAATTGACCGACGTGTTCGCCGCCTCGGCCGTTGAGGCCGGCGACCGCGACGCGGACCGTGTCGTTGGCCCCGATAATCCGGCCCGAGGACTTGGTTCCGCTGATGGCGAAGCCCGCCCCCACTCCGGCGGCAGCCAGAGAACGATTCATGAACTGGCGACGACTCAGGTGTGATCTCGACATCGCGCTGGCCTCCTCCTCAAAGGATAGTCTGCTCCACCCATCCATCGATCTGGAGTCTTCAATGAAAGTTTAACACGCGTCCATTATGCGCAACGGCCAGCGCGATTCCCAGTACTCTGTGATCGAGAGTATGGGCCAGCCCTTGGCGGTGAGACATTGAACGACCGAGGGCGGCCGGTAGTTCCCCATCACATCAATAGCCGCTACTGGTTGTTATGGATGGTGACTCCGGGCCAGTCATCGGTGCGGAAGGGCGTGACTGGCAGGCGCTCTTGGCTGTAGAGATTGCAAACTGGGTTGTCGGCCCAGGCGTAGCGGACGGCGACGGGATCGGCGACCTGATCAGACCAGACCTCGACAGTGGCGGGGCCGACGATCCGTGCCTTGGCCCAGACGAACTTGTGGTCGCCGCCGGCGATGGCGAAGCCGCGTGGCTCGACAACGTCGAATGGCTTGAGTCCTCCGCCCACATGGTCGAACGTGAGCACGACCTTCTTGCCCTGCTTCTCCATCGCCTTGTATGTCGGGCTCTGATAGGCGATGGGCACGCCGTAATCACGCGCCAGGGCCCATCGCGCCAGCCGATTGGCGACGTCTTGTTTGTTTCTGGGATGGATGTCCTGGCCCTCGCCGACGTCGATGATGACGGCCTCGCCCGTCTTGGGCAACTTGCTCAGAGTCATGGTTTGCGCCTCGCGCAGCTCAGCCCAGGCACTTTCTTTCGGTTCAGATGTCTCGGGCTGGAAGTCGGCGAGCTGGACCCAGTAGAACGGGAAATCGCCCTGGCCCCACTCGTCGCGCCAGCTTTTGATCATGAGGGGGAACAGGTCGCGATACTGATACGCCTTGCTGGCGTTCGACTCCCCTTGATACCAGATGACGCCCCGGATGCCGTAACCGATCGTCGGCTTGAGCACTCCGTTGTAGATATTGCCGGGCCGGGCATTTCCCCGCATCAGGTCTTCGGGGTTCGACGGTGGTCGTGGAGGTTGCTTGCCCTCGGCCTTGGCTTTATCGGCCACGGCTTGCCAGGCGACCCGCTTCGGTTCGTACTCGGCCTTGGCCCGGGGCAAGTCTTTCTCGATTTGCTCCCAACGCTTGAGCATGGGGGCATACTTTTCGTCGGCGGCCAGCAGATCGCGGCGGATCCAGGCTTCGCACGCTGAGCCGCCCCAGGCGTCGTTGATCAGGCCGACCGGCACATCGAGCGTCTGATGCAACCGACGCCCGAAGAGGTAACCGACTGCCGAGAACCCCGCGGCCGTATCCGGCCGGCAGGGCTGCCACTTGCCCTTGAAGTCTTTCTGAGGCTCCTGGGTGCCGAGGTTGGGCACCGTGATCAACCGGATCTTTGGGTATCTGGCCGTCGCGATTTCCAGGTCGGCATCCTTGGATAGCCGCGAGGGACATCTGCATATTGGACTGCCCCGAGCAGATCCAGACCTCGCCGACCAAGACGTCGTCAAGCCTGATGGTGTTCTTGCCCTGGATCGTCAGAGTATGCGGGCCGCCGGCCGGCATCGGGTCCAGCACGACCTGCCACGAACCGTCGGGGCCGGCCTTGGCGGTCTTCGCCTGGCCGGCCAATTTGACAGTGACTTCCTCGCCCGGATCGGCCCAACCCCAGACGCGGTCCTTTTGATCGCGCTGCAGGACCATGTGAGACCTGAAAATGGCCGGCACCTTCACATCGGCCCGCAGCGACAGGATACGGCCCGACCACAAGAGCCAGCCCAAGGGCGGCCAGGCTCAACCAGCCCGATCGCCGTGAGAGCGAGTTGCACGTCATCAGTCGATCCTCAATGCCAAGCTAAAGCCAATCGATCCCCGATCACAAGATTCGGAGCCTGACGATCATCATGCCAGAGAGGCCGAGCCTTACCAAGACTCACCAGCCCTTCGCGGCTCGATCTTCGACCGATTTCGCTCTGGCGCAGATTTGCTGGAGATCGAGCTGGTCGAGCGGTTTGAGCTTCACCTGGCGGAACTCGATACGATACCCCTCGGCTTCGACACCGAGATAACCGCGGGGAACCTCGCAATCGTGCCATTGGTTGGCGACGGCTCCGTTGACCCAGAGGGTCATATCTTTACCTTGGCATGTGATTTCAAAAGTATTCCATTGGCCAGCCGGCTTGACGCGCGAGGCCGGCTGCTGCTTGGACAGGTTGATCCGCTTGAGCGTCCCATCAACCAAGGTGTCGCCGAAGATGAACCCGCCCGAGCCGTCGCCGGTCTGGGCCTGGTGCCAGATCCGGGCATCCACCGAGTTACGGGCGTAGATACCCGAGTTGTAACCTTTCTTGCCGGGAACGGGGGTGAACCGCCACTCGACGTGGTAGATGAAGTCGCCCAGCTCCTGGTCCCAGCGAAGCCACTCGTGGCCGCCATCGCCCTGACAGACAAGAGTGCCGGTCGCCGGATCAAGCGACCATTGCGAGCGGGGATTCAGCTTGCCCGTCGGCGGAATGGGCCCACGGACCCAGCCCTCGAGCTTGGGTCCGGCATGGGCCAAAAGGTCGGTCCAGCCCTGGGAATCGCGATCGAGGGCACTGGCCACGGTGTCATCGCCGGCCCCGAGCCGCCGTCCACAACAACAATCCCAACATCACCGCGAGGACTCCAGAAAAATACCGCATGGAACTCTCCCTGAGAACTTGGTTCATCTTTTGAGGAACGTCCGTCGGCATTTTCGGCGAATCGTTGCCGCGGATCAACGCGGATGAACACGGATCTGAGAAAGAGGAGAGTTCTGTTCTTGGTCAACCGCGATCATGGCGTAGTCGCAGAGACCTTGACGATGCCGAGCGACTCTGACTATCCCGCGGGCTTGGCTGGATCAGCGGCCCTGGCGGCCGTCTTGTCGACCCAGGCGCGGCAGACATCGAGGATCGCCGGGTTAAACTGGCCTGGCTGTCGTGATTGCCCGCGCTCGAAGCTCTCGCGACGAGTGGCAGCGCGATTGAGCCCGTGATCGATGCCGTCCATGGCGAGGAACGTGCCTTGGCCGGGATGATCCCGATTGACGATCCGGGCGATCAAGGCGTGGTCGTCCTCGTTGGAGACGAAGTCAGCCTTGCCCCAAATTGCCAGTGCGTCGCCCCCGAACGACTCCCAGGCCGCGCCCAGGTTCTTGTCGGCGAGCTGGCGGTAGAAGGTCAGGCTGCGATCGTAGAAGTAATTGTCCTCGGTGATCGACTGTTTGAGCCGCTCGCGAAGTTGCGGATAATGCGCAACGATGTCCTTGGGTGCCATTTTCTCGGTGAAGAGGTGAGTCAAGAGGGCCGCGTCGGTCCGCAAGTCGCGATCGATGGCCGATGGGTCGGAGTCGGCGAGCTCCATCTGCCGGCGCGTGTTCTCGAGCAGGTATTCGGTCAACGTCCGCGTGATGGTGCCATAGACGATGATACCCCGGACATTGATCTCGGCGGCCAGGAGCGGAGCCATGACCCCGCCCATGCTGTGACCGAAGATGAAGATGCGGTCGGCGTTGACGTCACCGCGGGCTTTGAGCATCTTGAGGGCCTGGCGATAGCCGTCGAGCTCGGTGTCGAAGTCGACGTCGCGGGCGGGACCGCCTTCGCTGTCCCCACATCCAGGTTTGTCGACGCGCAAGGTCACAAAACCACGGCGTGCGAAGTCATCGACGATGATCTTGTACGAGCCGAGCGGACCGACAGGATTGTCGATCGAGGCCAGACCAATTCCTTGAATGAAGAACAACGCGGGGTGTTTGCCTGCTCCTTCTCCTTTGGGCTTAGTCAGGATTGTCCGCAACCGGCCGGCGCGGCTGGGGACCGAGCCGTATACAACCTCGTACACGTCGCTCGTCTCGAACGGACGTCCCTTGAGCGTGACGGCTTCTTTTCGGAACGCATCGCCACGGTGAAACTCGATCGTGACAACGGCACCCGCCTTCCGGCCCGCCAACTTCTGGACGAGGTCGTTCGCCCCCGCGATTTTCACCCCATCAAGCGTGACCAAGACGTCACCCACTTTGAAGCCGGCCGCCTCGGCGGTCGAGCCGGGAAAGACCGCCTCGATCAAAGTGCCAGCGCCCTCGTCGAGCTTCAGTTGCTCGCGAACCTCGTCAGGGACCATAACAACCTTGACACCAAAAAACGCTCCCCGCTTCAACTCAACATCCGGCTCGGTAGAAGCTGAATTCGAAATCGGGGATGAGATGGTCGTGAAGACCGAGAGCACCAGCGCTGCCAACATGGAAAAACCCTCCGATCAGGAACACCGGACTTCGATTCAACGGAAAGGGACCCGCGTCCTGGCCGTGACTCTGCATTGACGTGCAGAGTCACGAGTTATGGCGCCGTCGCGCCGGGTGAATCTCAGATCGGGCCAAATTCGCCAAAAATGGAATACCGGCACGACCGAACGATACCGAAAATGAACCGGATTTCGAATCCGATGCCGCCCTTGAGAACCATTCGACTCCGTGCGAGAATGGATTCGGTGGTAATTCGCCGGCAAGCGAGGATCTTCCGAGTCATGAGTACCTTAACCCGTCCTCTTCGACCCGCGATCATTTATCCCGACCGCGATGGCAAACCCATGTCGGATAACACGTTGCAGTTCCGGTGGATTGTCACCATCGAGGGAGGCCTCGAAGCAGTCTACCGGGACGATCCCAAAGTGTTCGTAGCCGGCGATCTCCTGTGGTATCCCGTCGAGGAAAAACCAAAGATTCGCACGGCTCCCGATGTGATGGTCGTCTTCGGGCGCCCCAAAGGAGACCGCGGCTCGTACATGCAATGGCAGGAAGACGGAATCGCCCCCCAGGTCGTCTTCGAAATCCTCTCCCCTGGAAATCGCGCGGGAGAGATGGAAACCAAGTTCCAATTCTACGAGCGTCACGGTGTTGAGGAGTATTACATCTACGACCCGGATCGCGGTGATCTGGTTGGTTGGCTGCGAGTAGGCCAGACTTTAGAACAGATTCCCACCATGTCGGGATTCGAAAGCCCTCGTCTAAAAATCCGCTTCCAACCCGGCGAAGGACCAAACAACCTCAAAATCCTCGGCCCTGACGGCAAGCCGTTCGCCACGTACGTGGAAGTGGTCGCGCAACGCGAAGCCGAACGCCAACGCGCAGACGACGAACACCAACGCGCAGATGCCGAACGCCAACGTGCCGATCGACTGGCCGCGCAACTGCGGGAGCTGGGCGTCGAGCCGGATTGACTGATCGAGCACCGACCTGACCGACCGAGGCCGTAATGCGACGCATCCTTCTCTTCCTCGCCGGTCTCGCCCTCTCTGGATTCGGCCCGCCGAGTCGGGCGGAATCGGCTGCGGAAGCCGATTCCAAGCTATTCCGCGCGGGCGCCTGTGCGATCAACGTCTCACCCGCGGTGTTCCCCGTCCTGGTTAATGGCGGATTTCTGCAAAACCACGGCGACCCGGCTGAACGACCCGATCCACGCCAAATGCATTGTTTTGGATGACGGCGCAACCCGGCTGGCGATCGTCGTGGTCGATAGCTGCATGATGCCTCGTGAGTTGCTCGACCGGGCCAAGGAACTGGCACAACGGAAGACGGGCATCCCCACCGATCGGATCCTGATCTCCGCGACGCACACTCACTCGGCGCCAGCGGCGATGGGGGCGCTGGGCTGTCCGGCCGATGCGAGCTATGTCGCGATTCTGCCCGGTCGCATCGCCGAATCGATCGAACGCGCGGCCGGTAACCTCGAGCCGGCCCGGATCGGTTGGACCGTGATCGACGATGATGGCCACACGTTTTGCCGGCGCTGGATCCGAAGGCCTGACAAGATGATCGAAGATCCCTTCGGCGGTCGGACCGTCCGGGCCAACATGCACCCGGGTTACCAGAACCCCGACGTGATCGGTCCCGCCGGCCCGGTCGACCCCGCATTGACTGTGCTCTCGGTCCAGTCTCGAGACGGCAGGCCCATCGCCGTGCTGGCCAATTACTCGATGCACTACTACGGCGCTACGCCCGTCTCGGCCGACTATTTCGGCCGGTTCGCCACCGCGATCGCCAAACAGATCGGCGCGGAGAAGGTTGAGCCACCGTTTGTCGGGATCATGTCCCAAGGGACCAGCGGCGACCAGATGTGGATGGACTACGGTCAGCCCAAAAAGGAACCCGGCCTGGACGCCTACGCCCAGGAGGTCGCCCGCGGCGCCGTTCTGGCGTACCAACGGATCACCTATCACGACTGGGTTCCGCTGGCGATGGCCGAAACGACGCTGAGTGCTGGGGCGCCGCCTGCCCGACGAAACGCGGCTGAAGTGGGCCAAGGACATGATCGCTCGGATGGGAAATCGTGATCTCCCCCGAAGCTTGCCGGAAGTTTACGCCAAGGAGGCGATCTTCCTGCACGAGGAACCCCAGCGCACGCTCAAGCTCCAGGCGATCAGGATCGGCGAGCTGGGCCTCACGGCCATCCCCAATGAAGTGTTCGCCATCACGGGGCTGAAGCTCAAGGCGCAAAGTCCCTTTGATACGACGATGAACATCGAGCTCGCCAACGGCTCGGAGGGATACATCCCGCCTCCCGAACAGCACATGCTGGGAGGCTATACGACCTGGCCGGCCCGGACCGCCGGACTGGAGGTCCAGGCCGAGCCGAAGATCGTCGCAACCTTGCTCGAGTTACTGGAAAAGGTTGCCGGCAAACCGCGGCGTCCTGTGCGCGTGCTCAACGGCCCTTATGCCCGCGCCGTCCTGGCCTCGCGGCCGATCGCCTTACTGGCGGCTCGAGGATATCCAGGGCCCAACCGCGATTTGACTCCAGCCCGAGTGGTCGCCACGCCACTTACGAGGATGGCATTGCGTTCTTCCTGCCGGGACCAAGTTCCTCCCCGTTCTCCACCGGCAAATCGATCAACCGGGCCGCACACTTCGCCGGGGGACGACTCAAGGCCGGTCTCGCTGGCGTGGGCGAGACGTACAGCGTCGAGCTCTGGTTCTGGAACGGCTTGCCGGACGAGCTTCGCCCGATCTGCCGGTTACCTTGTCTCGCGAGGCCGCCGCCAACTGGCGACCAGCTCGGCATCGGTGGAACGCAGGTTGCCCCGCGCCGGCTCTTTTTCTCCACCGGCAACCCACACGACAAGACCTTGGCCGGCAAGACCGAGATCGTGCCCAAAACCTGGCACCATGTCGCGCTGGTTCGTGATCGTGGACAGGTCACCGTCTACCTCGATGGCAACCGCCAGCCCGAGATCGCCGGCCCGGCCGTTGTGGACGCCATCAAGGATCCCACATCCTGGTTCATCGGCGGCCGGAACGACGGCGTCGCCAACTTCGAGGGGAAGATCGACGAAATCGCCCTTTACGACCGGGCCCTCACGGTCGACGAGTTCGTCGCGCACCACCGCGCGGCGGAAGACCCATGATTTCGTTACACACTCACGTCATTGGTTAGCTTTCGTAATTTCCACGAACGTGGGGACTACACGAAAGCCGGATGAGTAGAGAGCCGAGGCTGCGATGAAGATCGGACCAAATGGCCGCGGGACGCGACGTCAAGCCGTTCCCAATTTGCCGAGTTTTGGCAATAATCGGCAGTAGTGTCGCGCGGCCGGCACTGATACGAAGCTTAAGATGCACCCTATTCTGAGGAACGCGATGTTCCGTCTCGCCCTCCTACTCACGATCTCCGTTACCAGTATGCAGGTCTCGCGGAGCGAGGTCCGTGCGGACGAGCCAAAGCCGGCGATGAAAGGCGTGCTTGTCGGGCTGGGCCGCGTTTCGCCGGACTTCCTCGCGGCGTGGAAGGCCAAGGGTGTCAGCGCGGTCGTGGTGCCGCTCGATGACGCGTCGAAGCGGCGATGGCAGCCGACGGCCGAAGCCGTCGAGCGGGCGGGGATGACCCTGTGGCCGTGGGTCGAAGTCGCCGCAACCCGGCGATGGCCGACGCCCACCCCGAATGGATGGCCGCGATCGGCGCCCACCATGACGACTGGCGGCGGCGGTTCCCGGACGCTCCGGCAAAAAAACGCGGCGAGGTCATCAAGGCCTGGCCCTGGGTCCCGATCGGCTACGCTCCGGCATTCGACGCCCACCGGCAACGGCTGAAGCTGCTCCTCGGCGACCTTCCGGGGCGGTGGGCTGGGGTGTTCTTGAACGACCTCCAAGGCGGACCCTCGTCGTGCGGCTGCGGCAACGATCAATGCCGTTGGGCACTCGATTACGGACCGCCCCCAACGGCGGTCAAGAAGCCGGGGGATGATGCCGCGGCGACGATCGTCGCGGAGCTTTCCGCACGCCACCCCGGCAAGGTCGTCATCCCCGTCTGGGTGACGGAATGCGAATCGGTTGATCTACCCGATGCGAAAGGCGGGACCGGATTATGCGGGCGGGTCCTTGCGCCAGCGAACGATTGCTGGCCCCGCTACGCGCGCAACTGGAATCCGCTCCTCAAGGCGACCGACGGGCCGATTGCCCTGGGCGTCTGGCCGGAGTCGTTTGATCGTGACGCCGCACGCTGGATCGAGAGCGACATCGCCTTGTTCCGGGCCCCGCCGCGGGGTGGCAGTCCATTGGCGCTTGAACGGCCGATCGCTGTCATCCAGGCGTGGGGAAAACCGGAATCGGCCGCGATCGCCTTGACCGAACGGGTCGGGCGGACGGCGGCGGGATGGGTGCTTGCCCTGGACGCGATCGACCAATCATGGGTGCCGCGTGCGGTGTCGTTGCCGAAAGGGCCGTGACGTCCGGTCGATTCTTGTGTTTCTTTGCTCTCTCAGGAGACGAAATTGTCACCGATACTTGCGATGGGCGTGATACTCGCGGCTTTGGCCGCCGGACCGGCTGGCGGAATGAACCGACGTCGGTCTTCCGGCCCGAGATGTTCGAGACACTGGTCAACCCAGCCTGCTCGCATTGCATCGATGAGTCCCGCCGCAAGGCCGGTGTCCTGCGCGATGATGACCGTGTGCTCTCCTGGATTCGCGGCAAGTATGACGGTGGGGCCATCCCTTATCGCTGGTTCCTCGTGCCGTATCGCGTCATCAGCGACACCTACGGCGTGTTCGTCTACGACGCCGACGCCGACTTCGTGCGGGGCTACCCCGCGTCGCTCGACTACCGTTTCCACGGCTGGCGAAACGGCATCATGGTGATGAGGCACAAGGACGGCACGCTATTCGATTGCCTGAGCGGTGCGGCGTTCGACGGCCCCCGAAAGGGCGAGCGACTGACGCCCATCCCCACGATCGAGTCGGATTGGGGACCGTGGCTAAAGGCCAACCCTGGCACGGTTGCCTATGCGATGGTCGCGAAATTCCAGCCCCAATCCGTGCCGAAGTCGTTGCTGCCCGAGTCGCGGAAGACGCGACCCGAGCCGGACCCGCGACTCAACGCGGAGGAGCGGGTTTTCGGCCTGACCCATAAAGGGGCAAGCGGGCTTGGCCGCTCAAAACGTTCGGTGGAGCACCCGGATTTGCGACAAGCAACACTCAGCGGCGAAAAGGTCGTTGTTCTCTGGGACGGCCGACGCAGGCGGCGACGGCCTATGCACCCGAAAGCGGAGGGTGACACGAGCCGGTAACCGGCGACACTCGCTATAGACCTGAGTAACCTCGGATTCCCCGTGGGTGGATCAGGAGACGAATTCGCGCTGGTCCATCGTCGGGCGTGCGGTCTCCGGCTCTCGCAAAGGGCAGACGCTCCGGTGGCTTCCGGGCGTGATGGTCAAGTGGCACGCCTGGGCGGCCGAGTATCCGAAAACGTCGCTGGAGGCTCACTAAGTCGCCTTTCGTAATTTCGGGGATGGCGGCAACGGCGATTACTTCCTTGTGTCCTCCGGCTTCGGGCGCCGTCTGCCGCCGGGCGTTGCCTTCGAGATAGGTCTTGAAGCCGCCGGGCTTGCCCGGGGGCGCGATCTCAAACTTGATTCTCATCGAGTCATCCTGGTCCTTCGTGTAAGACAATCGAAAACGAGGGGCGGCCGGTACGGCGTCGCTCAAGAAAGTGAGCGTCCGCCTGTCGTCTGAGAACGTCACGGCGTAGTTGATCACGTGGTCTTCGCTGTCGAAGTAAATCGCCTTGGTCGGCCCGCCTCGATCGGCCCGGTAGATCACCATGAGGTCTTCATGCGAGAAGGCCGGCCGGCCTTGCGCCGCGGGATACTCGGCTCGATTCCGCCGCACGAGAACCTTTTCTTGGAGGTCCCAGTCGAACGAGAACCGTCCCGACCCTTTGCCAGGCTCACCTCCGCCCTCGCCCGTCCATTCCCCGACAAGGAACCGATACGGCTTCCATGGCGTCGTCATCGGGCGATGCGGCAGCGGCGCCGGCCGGAAAGGGCCATGAGCATCGAGGGCCGAAAGGCACATTTCGCGTTCATCTTATTCTCCTTTCCAAGCAGAGACAGCGACCCAGAATCCGAACGATCGATACTATACAGCGGAACAGATGAGCCGACAAGGGACGACTGCCCGGGCCGATACATCGGCGGCGGAGCCCGCTTGACAGAGACGCGCGCGGCTCGACACTGGGATATGGGGACTCCGGTCGGGTCCATCCAAAGGAGAAGCTAATGCGATTACGTCCGCGAAGGGCATCTCCGCCGTGGTGGTCTCCATCGCTGTCGTGGGGACCAGCCTCGCGGGAGATGCCGTCCAATCGGGTCTGAAGCCCGGTGAATCTGTCATCACCGTTCGATGTGGACGATGTCACCGGCCCGAACAAGGGCAAGACTCTCTGCTACCGCTGAAACTATGGTGCGCTCCGGTGGTCTGCGTATTCGCCCGCAAGACCTCCGAACCCTTGGCCAGTTTGGTCAAGCAGATTGATGAGAAGATTGGCGAAAACGGCAAGCTGAAGAGCTTCGTCGTCATCATGACCAAGGATGGCGACAAGACTGCGGAGGATCTCAAAAAGCTGGCCAAGGAGGCCGGCATCAAACATGTCCCGCTGACGATGATCGGAGAGAAAGACGGACCTCCCGACTATGAGATCGCCGCGGATGCGGACATCACCGTCCTGATGTGGAACAGCATAAGGTCAAGGTCAATCACGCCTACAAGGGCGAGCTGACTGACAAGGACGTTGCGACCATCTTGTCCGGTATCCCGAAAGTCCTCGCTAATTGATTTGAGATCCCCCAGTCGGGGGTAGCCGATTTCCACCCTTGACCCGACCGACAATCCTCCACGACCCGGGCACGTTGCCCGGGTTGTGTCATTCTCGGGTCATTCAACAGAAAAAGTCAGCCGGCATCTCGGTGGATCCGCCGAGAGGGCTCGAAACTCCTCAATCAATCATTCCGAAATTCCGTTGTCCGCCCGGTTAGACGGTCTCCACTGTCGTCCGGTCGCCGAGATTTGGCCCAGCCGAGATCAGAGCCACGCGGCAGAGTGAGCGAATCCCAGTTGTCCCGAACTCGGCGAAATCCCGGCGACGACCGCCGGCCGCTCGGCCCGCCGCGTCGCTCAGAGCCGGCCGAACGCAGGCCACATCCTCCTGGAGTGATGTGAAGGGTCAATAGGTTGCTCGGATCGCCCTCTTCTGATACGATCTGATTAGAGCGGTTCACGCTCGAACGGCCCACAGGCCATATTAGCCCGAAGCGTAAGCGAGGGTGCAGCCGACGGAATCCTCGCTTACGCTTCGGGTTGGTATGATCGCCGCTGCCGCCGCGCCAGCGCAACGCCTGAGTGAACCGCTCTAGACTTACTCCGAATGCGGTGTGTAACGCCCCGACTAGAAATCAGAGTTGCCAGATGGGACAGGGCTTCGTTCGAGTCGATCCGCAGGTTGCCGGGGAGGATCGAGGCGGTCGAAGCCTACTGGCGCGACTGGTTGGAGGGAGCTTTGTCCATCGCCTTGGATGTCGTCTATTTACAGACATCCGGAGAACACCGTACGCATCCCGTCGAATGCCTGGACGTGAACGATTATGAGGTAGTGCTCAAACAGAAGCGCCTGGGCCATGAGGTCAACTGGCCTGAAGTCGAAGAGGTCACTGAACTCGGAAGGAAACTTGCCGTTCTTCTGGGCATTCCGTTCAACTTCGCGTCTCCCCACCATCCTGAACTCGATTGCCCGCGCTGGTGGGAACGTGACAATAGTGTCCCTTGTTTGGATTGCGGGGTCCTGCTAAAGCAGCGGCATTGGTGCCCGAATCTGGGGCTCTGTTGGTTCTGCTATACTGGGCGGAATCGCCGTGAGCTTCTCAAAGGACAACCGCTTTGGGATCCAGAGTTGGACCGTTGAACTCAGTTCGGCGCCTTGCGCGAATTCCAGTGATCATCTCAGACTCAGCGAGGATTAACCCCGCTACGGAGCGGACCCGGTCCTCCGCGCAAAAAGTGAGTCAGGGCCGGCGCGGTGCGGAAGCTTTGCAGCAACTCGGAATGGCGAAGGAAACCCGTCACCCAGATCAAGGCCAAGATCACTGACTGAGCGACATAAGATTCACCATGCTGCATGTGGGTCACGATCGCCCCGCCCATGTAGGCGGACAAGAGCAGGACTCCCAAGGAGTGGGTACGAGGGATCAGGAAAAGTAAAGCGCTGGCGAGCTCGCCGACCCCGATCAAGATCCGCTGGTCCGCCAAGCCCCCATTTCTGGAACACCTCGACCACTTGGCGTGACACCGACCAGTTTGCCCACAGCTGACCACGAACAGGGCCGCCAGTAGCACCGTCAATACCCATCCCGCGATACGACGTCCTCGGCTCGGCATGCTCATCAGGTTTTCCTCTCGAATCCACTTTCAAACGATGTGTTAGATTTGTACTGCCAGGTTGGGGTCGGCCAGGTGGCAATTGTGAAGTCCGCGTGAAAATCGGCGCTGCTTGTTCGGGCCGAGAGTTCATGATTCCGAGGCCAAGGTTTGCTTAATGAACGCCTTGACAGGCCCTTCGAGCAGTTTGATGGCCAGAGGCACCGTACCACGAGCATAGACTTTCTGGTCGTCGTACGACAGTTCGACTTCATAGCCGGGCCCGAAAAGTCTCACTCTGGTCCGATCCTCGGACCAATCCAGCCGGTGGATCCATCGAGGCGAACTTGGTCTGCGCCGTGGTGACCGTTCGCTCGAACTTGTCGCGTGCAGCTTCCGGAGTCTGCCCATGGTCGATCGCGAGATTCAGTTGTGCCATCTCAGCCAACTTCTGGGTCCAAGGATTGTATTGACAGACGTACAGGAACACGATAAAGTGCCCTGTGCGTTGATGGTGTCGTCGTCTCGAGGGGCGGCTGTCAACGCGGCGGCACGATTCCTATCTCAACCAAAACTTGAATCGAGTGAAAGGGAGGTTCCATGAGACTCAAGCTTACGGCATGGGTGGCGTTGGTCTTGGTCGGAGGTGTTGTGGTCGCGGCGCGACCCACGACCGGGCAGGAAAAGGCCGAGGTGAAGAGGGGGCGTCGATGCCAAGGCAGCCTTCAAGCGGATCAAGGCGCTGGCCGGTACATGGAAAGGTCAGACCTCGGGTGAGCACCAGGAAGAACACAAGGGTGAGAGCACGGTTACATACAAGCTGACCGGTGGCGGCAGCGCGCTCGTCGAGACCCAGCTTCCCGGCGAGGCACACGAGATGGTTTCGGTGTACCACCTCGACGGTGACGATCTGCGGATGACTCACTACTGCGCTGCGGGAAACCAGCCGCGGGTCAAACTCGATCGAGCCAAATCCACGCCTGACCACTTGATCTTCGTCTTCGACGGCGGTACGAATCTTGATCCCCAGAAAGACATGCACATCCACGGAGTCAAGATCACGTTCCAGAAGGACGGCAAGGTGGACAGCGCGTGGGAGGGCTATCAAGGAGGCAAGTCGGCCGGTTTCACCACAGTTCACCTTGAGCCGGCAGTGAGTCTCGATCACGAGCCTCTGACCTGACCGAGCCGGGCGAACCACCCGGCTCGATCGATTCAGTCTGACTCCGGCATCATTTTTGCGGGATTGCCAATCGGACCTTGCAAGGATCCGATCGATCGAAGACCGATTGCGTGGCGAGCAGTTAGGGATCAGAGGAATGCCCCTCGGGAGTCTTGAGGCTGATGCCCCGATTGCGACGTCGCTTGCGCAGGCCGGTCCGGTCCACCAAGCGGAAAAGCTGGCGTCAGGCTCTCCTGACGGTGCTGACCGGTTGGAACCGATATCAGGTCGCGCGGGTGGTCGGGGGCGTGATCCTGACCTGGCTGATCGGCGCACTCGGACTTTACCTGGCTGAGCGGGGCACCAACTCGACTTTCGAGAGCTTTGGGGAGTCGCTCTGGCACGTCTGGGTCCTTCTGTTCAGTGGGCTGGATGAAACCCCCAAAACGGTGGCCGGACGGCTCCTGGCCATGGTCTTGCTGGTCGCGGGGGTCGGGCTGGCGGGATTGTTCACGGCGAGCGTGGCCTCGCTCTTGGTCGAACGCTACTTGCGGAGGAGCGACGTGTCTCACTTCGAGATGGAAGACCACTTGGTGCTCTGCAACTGGGCGCCACGCGGGCTGGAGTGGATCCGCGAGGTCCACGGTAAAATCATGACGGACCCGCGTCCCATCGTGATCATCCACGACAACCCCGACGAGATCGACCTGCCCGACAAGCAGGAGGATCCGGCCTTCAACGACGTCTACATCGTCAAGGGTGATCCGACCAATGAAATCATCCTGCACCGCGCCACCGTATCCAAGGCTTACTCGGTCGTCATCTTGAGCGATGCTCGCGAAGGCAAATACGCCGACGGCAAGTCGATTCTCATCTGCATCGCGATCCAGCACATCTGTCACGGTGAACATCAGCCCAACGTCATCGTCGAGTGCCAGAACCCGAACAACCGATTTCACTTGCTCAAGGCGGGTGCCAGCGAGATTGTCTCCTCGGATTCCCTGGGGCTGCGGCTGTTGGCTCGCTCGGCGCTGTTCCACGGGATGACCCAGTTCTACCAGGAGCTGCTCACAGTCCGCCGCGACGCCAACGAGGTTTACCTTCTGCCGTTGCCGCCGGAGATGGTCGGCCGCGACTTCGCCGAGCTCAGCACGATGTTCATGAAGTACCGGAACGACCGCCGCTCCTGCCTGCTGATCGGCATTCAGCGCGGCGAAGAGATGCTCATCAATCCCATCGGCGACGAGGCTGGCCCACTCCACGCTGACGACCATCTCATCCTGCTCTCCCGGACCTTTCCCAGCGACACTCAGCCGTTGCCGATCAGCCCACCGATCGCGGCACTCAGGGAGCGAAAAGGACTGCAAAATAATCGGTGATGGATGCAACGGATCGACGACGTCCTCTCAGGTTGCCTCGCGTGGTCGCCGATCTGCCGCTGGACGCGACGATTGAGAGTTTGCTGCGCGATCGGGTCACGCTGCTGCCGTGGTCGGTCACCGCATCGGGAACGATCGAGCCGGTCGACGGACTTTACACGTACGGCCACCCGCAGGTCGACGGCGCGATGCTCGAACGGCTTGCCGGTCTGAAGGTGATCAGCAATTACGGCGTGGGGGTCGACCACATCGATCTGGCCGCCTCGATGGCGCGGGGGATTCCGGTGGGGAACACGCCCGGCGTGCTCGAGGCGACGACGGCCGACATGGGATTCGCGCTGCTCTTGGCCTCGGCGCGGCGGGTCGTCGAGGGGGACCGCTACGCGCACTCGGCCGAATTCCTCCGCTACGATCCCGGCTATATGCTGGGGCGCGAGGTCCACGGTCAAGACGCTGGGAATCATCGGCATGGGCCGGATCGGCCGCCATGTCGCCCGGCGGGCGATCGGCTTCGACATGACCGTCCTTTACCACAACCGCCGCCGCGCGAGGACGTCGAGCGCGACCTGGCCCCGTCGGTCCGCTTCGCCGAGCAAGGATGAGCTGCTGAAACAGTCCGATTACGTGATGCTCTGCGTGCCGCTGACCGACCAGACCCGCGGCCTCATCGGCGCGCAGGAGCTCGACTCGATGAGGCCGAGTGCGACGTTGATCAACATCGCCCGCGGTGCGATCGTCGACACGGAGGCACTGACGACCGCGATGGCGCGAGAACCGTATCGCCGCCGCCGCGCTCGACGTGACCGAGCCCGAGCCACTCCCCCGCGATCATCCCTTGCTGTCGATGCCCAACGTCGTGATCACTCCCCACCTGGGCAGCGCCACCGTCGAGACCCGCCGCCGGATGGCCGAACTCTCGGTCGAAAACCTGATGGCCGGCCTCCGAGGCGAGCCGCTGCCCCATCCGGTCACCCGTTGAACCGCACTCGCTTTTCTGATCCGCGTTGATCCGCGGCTGAAACCTTTTGTAGAATCGTTCATGGCGATCTCGTTTCTCCACGCGGCGGATATCCACCTCGATAGCCCGCTCAAAGGGCTTGAGCGGTACGAGAACGCGCCCGTGGAGCGGATCCGAGGAGCGACCCGGCGAGCCTTCACGCGATTGATCGACCTGGCCATCGACAAGCGCGTCGATTTCGTGCTGCTCGCCGGCGACCTCTACGACGGCGACTGGCGCGATTACAACACCGGGCTGTTCCTGGTCCGGCAGCTCGGCCGGCTGCGAGACCACAAGATCCCGGTCATCCTCATCGCCGGCAACCACGATGCCGCCAACAAGATGACCCGTGTGCTGCGTCTGCCGGATAATGTCCGGTTCCTGGCCCACGATCGTCCCGAGACCGTGCGGCTCGACGACCTGGACGTGGCGATCCACGGGCAAAGCTTCGCCAAGGCCGCCGTCACGGAAAACCTGGCCGCGGCCTATCCGGCGCCGGTATCCGGCTGCATCAACATCGGGCTGCTTCATACCGGCATGGGGGGCGAAAACGGCCATGAGCGGTACGCCCCCTGCACGCTCGAAGAGCTTCGGCTCCGAGGTTATGACTACTGGGCCCTGGGTCATGTCCACACCCGCCAGGTCCTGTGCGATGACCCTCCGGTCGTCTTTGTCGGCAACGTGCAGGGCCGGCATATCCGCGAAACCGGGCCCAAAGGGTGCCTGATCTCGACCATCGGTTCGGACCGGAGCATCGCGCACGTCTTCCACCGGCTGGACAAGGTGCGGTGGGAGCGGGAGCGGGTCGATGTCTCCGAGCTCGAGACCGAGTCGGACGTGCTGGGTCGCACGGCCGAATTGTTCGACGGCTTGCTCGCGGCCGAGCCCGACCCCGAGTGCATGCTGGCCGTCCGTCTGAGTCTCAGCGGCTCAACCCCCTTGCACGGCCGATTGCGGACCGACCCGGAGCGATTCGTGGCCGAGGTCCGCGGCCTGGCAACCGAACGAGGCGGCGACCGGCTCTGGATCGAGAAGGTCGAGCTTCAGACCAAGCCGCCTGCGCACCGCGACCATTCCCGACGGCCCGTTCGAGGAGCTGGTGGAAGTTCTGGACCAACTTCGCGACGATCCCGGTTCCATGACCGCCGTGGTCGAGGAGCTGGCCGAGCTGAAACGCAAGCTGCCAGCCGAGCTGATCCACGACCCCGACGGCCCTCGGCTCGACGACCCCGAATGGTTGCGAACCCTCCTGGGACAGGTCCAGCCTCTGCTCCTGGACCTGTTGCTGAAATCGGCGAGCGGCGACGCGAAGAGCCTCGATGCGAAATGATGTCGATGTAACATGAAATTGATGACATTGAACCTGAAGGCGGTGGGGCCTTTCACCGACGTCGTGCTGGATCTTTCCGGGGGCGAGCAGGGTCTCCACCTGATCTACGGCCCCAACGAGGCGGGCAAGACGTCGACGTTGCGGGCCTTGTCGTACCTGCTCTTTGGCTTTCCGCACCTGTCGGCCGACAACTTCGTCCATCCCAACGACCAGCTTCGCGTGGGGGGAACGCTGCGACAAAGCGAGCGGCGAGGAACTGGAGATTCATCCGCCGCCGGGGCAACCAGAACACGCTCCGCGGTCCCGATGATTCGTCGGTCGTTGCCGACGATCGCCTGGCCGAGTTCCTCGGCGGCATGGACAAGGACACGTTCGAGGCGTTGTTCGGCATCGACCATGAGCGGCTGACGCAGGCCGGGGAAGAAATCCGCACCGGTCAGGGGCGGCTCGGCGAGCTGCTCTTCGCCGCCGGTGCCGGGTTGGCGGGCCTGAGCCAGGCACAGAAGACGCTCCAGCAAGGGCTGGATGAACTGTTCAAGCCCCGGGCCCAGAATCCGCGGATCAACAAGGTCCTGGCCGAGTTTCGCGAAGCCCAGGAGGAGCTGAAGCGGTACCAGTTGCCGAGCGAAGACGTGGCAGAAGCACGACCGCGCCTGCACCGAGGCGACCACCAGCGGCGGACCAGATCCGGGAACAGATCCGGGCGGCCCGCGGCGAGCAAGCGGGGCTGAAGCGGATCAAGTCCGCGATCCCGCTGGTGGCACGCCGTCGCCGGCTGACCCAGGAGCTCGACGAGCTGGGGGACGTGATCCGCCTCCGCGACGACTTCGGTGCCGAGTTCCGCAAGGGGCAAGATCAACTTCTCCTGGCCGAGTCCACGATCACCAAATCGCGCGCCGCGCTGGAAGAGATTGACACGCAGTTGGCCCAGCTCGACCCGCCCCGGATGCTGCTCGACGCGGCGAACGAGATCGAATCGCTCCAGGAGCGGTTGGGTGTGGTGGAAAAAGCGAGCGTGGACCGCGTCGCGCTGGAGAATTGGCAACAGGACTGCGAGCACCAGGCGCGGCGGATCCTCCGCGAGCTGGGTCGCACGATCGATCTGGACGAGGCCGAGACGCTACGGCTCCGGGTCGATGAGCCGGCGATCATCCGCAGGCTGGGACAGCGGTTCGCCGAACTGCGCGTCCAGGCCGAGGAGGCGCGGAAGACGATCGCCCGTCATGAGGATCAGATCAAGCGCCAGGAAAAAGAGCAGGCCGACCTGGAACCACCGCGGGATGTGGAACCGCTCCGCCGGGCGGTCAAACAGGCTCGCAAGGCCGGCGACCTCGATGCGGGCCTGGCCGACGCCCGCGGCAAACTCGCCCGCGCGGAGAAAAAGGCGGCGACCGCCCTGGCCCGGCTGCCCGGCTGGAGCCGCTCGGCCGAAGAACTTCAACGCCTGGCCGTCCCCTTGAACGCCACCCTGGATCAGTTCGAATCCCAGCTTCAGGAAACGGCCAGGCAACGAAAGTCGCTCACCGAGCGGATGGCCGCGGAAGACGAGTCGATCCGGCAACTCGAGACCCGATTGCAGACCCTGGAGCTCCAGCAAGACGTGCCCACCGAAGAGGTGCTCCTGGCCGCTCGCAAGCGTCGCGAGCATGGCTGGCGGCTGGTCAAGGCCGCCTGGCTCGACAGCGCGCCCGACGGGGAAGCCGTCGCCGCGTTCCTGGTCGAGTTCGCCCCGGAGGGGACGCTGGCCTCGGCCTACGAGCAGAGCGTTCAGCGCGGCGATGCGATGGCCGACCGCCTGCGCCGCGAGGCCGACCGCGTGGCGCACAAGGCCGAGTCGCTGGCCCAGCTCAATCGACATCGGACCACGCGCGAAGGGCTGGAGCGCGAAGGCCAGCTTCTGAACGACCGCCAGGCCAGCATCGACCGAGAATGGAACGCCCTGGTCGGTCCGCTGGGTATCGACGACCAGGCGCGAACGCCGGCCGAGCTCCGCGCCTGGCTCCGCCAGCGCGAAGAGGTGGTCCAGCTTCTCGAAAAGGTGGAGGAGCATCGTCAAAGCCTCGAGCCTCTGGAACAGACCTTCAACAAGCAACGCGCGGCGATGAGCCGAGCCATGGACGAGGTCGGCGAACCGCTTTCAACCACGGACTCCGACCTGGCCGAAATGCTGGAGAAGGCCGAGGCGCTGATCAAGCGGCACGACGACCTGTCCCAAAGACGGGCGAAGCTGGAAACCAAGCTCGCGACGGCCCAGGCCGAGCGGGCCACCGCCGAGCTCTCGCTCCAGACGGCCGAAGTCGAGCTGACCGGTTGGCGAACCGAGTGGTCCGTGATGATGGCCCGCATCGGTCTGGAAGCCGAGGCTCTCCCTGAGCAGGCCGAGGTTTTCCTGACCAAAATCAGTGAGCTGCTCGAAAAGCTGACCGATCGCCGCGGCCACCAAAGCCGGATTCACGGCATCGACCGCGACGCCGACGTGTTCACGCGGGACGTGGCGGCACTGGTCGCGCGCGTCGCCCCGGACTGGGCCGATCGTTCGTCCGCCGAGCAAGCGCGCGAGCTGGCCCGACGCCTGCGAGCCGCGCAGGCCGACGCCCAGAAATGCACCACTCTGACCCAGCAGCGGCAGCGCGAACAGGGAAATCTCGACGCGGCCGAGACCAATCGCGAGCAAGCGCGGGTTTGCCTGGAACGGCTCTGCAAGGAAGCCGGGTGCGCCGATTTCGACGATCTTCCCGAGGCCGAGCGCCGCTCACAGAACCTGGCCCGGCTCGAAGCGGACCGCACCGCCTGCGAGGAGCAGCTCATGGTCGCCGCCGCGGGGGCCGATCTGACTGCTTTCGCCACCGAGGCCGAACAGGCCGATCCCGACTCGCTGGACGCGATGATCGAGGAGTTCGAGGTCAAGATCGCGGCTCAAGAAGAAGAGCTGCGCCGCCTCGACCAGACCATCGGCGCCGAGCGGGGGGAACTTGACCGCATGGACGGCAGCGACCGCGCCGCCGAGTACCGCCGAAAAATCGCAGACGCTGCTGGCCCGGCTTCAAGGAGACGTCGCGCGGTATGCGACCCTCAAACTGGCGTCGGCCGTGATGAACCGAGGCATCGAACGGTATCGCGAGAAAAACCAGGGGCCGATCCTGGCGCGGGCCGGCGTGCTGTTCGCCGGCATGACCGGCGGCTCGTTCGCCCGGCTCCAGATCGACGACGACGGCGACGGCCGTTCGGTGCTCAAAGGGGTCCGGCCCGACGGCAAGCTCGTGAACGTCGAAAGCATGAGCGACGGCTCCCACGACCAGCTTTACCTCGCCTTGCGGCTGGCAAGCCTGGAATCCTGGCTCCAGTCCCACGAGCCGATTCCCGTTCGTGGTGGACGACATCCTGCTCAACTTCGACGATGGTCGCGCCACCGCTGCGCTTGGCGGCTCTTGTCGAACTGTCGCATCGAACCCAGGTCCTGTTCTTCACGCATCACCGCCACATCATCGACCTGGCCAATGCCCACCTCCCTCGCGAGGATGTCTTCGTCCACGAACTGCCAGGCCCACGCACCCGCGACTCTTCAACCAACAGCCAGGTTCGGCTGGGCGAAGTGGCCGCGAAATGAGACGATGAGGCGAAGAATTGCAACATCGGCCAAGCCGGGTCGCCTCAGACCGTCGACGTGGCTGGTCCACAGATTATCGGCTCACTATCATGGCACGACTCCATAGCATTCGAATCGCTGGATGGAAATCGATCCAGGACATGTCTCCTCCGCTCGAATTGGGTTCGATCAATGTCTTGATCGGTGCCAACGGCTCGGGCAAGTCCAATTTCGTCTCGTTTTTCAAATTGATGAACGAGTTGGTGAATGAGCGCCTTCAGACCTACATCGGACGATCGGGTGGAGCGAATTCGGTTCTTGCACCATGGATTGAAGAACGCCACTCGAACATCGTAGCGGAGCTGTTGATCGATACGGAAGCGGGACGCAGCCGATACTCCGTCCTTCTCGTGCATTCCGCCCCGGATTCGCTCTTATTCACTTGGGCGAGACACTGGGAGTTTTCCACTCCTGGTTCACTTGATCCGACACAGATAGTTCGTCTTAACGCGGACGTCATCCGGAATCAAGTCTGAATCAAGACGGCAGATAGACGGGAATCGCGAATGCCAAGCTTATCAGGCTTTTCTTGAGCCGTTGCCGTGTATTTCATTTCCACGATACATCGGAGACGGCAAAGCTGCGATTGTCGGGTTACATCGAAGAGAATCAACATCTCAATTCCGACGGCGGTAATCTCGCGGCGATGCTCTACCTGTACAAGCAGACGAAACCAACCATCTACGATCGGATCAAATCGACGGTTCGCCAGATCATGCCGATGTTCGACGATTTCGTTCTCGAACCGCAACGACTCAATCCCAGGAACATTCTTCTGAACTGGAAGCAAACAGACAGCGAGTATCTTTTCGGCCCCCACCAGCTCTCGGATGGGACGCTCCGCGCAATGGCGCTCATCACTCTGTTCCTCCAGCCGGAGGAGGATCTCCCCGATGTCATCGTCCTCGACGAGCCCGAGCTGGGTTTGCATCCTCACGCCATCGAGATCATCACCGGGTTGATCCGCGCGGCTTCCCTCAAGACCCAGGTGATCCTGACGACCCAGTCCACGACTTTTCTCGATCACTTCGAACCGGAGGAGATCATCGTCGTCGATTTCGAGGCGGGACATTCGGTCTTCCGCCGTCTCGAGCCCGAAGAACTCAAGGATTGGCTGGAGGATTACAGTGTGAGTGAGCTCTGGGAGAAGAATGTCCTCGGCGGAGGACCGCTTCCATGAGAGAGCTTTACGTGTTTTGCGAAGGACAAACCGAACAAGGCTTTTGCAAGCAAGCTCCTACAGCCGCATCTCTTTCCTCAGCACGAAGGCGATTCACCACGATTATAGATTGCACATAGCAAAGTCACGGAAAGGTAAGCCGAGGCGGGGTCAGAAGATATGAAACGATGCGCCGCGACATCAAGAACACACTGAAGAGCCGCCGCGAACGAGGATGCGTTCTTCACCACGATGATTGACCTCTACGCCCTGCCGAATGATTTTCCCGGCAAGACCGCACACCACCGCAACCCCGACGATCCGACTCCTTATGCCAAGGCACTGGAAGAAGCATTCGGACAAAGACATCGGGGATGCTCGCATTCATTCCTTACTTGCAGCTCCACGAATACGAGACCATGCTCTTCGCTAGATCCCGAGGCGTTTCGAGATGCATTCGACAACTGCGATCATGCGATCGAACAACTGAAGAGCATCGCCGACAACGTTTCCAGCATCGAGCACATTGATGACGGTCCTACAACCGCTCCGTCCAAGCGGATCATCAAGGTCATACCCGAATACGAGGGTCGAAAAGCGTCGGCGGGACCAGAAATCGCCGAGCGCATTGGTCTGGCGGTGATCCGGGAGAAGTGCCCCCATTTCCACGAGTGGCTGACCCGACTGGAGGGACTCTGGAAATAGCGGATTAACGTGGATGAGGATTCTTCTCCTTTTGACAGCCGGATTGTGTGTCTCCGGACCGCTGGCGTCAGCCGGTGATGAGGCCAAGGGTCCCGATCATGGCGAGTTCTTCGAAGCGCGGATCCGGCCGATCCTCGTCGAGCATTGTTTTCGCGTGTCACGGTCCGAAGAAGCAGGAATCGGGGCTGAGGCTTGACTCGCGGGAGGGTCTGCTCAAGGGGAACGATGCCGGGCCGGTCGTGGTGCCGGGCCGGCCTGATGAGAGCCCCCTGATCGAGGCAATCGGCCACGACGGACCGATCAAGATGCCCCCCAAGGCGAAGCTGCCTGCACAGGCGATCGCCGACCTGACCGCCTGGGTCAAGCTGGGCATTCCCTGGCCGGCATGCCGGCGTCTGGTGGAGCAGGGGGGGCCTCGGTCATGTCGGCCGACACCCGGAACCACTGGTCGTTGCAGCCGGTCAAGGATCGGATACCGCCCGTGGTCAAGGATGCCGCCTGGCCCCGGACCTCGGTCGATCAGTTCATCCTGGCCCGGCTCGAAGCCAAAGGGCTATCGCCCTCGCCACCGGCCGACAAGCGGACGTTGATCCGCCGTGCAACCTTTGACCTGATCGGCCTGCCGCCGACACCCGAGGAGATCGAAGCCTTCGAGGCCGACACGAACCCCAGTGCCTACGACCAGTTGATCGAGCGGCTGCTGGCCTCGCCTCGCTACGGCGAGCGCTGGGGACGATACTGGCTGGACGTTGCGAGATATGCCGATACCAAGGGCTACATTTTATTCCAGGACGCCAATTTTCACTGGGCTTACACCTACCGCGACTACGTCATCGCCGCCTTCAACCACGACCTGCCCTATGACCGGTTCCTGATCGAGCAGATCGCGGCCGACCGGCTGCCGGCCGGGCAGGCCAAGGCACCCTTGGCGGCGCTCGGGTTTCTCACCCTGGGGGCCCGGTTCATGGGCAACTTCCACGACGTGATCGACGATCGAATCGACGTCGTCTGCCGGGGGCTCATGAGCTTGACGGTCACCTGTGCCCGCTGCCACGACCACAAGTTCGACCCGATCCCCTCGCGGGATTATTATTCGCTTGTACGGCGTGCTGGCCAGTGCCCGCGAGCCGGCGATTCCACCCGAGGCCGATGAGGCACCGCACACGGCCGCCTATCCCCAGTTCGTCAAAGAGCTCGAAACGCGGCAGCGGAAGCTGAGCGAGTTTGTGGCGACAAGCACCGAGAGCTGGTCGAGTCGTCGAAGCGACGGGTGGCGGAGTATCTCCTGGCCGCGCAGCAGGCGCTCGACCAGCCGACCACCGAAGACTTCATGCTGATCGCCGACGGCAACGACTTGAATCCAGCAATGCTGGTGCGTTGGCAGGCGTATCTGTCGCGGACGCGCAAAGGGCACGACCCGGTCTTCAGCCCCTGGCATGCCCTGGCGGCCTTGCCGGAGGCCGAGTTCACGTCTCGCGTCGAGCCCTTGATCGCCCGGTTCGTGGCCGAGACCGACCCTTCACGTACCATCAATCCGGTGCGTCGCCCGGACCCTGGCCGACCAGCCGCCCGCGATCGCTGGCCGAGACGGCGCGGATCTACGCGCGGTTGCTCGGGCAGCGTCGAGCAGCTCTGGCAAGACGCCGCGCGCCGCGCCAAGCTCGACGGACGGACGCCCGAGCCGCTGCCCGTAGCCGGCCTTGGAATCGTTCCGCCAGGTATTCCACGGCCCGGATAGCCCCGCCAACGTGCGGTTGGACCCATTCGGCGACCTGGCGCTCTTGCCCGACCGTCCCTCGCAAGCCAAGTTCCAGGAGCTGCGTAACGCCGTGCAAACAGTGGCTGACCAGCTGGCGCCGGCGCGCCGCCGCGGGTCATGAGCCTGGAAGACGCACCCACGCCGATCGAGCCGCGTGTCTTTGTGCGCGGCAATCCCAACAACCTGGGCGAACCGGTGCCGCGCCGGTTCCTCGCCGCCCTGAGCCGGAGTCGATCGGAAAGCCGTTCGGCGACGGCAGCGGCCGGCTCGAGCTGGCGCGGGCCATCGCCAGTCCCGACAACCCGCTGACG
This sequence comes from uncultured Planctomycetota bacterium, assembly GCA_963779785.1. Classification (GTDB taxonomy): domain Bacteria; phylum Planctomycetota; class Planctomycetia; order Isosphaerales; family Isosphaeraceae; genus CAVRFS01. The sequence goes on from CAWAAW010000102.1 coordinate 267,324, forward strand.
GCCCGCGCCCTGGTCAACCGGGTCTGGATGCACCACCTCGGCACGCCCTTGGTCGCCACGCCCGGCGATTTCGGCATGAGGAGCGAGCCGCCGACCCACCCCGAGCTCCTCGACCACCTGGCCGCCCGGTTCATCGAGAACGGCTGGTCGATCAAGGCGCTCCACCGCCTTATCATGCGATCCAGTACATATCAGCAGAAAGAGCGACGATCGACCCGAGTCCCGCGCGATCGACCCGGAAAACACTCTTTACTGGCGAATGAACCGCCGCCGGCTCGACTTCGAGGCCACCCGCGATGCCCTGCTGGCCGTCTCGGGCCGGCTCGATGGCAAGATCGGCGGACCACCAATGCCCAGCCTGACCGATGCCGCCGCCAACCGCCGCACCCTCTACGGCTTGATCGACCGCCTCAACCTCCCCGGTCTGTACCGCACGTTCGATTTCCCCGACCCCAACGCAACCAGCCCGAGGCGCGACTACACAACGGTCGCGCCCCAGGCGCTCTTCCTCATGAACCACCCGTTCGTGATCAACGCGGCGCGCGCGATCCTGAGCCGGCCCGAAATCGCCGCCGAGCGCGACACCGACGCCAAGATCGAGCGGCTCGAGCGGCTGATCCACGGCCGAGCGCCCAGCGCTGAAGACCGCGCGCTGGCCCGCGCGTTCCTGGCCGTTCGTCCCAACGGCTCGATCCCCTGGCAATCGTTCGTCCAGGCGCTCTTGATGGCCAACGAGTTCGTGTTTGTCGATTAAAAGTGAATCGCAAGGATTTCGGACCTTTGGAAGCCGCATCCGATCGGTTATCATTGAGTGAACGGGCTTCTTCCGCTTATACCAGGGACCATCCAGGAGATCGATCATGAGCAAGATCATTCTTGATTCCGCGACATCGGGTACTTTTCGACAACTCAATGAGCAGGTTGAACTCATCGACGAGTCTGGGCTTCCACTCGGAACTTTCATTCCCGTCGAGAAGAAACGGCTCTACCAATCGCTCGAAATCCCCTTCAGCACTGAGGAACTCAAACGGTTCGCGAGTGAACCGGGTGGTCGCTCACTCGCCGAAATCCTTGCCGATCTCGAAAAGCCGTCATGAAATACACAGTCACGTGGAAGCCTGAAGCTGAGCGTCGCCTGGCGACGATCTGGAGCCAGACAAAAGATCGCAACGCCGTGTCGAAAGCGGCTCATGTCATCGACAAAATGCTCGGTGTGAATCCCGAGGAGGTTGGTGAATCACGTGAGGAAGGATTTCGGGTTCTCTTCGAGCGGCCGCTGGGTGTCATGTTCGCGATTTCACCAGATGATCGAACGGTCCTCGTGGTAGCCGTTTGGACGTTCGATTAACAGATAAAATCCTAACTCTTACCTGAGAACCCATGAGCACCATTCCCAACGAGTTCACCGAGCTTCCCGACAAGGCCGAGGCTTCACGTCCCGAGCGGTTGACGTCGATCGACGCGCTGCGGGGTTTCGACATGTTCTGGATCATCGGAGGTGACAGCATCGCGGAGGCCCTGGGCAAATGGTGGGGGAAGCCATGGGGCACGAGCTTTGCCGAGCAGTTCGAGCACGTCGAATGGGAGGGGTTCCGGTTCTATGATTTGATTTTCCCGCTGTTCTTGTTCACGGTTGGCGTGGTTTTGCCGTTCTCGTTGCGGAAGTACCAGACCGGCGATCACCCGAAGAGTGGCGCCTTGTGGCGGCTGGCGCGGCGGGTCGTGCTCCTGTTCCTGCTGGGCTTGATCTACAACGGGCTGTTGCAGTTCCGCTTCGACACCCAGCGGTACCCGGGGGTCTTGCAGCGGATCGCCGTCTGCTATGGAATCGCCGCGCTGATTTACTTGTTCACCAACGGTGCGCACCCAGGCGATCCTGTTCGTCGCGATCCTGCTGGGTTACTGGGCAATCCTGGCCCTCGTCCCGGCGCCGGAGTCGAAAAAAGCCGGTGATTACACGAAGGAGACGAACCTGTCCGGTTATCTTGATCGCCACTACCTGCCTGGCAAGATCAACAGGAGTTATTACGGCTTCGGCGACAACGAGGGGCTGCTCTCGACGATCCCGGCGGTGGCGACCGCGCTCCTGGGCGTGCTGGCCGGCCACTGGCTTCTCTCGAGCCGTGGCGGCTGGATGAAGGCCCTTGGTCTGGTGTTGGCGGGCCTGGCCTGCCTGGGCCTGGGCACGCTCTGGGGACAGGTCTTTCCCATCATCAAGATCCTCTGGACCAGCTCGTACGTCCTGATCGCGGGCGGCTGGAGCCTGCTCTTGCTGGCGCTTTTCTACACGATCATCGACGTGCTCAAGTTCCGCGCCTGGGCGTTCTTCTTCGTCGTCATCGGCGTCAACGCAATCACGATCTACGTCGCGTCGCGGATTATCCCCTTCGACCAGATCGCTCGGTTCTTCTTCGGCGGCATCGCCCGAAATTCGGGGGAGTCGAGTACGAGGCCCCTGATCCTGCCAATCGCCACCCTCGCGATCGAGTGGCTGTTCTTGCTCCATCTGTACCGCAACAAGATCTTCCTGCGGGTTTGAGCCGCCAAGGAGCCTGAATCATCATGCCGTCGCCGTTCCCGGGAATGGACCCGTATCTGGAAGGATCGCTGTGGACGAGCGTCCACACCGCGCTGGCGGTGGAGATCGCTCGACAGTTAAACCGACGGCTGAGTACTCGCTACGTTGCCTTGACAACTCGCCGCTTCGTCATGGAGACGCCCGAGGAATCGGAAATCGTCATCGGGGAGATTTACCCGGACATCGCCGTGACCAAACGGGAGACGAAGAGGGTCCGGCATCGCTGGGACGATCGTGCTCCCCTTCGCATGGCAACGCTCATCGACCCGATCCCTCATGTTACGGTTGAGATTCGTGACATCGAACAACGACAGCTCGTCACGGTGATCGAGATCCTTTCTCCGACCAACAAGCGCGGAGATGGGTATACTGAGTATCTCGACAGGCGCGATCGAATCCTGCGGAGTACCACCCATTTGATCGAGGTCGACTTGTTGCGGAAGGGACGCCGTGTCCCGATGCGAGGGAAGCTCCCCTCGGTTCCCCACTTCGTCTTCCTTAGCCGCGTCGACCAACGGCTCTTGTCCGAGATCTGGCCGATCAGTCAAGATCACCTGCTGCCCGAAGTCCCCGTGCCGACCGCGAGGAGCCTGAATCGACGCATGCCATCGCCCGTTCCCGCGGAATGGACCCGTATCTCGAAGGATCGACCTGGATGAATTTCCACAGTCAACTCTGTGCGGAAGATCTGCGCGGCAGTTAAGCCCGAAGACTTCGGACCGCGTTACCTGTGGCGTGTATGACCGAGTCGGTCTTGTCACCGAGATTCCCGGAATGGATCCCTAGCGACGATTCGACCAGACAATCTCTCTATCCCGACATTGCGCGTGAGTTGAACCCAAGTTCGATCGCATCATGCGGCGAGGCGACAAGGCACCTTGACGGAACTCCCATCAGCTCTTGACCACGTGGCTCGGTGCCGGAATCCGATTCTTCATTTCTCCGTGGAAATCCGAGACCGGCCGGAACATCGCCTGGTCACCTCGATCGAAGTGCTCTCGCCGACCAACAAGCGGGGCGACGGATATGAAGAATATCGCACCAAGCGCAACCGCGTGTTGATCGAGCACGGCACACTTATTGGAAATCGATCTGCTTCGTCAAGGACGCCGAGTTCCGATGCGAGAGACTTTGCCCAAGGCGCCCTACTTCGTTTTCCTGAGCCGGTCAGAAACGCGGCCGGTCACCGATGTCTGGCCCATCGAGTTCGATCAATCACTGCCCAGTCGTGCCTGTGCCCCTGTTGCCCGGTGATCCTGACGTGCACGCTCGATCTTCAACTCGCTTTATCGAATGTATATGATCTATGTACTTATGATTATTAGATTGACTACTCTCGCTCTCCCCAACATCCGCTATCACGAAAGGCGGCCGCCTGGGTCGAAAAGTGCCTCCGCGCCGCCGGGCTGCGGAAGGGAAGCCAAGCAGAATGAGGTCAGCCATGTCGGACGACTCGTCATGCCGGCACGATCCGAATCTCGCGTTCAACCGCCGCGAGCTGCTGGGGCGCTGCGGCATGGGGTTTGGCTTGATCGGGCTGGCGGGGATCCTGGCCGACGACAACGTGCTGGGCCTGACTCCCACGGCGAGGGCCGAATCGATCGGGCCGCTTGGCCCGCTGGCGGCGAAGTCTCCGCATTTCCCCGCGAGAGCCAAGCAGGTCGTCCACCTGTTCATGAACGGTGGACCGTCGCAGGTCGACACCTTTGATCCCAAGCCGTTGCTGGCGAAGTACCACGGCAAGCCGCTTCCCGGGCCGACCCTCCGCACCGAGCGCAAGACCGGCGCGGCCCTGGGCTCTCCGTTCGCGTTCAAGAAGTACGGCCAGAGCGGCATCGAGGTCAGCGAGCTCTTCGCCCGCACGGCCGAGCGGCACATCGACGACATGTGCATCATCCGCTCGATGTACGCCGACGTGCCCAACCATGAGCCGTCGCTCATGCTGATGAACTGCGGCGACGGCCGCTTGCAGCGCCCCAGCATGGGGTCGTGGGTCACCTACGGGCTCGGGCTCGGAGAACCAGAACCTGCCGGGCTTCATCGCCATGTGTCCGGGCGGCTATCCGATCGTGGCAACCCAGAACTGGCGGTCCGCCTTCCTGCCCGGCGCCTACCAGGGGACCTACATCGACACCCGGCACACCGAGATCGACAAGCTGATCGAGAACATCCGCAACGACGCGGCCACTCCCGAGCGAGCAGCGGAGACAGCTCGACCTGGTGCGCCGGCTCAACGAACGGCACGCCGCGAGCCGCGCAGCACGACCCGGCGCTCGAGGCGCGGATCCAGTCGTTCGAGCTGGCGTATCGCATGCAGGCCGAGGCGGCGGAGGCGTTCGACATCAGCCGGGAGCCCGCTTTCATCCGCGAGCAATATGGCCCGGGCACCCAGGCCCGGCAGCTCTTGATCACCCGCCGGCTTGCTCGAGCGGGGCGTGCGCTTCATCCAGGTCTGGAGCGGCGCGGGCCAGCCCTGGGACGACCACGAAAACATCAAGACCCACCACCGCCAGCTCGCCGACGAGTGGGACCAGGCCATCGCCGCTTTCCTCACCGACCTGAAGCAGCGCGGGCTGTTCGACCAGGTGCTGGTGGTCTGGGGCGGCGAGTTCGGCCGGACGCCCGTGGCCGAGCTGCCGGCGCTCTCCGGCCGCGATCACAACCATTACGGCTTCTCGATGTGGCTGGCCGGCGGCGGCGTCCGCGGCGGTTACGTCCACGGCGCCACCGACGAGCTCGGCTTCGCCGCCGTCGAGGACAGGGTCCACGTCCACGACCTCCACGCCACGATGCTGCACCTGCTGGGCTTCGACCACGAAAAGCTCACCTACCGCTACGCCGGCCGCGACTTCCGCCTGACCGACGTCCACGGACGGGTCGTCAAGGAGCTGCTCGCCTGACCGGAAACGACCGAGTCCATCTCTTCCACCGTGCTTCAGGGCCTACCGCCGCGCGGGCTGGGCGAGCGGTCTCGGTGCCGCCGCGCAGGCCGGGCAGACGAGCCGGCCCTGGCGGGTGACGCCGAACTCGAACGTCGGATGGCGGCACTCGGGGCAGACGGCGGCTTCGATGGCCTTCGACCAGCGGGTCCCACACCCACTCCAGCCGGCCGATGACCGATCCCGCCGAGAGCCACGGCCGTGTGCAGCAGCAGCTTGGGCTGATGGATCACCAGCAGATTGAGCAGCCGCAGGTGGACCTTCAACTGGCTCTTCCGCCGCAGCTCGGCGCTTGCGTAACTCTTCCTCGCGCGTCAGGGCCTCGAGCCGCGCGGTGAACTTCGCGGGGTCGTCGTCCCGGTTCCGGGCCTTCTGGGCCTGTTCTTCCACCTCGGCGCGAAGGTCGCCGTAATAGCGGCCGATGCGCTCGAGCTGGCGGTCCAGCCGCTCGTGCAGCTCGCGGTGATAGGTGTTGGCCAGCGCCGAGAGCGTCCGAACCACGCGGTCGCGGGCGATCGGGTAGGCCGTAGCCAGGCCCGGGTGCGGCGCTTCGGCCAGCGGTGACCAGGGTTTCTCGGCCAGGTGCGCAGCGGTCGAGCAGGCGGTCCAGATGGCGCACCTGGCGGCCGTGGTGCACGTCGATCGCCACGGTCAAGAGGTCTTGCTCCTTCTGGTCGCTCACGAACGTCGCCTCGAACCAGAAAACCGCCTGGGGAAAATGCAGGGGCCGCGATTGCTCGAGCTTCAGCTCGAATCCCGACGGCAGCGTGACCGCGCGGCGAGGCTGATCCTCCAGACCCTGCGGCGCGAGGTTCAAGCCGACCATGTACAGCACGAGGTGCCGGCCCCGATTCACGGCATCGGCCAGCAGGCGATCGACCAGCGGCGTCCCGTAACTGGCAAGCTGCGCGCCGGGATGCTCGGGGATCGCCTCGGGATCGAAGGCCAGGCGCACGATCTCCGGCTCGTCGAGCGGCGTCCTCGACCCGGCAGCATCAGGTCGTAGACCTGCGGCTCGATCTCGTCCCACAGGCCGCCGGCAACCTCCGCGTAATCCCGGAGAAACTCCTCAAGCGGTGAGTGGGAAGACTCCGTTGACGTTTTCATCGAGTGTTCATGGATTCGTGTACTCCTTGGACGCACCACCGGCTCATTGATCGGGCGCGAACCGGTTGCCGAAGAGCTTGTCGTCGAGGCGCGCTGCTCGAAGTAGGCTCGCTTGGCCTCGAGCAGCCGATCGCCCAGGTCGTCGATGCGGCGGGCGAAGTCGTCGTGGTCGGCTCGACTCGGCCCAGAGGTCGGCGACCACATCCTGGAACTCGCGCTCGTCGTCGAGGTTGCCCAGGATCATGTCGACCTCGCCGATGACCAGCTCGAACATGTTCAGCTTGGCCTCGAGGAGGTGGAGCACGGCGGCCTCGACGGTGTCGGCGGCGACCAGGTTGAAGACGTGGACGTCGTGAGTCTGGCCGATCCGGCTGAGCCGGCCGATCCGCTGCTCGATCTTCATCGGGTTCCAGGGCAGGTCGAAGTTGCAGACGGCGTGGGCGAACTGGAGGTTGCGGCCCTCGCTGCCGGCCTCGGTGCAGAGCAGGAGCCGGGCCGGCCCGCGGAACCGCTCGATGGCCGCCTCTTTCTCCAGCCGCGACAGCCCGCCGTGGAACACCGCGACGTCGTGCCCGGCCTCCTTGAGCCGGCGCTCGAGCAGTTCCTGGGTGGCCCGGAACTGGGTGAAGATGACCATCTTGTCGTCGAACTCGTCGAGCAGGCCGAGGAGCCGGTCGACCTTGGTGTTCTCGTGCTGCGCCAGGGCACGGTCGGCCAGGTCGACGAGCCGCGTCCGATCGCTCGCCGGCAGTTTGGGCTGCTCGGCGATCTTCCGAAGCGTCCCGGCCGCCGCCTGGCTGGAGCTGCCCATCGCCATCTGAAGGCTCAAGAGCGCCATGCGGTTCAAGGCCGTGCCGCTCTTTCCCTTGTCTTTGCTTCTCCTTCTGCTGGCCTGGCCGCACGAAGATGGCCGCGCACGAACTCGGTCACGTCCTGGTAGAGGGAATGCTCCGGCGGCGAGAGCGACAGGCTATTCGGTCTTCGCCCACCGCCGCGTGAACTGCAAGCCCACCGTGCTCCGGCGGTTGCGGATCATCACCTCCGCCAGCAGGCCGTGCAGCTCGTCCACGTTGCGCGGCGTCAGCTTGTCGCGCTTGTCGACGAAGTGCCGCTGGAACTGCCGCGCGGTGCTCAAGAGGCCCGGCTCCAGGAGCGTGACCAGGTTGAACAGCTCCTCGAGGTTGTTCTGCACGGGGGTCGCCGTCAGCAGGAGGATGAATTGCTTCTGGATTTCGCTGGCGAATTTCCAGGCCTGGGTGTTGCGATTGCGAAGGTGATGCGCCTCGTCCACGATGACGATGTCCCACCGCCGCGCCAGGATCGACGATCGGTGCGGCTCGCGCTTGGCGGTGTGGATCGAGGCGATCACGCGGTCAAACTCGCTCCAGGCGTCCGGCCCGCGCTCGCGGAACGCGGGATCGTCGTGGCTGATCAGCTCGATCGAGAACTTGCGCCGCATTTCCCCTTGCCACTGCTCGATCAACGACGGCGGCACCAGGACCAGGACCGACCGGGCCAGTCCCCGGATCATCAATTCCGACAGGACGAGCCCGGCCTCGATCGTCTTGCCCAGGCCGACTTCATCGCACAGCATGGCCCGGCCGCGGAACCGCCGCAGGACGGTCTTGGCCGTGCGGATCTGGTGCTCGAGCAGCTCGATGTCGCGGACCAAGGGAAGCGAGATGAGCCGGTCGAACCCGGCATGGGTGGCCAGCCGAGCCGCTTGCAGCGCCAGGTCGAATGCCTCGAGACCAGCCGGCGACTCGCTCGCCTCCTGGACCACCGACCAGTCATGCGGGTCGAAGACAATCGGGAACGCCCTGTTCCGTGACCACCTCACCGTTGGCCGGAGGGCGATGTTCCCGCATCGACGATCAGTCGGAACCGGCCCGGCTGGCGATACTCCAGCCACAAAGCGGCGGCGGGACCGGCGACGACCTCGGCCAGCTTGGGCACGATGAGCGAATTCCCCGCGGGGTCGAGCGCCGACTCCAGCGGGCGACCCGAGACGTCCTCGATCTGTTCGATCGCGAACCCATCCGGCCCCAGGACCTGGGGAAGGCTCAGCCGGCTGGTCGAGCCGATCGGTACGACTTCGAATCGATCACCCGGCTCCAGATCCGCCGCCGAGGAACCGCGAGCCGAGGAAACTTGACATATTCATGAACTCTCAACTGAGCTTCGCGAATCCGAGCCATCGTCGAATTCGTACCATGGCCCACGCTTATCGGCGTTATGTTGCGTTGGTTCGAGACCCATTTGAAATAGTTGGGTCCGAGTCGGGGGTGGTTGTCCTTGCCTATCCCGGTGAGCTCGAACTGGGTTTTCCCACTCACGGCTGATATCTCGTCCTTGAAGGCTTGGAGCGTCCGCAGGAGTGCGGGGACTTGTTTGTCGACCACGTCCAAACGATTTGAGGATCGACCCGATGGTATACGTGGCGAGATCCAGTCCCGCATCCCGGCGATCTCTTTCCACTCGATACCCGGCATTCGAGTTCGCACATCGTCCGGCCAGGTGCTTGGTCGCTTCCCCGATGATCGTAATGTTTCGCAAGACCGCATCCATGACGAGTTCCTGCTCGGCCAACTGTTCGCGGTTCATCCCCGACGTGAACCGGAGGATCTTCTCACAGCAGAGTATGATATCGTCGATCCGTTGCTCGGGCTTACGGGACAAGGATGGCCTCCTTTTCGATCTCCACTTCCATCTCGGGCCCCAGGCACTTCGGGGTGAGGAGGTCCACGCGATCTTCCAAACAGGTCTTCCAGGTCGAGCTTCAGGCCCATGAAGCGCCTAAGGTGGCCTTGCCCTCGAACCTGACAAGGACATCCACGTCACTCTCCTCGTGGTCGTCGCCCCGAGCCATCGAGCCGAACACGGCCAGCGACTTGACCCCGTACTTCTTTCGCAAGCCGGGGGCTTCGGCGTTCAGGCGGGCAAGGATGGCTTGGCGAGTCATGGCGAGAAACCTTTCGCTTACATCGGTCATAGGGATGGCGAGACGACACCCGAGCCAATTGAAGTCTTGGTCTGCTTTCAGCCACTCTGAACGGCTTGAATACCATTTTGCCAGCGCCGTCAATATTCTGCACGACTCGTTCACAAAAAGATAGCTGCACCAACCTGTTTGCCGGCGCCGGCAAACTCATCCTTCCACACACGAAGCGGACCGGTCAATTTGAACCCCCTTGACAACCGCGAACACCCTCCTATCCTGAACTCAGACAAAACGACTGAAAGTTCAGACAAAACGACTGCAAGCCAGCGGGAGACGATCATGGGGCGACCGGCCCAGGACATCACGGAGACGGAGTTGGTCGTCTTGCGATTCTTGTGGGATCGTGGGACCGGCCACGATCCGGCAATTGACCGACGTCTTGTATCCCGGCGGCGGGGCGGCCCAGTATGCGACGATCCAGAAGCTGCTCGATCGGATGGAGGCCAAGGGTTACGTCCGCCGGGATCGATCGCTTTATGTCCACGTTTTCGAGGCGGTGCTGGACCGCGACGAGCTGATCGGCCGCCGGCTCCGTTGCTTGGCCGAGACGCTGTGCGACGGCTCGCTCACGCCGCTCTTGACTCATCTGGCGCGAACCCAGAACTTGACCGACGAGGACCGCCTGACGCTTCGGGCGATCATCGACGAGGCCGAGCCGGATATCGACAGTGGGGAGATCGAACCATGGCACGGACTCCGTGGTGAACTCGTTACCAGGATCGATCGCGGACGTCTCGCCCTCGCTCGCCCGGCGGCGAACGAGGGGGCGCTGCCCGCTGACGACGACCATGAACACCGGGAGCTCTCCTTTCATGGAATCGCTCGTACATGCCATGTTGAGCAACGCGATGGCCGCGACCATCCTGGCGGTGGTCGTGGCGGGCCTGGGCCGGACTTGCCGCCGTCCCGCATTAATCCATAGTCTCTGGCTGGTCGTCATGCTCAAGCTGGTCACCCCGCCGGTCGTGTCGTTGTCGGTGCCGATACCGATCGCCATGAAAGGCAGGTGTGACTGCCAGCCGAGACACCGGGCTCGACCGAGCCAACCGACGAGCAAGACCATCTTGGCGGGTCTCCCGTTCACCGAACCAACCAACGACGTGGGTCTGGCCGAGCCGGCCGAAGCGCCCCTTGATATCGTGGCGAGATGCCGGCGAGACGCACTGTGGTCGACCCACCCCATCAAGACCGAAGCATTCTCTTTGGTGACACTTGTGGCCTGGAAGTGGGAGCATCTCGTCCTGGCCCTGGTTCTCACCGGTGCGATCGCCTGGTGGACGCTGGCTACGGTGCGGATCGTCCGGTTTCAGCGCCTGCTGCGGGACGTGCGGCCGATGTCCGGTGAGTGGCAAGCCCGGACTGACGAGCTGGCCGAGCGTCTGGGCCTGGGCCGTTGTCCGACGGTTTGCCTGGTGCCGGGCCGGGTGCCACCGATGCTCTGGGCGATCGGGGGCCGGCCGCGGCTCTTGTTGCCGACGGAACTCTGGTCGGTCATGAGCCCGGACGAGCGGACGTCGCTTCTTCTTCACGAGCTGGCGCACCTGAAGCGGCGCGACCACTGGGTGCGCTGGCTCGAGTTGATCGTGGCCGGTCTGTACTGGTGGCACCCGGCCGCCTGGTGGATCCGCCGCGGGTTGCGCGAGGCCGAGGAACAGTGCTGCGACGCCTGGGTCGTCTGGGCGATGCCTCGGGGAGCCAAAACCTACGCGACCGCGCTCTTGGCGGCTCTGGAATTCGTTTCGGGCGCCCGCACCGCCCCGGCCGCGGCGTCGGCCACCAGCGGTAACGGGCATGTTTCCTGTTTGAAAAGGAGGTTGCGAATGATCATACGTGCCAAAACTCCCAAAGGCCTCTCCTGGGCCGGCCGGCTCGCCGTGCTGGGCCTGGCCGCCCTGCTTCTGCCCCTGGCCCCAAGCTGGGCCCAAAACAACGACCAGAAAACAAAGCGACGACAGGTCCGAACCAACCCCGTGACCAGAAGTCGCTCGACGCTCTCGCGAAACTGAACGAGCTTCTCGCCCTGCTGACCACGGATGACGACAAGGACGACGACGCCCAAGACGGAGAAGGACCGCGACGTCGCCGAGGGATTGGAATCGCAGTTGAAAGACCTGATCGCCAAGCTCAGCAAGGAGATCGGGCCAGCGACCGAAGAGGTCCGCAAGTCGCTCGAGAAGGCCGTGGGTGAAATCCACAAGTCGCTCGAAAAGGAGGGGTTGTCGGCGAGAGGATCTCGCCAAGGCACTCGATCGGTCGCAACAGGAGCTGCGCAAGGCGTTCGAGAGCGGTGGTCCGGTCGACAAGGAAGTGCGTGAGGCAATCGAACGCTCCCGCAAAGATGCGCGTGAGGCAATGGAACGCGCTCGCGAGGAAATCCGCGGGGCGGCGCGGGATCGGGCCGAAGCATTGCGGGACCGAGCTCGCGACCTGGCGGAACAGGCTCGGTCAAAGCGAGACCAAGAGAAGGGCGAGGCCGATAAAGATAAAGGTGACGCCGAGGACGATGACGGACAGCCCGAATCGGCAAGAGCTGGAGAGTGCGCGGAGGGAGATCCGCGAGCTGGAGCAGGCAGTTGCGCAGAGCGACCAACCGGCTTGAAGCGCTGCAACGGCGCGAATCGCGTCGAAGCCCAGCCGCGAGACGGCCAGCCGCTCCTCCACGAGCACCGGGTTGCCCCTCGTGCGAAGCCGGCTCCTCGTGCGGAGCCGGCCCCTCCCGCGGAGCCGGCTGCGCCCAAACCCCCGGTCCCGCCGGCTGCTCCCCGGACGCCAGCCCGCCCGGCGACGCCTGGCGGCCGGCGAACCTCGCCGCCCGTGCGACCTGACCCGGCTGGTCGACGCGGCCCACCGGCAAACCGACAGCGACAAGGCGACTTGAGAACCTCGAAGAGAAAATGAACCAACTCCTCAAGGAACTCAAGGACCTGAAGAGCGAACCGAAACCGAAGGAGAGCAGGATCGAGCTCGCGCGACACCCGGCCGTCCAGGTCAATTAACCGGTCAGGCTTGCCCACGGTTTAACGAAGATCGGCAGCGTCTCCACACTTCAACTGGCTACCGTCGGAAAACAACGGGTGCGGCATGGGTTGCGAGAATGAACCCATGCCGCACCCGTCTGTTTATGCTATTCTGACCGACGCGACGGGCGTTCGACCCGGCTTCCTTGGTGCTGATGCCGTGGCTGAATGAACCGCCAGGACGCACGGGGAAATCGATCGGCCGTCCTCACATTTTGGACGTGACCGGCAGGCTGCTCTGTAATTGGCCGTCGTTTTTTGTGAGGATAAAGCTTGCGTTTGGATCAAGGATCAAGCTTCGTTCTGTGCACCTTTGTGATCAAAGAGGGTCCCGCATGCTTTTCGCTTATATTGGCCCCGAGACGATGATGCCCGTGGCGTCGATAGTGGCCGCTGTGACGGGCGTTGTCATGATGTTCGGCCGCAGTATCTTCATGTTCGGCCGTGGCATAGTCCGCCGCGTCTGGCCGGGGTCGAAACCAAAATAATTCAACGACCCGAGAGACGGCTAGTGAGCGGTCGCCGGACAGAGCCGGCTCCTCCAGGATTTGCAGGAGTGAGCTCCGTCTCCCGATCCGCATTCTCGCCTGGTGAAGGGCCGTTGAAATCATTCGGAGACGCTGAGCGGAAAGGATGAAGGATGAACCGGATATGCCTTCCTCCCTTTTCATCCTTTAGCCTTCAGCCTTGAGAGAGGATGGAGCCATCAAAAAGGTCATCGTCATTGGTCTGGATGGGCTGGACCCCGGCATCGTTTCGCGGCTGCTCGAGGCCGGCCAATTGCCCAACCTGGCACGGCTGGCGGAGCAGGGGGGGTTCGCCCGCGTCGCCACCACGCGACCCGCCCAGACGCCGGTGGCCTGGTCCACGTTCGCGACCGGGACCAATCCCGGCGGACACGGGATCTTCGACTTCCTCCGCCGCAACCCCAAGAGCTATCTGCCCGAGCTGGCCCTGAACCGGTACGAGCAGAAGAACATTTTTCTGCCCCCCAAGGCCGTCAACCTCAGGCGCGGCAAGCCGGTCTGGGAGATCCTGGCGGCGGCCGGTGTGCACTCGACGGTGCTGCGCTGTCCATGTACCTATCCGCCCGATTCGTTTCGTGGCCAGATGCTTTCGGGCATGGGCGTCCCCGACGTGCGCGGCGGCCTGGGAACCTCCACGTTCTACACGACCGTCGCCGACGTCAAGCCACGTGAGAGCGAGAACGTGGTTCATCCTCAGCCGGTCGGCGATCGTGTGTTCTCGACCCATCTGATCGGTCCGCGCAGCCCCAAGGATGGGAGCGACCTGCGTGTGGACGTCACGCTCCGGGTCGATCCCAAGGGCAGGCGGGTCACGCTCCAGTCTGATGGAACGCCCAGGGAGCTCGAAATCCGCCAAGGATGCTGGAGTGACTGGCTGCGGGTCAAGTTCAAGATCGGGCTGCTTCAATCGGTACGCGGAATGGTGCGGTTCACTCTGATCCAAGGTGAGCCGGAGCTTGCCTTGTATGCCTCGCCGGTCAACTTCGACCCCCACTCGCCTCCCTTCCCGATCAGCGAGCCACTTGAGTTTGCCGGGGAGCTGGCCGATCGGATCGGTCTTTATTACACGACCGGCATGGTCGAAGACCATACGGGCTTGAACAACGAACGGATCTCCGAACAGTCATATCTCGACCAGTGCGCGATCGCCTGGAACGAGCGCGAGGCGATGATGCTGGACGCCCTCGAATCGTTCGACGAAGGGCTGTTCTACTGCCTGTTCGACACGCCCGACCGCGTCCAGCACCTGTTCTGGCGATTCGGCGAGCCCGATCACCCGGCCAACCGCGGCGTGGCTCCCGACGCCGAGTTCGCCCAGGTCATCGACGACTGTTACCGCCGCTGCGACGCCATCGTCGGCAAGGCACTCGAGTTCGCCGGCGACGATACACTCTTCATCGCGCTTTCCGATCATGGCTTCACGAGTTTCCGGCGCGGCGTGCATTTAAACACTTGGCTTTATGACAATGGATTCCTGGCGCTGAAGGAAGGCATCAAACCCGGTGAGGCCGCCGGCGACCTGCTCCGGCAGGTCGACTGGGGACGGACGCGGGCCTATGCTCTGGGACTGAGCGGGATCTACTTGAACATGAAGGGTCGAGAGGAGCAGGGGATCGTCCCGCCTGACGAGGCCGAGGCGGTGAAGGCCGCGCTGGCCGGAGGGTTGACCGGCCTGGTCGACGTCGAGCGCCAGGGTGCTGTGGCCATCCGCCGCGCGCAGCCGCGCGAGGCGGTGTATAGCGGTCCCTACGTGACGGAAGCACCCGACATCGTGGTCGATTACGCGGCGGGATACCGCGTTTCATGGTCCTCCTCGATGGGAGGGATCGGCGATGGCCAGATCGAAGACAACGTCAAGAAGTGGAGTGGCGATCACATCGTCGATCCCGATCAAGTTCCCGGCATCTTGTTCATGAACCAAGCGTTCCGGCGGAACGGGGCGCGGCTGCTCGATCTGGCTCCCACGATCCTGGCCGCCCTGGGCGTCCCCAAAGGGCCCGGCAATGGAAGGAGAGTCGCTGTTACCATGAAGATCCTTGTGCTGGGTCTCGACTGCGCGGCCCCGGAGCTGCTGTTCGGCTTCGAGGACTTGCCGAACATTCGGCGCCTCATGGAAGTGGGTGCTTACGGCCGGCTCGAGAGCGTCATCCCGCCGATCACCGTCCCCGCCTGGATGTGCATGACGACCAGCCAGGATCCCGGCTCGCTCGGCGTGTACGGGTTCCGGAATCGTGTCGACCACTCGTACGAAGGCCTGGGAATCGCCACCGCGCGATCGATCACCGAGCCGGCCATCTGGGACCATCTCGCCCGCGAGGGAAAACGCTCGATCATCGTCGGCGTTCCCCCCGGCTACCCCCCCCGCCGGATCAACGGAATATCCGTGAGCTGTTTCCTGACACCCGATACAGACAAGGATGTTTTCACTTCCCCTCCCGAGCTGTCCGAGGAGATCCGCCAACTGGTCGGCCACTATCCGGTCGACGTGCAGGGATTTCGCACCGATGACAAGGCCTGGCTCCGCGACCAGATCTTCGCCATGAGCCGCACCCAGTTCCAGGTCGTGCGGCATTTGATCAAGAATAAGGAGTGGGACTATTTCCACTTCGTCGACATCGGGCTGGACCGGGTCCACCACGGGTTCTGGAAGTATCACGACCCCCTACACGTCCTGCACGAGCCCGATAGTCCCTTCGGCGACACGATTCACGACTATTACCGCCAGGTCGACGAAGAGATCGGCACGGTCCTGGAGCTCTTGAGCGACGACACGATCGTGCTGGTGGTTTCCGACCACGGCGCGCAGCGGCTTGACGGCGGCTTCTGCGTCAACGAGTGGCTGGTGCGCGAAGGGCTGTTGGTGCTCAAGAGCTACCCCACGCAGGTGACCCCATTCGCCAAGCTCGACGTCGACTGGCAAAAAACCAAGGTCTGGAGCGAAGGGGGTTACTATGCCCGCGTCTTCTTCAACGTCAAGGGCCGGGAACCCCAAGGCACGATCGAGCCGGCCGACTACGAGCCGTTCCGCAACCAGATCAAAGCGAAATTCGAGGCAACGGCCGACGCCCACGACAAGCCGCTGGGCACCTTGGTCTTCAAGCCTGAGGAGATCTACCACAAGGTCCGCAACGTGGCTCCGGACCTGATCGTCCATTTTGGCGGGCTCTCCTGGCGGTCGATCGGCGGCGTGGGTTATTCAAGCATCCACATCCTCGAAAACGACACCGGGCCCGACGACTGCAACCACGCCCAGTTCGGCTCGTTCATCCTGGCCGCCTCGAATAGCCCCTTGCACGGCGAAGTGACCGGCGCCCACCTGCTGGACATTGCGCCGACGCTGCTGGATCTGGGAGGATACGAGATCCCCCCCACAATGCAAGGCCGGTCGCTCGTATCAGGCGGGAGTCTACCGCCCACCGGAGAACCCGGTTACGCCCCCGATGAAGAAACCATTATCCGTGATCGACTCAGTGGGCTGGGGTACATTGGATAAAGAGATCGCTTGGTCCAGGTTCGAATGACAACAGCCCCAGCGATGCACCCAAGGTAAACGATGAAAAGCCTGGCTGACGCACTACCCCCCCCAAATCGCTCAACAAATCGATCCCGACTGGCGCAAGAACGAGGCGGTGTATTGGGCTGTCCGCGACCAACTCCTCAGTGAGTACCAAGGCCAGTGGATCGGCTTTGCCGATGGCGCCGTGATCGCGTCTGGGACCAGCCCGGTTGCCGTGTTCCACGCGGCCGAGGCGACGGGACGGAGCCCCTTTGTCACCTGCGTCGGTCGAGAAGACGAGCCGGTTCAGATGCGCCGTGTCAGCTTTGGGCGACCGGCGGGTGGAAACTTACCCAAGGATCAATCGCTTCCGAGCGATCGCATCGATACCGGGACTGTGGAGCCCGGCCACACTAACACAACGCGCAAGCGAGGGACGCTGGCCAAGGCCGGCGCGTGACACCGCCGGTCCCCTCGCTTGCGCGTCCGGTTGGTATGGCCACAAGCGCCGCCCTGGTCGTTTATTTCCTGCCGGTCGCCTTACCCATCACAGGAAACGGGCGTGTCGCTCGTCAAAGCCTCGTGAAGCGCCTCGCACTCGGGACCCCGCGCCCAACAGGCGCCGAGAAAAAGGGATTCGTCCACATCTCGCAATGCAGCTTCGAGTTCCGCTTGGGCGCCTGAATAATCGGAAGTTCGAAGAATCGCTCTAACCCTATGCAGATCATCAACTTCCACCTGGGCGCCCGCATAGCCGGCACGTTCGGACGTTTTGTCGTATCTCTTGAAGCACCATCATATTACGAATTGGCGCCTGCATAATCGGCAAAGTTTAACAATCTAACGTATGTTGAGTGTCCACATTGAGTTAAGATTCGGCGCCTGCATAATCGGGGCGGGCGTTACAATCGCGACTTTCTCATGCGTTCGGCTTAGGCGACCGGCGGGTGGAAACTTACCCAAGGTTTGATCGGTTCCGTGCGATCGCATCGACACGGGAACTGCGGAGCCTCGGCACACTAACCCGACGCACAAGCGAGGGACGCTGGCCGAGGCCGGCGCGTGACCCCGCCGGTCCCCTCGCTTGCGCGTCGGGTTGGTATGGCCACAAGCGCGACCCTGGTGGTTTATTTCCTGCCGGTCGCCTTGCCTACGATGGCTCGTTTCGGCGGGCGAAAGGCGACGAGCGAGCGAACGCGAGGTCCGTGGCGGATTCCAACGGTGTACTGTCGCGGAGCGAAACAACACTCAGGGCGAGTGTGAGATGACGAAACCCTGAACTTGGCGGTCAATGGCCTCCGTCGGCCGAGACGAGGGCTTGTCGCGCTGAGCGCACACTCTTGCGCAGGGCGGCAGAATGCATTTTGGCCGTATGTCCTTGGTGCGATAAAACTTACGTGTGACACACATATCATCTCCTTATAGCCATTGGACTTACGTGTGACACAGTCATAATCGCTACAACCGGTTCGAGGTAGGGCGCTCGGCAGTATCTCATTACAGCAATTGGACTTGTATTTGGGACAGACCTGATCGACACGACCGGTTCTAAGCACGGGTTTTGGCAGTATCTCATTACAGCAATTGGACTTATATTTGGCACATGTCTGATCGACGCAATCGGTTCGAGACCGGACCGGTCATATCTCCTCCCGCGTCGTGAACAAGACTCTAACCGGTCGTAGTCGATCGCGACCGGTTCTCTCTTTCGCGGCTTCAAGTCATTTCACCGTGGGCTTTTCGTCTTTGTTGTGGAAAGCGGGACTGGTGGAGAAAGCGGCGGACTACCAAGCATTCGAGCAGGTGTTGCGGGAAACGCTCCTTGAATCACCGATGCGGATTTGTGCGTACACGGTGATGCCGAACCATTGGCACCTGCTTTTGTGGCCGGAGTGCGATGGCGAGTTGCGCAATTCATGCAACGGCTGGCGATTACTCATGTGCGGCAATGGCAACAATACCGGGGCGATGCGGGATTGGGCCATTTGTACGAAGGTCGATACGAGTCGTTTCCGGTGGAGAGCGATGAGCATTTCCGGGTTGTGGCCCGAAACGCTGGTACGAATCAGCAGCCGCCCACCCCCAGAGAGAGGCGATCATCGCCGCGGTGCCCGTTCCCTGGGGCCGCGACCGAGATCTCGCGGAAGAAAGGCTGCCGGCGCGATGCCGAAGAACTTGGCGAGCTTGAGGATCTGCCCCTTGGTGAGCGATCGCGCTCCGGTCAGGACGGCCGAGACGCTGGACTGCGCCATCCCGACTGCCTTCGCCAACTGCATCTGGCTGAGCCGGTTGGACCGCATCAGTTCGCGAAGTACATCAGCCTCGGAGACATCCGGCATCGGAACATGCTCGTCCTCGTAGGCGGCGACCAGATCGGTCAGGACGTCCAGGTACTCCTGCGTCCCCTGATCCCGCTCCTGACGCAACAAGTCGCTTAGCAACTCGATGGCCTCGTCCAGGTGGGCTTCGTCCCGGATATGAATAAGCGGGAATCGCTTCACGAGTTTCAAATAGGTATCCGGCACCCTCCGCGTGGTAGCCTTAGCCACCATTGCTCACCTCCCTCTCTTCCGCCGGCGGGGAATTTTGGCGCTCGACGACGACTTCTTCAATTCTGGCTGACTTTTCGGCGGTGGATCGTAGCACCCACAGTCATCAATCCAGCGCCCCTTATCGTACTCTTCGTGATCCATCACGCGGAGGATGTAGAGTTTGCCGGCCGCGTAGAATACGCGCCCGATCAGTCGGAAGCGGTTGTTGCCCGCGTCAAAGACGACGCAATTGCCAACTTGGTCGGCCGATCCAAAGGTTTGTTTGAGCGCTCCGAAGTCGGCCCACTCGGCACTTTCAGCCAGCTTGAACCAAGTGAGCAGATCTCTCTGGGCGACCTCGGAATCGGCCTTCCGGGATTCCCAGAACCGCCGAAGGTGTGATTTGGCGATGACCCACACTTTTGGTACCACGCGGCCCTTGGAGCCGCCCAGAGCCAGGGTAACCGCGAAGATGCGATCGGTCAACAGATCATATCGCAGATTGCGATAAGGCCCCCAGCGGTCGCGCCGGTGACGACGACCCGGCCACAGACACCGCCTCGATACGTGAACTGTCCCCTGGAAGCGACGTATCAATCCCAAGCAACGCGACGCCAATGCCAGCCCTGCGAGCGCTGCAATTCTGCTGCAATTTCGGCTTCCGTGAGCCGCTTATTGATCGACGTAAGTTCAATACCGGCGGTGGGAATCGAACCCACACGGGGTTACCCCCCAGAGGATTTTAAGTCCTCAGCGTCTGCCAGGATGTCATGCCGGGCTGACTCTCTCGGCCCCGGATCTGGTATCATTCCTCGAAGGAGGTGACCATGATCGAGTTGACCGACGAACAAGCCAGCGTTTTGAAGCAAGGATACCCCGTCCGCGTGTTCTGTTCCAGAACTCGGTGGGGACATTGTCGTCGTTCTGGCAGCTCAGCAGGAAAGCACAGAGTCGGTCCTCCAAGAAACGCTCGACGAGATCCGCGAGAAAGCGGCCTTATCGAAACTCGGCCGGCGAGCAGCGGCTTCCTGGACGAAGGAGAATCCCTACTGATGAAACCGGGCGAGATTTATTGGGTCGACCTGGCAACCGGACGTCGTCCCGGTATTGTTGTCTCGCGGGAAAGCCTGAACCAGGGAAACTATGTTGTGATCGGTCCTTTGTACGACGAAGCGTTTCGCCATCCGTTCCAAGCTGCCGAATTGTGTGCCGTTCCAGGCGGGTGAGTTTGGCATGCCGAGCGATTGTGTGGCCCAGTGTGAGGCGATCTATGCCTTGGAGAAGGGAGAGATCGACATCGGGCCTGGCATAATTGGCCGGCTCGATGCGGCGCGATTGAGAGACGTCATCAAGGCCATCGGCGATGTCATCGACTCGGACTGCGAACCCAACTGAGCCTGAGGCCGCTGCACGCGTGCGACCGATTAGGGCGACTAAACCGGTCATAGTCGATGGCGACCGGTTATCTCTTTCGCGGCGTCAAGTCATTTCATCGTGGGCTTTTCGTCTTTGTTGTAGAAAGCGTGAACGGTGGAGAAAGCGGCGGACAACCAAGCATTCGAGCGGGTGTTGCGGGAAACGCTTGATGAATCACCGATGCGGATTTGTGCGTACACGCTGATGCCGAACCATCGGCACCTGCTTTTGTGGCCGGAGTGCGATGGCGAGTTGGCGGAATTCATGCAACGGCCGACGATCACCCACGTGCCGCGATGGCAACAACACCGGAGTAATGCGGATTTGCGCCATGTGTTACCAAGGTCGATACAAGTCGTTCCCGGTGGGGAGCAGGCCACAGCCATCACTGCGGCTACTATGCCACTGCAAACATGCTACCAAAATGCTACCAAACCGGCCCATGGCACAGAGTAAGGGGTCACGTCGGTTTGACGCAACCCCTTAGCCCGCTTAATGCCGAAGGTAGGACTTGAACCTGCACGAGCATGGTTAGGTCAGTAGAACCTGAACCTCATGGGCCTGCCAAAGAGTCGTGTATGGCTCATGCGGTGTTGGTGTTGCAACCCCGCTTTGAGAAAGAGCTTTCGTCGAATGAATCCGCAACTCGTGTTGTACTCGCTGATGGTTCGCATGGCCACGGTTTTCGCCATTTTTTCGCCAGACGCATAGGTGTTTTGGCTAGTGAGTGTGCCTGGTGGCGGCTCAACTCTTGGGGTTAGCCTTCTTCTTGCCGCCCGCTTTGCGCATGCAGACCCACAGATGATGGATCTGAATCTGCGACGTCGATGCCGATGTCCTGCTCACCATCGACCAGCAGCATGCCGTCAGGTCCTTTTCATCGGCGCGGTAAGAATCGAGCGATTCATCGTGCGACCATTTGCACCCTTCGGCGTAATCGGTGCCGTGAAGGGCCTTGATCCACCCATTGATGATATCGACCCACCCGGCGAGATCACCGTCCTGCACGTAGGCAATCATTGCCCCGATATCGAGGTCGCCGCCATGCAGGCCGAGTTTGAAACGTTGGAGACCGCCGGTGATCTTCTCGCCGCCCGTGACGTATTCCTGCTCGCGCACCTTGGCCGGCACGGGCAGCCGCTTCCCTTCCATCACGAGGAAAGGTTCGTATTTGGTGTGCGTGCCGCGCCCGCCACGATGACTGATTCGGGGGTGACTGACAAGTCTATCCGCCGGAAAGGACCCTGCGGCTCCTCGTGATTGAAATAGGCCATCGGGAAGTCGTGCCGCGCGCCACGTTAAGATACTTGCAGAGCTGGAGGTTGAGCTTCTCCTCCGCCGATTCTCCTTCCGCTCGGGGTCGTCGCGCCAGCCGGAAAGCTCCCGACGCACGAAGGCCAGCGTCTCATCGACGAGCGTATTCGGCGACAGGTTTTCGTGATTCCTGGTGCCAACTGGGTCCCCGAGGCCGCGTGTGCCATCGTCAGTATCCTTGCCTTCGCAGATCAAGGAGGGTTTCGTCGGCGTCGCGGATCGCAGTCGAGCGAATCCAGTATCTCAATCGATCGGGCTTCACGATTAGCATGACGTTTTCGTTATAGAGACGGACAACACGCATGGTTCGGAGCGATTCGTGTTGCTGCTTGTAGATCAATTGGTCAAGCTGCTTCCTGCGGCCGTTCAAGCTCCACTCGATCCGCGACCGGTCGCCGAAGTAGAACGGCTGGAGGATCAATCCATTCGCATTAATCGAATCGCTGAATTTCAAATTCCGGTAGACCGATCCGAGCATCCTGCAGAAAACTTCGGCATAAGCACGCACCTGATCCGTGCGAGCCTGCCGCTCTAGCACCTCCGAATTCTGACCTAGTCGCACGAACGGAGCCATATAATCGAGTGCGTCTTCGACAAGGATTTTTTCCCAGAACGAAAGGTCGAGTTCGCGCTTGTCTTCGGGGTATGGCAGGTCGGCGATGTCGCCCCGCAGGATGGCGGTGGCCTTGCCGACGAGCGCTGTGACCCATTGAGAAGGCAGCAGAACTGATACAAGCGATGGCGTTCTACAAACGTGTCGAAGACGCGCCGCAGATCGGCTTCTTCTTTGGGCGGCGCGTGGATTCCTACAATCTTGTCGTGATACGCAAGTGGTCCTTTCGTCCAGAACGCAACAGGGAGTGTGGCGTTCTCTTTGATGAGCATCAACGGAGGCTGATAAAGAACCTCGCGGCCAGGCCGGTAGAATTCGGTTTCCACGACAGTGGTGATCGCAGAGGTTGATATGCCCTCGGAAGTCAGGCGCTGTCGTGGGAAGGAACGGCAATCCGTGCAGGTAATCGGCGGGTTCACCGCTGGTGCCGACGATGAACCCTTCCCCGGACACCCAGCCTTTCGATTCCACGAATTTGAAGAGCGTCCGCATCGAGGCGAGCCGCGCCGACATCTCCGCCAGTCGTCCGCCTCCCAGCAGATTTGCCCGCCAGATGAATGGGTTACCCTCTGCGGCTTCCTGCGGCACCCGGTGACGATCATAGTGGTCGAGTTCGAAGCCGATCCGCTGCGTGGCGCTGAAGGTCCGCCGGAAGGTGAGGTGGTACATCCAACCCCGCCGACCTTCGAGCTTGCCCCGAGCATGGATCGTGATCGTTTTCGGATCGGCTCCGTCGAAGAGGTTGCGGATGGAAGTGAAGTCGAGGATTTCATCGCAATGCACCTGCCGGAAGAAGTGCTTGCGGAATTGCGCTGTCTTCCGATTGTAGAGAAAGCCCGATGGCTGGAGCAGGCAGAGGCGCGCCGGCTTCAGGAGCTTAGCGGCCTGCTCAAGAAACAGATAAGCCGCTTGCCGATCGGGCAGCGTGCCACGGCTCTTCGCCAGAAAGGCATCGATCCTCCTGCCACAATCGGTCAACGACGATTCGAACGGCGGGTTCCCGACCACGACGTCGAAATAGCCCGGCCATCCCTCTGCTGATGGCCATCGCCTCGGATGTAAGAGCGGGAACGGCTCGCCCTCGTCGAATAACGAGAAGAAATCGCCCTCGAGCAGGTTGGTGCCGAGCACCGGATCGAACTGCAACTCATTCCAGATGACTTTTGGCTTAAGTGCATCGCAGATGGCCAACGCCAGGCTGAACGCGGCCAAGTCAACGGCACCCGGATGGAGTTCGATGCCAAAGATCGAGCGGCGGAGAATGCCCTTCAGGGCAGATACATCGGGCGATTTTCCCCCATGCTGGGCCGCCAGATATTGACTAACCGTTTGAAAGCGCCGACGAGGAATATCCCTGAGCCGCATGAAGGGTCCAGTATCTGCTCATCGCCATTGAGACGATCGTAAGGAAGGCATTGATCCAATAGCATCGTGGCGAGGATCGGCGGCGTATAGAAAGCCCCGTGACCGTCGCTCACGAATCGCTGGTAGATGCGGCTGATGACCTCGACGGGCAGGTGTTGGAACGAGTATTGCTCCCAAAGAAACCGTTGACGCTGAAGTGTCTTGGCCTCGACGAGAGTGGCAAAACTGGCGAGGTGATCAGCGTCGAGCGAGACCTCGCCGGGCAACGAGAACAGATCGCCGCGGAATTTCTTCTGCAAGGCGGACAGTAGCTTGAGGACTTTCGCTGGCTCACCCGACGCCAACACATCGAAGAAGTTGTTCGCGCCGCGATGGAATCCCGTGAACCAACCGTCGGGAAAAACCAGACGATCCTCGAGGTATTTGATCAGGACGGTCAGGACGAGCAGCCGCCGTAGGATCGGATTATTGCGTCCGTCCAGATCCTGGTCGGCCTCGACGATGGCCTGAATCAGGCGATAATGCGCACCTTCCTCATGATCAGCCAGATCGTTGTTGGATGGGTCGTCCCAAAAGGTTCCGTCCGCGAGCCTGAGGGCCGAGAAGCGGTGGAGGTGTTCCTTTAGGGCCTCATCAATGCGGGCAGCAACGCCGAGGGCATCCGGCGGCAGATTGATGCGGTCAGCCGGCTCATACGAAGTATCCTCGTCGATCCAGAAATCCGGTCCTCGCGCAGGCTCAGAATGTCGATTCTGCTGGGCCAGGAGACGTACATTAGCGGCGCGGCGGCGTGCAACCATAGCTGGTGATGCAACCTCGCCAGCACGGCCTCGCTCAACTTCTCGCTGCTGTTATCGACGATGAACGCGGCGACCTGTGACGACCTTCCGTCAGAGAAACGCCGGAAGAAAACGTAATCAACATGCTGAAATGATTTGGCGTCGTGGATAACTGAGGCTTCGTCGACTCGATCGATCTCGCCGGAGCCGTGGATGGGCATCAGGCCGTAGACGGGGTCGCCTTCGGCATCGATGAAATCAACGAGCTGGAGGGCGGTCGTTGCCACGGCGACGGCTCTCTCGCAGTAAGGCGCAGGAAATAATAATGGTATCGACCGAGGAAGGCGGACACTTTATCCAAAATAACCCAGATTCCCCAATCACCCCAGGGTTCGCTCCGGACACACAATGCGCATCGCCGTAAAAACCTATCAGAATCGAGAATCACCCGCCAGGACTCGCCTCGGGTCCGCCCGCTCTGATACGACGAGATGTCGAATGCTGCCCTTCGTACCGTTGCTGGCTCGGTGAAGGAACGGTTCATTCTGCGATTCTATCCAGCCTATGAACGGCCGGACAGATTGTTCAGAATTTCATGCTGACCGCTGCCCAGGCGGGAGAAACCGGGGACAAGGCGGGAGAAACCGGGGAGAAACCGGGGACGTACGCTTTTATTGAAATCAGGCACCTCGTCGACCATCGTGATGGCATGCCGCGAACCGCTCGCGCCTCGGTCGGTAGCATGTGGTATCACGCCCTCAATCGGGGCAACCGCCGCGAGGCCGTCTTCCATAAGCCCGGCGATTACGACGCCTTCGTCGAGGCGATGATCGACGCACGCGCCCGCTTGCCGGTGGACCTGCTCGGCTATTGCCTCATGCCCAACCATTTCCACTTGGTACTGAGGCCCCATCATGATGGCGACCTGGGACGTTGGATGCAGTGGCTGCTCACGACGCACGCCCAGCGCTACCATCGCCATTACGGCACCACAGGGCACGTCTGGCAGGGGCGCTTCAAGGCCTTTCCCGTCCAGGATGACGACCATCTCGTTACGGTGCTCCGCTATGTCGAGCGCAATGCGTTGCGGGCCGAGTTGGTGTCGCGAGCCGAGGACTGGAAGTGGTCAAGCCTACCGGGTTGGAGGCGCGACGATCCGTTGCTGTGGAACGGCGAAGAGCCGGTCCGCGATGAGCAGTGGCTGGAGCGCGTCAACGAGCCGCTCTCGGGGGCGATCTTCAACGGTTGCGGCATTCGGTGTTGCGAGGCCGACCGTATGGCCAGGACGCCTGGACTCGGGAGACGGCGATACGGCTGGGGCTGGAGTCGTGCTTGCGTCCCCAGGGACGACCGCGTAAGGAGGACATGTAAAAGCGCTATGTCCCCCGTTTTGTCCCGTGTTGATGGTCAACCGGGAGATCAAAATCGGCCGTCCGGAGGGCGGGTTCGAGGACCCGGTACTCAAGGCGGACCGCATAGCCGAGGCGCTCGACCACTACGAGCAGGAGCTGCGCCACGAGTGCATGTGGAGGCAGGAACGGCGAAACGTCGAAGGTGCCAGGCGATGGAACGATGAGCTGAAGGCAAAAGATCCGCCTCATATCCATCTCAGGCGGTTTTCCGGGATGCTCTGGCCTTCGTCGCCGACTCCTGCGGGTGGACGATGCCGGCAGGCTTGTAACGTGGCGGTCCCACTGGCACGGGGAGGGCCAGAGCATTCGAGTCCTCGAAGCGGCTGACGCACGATGCACGCATGCGCCCACGGGGTCTATTCCAACAATCCGAACCCAAGCTCGCCTCGTCGCCTCTGATCTTAGGACCAAAGGATAAGGGTTCCGAGAAGTGTTCGGCAGATAGCCTCACAGAATCCAGTTATATGAAAACCTTAAGAATGGACAAGTCGAAATCCATCCCTGGCTTCGCCAACCCGAGATGCTACGCCCGCCCCCTCGGCGGATGCTGCCGGCAGATGAGCGGAGAACATTACGTATCCAGGGCAATGCTCAAACTGATAGCGGATTCCGGAAAACAGGTCCTGGCCCGGAATTTGCCGTTTGGCGTAAGCCCGACGGCGCCGCGATTGCTGGATATAGACGGAAAAGATGTCGCGCCCAAGATCCTTTGCGTCGTACATAACATCAGCCTTGGTGGTTACGACGACGCCGGCCTGGCTATGCTCCAAGCCATGAAGGCCATTGATGACGAGACCAGAAACCAGGTGCATGCCGAAAAAGTATGGTCCGTGAACGGCGACGCCCTGGAACGACTGATCCTGAAGGCTCATCTCGGCGCGCTCTATGCCGGTGTGATCCATTAGCATCCAGAAGAGACCGACGAGCTGTCGCTGAAAGGCAAGCTGCCGCCCATCGAATACCTCGAAATCCTCTACCGCGGCGCGGAGTTCCGTCCAGGACTGGGCCTCTATTGGATCGGTGGATTACACGGCGGTCCGATCAGGACAACGGACGAGATTTTTAACGTCGGCGTGGATTGCTCGAAGGACGGCCAGACCTTCGGCGCAATGCGAGCCGTGTTCTTCGGTTATGAATTCGACCTTCTCCTAGGAGTGTGTCTGAGAATCCTCAACCCGCGATACCCGCGAATGATCAATCTGTACAGACGGTATCGATTTGGGCACAATGGTCGTTCTGGATAGTTTCAACACCTTGTTGCGCTGCGCAGGAGCCAGATCATGGACGATCGACGCAAGAACTACCGTGCCTGGGACGCCCAGCAGAACTGCCACGACTCGATCTCACCGCGAGACGCGCTGCCCGAAGACGACTTGGTGTTCTTCCTGCTGGATCTCATCCCGCAGATCGATCTCACCCCCTTCCACCAGTATTACGCCCAGGAGATGCGCGGCCAACCCCCTTTCGACGTCACCATGATGGTGACACTCCTGGTCTACGCCTACTCCGTGGGCGTCCGCTCCAGTCGTAAGATCGCGGCCGCCTGCGAACGCAATCTGGCTTTCCGAGCCATCGTCGGCAACGATCGGCCTGACTTCCGCACCATCAGCGATTTTCGCAAGATTCACTTGGCGGCGTTCCGGCCCCTGTTCCTCGAGGTGCTGCGCCTGGCCGGCGAGATGGGGATGGTCAAGCTTGGGAATCTGTCCACCGACGGGACGAAGATGGGAGCGAACGCCTCGCGGCACAAGGCGATGAGCTACGGCTACATGAACAAGGAAATCGAGCGGCTGAAAGCCGAGATCGAGCAATTGCTGAAGCAAGCCGAGCAAGTCGACGCCGAGCAAGACGCTGCGCTGGGAAGCCGTCGTGGCGACGAACTGCCCGACGGAATTGAAGCGACGTGAAGAACGGTTGGCCAAGATCCGCGAGGCGAAAGCGCGACTGGAAGCGGAGGCCCTCGCCAAGGCGGAAGAAGAACAACGCCGCCGTGACGAAGAACAAGCCAAGCGTGAAGCCGAAGGCCGCAAACGCCGGGGCAAAGAACCCGCTCCCATCGACCCCACCCCCGAGGACAAGGCGCAAACGAACTTCACCGACCCCGAAGCGAAGATCATGAAGCAGAGCAACAAGGGATTCGATTATTCGTACAACGCTCAAGCGGTGGTGGATGGCGAGGACCAGATCATCGTGGCGGCGGAAACGACGAACGCGGCCAATGACAAGCAACAGGCCGTGCCGATGGCGCAAGCGGCCCTGAACAACCTGGACGCGGCAGGGATCGAGCGACCGAAGGGGGCCGACGGCACGCCGACGCCGATTCCGAACACGGCCGACACCGGCTACTTCAGCGAAAAAGCGGTCGAAGGGTTGGAGAAGATCGGCATGGACCCGCACATCGCCGTCGGTCGCCAGAAGCACCACGAAACTCCGGTGGAACCCGAGTCGGCAGCGCCCTCGGCTGAAGCGAGTGCGAAGGAGAAGATGCAGCACAAACTCCGTTCGGCGACAGGCAAAGCTCTCTACGCGGCACGCAAGCACATCGTCGAGCCGGTATTCGGTCAGATCAAATCCGCGCGGGGAATCCGCAAGTTTCTGTTGCGAGGACTGGAGAAGGTGTCAGCCGAGTGGCAACTGATCTGCTTGACGCACAATCTTCTGAAGATTTGGCGCCGCTCCTGCAGCGCCGGCTTGTGTTGAGGGGGACAGTGCGCGCCGAGGGTTGGGCTGAGGCCGAAAAGGCCAAAGCCCAGCGAAACCAAGGGGCAAAGCGGCGAGCACGGGCGAATACTCGGACACGCTCCTAGGGAATCTGTCACCCGATAATCGGGGCGGTTTCAAGACGGAGCGATTCAGACCGTCCGGCCTCCAGATTGACGGGCTCCGAACGCGGATCGAGTTCGTTTGGGAAGGCGGCGCGAGGCGGCCCGATCGTCGTCGCGCATTAATCAGCCAGAAAGCGTCGGCCGACCGGTTCCCATCTTGCAGGCCAACGCTCTCTGCTCACTACGTCCCAGCTAGCTCAGCCAATCCCTCAGAACGCCGCCGCACTCCTACCAAAACCGCCCAGGCCGGCTTCGCAACTGCAACCACCGTCTGGGCCGGCTTTTCATCGACCTCAACCGACACCGAAAGTTTGAGGAGAATCACGATTTCCCCTCCCCGATGCCCAGGTCCGTGAGATAAGACTCAACCAGCTCGGAGCTCTCGTTAGCGTCTCTGATCGTCGCCACGACCCGTTGGCTGATCTTGTTCAGTAAGTCAGGTATCGCGTCAATCGTGGCCAGCTTACGGTCCCGCGTGCTGGATACCCATGGCGCCTCTCGCTGATCTCCATTTCGCCTTGCTGATGCGCGATGAAATCCGACACAATCAGCCGGAAAACGCCTTCCCAGCGCGAGTATTCGAGCCGTTTCCCGCAGCGGTAGCGTTCGTCGTCCGAATACTCGACATTCGTTTCGACGTAGGTGGGGATGCCGAGTTGGCACTCATCGTTCAGGAAATGTTCGACCGCGAGGACGAGCTTGGCGGCCCGATCCGTGACGGCATTAAGCTCGGGCGTAAGCGAGCGCAGACGTGCGATTTCTTCGCGCAGGTCACCCATGGGGTAGCCCCTTTCGGATTAGCGTCCTGTCGAATGTCTGGGCTTTGCGGCCACTCCGTCCTGACCAGCGGTCGGGATACGAAGCTTTACGGACACCGATATCTGAGTATTCGCTGGGCGGCGGGAATATTCAAGGGCAGATTTCCGAGGACGGTCGCTTTGAAAACTTTCCTGCTCAGCACGGGCGATGCCACTCGCGGCGCGGTGATGTGCGGGCATGCCGGGCGGTTCATCACCACAGGCAATCGCGTGGATTTTCCATCGCCGAGGAAGGATCATCGCCAATGCTGGATCGCCACGACCTGAAATCGATCCTGTGGATAGCCACAGCCCTGATCTTGATCGTTGCCGTCGCTGTGCCATTCCTGGTTCTCCACGGAGGAAACAACCGGCCGCCAAGCCTCGGGGACTGGGGAGATTTCATCGGAGGGATGGGAACGCTTCTTGCCATAGTCTGGGCCATTGGCGGCTACCTTTTCAATCACATGCAAATACATGGGACGCAAAAAGACATTGAAGGCCAGCTCGAACTCTTTCAGAGTGCTATTGGGTCGCTAAATCGCATCGCGGCAACAATGCAGGGAAGGTTCGCCGAAAGCGTTGCGGAGGCGATGCCGATACTTGTAGCGACAGGGTCTATGGGGCAAGTGCCGGGTCCGGGTAATCGATTTATGCCGATTCGCACAAATAATTGGTATATCGATCTTCGCAACGACGGCGTGCCTTTTACGCTACTATCGATCAAAAGCATGCAATCGGACTGGACTATCGTAAATCCGAATACGGGAATTGTAAGAAGTGGCCAATCATTTAGGCTTCGCCTGGATACAAACAAAGACCATAAGGATAGGGGCACCATATTTCTCATTTTCCACTTTCAGAACAGCCTTGGCATGTGCGGCTGGTTCGACTTGAAGGCATCAAAAGTGGTCGAAGGCGTTGTTATTGGACCGCCGCAAATGGGGCCACCTCCGGTTCCGCAGGTGCCTGATGTCGATGATTAGGCGTTGAGCGCCTGCGCGACCGCCCCGCTTCCGGGTCGCCTTCGCCCGTCGCCGCTCCTTGCGGTTCCGGCCAAGCTCAGGCGCCGGGTCGTCTTCCGTACGGAATGTGGCCTGACATGGCTCTACTCTTGTTGAGCGGCAGGTGCAGAGAGCGGGTACGGATAGGTGTTGGGAAAGGCGACTGTCACCCCTGACCTCACCTGATTATCTTATCTAACCTAAGCACCATGTGCTCGCGGTCGGCGCATTCTAGGACACGGAAGCTGCCGCCAGACGGCACGCCCGCGTGTGCCATGAGCACGCTTCCAGTGCGGGGCTCTTGGATTGGCACAACCGCTGCTGTGCCGTCTAATAATGCCGTCACGGCTTCCGGATTGCGTTTGGCCCAGGCTAGAAGCTTCGCGTTCGGGCTGCTCACCGCCCGCGTCCGCGGCTCTCAACGATTCCCTGCTGCTCAAGCACCTTCCCATGTCGGATCGCCTCGGTCACAGTGTCGAGCGCCTGCTGGGCGCATTGATGGTGCCGGACCATGTCGGGGCCATTCGAGAGCTGGAAATACCCAGTTTGAGCGGTGATGAGGGCTGCGCCGATTTCTTCGCGGACGTCTTGGGCCCAATAGATGCGGGGTTTATCGGTCATGAGATATGGATAGCATGGCCTGGCGTTGAGCGCAATTGATTCAGCACAGGCTCAGCCTTCTGCTTTTACGCGGTCCCCCGGCAGCCACGACTCGGTCACTTCCATCGCTTGCTCGACCACTATCGCCATAGCGCCGGAAAGCAGCTCTCCAAGCGGGACCGGTTCGCCATTATCATTAACCACCGGGTCATCAGCGATCATTTTGAAAGCCGAATTAAAAAGATCGTAGCCGACGGTCGCCGGAAGGCTACGATGCTCCGTATCGTACTCTTCCGGTTCTTCACTACCGGTTCGCCGAGCAGCTTCACGCTGCATCGATATGACAAAACCGAGCATTGCCTGGGTTGCAATCCACGCATCGCTTGCGGAGGGTAGACCTGAATCAGGATTTAGCAGCCGATCGGGCGCACTCGAATCGTCGATAAGGCGATAGATCGCATGAACGGTCCGCCGACTATGGTCAAACAGTTCGCCAAAACAGAGGTCAGTGGAAAACTGCCTTATTTCATGAACAACTCCACGGCCTCCTAACGGCGATTGCAACGGGGTTATATGCAGCAATTGGCTGTGAAGTTCGTAGCAACTGGAAATCCCCAGGCTTTTCGCATCAACGCCTATCCTTTCCGCATATCTCTTGCGCATTTCTCCGGGCGAGTATTTGTTCTTCCTGATCTTGTTTTCACAGGTGAGCCATTCCTCGATTAGCTTGGGATCGTTGCGGAAGTCGTTGAGAAGCAGTTCCAGCTCCATCATATCCCGCATCGCGTCTGCGACGACGCTGGGTTGGCCTGCCAAGGTCGCCTCTAGCCCGATTTCGAGATCACCGCGGGCACGAACAACGAGGAAGCTGATCTTCTTCAGGCCCTCGCTCTCGGCGAACGCCTTTTCCGACTCAATCAGATAGCTGAAGATCTCATCTAGACCGTGAATCCTCTTCCCAGTGGCGTATCTGGCCAAGGTATCAGCCCGATGCCGTTGGGATCGACCAAGCAGGGCCGCAACCTGCTCGCAACGGTCACTAAGGCTCTCGATGCTGGCCCTGTAATCCAGATTATCCGTTTCCATAGCATCCACCTCGAACGGCTTGGTAACGTCGAAGAATCGCCAGCGGTCCCGTTTGGTCAAGATATCCGTTCGACATGCACACGGCAAGCCGCACACGACGCTTTGCGAGGCCGTATCGACCGGGCTCAATTTTCTAATCGGTATGTTTATCTATATAATAATATCACATATTTTCTGAATGTCATTCGGTGTCAAATCCGTTTTCCGAAGCTTAAGCCAACAAGCATTTGAGTCTCGATTGGGCTCGGGCTGGCAGGGCTGTCGCGGTATGCCGGATGGAGAAGCGCTCGACTTGCGGTAATCACGAGGCTTAGAGTTGCGGGCATAAGCGGGCACGACGCGGCTGCACGAGTGCGTCGGCCGCGACTGAAGACAATCAGGATCCGTCAATCCTCGCTGGCCGATGGCGGCGCCGCTTTCGGGATCTCGACTCGTTCGGTACAATCAACCGTTGACGAGCGCGACGGGCCAAGGCGACCTGCGATGCCCCCCAACGAACAATGCCCGAACTGTCATCGATTGGTCGCAGACTGTCACGTCGAGTGGTACAAGACCGAAGGGCCATCGCTCTATCAGGGCCTAGCGGCACTGGATTGCCCCTTTTGTCGGCAGCTTGTCGGATTTCAAGGAGGAAAGACCGCGCCGGCACCGCACAGTGTGCCCTTGAAAACACGGCACGCGGAGCAGGCCGCTCTCTGGGCCGCATCCCAGGCGATCTCGGCGGGCGGAACGCTGCAAGGCTACACGTCTGTGGTTGGGGCTTTCCCCCTGTACGCGGCCTACTGGACCCCGCAAGAGGTCCTGCAAGCAGACGCGCACCGACGAGCGAAACAAGGCGGACCGTAAGATGAGGCGACTTACACCCGAAGAAAATCGGTTCCTGGACGTCTTCCTCCACGAGGCCACGACCGCGCCTTTCACGGGGTCGGCGACGAAGGCTCTCCACACAATTGGCGTCGAGTACGGCGACATCTCGTACATTGCGTGGGCTTATGAACAGGAAGTCCACCGGACCGGCTTCGCGGTGGGGCACGCCGCCGAACTAGCACCGCCGCTTCCTTGGTCAAACCGACAGTCCGCACTGAGCCGAAACCAGGAAATCCACCGGATTTGGGAGAAGCGACACCAAGGAGGCGCGGAGTCGGCGGGACCGAATGAAGGTGAGCGAAGAGGGGACGTGGCAGACGAAGTGGCGCTCAAGGTCATCCAAAAGCAGGGAACTCTCGGTAAGCGATTTGGCAACAAATTGGCAACAGCACTGCCCGTGATACCGCAATCCTACTACAGCGTCAACTCGCGCCGGGCAGGGTCCAATTTCAACTTCAACCCGGGAACCTTGCCGAAGTCTGAGAGGTTTTTACTCAGCAGGGTCGCGTCGTGGGTGAGAACGATGGCCGCGATCTTCAGGTCCATGCTTCCGATGCGGACACGCAAGCGACGTAGGCCATCCAGCCCCTTGTTTGTTCCTCGTAGGTGACGATGGTCGTGGCCCGCGATCCGGTGTCAAGACGATCCAGTCGGGCTTGGAGGATTTGGCTTCCGGCGGACTCCCTTCTTTGGAGCAGGCTCAAGTGATCCGTGTCGAGAACGACCATCGCTGTTCTTCTTCCGGGGTGGTTTCGGCCGGAACGACTCACGCCACTGGCGTCCCAGTCTCATGGCTTCCTCGAAGGCGGGGTCGTCGGCGAAGCTCCCCGCAATTTCCTTCCACCAGGGAAACTGCTTCCCACTGGCTGTGCCCAGCTCGGCCTTGAGCTTGGCCACCTCGGCTTCCAGCGTAGCGACTCTCTGTTCCAGGTCGACGGAGGTCATGGGCATTCCCCTTCTCGGCTGTGAGCTTTTCCTTATTCTCTCGACACGGATTCCGCGGGTCAACAGCACGACCAAGGCCATGCAGCACCGGCTGGCGACGAGTCTTCGTTGCATCGGCTCCTCCGAGATTGACGATGAGGTATCGATCCTGGCTTGGCCGGGCTTTGAATGACCTGCGGACAAGGGGACAGGATGTGTCGGCGTTCATGCTATCGCGAGGAGGCGAGACGCCGGGGCCAAAGCGCCCTGCAACCCGGCAGCGGACTCGACTCGGCTTCGATCCCAGGTCGCTTCTCCGTTGCATTTCTCCTCGGGTCTGGTCCCGGAGCCACCGTTTGGTAGAGTAGAAAGGGATAGAACGACCATGGGCTCCGAGTCAACCTGGAGGAATGGACATGTCTCACCAAAACCATTCTTTTTCTCGACGTGACTTCGTCAAGGGAGGCGGTGCCCTGCTCGGTGGCCTGGCCGCATCTCGTGCGAGTGCGCGATCCGCCGGCGCGGCTGAAGGTACCCGATTCCGTACTCGGCCGCACCGGCGTGCGGGTCTCCCGCCTCGGCATCGGCTGCGCCTACTTCCAGCGGAAGCCCGTCACGCCGGACGACGTCCGCGCCACGCTGCACCGCGCCCTGGAGCTGGGGATCAACTATCTGGACACGGCGCCCACTTACGGCAATCCCGAGACCGGTTTCGCGGAGGAGAAGATGGGGCCGGCGATCGCGGAGATCCGCGACAAGGTCTTCCTCGTCACCAAGACCGAGGAGCCGACCTACGAGGGGACCTGGAAGCTCCTCAAGCAGAGCCTCAAGCGGATGCGGACCGACCGGCTCGACCTCGTCCACTTGCACAACTTCGGCGACGAGAAGGTCTGGGGCGACCACAAGCTCGTCTTCGGCGACCGCGGGGCCATGGGCGCGCTGCGGGAGGCGAAGCGGCAGGGCGTCGTCCGGTTCATCGGCGCCAGCGGCCATCTCCACCCGACCCGCTTCCACCAGGCGCTCGACAGCGGCGAGATCGACGTCCTCATGAACGCCGTCAACTTCGTCGTCCAGCATACCTACAACTTCGAGCACAAGGTCTGGAGCCGAGCCCGGCACATGAACGTGGGCCTGGTTGCCATGAAAGTCCTCGGGGGCGCGGCGCGGGAACAGGGCGGGTTCAAGATGGACGAGAAGCACTACGAAAAAGCCATCCGCTACGCCCTGTCGATCCCCGGCATCGCCGTCGCCGTCATCGGGCTGGAGAACATCGCCGAGCTCGAGAAGGCCGCATCGGTCGTCGCCCGAGCCCAGCCCCTCTCACCAGAGGAGAGCCTCGATCTCGCCCGGCTCGGCCTCGACCTCGCCGGTACCGCCGAGTGGAAGACCGCTTATGGTACCCCACTGGCATGACCCGGGCCGATGATCGCGTGCCAGCCTTCCTCGCTCACCCGACGAGCAACTTGTTCGAAATGAAGAGCTTAGACTGGCGGGCGCATAAAGCTGCGCGAATCGGTGCGGTCTCGGAAGAGGTCGTCACCCAAGTGCTACAGCGCCTCCAGACGTTGCTTGCACGAGGCAGTTGACTCGCACGCAATATCCAAGCGAACCGCATCGGCAAGCTCGGAATCGAACGGATCCGAAGCTTCATCGGCCTGAGGCTGAGATCTCTCACCATGCGGACTTGCGGATTCAAACAATTTCGGTGTCGATCACCCACGCTTAATAGAGAAGGGGTCCGCGAGATCCGGGCAGGGTTCAGCTTATGGTTACACCGGCGAGCGGGGGGCGTGAGCCCCCTGATGACGCGACCGAGCGTCATGCCTGGAGAACAGGGGGCTCACGCCCCCCGCTCGCCGGAACGACCTGTTACCTTGCTGCCAGGGAAATTGAACCATGCCGAGATCCGCTTTCAAATTTCCGTCTGAGTCAAGTTGACCGAGTTGAGTACCACTATTTCGCATAAAGGAGAAAGTCCGATGCTTCCCCCGGAATTGAGGACCGACCTCAGCACCAAGGCCGTTAGTGAGATTTCGAGCGAACTACGTCAATTGCTCGCCGACGTTTTCGCGATCTACGTCAAGACCAAGAACTTCCACTGGCACATGAGCGGGCCGCATTTTCGCGATTACCATCTGCTTCTGGACGAACACTCCGAGCAGATCTTCGCCATGACGGACGATATCGCCGAACGGGCGAGGAAGATCGGCGGTTCGACGATCCATTCGATCAGCGACATTTCCAAGCACCAGCGCCTCAAGGACAACAACGAGGAGGTCGTCACTCCGAAGGAAATGCTGACCGAGCTCTGTGCTGACAACCGGCACCTGACGCGGTACCTGCGGGCCACCCATCAGGTCTGCGACCGACACAACGACGTCGCCACAGCCAGCCTGATCGAGACCTGGATCGACGAGACGGAACGTCGGGCTTGGTTTCTCTCCGAGATCGTGAGCGGTCTCTGACGGACAAAGCTCCTGATGCTAAAAGGAGGGTTGAGAGATGGAAGCGAATATGATGGTTGCGGCACTGGTCACCACGGCCGACTCGGTGCAGGTCCTGCACAAGACCGTGAAGGTCGGCGACCTGGACATCTTCTACCGCGAGGCCGGTCCGAAGGACGCCCCGACGATGCTGCTGCTCCACGGCTTCCCGACCAGCTCGCAGATGTTCCGCAACCTGATCCCCGCGCTGGCGGACCAGTACCACGTGGTCGCGCCGGACTACCCCGGCTATGGCCACAGCTCGATGCCGCCGCGCGACAAGTTCGCATTACACCTTCGACAACCTGGCGAAGGTGATCGACGAGTTCACCGAGAAGCTCGGGCTGACGAAGTACGCCCTCTACGTGCAGGACTACGGCGCCCCGGTCGGCTACCGCCTGGCCGTCAAGCACCCGGAGCGGATCACCGCCATCGTGGTGCAGAACGGCAACGCCTACGACGAGGGACTGGACAACGACTTCTGGAAGCCGATCAAGGCGTACTGGAAGGAGCCGAACAGCAAGGAAAAACGCGACGCCCTTCGCGGGTTCGTCACCTACGAGGCGACCAGGTGGCAGTACACGCACGGGGTGAAGAACCCCGAACTCGTCAGCCCGGACGGAGCGGCCCACGACCAGTTCCTGCTCGACCGCAAGGGGAACGACGAGATCCAGCTCGACCTGTTCCTCAGCTACGGCAGCAACCCGCCGCTGTATCCGAAGTGGCAGGAGTACTTCCGCAAGCACCAGCCGCCGATGTTGATCGCGTGGGGGAAGAACGAT
This sequence comes from uncultured Planctomycetota bacterium, assembly GCA_963779785.1. GTDB lineage: Bacteria > Planctomycetota > Planctomycetia > Isosphaerales > Isosphaeraceae > CAVRFS01. Next base: position 304,787 of record CAWAAW010000102.1, read on the forward strand.
CAGATCTTCCCGGCCGCCGGGGCCGAGCCGTACAAGCGCGACCTGAAGACGCTGGAGTACCACCTGCTCGACGCCGGCCACTTCGCCCTGGAAACGAACGGCGACGAGATCGCCAAGCTGATGCGAGAGTTCCTCGGCAAGCATGTGACCAAGAAGTAACACCCGGCCGCTCCGGCATCCTCGGTGACACGCTCCGCCGCGGGCAGGTTCCTGTTCTTCGGGACGTCGTTCGTGACCCTGTCCCTCCTGGTCGCGACGCCCGATTGTCGGGTTCCGGCCCTCGGCGGTTCGGAATACGGCTTCCCGCCGCTGTCCAGTGCCGGCCGGCTGTTCATCAAGGACGCGATCATGATCGGTGCGGCGATGGTCGCCATGGCCGATTGACGGATGACGCGGCTAAAGCCATGACGATGGGTTGACCCATTGACACGCAAGACAATGATGACTTTGGACAACGGCGATTCTTTCCCGTACACTTCGACAGTGAAGACACCGTCCGGCGACCACGAGAGGCAGCATGGATCTGACACGGCGGCAATGGATTCTGGGTGCGGCGGCGGCGGGGGCATCACTCCTGGGGCCGGCTGCACGAACAGACCGCGGGCGGAAGTTCCAGCGGGTGGAAGCGACACGCTCGCCCGGTTTCCCGGCAAGGTGGCCATGCGGGTCGTGAACGACCGACCGCCCTGCCTGGAGACGCCCTGGCGGTACTTCCGCCACGACCTGACGCCGAACGAAGCGTTCTACGTCCGCTGGCACCTTCAGGCGATTCCGATGGCGATCGACCTCAAGGCGTGGCGGCTCCGCATCGACGGGGCCGTGGACCGCCCGCTGGAGCTGTCGATGGACGACCTGCGGCGGATGGGCAGCGACGAGGTGGTGGCCGTCAACCAGTGCTCGGGCAACTCCCGCAGCCTGTTCGGCCCGAGAGTCCCCGGGGCGCAGTGGCGGAACGGGGCGATGGGCAACGCCCGCTGGGCGGGGGTCGGGCTCGCCAAGGTGCTGCGCGCGGCGGGGGTCGAGCGGGACGCCGTGCAGGTGACATTCGACGGGCTGGACGAGGGGCCGCTGGCCTCGGTGCCCGATTTCGTCAAGGCGCTCGACATCGACCATGCCCTCCAGCCCGAGGTGATGGTGGCCTACTCGATGAACGGCGAGCCGCTGCCGGCGTTGAACGGCTTCCCGGCCCGGCTGGTCGTCCCCGGCTGGTACGCCACCTACTGGGTCAAGGCGCTGCACAAGATCACCGTCCTGCCGCACGCCTTCGACGGCTACTGGATGGCCAAGGCGTACAAGATCCCGACAACGCCCAACGGAGTCGAGGACCCGACGAAGCTGCCCGACAGGTTGATCCCGATCAACCGGATGAACGTCCGCTCGTTCGTCACCACGCCCGAGCCGGGCTCGACCGTGCCGGTGGGCCGGGCCGTCGAGCTCGACGGGATCGCCTTCGACGGCGGCAGCGGCATCCGCGGCGTCGAGGTTTCGACCGACGGCGGATCGACCTGGGTCGCAGGCCGCGCTGGGCGACGACCTGGGCCGGTATTCGTTCCGCCGCTGGCGCTGCCGCTGGACTCCGGCGTCACGGGGCGAGCATCGCCTCAAGGTCCGGGCCACGGGCCGTGACGGCCAGGTCCAGCCGGCCGAGGCGGGCTGGAACCGGGGCGGGTACATGCGGAACGTCGTCGAGGAGATGACCGTCCATGTCGTCTGAACCGATCGCACCGAACGCCACGGCCCGGCCACGACGCCGATGCCACCCAGCCGCCAGCAGATTCGGGCTGATCCTGGCGGTCGTCCTGGGTTTCGATCGCCGCCGCGGTCTCCTACTTCGGGACGAGGGACGCCTGGGTGACGGCCGACCGCCGTCCCGACGCCGCGGTCGTCGCGACGTCGGGCGTGGCGGCAGACCCGGCCTGGGATATCGAACTGCCCGAAGGGCCGCACCGGGACGAGTTCCAGACCTCGTGCCTGATCTGCCACTCGGCCCGGCTTCCCCTCGGCCAGCCGCCATTCCGCCGGGAGAAGTGGGTCGAGATCGTCCACAAGATGGTGGCGGTCTACGGAGCCCCGATGACCACCGAAGACGAGGCCCATGTCGTGGACTACTTGCTCGCCGCCCGGCCACCGCCCCGTGACCGGGCCGGCCTGATCGCTCCGAACATGATTTCCGCCCGCGAGGGTGACTGCGAGGACCGCATGGCCACTTCGCATGAAGAATGCCCGCTCGGACGTCGCGGACAATCGCCGCCCTTGATCCGCTGGCACGGCTATGCCGCCCTGGCGTGGGTGCTCTACGTGGCCCTGCTCGGGCTGGTGATGTCGATCAAGCTCCACGTGCCGGACTGGCTCGGCGGCGTGCCCTGGCTGTCGTGGGGGCGGCTCCGCTACGCCCACACCCAGGGCGTCTTCTTCGGCTGGCTGGGCAACGCCTTCCTCGCCTTCCTCTACTACGCCGTGCCGCGGCTGGCCGGCCGCCCGGTCACGAGCGTCGCGGCTCGGCTGGGCGCTGTTCGCCGTCTGGAACGGTCTGGTCGTGTTGCCAGGCTGGGCCCTGGTGCAGGCCGGCGTGAGCCAGCCGCTGGAATGGGCCGAGTTCCCGCTGCCGGTCGACGCTGCGGCGACCCTGGGCATGGTCCTGGCGTGCGTTCAGTTCGTCGTGCCGCTTCTCCGTGCCAGGGTGTCGAGCCTGTACGTCTCGGCCTGGTACATCCTCGGCGGCCTGACGTTCACTCTGCTGGCCTATCCGGTCGGCAACGTCGTGCCCGAGTACCTGCCCGGCGCCCAGGGGGCGACTTTCAGCGGGCTCTGGATTCACGACGCCGTGGGTCTGTTCGTCACGCCGCTGGCCCTGGCCGTCGCCTATGCCGTCATCCCCGCCGTCTCCCGGCGGCCGATCTTCAGCCACTTCCTGTCGATGATCGGCTTCTGGCTGCTGTTCCTGATCTACCCGCTCAACGGCACCCACCACTACGTCTTCTCGTCGATCCCGATGGAGGCCCAGAAGGGGGCGGTCGTCGCCTCGGTCTACCTCGGCGCGGACGTGGTCCTGGTCGTGACGAACTTGCTCCTGTCGCTGCGGGGCCGGTCGGGCACGGCCGCGGCCGACACGCCGCTGCGTTACGTCTGGGTCGGGACGGTCGTCTACCTGGTCGTCAGCCTCCAGGGCTCGGCGCAGGCGATCATGCCGGTCAATCGATTCGTCCACTTCTCCGACTGGGTGATCGGCCACTCCCATCTGGCGATGATCGGATTCGCCTCGTTCATGGCCCTGGGCGGCCTGCTGCACGCCTGGCGGCTGACGCCGGGCTGCCGCTATAACCCGGCGGCGGCCGAGCTGGTCGTTCTGGCTGCTGGCCCTGGGCCTGGCGGCGATGGTGCTCGACCTGACTGCCGCCGGGCTGGTGCAGGGGCAGCTCTGGCAGGGCGACCTGCCGTGGATCGACTCGGTGCGGGCCTCGGCCCCGTTCTGGTGGATCCGCTCCGTGTCGGGCTTCGTGCTGCTCGCCGGGTTCCTCGCCGTCGTGGCCGCGCTGACGACCGGGCCGGTCGTCGTCCCCGCCCCGGTCGCAAGTGCCACGGCCGAGATGGGTCGAGCAGGACGACGCCGAGGAGGAGGTCGCCGGGTTCCGCTGGCTGAAAAACGCCTACGTGCTCACCGCCGGGGCGGGGTTTGGGCTCTTCGCCTTCTCGTTCGTCGTGCTGGGGGTGTGGCCGAACCGCACGCTGGAAGAGCAGATCGCCCTGACGCAGCCGACCGACCGGCCGGCACGGACGGCGAGCGAGGAGCGCGGACGACAGGTCTATGCCCGCGAGGGCTGCATGAACTGCCACTCGCAGCTCGTCCGCTTCACCGAGGACGACGTGCGCCGGTTCGGGCCGCCGAGCCAGGCGTGGGAGAGCGGCGGCGACGCTCCCCAGATGTGGGGGACCCGGCGGATCGGCCCGGACCTGGCCCGCGAGGGAGGCCGGAAGTCGAGCGACTGGCAGCTCGCCCACCTCTGGAACCCGCGGCACGTCGTGCCCGACTCGGTCATGCCCGGCTATCCCTGGCTGTTCGACGGCTCGCCGACGCGGCCGAGGCGGGAGGCGCTCGACCTGGTGGACTACCTGGAGTCGCTGGGCCGAGACGCCCGGCTGGCGGGCCTGTCCGGGCCCGGGCCGCTGCCCGGCCAGGACCCGGAGGAGGAGCGGCGCAAGGGGATGTTCTGTGACTGCGCCATTCCCCGGACAGCCGGTCGGCCCCGCTCTGGGAAACCCCGCTGGCGGTCGGCGAGGCCGAACGCTTCGCCCGCAGAGGGGCCGAGGTATTCGCCCGCGACTGCGCCGGCTGTCACGGCAGAAGGGGCTGGGGGACGGCCCGGCGGCGGTTGCCCTCATC
>CAWAAW010000103.1:0-314882 GCA_963779785.1 uncultured Planctomycetota bacterium
TACAGAAGCAAGTCCCCGGCAATTCGGATGACGAAAAGGGATTGACTTATCGAGGCCCGTTACAGAAGCCCGGATTGAGCGCAGCGAAATCCGGGAACATGATCTGCCGGCTCAAATGCCGGTCTCGGCTTTCGCAAGCTCAAGCCGGGCTACGCTTGCTCACAGGTCTCGCAATTCGACAAAACGTGAGCCGGTATTGGTTCCGTTCGATTGTGCACCAAAGCCGCCCTCCCATGCCTTCGATGAAGGTCTTCGCCAAATAGCTTTGAGGCTTGCCCTAAATGTCCCTTCGCTCTTCCGGCTACAATTTGGGCACCGTCTGGTCCTTGCAGTGCGGCCTAGCGTTGCAGAATCTTTGAACATGTTCGACAAATAGCTTGATCGACGCTCGCCTTTGTTTAGCGGACATCATTAGCGGCCGATACGCATCATAAATGATCCCCGTCAACTCGTGGGTAACCGGATCAGCCCGAGCCATTTCAAGAGCTTCACGCGCATAGTCAGCAACAAACTTGAACCATTGCTCATCGTCCGGAACGGTTGGTGAGACCGCCTCAAGATTTTCATCCAAGTCGGTGTAGAAGCCATCCTGCTTGAAATGATCTAAGAGGCCGATCTCGACCACGCCCTTTGGCACCCTGGCGTTTTCATCTAAGGCCTTCTAAATCCGATCAGTGAATGCGGGGTCATCGTGCCGCTCCTCATTCGACTTTTTTTTCACGATTTTGCCTACAGTAAGCACCGCCTTTACCATTCTGTACGCACCAAAATTTTGATGCTTGTCGAGGTAACTCCGTCGGACCTCTCTCGTAATATCGCGCTTGATGCGACCTTCGGCCTTCCAGCGAATGACGCAGGCCTTCCCGCTTTCCTCAAGCGACAGCACGGCGAGTGATAACGCGAGTCCGGTAAGAACCTGCAGCCGCGAGTAGGTGCGCGTCCTTCAGGAGACGGTCGGCGTTGTCTAAGATCGCATTCTGATTCGCGTTATTCATTGTTTATTGCGATGATGATCAGTTTTTGCGACCTCTAATCTGGTGCGCTCATCCAGCCTACTCCACCGCCTTGACGCGTTTCTTCCGCTTTGAGGCTGTACCCCGCGCCAGCGCCGGCTTTAGGAATTCGCGGTCCCCGCTGCGACAATATGGCCGCCGCCGTCGCCGCCTTCGGGGCCGAGGTCGATGATCCAGTCGGCAGTTGACGTCGACTTCGCCGCCACCGGCGTCAGCTCGAACACTCGGCCGTATTTTCTGACCTCCTCGAATTCCCCCCCCACTTCGGCCACGGCCGCGGCGCGGTTCATCGCGATCGCCTGGGACGGCGCCGAATGAAGATTTTCGATTAACTCATGGCGGGTCCACCCTGGCTGTTGACCCCGGAATCTCTTCGATCCAGCCAATCCACCAACGGCCGTCTCGCTTCACAAGTGCTGTGAACGAACCTCGCTCGGAACGGGAAGCAATACTTGTTTCCATGAGTTGATTGATCCACCGAGATATCATCCGATTGGCAAAGATTCTGGACCACCGCTAATGAAAGCGGCAACGGACCAACCCGCTTCAGGATACCGTGATCCCGACATTCCTGGTATGGAGCGTCCGGGCGGGCCGCAGTGGTAAAAGTGTAAAAGTGTTCAGTATTAAGTCCTGGCGAGGCGGAATCCGAAGAGCTGGAAAGTGCACCGCCGGCGCCGTCCCCGTTGCGGAACGCGGAGCGGGCGTAGGTCGCGTTGCTGAACCAGGAGCCGCCCCGAAGGACGCGGGCCTGGCCGTTTTCGGGCCTTTCGAATCAAATGCGCGTGATTCATTGTTACAATAGCTTGCATCGAACCAATCCCAGCACCACTCCCAGACATTGCCGTGCATGTCGAACAGGCCGAATGGGTTCGGCTTTTTCCCGCCCACGGGATGGGTCTTGCTGCCCGAGTTCTGGGCGCACCATGCATGCTCGCCCAGCAATTCTTCATCATCGCCGAAGGAGAACCGCGTCGTGGTGCCGGCCCGGCAGGCGTATTCCCACTCCGCCTCGGTCGGCAGCCGGTAGCCCGGCCCGTTCCAGTCGGGGATATCGACCGACTGGCCATTGATCGTGAAGAACGGCTTCAGTCCGTCCTTCCGGCTCAGCTCGTTGCAGAACGCGACCGCATCGAACCACGAGACGCTCTCGACCGGGAGACGCTCGTTGAGGAAGAAGTTTCTCGGGATCTTCGTGTTCACCTGCATGTATTCGCGCCGGGTGACCGGGTACACGCCCAAATAGAACGGCCGGCTGATCGTCACGAGGTGCCTCGGTTTTTCAGTCGTGCTCGGTCGATCCCATCTGGAATTCTCCGGAGGGGATCAGCTTCAGCTTCATGCCGATCGAGTTGGTAACCGTCTGGGCGTGAGAATTCGTCGCGACGGTGCCGCCGGTCGTGCCGGAGCTTGGCTGGGCGACAGTCTGGTTTGTCGCCGCAGACCTTGCAATCTGGTTCTCAAGGTTCGGAAAGGCCCAGACTCCTTCCGCGATCTGGATTCTGGCATCCGGGACCCCTTGCCCTGGTGCGCCAGCAGTTGCGAGAACGCGAACGGAGGAAGTTCCAGGATGCGGGTCTTGTCGGCGTCGAACAGGACGTGAATGCCCTTCTCGGGATCGACCGGATCATGGTCACCGAGGATTCGACCGTAGTGATGGGGATTGCGCTTCAGTTCCTCCAAGTGTGAACTGTTGAGGAAGAGCCCTTCGAATAGACTGGGGTTCCACCCCTGCTCCTGAATCTGCCGCAGGTTGCGGATCTCCTCCGTGAGCGCCGCCCACTCAAGTCGGGGCGTCGGAAGTTGTCGAGGATTGTCCGGATCTCCTGCGCACGAGGTCACGTTGCGATCGCTCAAACCTGCTAAGCGTCCCCTCGATCTCAGCCAGGCGGTCGGATTGTCCCACGAGTTCGTGCTTGAGTTTGATTGAGTCCAATACCTCGAAAGCGGGGCCCGCGACGGGAACCCGCTTCAGCCCGCACATCAGGATCTCGGACGCCACCATCTTCATCGTGAGTGGCATGGACTGGGTCTCCTCGTTGGCATTGGAGGATGTTCGCTCGGCGAGATTGATTATTTCAAGACGGCTGCAAAGTTGGCAACTCAAGCCGGCCTTCGCGTCGCACCTCGCGTAGAACGGAATTCATTCCGTTTCTCCCCCACAGTCGCATTGTTCGACCGATCGGATTGAAGATTGAAGAAACGGAATGAATTCCGTTCTACGACTAGGAGTTATGCTTCGCTAGACGGTCTTGAGGCAGACCTGGTTCAAAATCGGGTAACACATGTCTGAGCGAAGTGAGGTTTTCTAAAACGCCTGTCTCCTCCATATTGGTGCTGGGGGTGTCAATCCCTCACCATCACAAAGGAGACAGGCATGGATGCCCAAGCTACGTTCTCGTTCTCGTTCACGCAATCCGACCTTGGTCCAATCGCGGACCTGCCCAGCCTCCCTCAGTGGCCGGCCCAGAAGCTTCTGGCCCAGGAACGGCGGGATCTGGGTATTCAAGTGCTCGCTGGGGCTCAACCAGTCTCGGATTTGGCCCGGGAACATGAAGTCAGCCGGAAGTTCCTCTATCAGCAAGCCCACATCGCTCAAGAAGCTCTCGACCAGGCCTTCGCTTCCTCGTCCAAGCTCGACGACGTCCTCTTCGAACTGCCGGTCACCAAGGCTTGGCTGCAGCAACTGGTCCTGGGCTTAGTGTTGAGCTGCCATAGTTCGACCCGCGGTGTGGTCGAATTGCTGGGCGACGTTTTCGATTATCAGATCTCGATCGGTGCCGTGCACAACATCGTGCATAGCGCCGTTTCTGATGCCCAAAGAATCAACCAGCAGTATGACCTCTCTCCCATTCGCATTGGTCTCCTCGATGAGATCTTCCAGGCGGGCGATCCCGTCTTGGTAGGGGTCGATGCCCAATCCACCTTCTGCTTCTTGGTGAGTCCGGAAAAGCATCGCGACGCCGATACCTGGGGCACCCGGCTGCTGGAACTGGTCGACCAGGGCTTCGCTCCCGATGCCACTGTCGCCGATTTCGCCGGGGGGCTCGCGCCGGGCACCAGGAGGCTCTCCCTGATGTCCCCTGCCGCGGTGATGTTTTTCATGCGTTGTACAACTTTGGGCCGCTGGTCCGTTACCTGGAGAACCGGGCGTATGAAGCCATGGAAGTTCGGGCCAAGCTCGAGCGAAAGCAAGCGACCGCCGAACGTCGTCATGGCCGCAAGGACCAGAGTCTGGCCCGCAAGATCTCGTACGCGCGGACGGCTGAGGCCAAGGCGATTGCGTTGGCTGACGAGGTGGCGTTGTTAGCCCAGTGGCTACGGGACGACATTCTGTCGGTGGCCGGTCCGGAGTCCGCCGTCCGCCGTGATTTGTTGGACTTCGTGGTAGCGGAGTTGCGCACCGGGAGACGGCCTGTCCGGATCGGATCAGGCCGGTAAGGACCTTGCTGGAGAATCAACGAGACAACCTTTTGGCCTTCGCTGTGGACCTGGACCGTGAACTGGCGGCCTTGGCCCAAGAATGGCAGATCAGCGTGACCACCGCCCGAGAAGTCTTGCGGATGCAATCCCTGCCGATGTGGGACCCGAAGCGACGGCGTTGTGAGGCGGCCCTGCGAGAGACGCTGCGAGGGCGTTATCACGGAGTGTATGCCAACGTGCAGGAGCTATCCGATCGGGTGGTGCGGGCCAGCAGTCTGGTCGAGAACCTCAACAGCCGGCTGCGAACCTACTTCTTCCTGCGGCGGCAGTTGGGGAAGGACTACTTGACGCTGCTTCAGTTCTTCCTGAACCACCGCCGATACCTGCGCAGTGAAGTCCCCAGTCGAGTCGGCAAGAGTCCCGCGGAGTTGCTGACGGGTGAGCCGCACGCTCACTGGCTGGAACTTCTGGGGTACACCCGGTTCTCCCAGAACTGAAGCCCCGGCGCGGCAACCAGAGACTCGCCAAAACCCGCTCCAGCGCGGGACCGCTCAGAGTGCGCGCTCAGGCCCCAACTGTTACCCGAAAAAGGGCCTTTTTGAACCATGCCTTGAGGCAAACCCACCATCAAAGTTCGTATGAGGTCGACTGCGCAAACAAGCCGACTCTGCGCCGCGATCGTCTCACTCATATAAAGGGCCCCAGAGGCATATTCTTCGAGGAGATCCTTGATCTCCCCGATATCGCTCAGGCGAGTGATTCGGGTTCGTCCGTCTTCCTGCTCGACCGTTAGCGTTTGGTTGGGATCGAACTGACTGATCAGAACCGGCGAATGAGTCGCCAGGATGACCTGCTTTCCCCACTCCTCGGTTGCCTGTTTGATCGCTTTGGCGAGGACGGCGAGTGCCCAGGGATGAAGCGACGTCTCTGGCTCATCGATCAACATCAATGAATAACGATCCCGGCCTTCGGAGAATAGCGCCGTCAGCAGGATGAGCAACTGGAGGTGGCCGTCGGAGATTCCCGAGGCCAGAATCGGTTTACGTCGACCTTTCTCCAAGAAGCTGGCATAGAGGGTGTTGGGGCTCGATGGCTCGATGACCAGACCGTCGAAGGTTGGAAACGCCTCGGCCATGTACTCCATGATCGTCGTGTATCGATCGTCGAGCAGCCGACGACCTTCCAGGTTTCTCAGGACAGACCAGAGATTGTCGCCGCGGCCTTTGACCCAAATTTCATACCCGGTGTTCGAACCACGCTCCTTCAGCCCATAGAGATTAAAAGAGCGTGAATGATAGTAATGAACGAAATGCAGGATTCGATCGAGCTCAGTCGCTTCCTCGCAGTTCGGCTCATAATCGAGGTAGCGACCGAGTGAGAGTTTGTCGGGTTCACGGAGGTCGAAGGACGCGCTCTGATTCATGCGAATGTGAAAAAAGTCCGCCTTCTGTGTACGGGCCCCTCGCTCAAACAAGACTCTTTGACGATCAAGAGAGAAGAGCCTTTCTCCCGCGTACTGCTCGATCCGGCCCGCTGAGAGGCTGAGAGTCAGCTCATATTCGACCCGATCCGTCGCAAGTTTCAGACGGATCGAATCGCCCTCATCGGCTCCGTCGAAGAGGAGACCAATGCCATGATCGCGATCGGTCGAGGCCAGCTCCACGCTTCGGATCGCGCAATCCCGGACGAACCAGATCGTGTCCAGGAGGGTCGATTTGCCCGCGCCATTCGGTCCAAACAAGACATTGACGGGCTCGAGAGCCAGCGTGACATCAGCCAGTGAGCGATAATTTTGGATTTGAATGGATTTTAAGCGAGTCGCCATGATCGAGGAACTCCTCGGGAATTCGTCGCCAGCGCTTCCGTCTTGCCCAATCATACATCGCCTGGGGCAATTCCTGAAACTCCGACGGCGGAAACCTAGCAAGCTGAACTGGGGAATCCTCGGCTTCGAGCTCTCACCCGACCACGCCGCGGCCATCCAAACCCGGCTCGATTCTGTAAAGATAGGTCAATCTCTGGACGGCGGTGCCGAACCGTCGGCGGGAGGCAAGGGGCGTGGATCGAAGACGAAAAGCCGCTGAGAAAGTCCACTGATCTGATGCCCGCATTCTCTTCGTATGATCCGCGTGTCTCCGCGTCAATCCGCGGCTATGACCCTGACCCATTCCAAGCCAGTTTTTGCCGCGGATCTACGCGGATTTCCTTTCTGACAGTCGCCGTTCGCCCGGCGAACCTGTGGGCCTGGACATTCCGGGGTGGGATCGCGGCTACGGGGTGCTCGAAGTCGCCTCGCGACTCGAATCGAGCACGGGTACAATTGACAAGACGAGGTTCAAGAACCCGAGCCCAAATCGAGGAGGATCCCGACCATGAGCACCACCGCGGTCGCGGCCAAGACCCGCTACACGCCCGAAGACTTGCTGGCCATGCCCGACGGCAAGAGCTACGAGCTGGTCGGTGGAGAACTTGTGGAGCGCAACATGGGATTTGAGTACAGTTGGGTGGGAGGCCGGTTACACTCACGTCTCGACCGGTTTTGCGAGGAACACGGTCTGGGATGGGCCTTGCCCGCCGACAACGGCTTTCAGTGTTTCCCTCACGAACCAGCCCTGGTCCGCAGACCCGACGTTTCGTTCGTCCGATATGGCCGCCTACCCGGCGGAGTCGCACCCAAGGGCTGGCCCAGGGTCCCCCCCGACCTGGCCGTCGAGGTGAGCACGCCCAACGACCGGACCGACGACCTGGATGAAAAGTTGGAGGACTATCGGAAGGTGAACGTGCCCCTTATCTGGGTGATCTACCCCAAATCGCGTACGGTGATGGTTTACCGCAACGACGGCTCGGTTAGCCTCTTGGGCGAAACCGATGTGCTCTCAGGCGAGGACGTGATCCCCGGCTTCCGCTGCCCGGTCGGCGAGCTGTTTCCGAGGCGTGAGCCCATGACCGATACGGTCGAACCGTGAAGACCGATCAATCGATCAATCCGGCCCCGGACTCTGGCAATGGCGGACCTCAATGTCGGTCCGCCGCGAATAACCCGGCGTTTATACCGCGCGCGACGACAACGTTTCGGTACCGCCTCCTCCGACAGGATGCGTGCGTCCCTGGGAATTACCGTCGAACCACGCGTGGCGGCCCAGTTCGGAGGCATCATTTCCCAACCGGTAACGGGTCGTCCTTGTCCCTGTCTCGGCCCGGCAGGCGTATTCCCATTCCGCCTCGGTCGGCAATCGGTACCCCTCTCCATCCCAGTCCGGTCTCGTGCCGGTGGCGCGGCGGATCTCGATCACGACCGACCGATCTAAGTCTTCGTTGCCGCTGAGCCGCCCATTGACTCGCCCGTCTCCTCGGATCTGAATCGGGAACCGTCCTGAGAATGGGACGGATCGAGATGGAGGTGGGTCGTGCCTCCTTGAGGCCCTCGAAGCTCGATCACCTGGTCGGCTCGGTACTGGGTCAAGTAGGCGGTCAAGTCGACGTCCATCCGACGGAGCTCGGCCAGGTGCTCGCGCTGATGGGTATCTTGCCGGATGCGGTGTTCCAGCCGAAGCTCGGACTCGAGCCGTTGCTGTTGACGCTGAAAATTGGAACGGGTTTCATTGGCCCGCAGCTCGGCCTCTTGCTTCCTTTGGTCGAGCTCGAGCTGGTGGGCAACCTCCGCGGTTTGCTCATGCCTTCGCTTGCCCGCGCGGAGCATCTGGCTTTCCAGCTTGAAGCTCTCGAGATCCTGAGCTTGCTGCTCCGTGGCGCGCTCGAGCTGGAGCTTGGTGCGGGCCTCGATGGCCTGATCGTGCATCTGCTGAAGACGCTCGGGCGCGCCGTAACCGCGATAGACGACCTTGTTGATCCGATAACCGCACTGGATGCGCGGACCGCGAGCTGGCGGTAGGTCTCGAGCTCGTTCAGCTTGTCGGTGTTGTGCTTGAACGACTCGAAATCGTGGCGGCCTGTGAAATCGACGACATCGGAAGTGGCCGCATTGACGAAATCCCCAATCGGGATCGTGCGACGTCTCGAGCATCGTCGCGATGTCGAGGAGCTCGAAGAAGATCATCAGGCGGATGGTCAGCACGGCGTCGTCCGCGGTTCGGACGTCGGTCACGTCGTGGTACATCTGGTCCGGCATCAGCCAGAGCTTCTGAAAGACCAGTCCCTTGGGAACCTTGCGCACGCCTTGCGAGCCTCCCTCGGATGCATGCCAGACGAACGTGTGCAGCCACTCGCCTGGCCTGGGCATGAACAGTGTCGGGCCATGTTCGACCCGCCGCTGAACGGTGCTGGTGCCATCCTTCTGGCTGTAGACGACCACGGCTTCCTTGGCGGCGACCTGAAGCATGTCCTCACAGGTGATTTCCTGGTGGACCCGGGGATCGAACCAGACCTCCGCCGGTCCAGCCAGATGCTCTTGCCGTCCGTCCCGGTAGCGGACGATCAGGTATTCTCCCGGGTGGGCGACATGATGGGTCATGCACTGGAACTTGCCCGGCCACGCCAAACTCGCCTTGGGCCGACGACGATCTCCATCGAACCGTCCGGATTCCGCGCCAGGACGCTCTGGCCTTCCTCAACGATGTAAAACCACACGCCTGAGTCTCCCACGGAAGGGGTGGAATCGAGACTGGATCGAGATCCTTGGCCGGAGGAATCACGGCGGGCGCTAGCCCCGCGAGCAGAGAATCTGGCCGGGACTTGTTCGGGCGACATATAAGCAGGGGACGCGAGGGTGGGATGGCGGAGACTGGATGATCCGAGACTTCGCCTCGTCCGTAAACGATTGGAACATCGAATCAACGCGTTGCGGGCCAGATTCCTCACCGTGATACTCGCTGATCAGGGTTTCGACTTCCTCACGCGAGGCGGCGATGAGCCGGACTGGCCTGGCAAGGACGAACGAGATCTTGTCCGCCAGGGCGATATCGTCGTGCTCGACCGCGGCCAGTGTGAGGACCTCGTCCTCCTCACCGATCGGGAAAACCAGGTTCTCGCGAGCAAGACTTTCCGGGACGAGGCCGCAAACCGCCGCGGGATTGGCTTTCCCCGCCAGTTAGGGCCCTTCCCCGCACGGCCGTGCGTGCGCCCGGCGGCTGAAGGGGGCCGCTGTCGCCAGCCCGGTTTGGAACCCGCCTCGTTCAGAGCACCGGTCGTTTCAAGATAACGATATTTCATCCACCAGTTCTCACCGAGCCACGACCAGTAGATAGATAGAGGGGCGCGATCGAATGGCCGTTTGCCGCCGAGAGCGACGCCTCCAGCATAACACTCCGAGGTCCGGGACTGTAGCCCCAAACGAACTCGGTCGCCGGTTCGGGGCCGCCCCGCTATAATCAGGGACAAGTCGAGCCGGCCGCCGCTACGAATCGCGGATACATATTTATGTGAAATGACATCGAGACTGGGGTACGCTGAATGTGGCGGCCGATGGAGCCAGGCCGGCCGAGCGGGTTCGTCAAGTCCTCGTCCAGAGATTGTTCGTCAAGAAGGAGGATTCCCATGCCCGACGATCGGATCGCCACCGTTCGACCGGTCGAGGAACGCGAGGCGACGGGAACTCGTTGCCGCGATCTTCGCCGACATCAAGCGGACCAAGAACATCGACTTCGTGCCCGCCTTGTGGCGCACGATCGCGACCAACCCGGCGCTGCTCGAGCTGGTCTGGACGAATCTGAAAACACTGATGCATCCCGAGGCGGTCGGCCGCGATCGCGCGGCTCGACCCCAAGACCCGCGAGATCATCGCTCTGGCCGTCTCGGCCACCAACGGCTGCCCGTACTGCATCAACTCGCACACGGCCGCCTTGCGCAAGCTGGGCGTCGATCAGGAAACCCTCGGCGAGGTGATGGCCATCGTCGGGCTGTTCAACATGACCAACTCCCTGGCCAACGGCTACCAGATCGAGCCCGACGTGCGGCCCCCCATCGATTGAGCCTTGAGATAGAATGGAGACCAACCGAAAGCCTCGGCTGGCGGGCTCCTGAACAGGAGAGAACGGCTGTTCCCTATCACGCTATGGCTGAAAACAGAAGATAGTAGCAAAAACCGGGTCCTCTATTCATAATACGCGGTCATCAGTTCGCCGTCGTTTTCTTTGTCATCGCAAGCTTGTCACGGCACCATGGAGCGGCCCATGTCTTCTCAACGACGATCATTCCGCGTACTCCGTTCGCGCCGCAAGCGATTGGTTCAGCCGATTCTGGAAAACTTGGAAACCCGCCTTGTCCTCTCCAGCTCGTCGACTTCGATTCATTTGAACCTCCAGGAATTCCACGCTCCGGGCACCTATCCGGCGGGGTTGACACCCAGCCCACTCGGCATCTTGCCCCAAGACAATGGCTTTACCTTTCCGGTGGGTTATGTCCCGCAGCAGATCCAGACTGCATACGGAATGAACCAGATCACGTTTGGTGGCATCACGGGAGACGGCACGGGCCAGACGATCGCCATTGTCGACGCCTACGACGACCCGGACTTTGTGAACACCATCCAGCCAACGGATCCCGAATTCACGTAACAGCGATCTGGCTCAGTTCGATGCGCAATTGGGTCTGCCCGATCCGCCCAGTTTCACCAAGTTTAACCAGTACGGCAGCACGTCGAACTTGCCGGGCACGGACCCGGCAGGGGCCGGCAATCTCAACGGCAACTGGGAAATCGAGGAAGCCCTCGATATCGAATGGGCCCATGCCATGGCCCCCGGTGCCAGTATCGACCTCGTGGAAGCCAGTAACGGTAACTCCTCCGCCAACGCCCCGCTCTTTACGGCTGTCAAAACGGCCGCCGATCTTCCCGGGGTATCCGTCGTGTCGATGAGCTGGGGACTCAACGAATACAGCGGCGAGCAGTCGATGGACAGCGACTTCACGACCCCGAGCGGCCACCAGGGCGTCACCTTCATGGCGTCTTCGGGTGATTTCGGGGCTTCGCGGCTATTGACTCCACGGCCTAGCCGACCACCACGCCTGGCATGGTCTACCCGGCCGCCTCGCCAACTCTCGCGGCGAAGGGCGACTCTCCGGGTACAATGCCGACGAAGCTATAACAGCGAAACCGCGTGGTCGGGTAGCGGCGGCGGCACCAGCCAGTCTACGAACCGGAGCCGGCCTACCAGGAAGGTGTCCAGCAGACCGGCTTACCGGACCATTCCCGACGTGGCCTTGGATGCCGACCCGAACACCGGCGTGGCGGTTTACGACTCGTATAACGACACCGACAACAGCGGCCCCTGGGTTGAGGTCGGAGGCACCAGCCTGGCGGCGCCGTCCTGGGCCGGTCTGATCGCGATCGCCAATCAAGGGCGAGTGCTCGCGGGGGCATCGACCCTCGACGGTCCGAGCTCAGACGCTTGCCGGCCCTTTACAGCCATCTCACCGTCCGATTTCAACGACATCCCAGCGGTAGCAATGGGGTCTTCAGCGCCGGGCCTGGTTACGACGAAGTGACCGGACTGGGCAGCCCCAATGGCGAATCTCCTGGTGCCCGACCTGGTCTACTTATGATACCGCCAACCAGATCGCGGTGACGTCCCAGCCGCCCAGCCAGCGTGATCGTCGGCGACAGCTTCGGTATCGCGTCTCGGCCGAGAATTCTGCGGGCGGCGTGGACCCGGCCTTCAACGGGACGTTGACGATGTCGCTGGATGACCAACCCATCGGGAGCGACCCTGGGGGGCACGCTCACCGCGACGGCCTATCACGGCGTGGCTGTCTTCGACGGACTGACTCTCAATCAGATCGGGCAGCGGATACACGCTCCAGATCACCAGCTCGAGCTTTCCCTCGATCACGACCAATTCCTTCGACGTGACGGCCAACCCCACGCCCTGGCAGGGCACGTTTTACCCGGTGCCGACCGACGCCAGCCTGCGAGCCGCCATCAGCGCAGGCCGATAGCAATAGCTTACGCCGTTCAACACCATCATCCTTTCGGCCTCAACGTATCTCCTTTCCGACGCAGTCCGCTCGGAGAACTGGTCATCGACAACACTTCTTCCTTGCCCAGTCAAGACGTTGACGATCATCGGCCAGGGGCAGACCAGTTCGATCATCGGATCGGGAATCTTGAATTGGAATGATCGGATCTTCGAGATCCAGGGCTCGGGCGGGACATCGCTGAATGTCACGTTTGCAGAATCTGACCATCGAGGGAGGCAACGCCAGAACGGCGGCGTTCTGGGCGGCAATGCCGCGCTGGGCGGCGGTCTGCTGATCGACGATGCCACGGTGACGCTGGCGAATGTCCTGGTTCAGAACAACCAGGCGCAAGGGGCCCTTGGGGCTGCCGGAGAAGCCGGAGCACCGGGAGCAGCGGGAGGCACGGGCGGCAATGGCGCAGAACGCCAGTGGCGGCGGCATTTACCTGGCCAGTGGCACGCTTTCCCTGTTCAACGACACGTTCCAGAGCAATTTCGCCCGAGGAGGCAGGGGAGGCCAGGGCGGCGCGGGTGGGGGGCAGGGCACAAAGTCGGCCCCGGCCGTCACGGGCGGCCAGGGAGGTCAGGGCGGCAATGGTGGTTCAGCGGCCGGGGGTGCGGATCTACGCGGCAGGCGGAACTGGTCGTGCTCGCAAACGACACCTTCGGCTCAAACCAAGCGGTCGGAGGTCCCGGTGGTCAGGGTGGTACCGGAGGCAGTGGTGGAAAGGGCAATCCGTCAGCCATTCCTCCCGTACAGGGCAAGCCAGGCGGGGCAGGCGGACCTGGTGGGATTGGTGGAGCGGCATCTGGCGGGGCGATCTACCTCGCCGCCGGGGCCATCACCCTGACGGGATCCACCTTCCAGAACAATTCCGCCCTGGGTGGAGCTGGCGGCCAAGGGGGAACCGGCGGGCCCGGGACGGCTGTGGCGGGCAGCGTCACGGAACATCTTTGGCGGCAGCGGCTCGTTCGGCTTACCGGTTTGACCGGTCTGACCGGGCTGCTCGGTGCTAAAGGTGGACCGGGAGGGAACGGTGGTCCTGGTGGCACGGCGGGCGTCGGGAGCGGGAGGAGGCCTGTACGTCGCCGGGGGAACCCTCTCTCTCGTCAATGCGACGCTCGATGGGAACCAGGCGGTTGGCGGGCAGGGCGGAGTTGGAGGGCGGGGCGGCACAGGAGGTTTCGGTAGGCTCTGCGTTCGGGCCTTCCCCTCGGTCAGAAAGCCGGAGATGGCGGTACGGGCGGCAGTGGAGGATCGGGCTACGGCGGTGGAATCAATGTGGCTGGTGGAACGGTCGATCCTCTCTGCCGACACCCTGAACGGTAACATCGCTCAGGGTGGCCAAGGCGGTACCGGAGGAGCCGGCGGCTCCGGCCCTCTCGCCGTTGTGTTTGGTGGAAGTGGCAATTATCACGGGCTGGGGGTGGAGCGGGTGGAACGAGTGCGATCGAGTCGGAACGGCGGTGGCGGCGGAACGGCCATCAACAGTGCGGGGAAAGGTGGCGATGGCGGCAATGGAGGAGAGGGCGATGGCGGAGGCTTATACGTTTCCAGTGGAACCCTCACCCTGACCAACGCCACGATCGCTGACAACTCGGCCGAAGCCGGGGCAAGTGGATCAAGCGGCAAGGGTGGAAAGGCGGGGACCGGTAAGCTCACAGGCGGCCCGGGAAACGCCGGCGAGCCCTGGTGATTCCTACGGCGGCGGTCTCTACGTCAACGGGGGCACCGTCAACCTCTATAACAGCACCGTTGCCCACAATAATGTCAGACCGGCAGTGGCGACGGGCGGCGGGCTCCATGTCGCCAAGGGCACGGTCCTGCTCGGTGAGCACGATCTGTTGCCCATCAACGGCCACCGGCGACTACTCCAGCGACATCACCGGCGACCGACTCGCTCTCCAGCAGCATGTACGACCTGATCAATGGCACGCTGTCCGGCTCGACGGCAACCATCGTCGGATCGGACCCAGGTCTGCTCCAACCCCGGGCTCAACGGGCTGCCAGAACAACGGCGGCCCCACCCAGACCATCGCCTTGCAGGCCATGAGCCCGGCGATCGGCGCCGGGGCTAATCCCGGAGAATCTGTTCGCCGATCAGCGCGGCTACGGCGTACCAGCCGGACTGACCTTCGATATCGGCGCCTACCAAACCACGGCTGTCGCCGATACCACCCCACCCACCGCGACCTTGCAGGCGACTAACGTGACCTCGTCCAACGCCGGCTCGCTCAACCCTTACACCTTCACCATCACCTACACCGATAACGTCGCCATTTCCGTGTTCACTTTGCCCGGATCGACCGTGCAGGTGGTTACCTCCGGCATTGCTCCCATCAACGCAACCGTGGTGTCGACAAGTGCGGTCGGCTCGACGGACGCCCTCGGCGACGCCCCGGAGTTTACCGTCACCTATCAGATCACGCCCCCCGGCGGCTCCTGGACGGCCGAAGATAACGGCACCTACACGGTGACGCTCGGCGGTACGCCAATCACCGACCTCACGGGCAACCCCGTCCCGGCCGGAAGCGTGGGCACATTCACGGTGTCGATCAACGCGAATAGTCTGGTTGTGACCACCCAGCCGCCAAGCTCTGTCACCGCGGGGAATTCGTTCGGCTTGACGGTCTCGGTGGAAAACAGCCAGGGCACCGTGCAGACCGGCTTCACTGGCTCCGTCACCATCGCCTTGGAGAGCAACCCCGGCAGCGGCACGCTCAATGGCACACTCACGGTCAACGCCAGCGCCGGCGTGGCCACCTTCTCCGGCTTGACGCTCGATCAAGCCGCCAACGGCTACACCATCCAGGCGACCAGCCAGCGGACTGACCTCCGCGAACGACCAACGCTTTTGACATCACACCCGCGGCCGCCTCGCAACTGGTCGTCACCACCCAACCTCCCGCCAGCACCACCGCCGGCAACTCCTTCGGTCTCACCATCTCCGCCGAGGATCTCTACGGAAACCTGACCCCTTCCTTCACCAGCGGCGTCACCATCGCCTTGAAGAGCAACCCCGGCAGCGGCACGCTCAATGGCACACTCACGGTAAACGCCAGCGCCGGCGTGGCCACCTTCTCCGGCTTGACCCTCGATCAAGCCGCCAACGGCTACACAATCCAGGCGACCACCACCGGGCTCTCCTCCGCGACCACCAATGCTTTTGACATCACGCCCGCAGCCGCATCGCAACTGGTCGTCACGACCCAACCTCCCGCCAGCACCACCGCCGGCAACTCCTTCGGCCTGACCGTCTCCGCCGAGGATCTCTACGGAAACCTGACCCCGTCCTTCACCAGCAGCGTCACCATCGCCTTGAAGAGCAACCCCGGCAGCGGCACGCTCAATGGCACACTCACGGTCGACGCCAGCGCCGGCGTGGCCACCTTCTCCGGCTTGACCCTCGATCAAGCCGCCAACGGCTACACCATCCAGGCGACTACCACCGGGCTCTCCTCCGCGACCACCAATGCTTTTGACATCACACCCGCGGCCGCCTCGCAACTGGTCGTCACGACCCAACCTCCCGCCAGCACCACCGCCGGCAACTCCTTCGGTCTGACCATCTCCGCCGAGGATCTCTACGGAAACCTGACCCCTTCCTTCACCAGCAGCGTCACCATCGCCTTGAAGAGCAACCCCGGCAGCGGCACGCTCAATGGCACACTCACGGTCGAACGCCAGCGCCGGCGTGGCCACCTTCTCCGGCTTGACCCTCGATCAAGCCGCCAACGGCTACACCATCCAGGCGACTACCACCGGGCTCTCCTCCGCGACCACCAATGCTTTTGACATCACACCCGCGGCCGCCTCGCAACTGGTCGTCACGACCCAACCTCCCGCCAGCACCACCGCCGGCAACTCCTTCGGTCTCACCGTCTCCGCCGAGGATCTCTACGGAAACCTCACCCCTTCCTTCACCAGCAGCGTCACCATCGCCTTGAAGAGCAACCCCGGCAGCGGCACGCTTGAATGGCACACTCACCGTCAACGCCAGCGCCGGCGTGGCCACCTTCTCCGGCTTGACCCTCGATCAAGCCGCCAACGGCTACACCATCCAGGCGACCACCACCGGGCTCTCCTCCGCGACCACCAATGCTTTTGACATCACACCCGCGGCCGCCTCGCAACTGGTCGTCACGACCCAACCTCCCGCCAGCACCACCGCCGGCAACTCCTTCGGTCTCACCATCTCCGCCGAGGATCTCTACGGAAACCTGACCCCTTCCTTCACCAGCGGCGTCACCATCGCCTTGAAGAGCAACCCCGGCAGCGGCACGCTCAATGGCACACTCACGGTCGACGCCAGCGCCGGCGTGGCCACCTTCTCCGGCTTGACCCTCGATCAAGCCGCCAACGGCTACACCATCCAGGCGACCACCACCGGGCTCTCCTCCGCGACCACCAATGCTTTTGACATCACACCCGCGGCCGCCTCGCAACTGGTCGTCACGACCCAACCGCCCGCCAGCACCACCGCCGGCAACTCCTTCGGTCTGACCATCTCCGCCGAGGATCTCTACGGATAACCTGACCCCGTCCTTCACCAGCAGCGTCACCATCGCCTTGAAGAGCAACCCCGGCAGCGGCACGCTTAACGGCACTCTCACCGTCAACGCCAGCGCCGGCGTGGCCACCTTCTCCGGCTTGACCATCGATCAGGCCGCCAACGGCTACACCATCCAGGCGACCACCACCGGGCTCTCCTCCGCGACCACCAATGCTTTTGACATCACACCCGCGGCCGCCTCGCAACTGGTCGTCACGACCCAACCTCCCGCCAGCACCACCGCCGGCAACTCGTTCGGTCTCGACCATCTCCGCCGAGGATCTCTACGGAAACCTGACCCCTTCCTTCACCAGCGGCGTCACCATCGCCTTGAAGAACAACCCCGGCAGCGGCAGGCTCAATGGCACCCTCACCGTGACGCCAGCGCCGGCGTGGCCACCTTCTCCGGCTTGACTCTCGATCAAGCCGCCAACGGCTACACCATCCAGGCCACCACCACCGGGCTCTCCTCCGCGACCACCAACGCTTTTGACATCACACCCGCGGCGACCTCGCAACTGGTCGTGACGACCCAACCTCCCGCCAGCATCACCGCCGGAACGTCGTTCGGCCTGACCGTTTCCGGCGAGGATCGCTATGGAAACGTGACACCGTCCTTTACCAGCGATGTCTCCATCGCTTTGAAGCACAACCCCGGCAAGGGCACACTCAACGGCGTTACCGAGGTAAACGCCAGCGATGGCGTGGCGACATTCTCCGGCTTGACGCTGGACAAGGCCGCCAATGGCTACACGATCCAGGCCACCACCACCGGGCTCTCCTCCGCGACCACCAAGTCCTTCAACATCACACCCGCGGCCGCCACGCAACTGGTCGTGACCACTCAACCTCCCGCCAGCGTCCGTGTCTTCAGCCCATTTGGCCTCGCCGTCTCAGCCGAGGATCGCTACGGCAACGTGGTCAAAGCGGAGACCGGCAGTGTGACGATCGCCTTGAAGAACAACCCGGGACACGGCACTCTCAGCGGTCGACTCACCATTTCGTTCAGCTCCGGTGTGGCAAAGTTCTCCGGCTTGAGGCTGAACAAGCCCGGCGACGGGTATACGATCAAGGCTACCTCCACCAAACTGACCCCCGCGATCACCGATCCGTTCAACGTGACGGACGGGGACGCGCCATCTGTGGGACTGGTTCTGGCGACCCAACCTTCCCGCGGCATCGCTATCGACAGCACCCTAAGCCCGGTTGGTTCTGGCTCAGACAAGGAGGACTTTGGAAATGCACCAACCACGACCTACGGCAGCACCCTCTTTACTCTCACGAGCAACCCCGGCAGCAATGGCACCACCGTGGTCGACATCGGCCCACTCACCATGACGGACAGCAACGGTATGACCAGCTTACCGGCCCAGGCCCGGAACAAACCGGGCAAAGGCTCAGGACAACCGGCCCGCCCATGAGTGCTGACACGTTAATATGAAAGCGCAACCACGAATTCGCTTGTCGTCCTGTGCGCAATCTCAGGAGGAAAGCACAGGTTAGGCCAAATCGCCTCGGACTGCCGGATCCGTCTCGCGGTGGCTACAGGCGCTCCAACTTGTCAATTGAAGATTGACGACACGCTACGCTCCCGTACCTTGACCTTGCCCGATCTTGGCTGATAGCTCCTCGACCTTGGCCTTCAGACTCGCCACTTCGTCCTTGGTCGCCAGGTTCAGCCGGTTCACGACCGCGAGCACGGTTTCGTCGAGCTTGGTCTGAAAATCGTCCCGCGCCTGCTCCGACTGCTTGAGCAGGCCTTCAAACAGCTCCTTGCCTTCCTGTTCCGAGAGCTTGGCTTGCTGGGTCAGGTCCTTGACCAATTCTTCGGCTTTTTCCTTGGTCAGCACGGCCAGGCCAACTCCGGTGTAAAGCGCCTTCTTGATCAGCTCGATCATGTCGATCTCCCCAATTGATGTGGATGAACAAACTCGATTGCGGCCCACGGTCCATCTTAACCGATTCACTGGTCCGGCTCGATCAATCCTGGCAAAGTGCCGATGTCCAGCGGGGTCGACCGGCCTGGGTCGGAGATCTCTGCTCCGTCTCCGCCGCGGTGCGATGCCCGCAGGAAGGCGATCAAGTCGGCCATCTCCGGCGGGGAGATCGTCTTCTCGAACCCCTCGGGCATCAGCGACAGCCCGGTACTGGTCATCTCGGCAATCTGGGCGCGGAGGATCGTATCGCGGGCACCGTCTCCGCGACGAAGGGTCAGGCTGGTCGCGGTCTCGGCGTCGATGAGGCCGGAGTAAGTCCGCCCGCTATGGTCAATCACCAGATATTGAACATAATTGGGTAAAACATTCGCGTTGGGATCGAGGATGTTGGCCAGGAGCGCGGCGGGGTCGCGCGAGGGAGAGCCGGTCAGGTCGGGGCCGAGCGCGAATCCACGGTCGCCGACCTGGTGGCAGGTCTTGCACTCGCGATCGAAGACCTTGGCTCCGCGGGTCGCATCCCCCGCTCGCTGCGACGGCGCGAGGTACTGGGCGATGACCTGGGCGCGGGAGCGCGATCCGGCCTGGCCAAAAAGGGCTTGCGCCAGGCGGGCGATCTCGGGGTCGCGGTGACTTCAAGAGCGGCGCACGATCCGATGGCTCGATGAGCGCGGCGCTGATCCCGGCCGCGGGATCGTTCCGAGCGACGGCCTGAAGCAAGGCTTTGGTCCAGCTTGCTCGCGACAAGAGCGTCCGGACCGCGGCCGCGCGGACTGCCGGCTCGAACCCACGCAGCCGGGGCAGCAAGACCTCGGGGAGATTGGCCGAAACGCCCTCGGACAGCGCTTGCACCACGGCGAGTCTGGACGGCCCGCGGCTGTCGCGGCTCGAGCAGATCCAGCAGGACGTGCGCGCGACTCGTCCGGGTCGATCGCGCTCAATACCTCGATCGCTCCCAGTCGCGCCGGCTTCGGGCGTTCGGGCGTCGAGGATCCTGGTCCTGGCCCGCTCGAGCAGGCGCGCGACCAGGGCGGCTCCTGGTTCTGACCGCGTTGCGGATCGACCGCGAAGCTGATGGCCCGAGCGCCGCAAGCCGCGAGCCAAGGCGAGGACCAGGCGATCGCGAAAGTCGAGCCCCGACGCGTCCACCGGCCCCACATCCTTGGCCGCCGCCAGCGTGTCGAGGACACGGCCGACCTCATCGGGCCGGTTCCGCGCACCGACGATCTCCACAAGCTGCCCGAGCAGCTCGGCCCTGTCCGCCGGGTTCGCACTCGGAGCAGGGGAGCTCGGGTCCGTCCAGAGGTCCACGAACAGCCGGTCGGCCGTCGAGGCGCACGAGCTGAGCACTGCGGTGCGGATCCAACGGTTCGCGGCATCGCGGACGACAATCCGGGCCAGTGCGGTCTCGGCACGCGGGTCGCTGGTCTCCCCCAGCGACAGGGCCACGCGGAACCGCACTCGCGAATCCGGATCATCCGCCAGGGTCATGACCTTTTCGCGCAAGGCCGGTCGATCGATCCAGCCGGCGTGCGGCAAGCTGGACCGCCTGGCGCACGAACCTGCGGCACCTGGATCCGACAAGACGATGACGATGTCTTCGTCTCGCAGTGCTTTCAAGCCTTCGAGCGACCAGATGGCGTTGACGCGTGTCTGGGGCAGGGGGGCTTGGGTCGGGCTCAGAAGCGTGCGCAGCGGTTCGATCGTGGCGGGATCCTGCCGCTCGTAAATCAAGCGGTGCGCCGTGTCGCGGTACCAGCCGTCGACACGTCGAAGCGCGGCGACAAGCTCGGCCGGTCTGGCCTGGCTCAAGCGAGGCGGCGGCGTGAAGCGGAAACCCGGTGGGGCGATCCGGTAGATCCGCCCCTGGTCACGCCCTCGCTTCAGGTCCAGGTGCTTGACCACGTCCAGCGGGATGTGGATCGCCTCGATGACCGCGCGGCTCATGTCCAGGACGTAGAGCGTGCCGTCCGGCGCGTTCACGAAGTTGACCGGGCGGAACCAGTTGTCCGACGATCGGACGAACTCGGTCGTCTGCTCGCGAGGGCCGCGGATCGCCTGGAACGTGGGCCCGTCCGGGACCAAGATCCGCCGATGGACCAGGTTGTTCTGAGCGTCGCCCACGAAGACGTTGCCGTAGAACTCCGCCGGGTACGCGCTGCCGCGGTAGACGGTCACGCCGGCGCCGGCGTCGACGACATGGTGACTGGCACCGGCCGATCCGGCCGAACGCGTGCCATGAGCGATCCGACGGCTCGACCGGATCTGTCGCCAGCGCTCGATCGGGCTGATCCGGAAGATCGGCACCGAACCCCCGGCGATGTCCTGGACGGCCGACGGAACCGCCAGAAACGGGTTCCGCGCCAGTGCTTGCCGCGGCAGGACCGGCTGCGAAAGCGGGTGCGACTCGTCGCAAGTGAACCGGTTGCCCCAGTCGTCGAACGTGTTGCCGAACTGGTCCGAACCGCTGATCGGCTCGAAGCCGCCGCGTCACGGGTCGAAGCGGAAGTCGACTCGCTCGACCGAAACGCCCGGCGCTTGGGGATCATCGGCCGGGCGGATCGTCCCGCCGTTGCCCGCGGCCGCGCCGTAGATCATGTGGTCCAGCCCCCAGGCCAGGTTATTGACCATCGCCTGCTGATTCTGGATGCCGAATCCCGTGTAAACCTTCTTGCGCACGTCGGCCTTGAAATCGCCGTCGGTGTCCTTCAAGTACCAGATATCCGGTGGCGCGGAGACGAACACGCCTCCTTTCCAAGGCGCGATGCCGGCGGCCCAGAGTAGGCCGTCGGCGAAGACGTGGCTCTGGTCGAACCGGCCGTCGCCGTCGGTGTCGCGCAGCAGCCGCACCGTACCCAGCGGTTTGCCCCCGGGCTTGGGCTTGTAGGGATAGTCGCGCATCTCGGCGACGTAGAGATTGCCGTCGGCGTCGAAGGCCGCGGCGACCGGGCTTTGCACCAGTGGCTCGGCCGCGACCAGCTCCATGCGGAACCCGTCGACGGTTTCAAACGTCTGAAGTGGCTTCGCTCGGAGTCTTGCGCCGGCACTGGCTGGAGGAACCGCGCCAGCTCTTCGTCGGTAGTGCGTCCGCCGGCTGGGGTCGATCGTCGCGGCCGTGTCGTCATCGATCCAACGGTCGGGAATTCCACCGGCAGGCAGTCCACCGGTCTGGCGGATCCGCAGCAGGATGTCGCGCGACTTTTGAAAGTCGTCCAGCACGCGTGCCTTCTCGGCAAAGCTCCGCTTGCGGTGCACGTCCATCTGCTGATCGATCCGGGCGACCAGGCGATCGAGCGAATCCCGGTCGTAGGGAGCCTTGTCGCCGATATCCACGTAAACCGGGTTGGTGTGCGCCTCGGCGTCGGCCGCGCCGGAAGGGGCCTGCCCAAACGCCCTGCGCCGCGATCCACGAGGAACCGCTCAGCTCGAGGGAATGGTTCAGCTCGATCCAACGCCCCCGACCCTCGCCGGCCGGCACCGTCTGCTCAAAAACGACCTTGCCACCGACGATCAGTTGCACGGTCCGCACCGGCGCGACCTCGCTGATCACACGGACCTTGACCCGCACCCGGTGCGGACCCGTGCCCGACATGCGGATGATCCCTCCCGGCCGTTCTCCGTCCACCTCGAGCAAGAGCAGCGGCCCGGTCGTGACGAAGCTTCGCCCCTCGGGCCGCACCCTGGAGCCAGCCGGCGAAGTCCGACGTCCTCTTTCGCATAGACATACGTCTGGCAATCGCCCAGCTTGCGGCAGGCGGGGTAGTCGCTCGCCCCGACACAGGGGAAGCGATAGCCGATATTGAGGATATGGTACCAGTCGGCCAGCTCGATCCCGCGGTAGACACCGAACTGGAGCAGCTCGACGGCGTCGACGTTCTTCTGGACGAAATCCGCGTAGATCGCCTGGGAATAGCCGCCATGGGCGTGGATGGCGAATCCCCCTTGTCGCCTGGTCTCGCGGCCCAGAGAGCCATAGAGCGGCCAGTTATCGGCGATGACTTTCTTGCCCTTCAAGCACCAGATCATCACGCCAGTAGAGATTGAGATGACCATAAGTGGTGCTGCGGTACTCCTGGCCGGAGGCGATCCAGGTCGCGCCTCGGTGACGGATCGAGGCTTTTCCCAAGCCGCGGAGCTGGGGCGCGGCCATCGTCTCCATCACGCCGGTGTACGGGCCGGCCGGCTCGTTGTAGGCCAGGATCGAGCCGAAATGGATATCCTCGGCCTCGAGCAAGTCAAGGATGACCTGGTCGTCGGCCTCGGTCCGGCGGGGAAAATGCAGGTGCGGGTCGCCCGAGTGGTAGCCGAGCGCGGCCATCGGCGCGGTGCGCTCGATCTCCAAGAGCACACGGTTTGGTTTCGCCGGCGGCCACAACGACGCGTTTCGGCCACCGGTCGATACTCAAACCCCTTCCAGACCTCGATCCGAGCCTTGCCGGCGGGAACGTCGACCGCGACTCTGGCCGGAGCTGTAGAAGAACCGGCCCAGGTATCGGATCGGCGCTTTGCCCTCGCGGTTCCCTTTGCCCGTCTTGGGCCACTGACCGGTCAGGCTGTAGGGAGAGAGCCGGTCAGGGGCGGGCTGGTAGAAGTGGCCATCGGGCCCGACCACATTGAGCCGGCAGAACGTCGGCCGGCCCGTTGCGCGGTCGCGAACCGTGATCTGGAGCCGGCCCGTGCTCGCTCTCGCCCGACGCCGTCTTCGGCTGGCCGGGCTGGGTGAAGCCGGGCGGCGTGAAGACGTACGCCTCATCATCCGCGGGCGCGCCCCGGCTCACGCCACAGACCGACATCGCCGGCGGCCAGCAAGACCCACGCGGGCCACCGGCGAATGGACGATGACCCATGCCGTCTCATCGCGATTACAACTGTTTGATTTCATCGTTGTTGGATCGGTTCATCCCCCCGGTGACCAGCCGCCGCGATTTCCTTTTTGTCCGCCTGTCTATTCTCGGCCCTTGGCGCGAAGAGCTCAAGGCACCGATGGTCGCGTTCTCGGCGTGCTTCTCATTTGGTTTCCGTCGCTCAATGCCGGCACCCCAGAACAGCGGAGCCAGTACGAGATTGGAGGGGACGGGGTCAGCTTGCGCTGGCCCGCGCTGGATGAAGATCTGTCGATCGCCGGCCTGATGGCTGGAGTTGATCGGGAATCGGCTTGAAGGAGCGAGTGCGGCCGGTTGGTTCAACCGGCAGTGCCTCGCCTCATTCCCAGAAGACGACATCGTGGCGGAAGGTTCCGTCGGCGAAGAGGTCGAGCATCACATAGGCAGGGCCGAAGCCGATGTACTTGTCTTTATCCCACCAGTTACCGCTGACAGCGCCACCACAGATGTAATTCACTCCTTGGTAGTCAACTCGATCGACCTGATGCATGTGGCCGCTGAGCGCCAGCTTGACGCGTGGGTAGCGGAGAAAGAGGTCCTTGAGCTTCTCGACGTCAGAAACCATCCAGCCATCAGGCATGATGTATTTGCCTTTGGACTCCACCTTGGACTCGAGGAAGCCGGTCACGGTCAGGATGGGTGCATGCGAGACCAGGGCGATCGGGCCGGTCGCTCCGCGCAGCTCGCGCTCGAGCCACTGAAACTGCGAGTCGTCGATCCGGCAGCCATCGGCATGGAACGTATCGAGGAGCAGGAACTTCCACCCGCCGGTTTGGTGGCTGTAGTATCGGTTCGGCATCCGGTAGGCTTTCATCGCTCGCTGCTTCGGGTCGCCGGCCGGCGAAACCTTGGAGTCCTTCCAAAAGATGTCGTGATTGCCGATCACGCTGAGTGATGGACACTTGAGCCGCTCCATCACTTTGTTCACGAA
This sequence comes from uncultured Planctomycetota bacterium, assembly GCA_963779785.1. Taxonomy (GTDB): domain Bacteria; phylum Planctomycetota; class Planctomycetia; order Isosphaerales; family Isosphaeraceae; genus CAVRFS01. The sequence goes on from CAWAAW010000103.1 coordinate 24,648, forward strand.
GTTGTCGAACTGGGCTTGGGCGGAAGCGACGGTGTTTTTCTCGTCCTCTTCATCGACGGCCATGACGTTGTCGCCGCCGAGGATGATCAAGTCGGGCTTCTCGTTCTGCCCCATGACGCGATCGAGCATCTTGGACATCCGTGCGTTCTCGCCCGGAGAGACCGGAAGGTGGGAGTCTGTCAGGAAGGCGACCCTGAGGGACCGCTTCTCACCCGAGTCGGCTCGAGCAACCGGCCTCGCACCGCTCCACAGGCCGGCGGTCGCTAGTCCGCCGAGCATCGTTCTTCTGTCGATTGTCATGGCGTTCGCTGTGCCTCAACGTCCGTCGGTCAATTTGCCCACTAATTCCGTAAGGGTCTTCTTGTCGCTCTCGGTGAGCGAGCTGTCCTGGGACAGGGTATCGACCATCTTGCGGCAAGCCTCGGGCCGGGATATCCCTTTGATCAGGTCCAACTTATTGTCGATATCATCGAGCACATCGTCGATCGTCGTCGGCCCCGTTGCTTTCTTCTTAACTCCCGCGCCCTTTTTTCGGCCTTCGCGGCGCGTTCCACCTGCTCGGCGAGGCTCTTGCCGGATCTGGATTTGGCCGGCCTGCTGGATGTCTTCGCGTCGGCGTTGAGCGCGCGAAAGCGGAAAGCCAGTTCCGAAGCGAGCGATTCGGGCGTATAGAGCGCCGCCTTGTCGACGTCGAGGCTTCCGGGGCCGCAGCCGGGCACAATTGCCGGCTAGCACGAGCGCGAGTACCGTGGAGACCGCCACAACCAAGGGAATGGTCATACGGGTTGCGGGCATCGCGTGCATACTCTTCTTACCTTCTGTTCGGTCGTGGTCGGTGACACCGGCTCAGTAGCTGTCGGAAGAGATAATCTCACCCCGGCCCCGCGTCCCCATGAACCACCACGGTTGAAGGCCGACCGAGTTCTTGATGAAGTGGACCGAGCCATCCATGAACGAGACGTTGACACCGCCGGGATGATTGCTGGTCGGGCACATGCCGCTATCCCCCTCCTGGCAGCGGAAGGTGTCGTTGTGGTACGTGTTGATCGGGGGCGTATTCGGGGGAAACAGGTGAGCATAGACGTGCTTTTCCCAGGCGTCGGTATAGGCCCAGGTCAGACCCCTTGAAGTAGCTCCAGGGCGATACTCGATCGGTTCGGCCAGACCGTCCTGCACGACCGCGAGGGCCGGCACGCTGGGATTGTTCCGGGCATCGATGAGGCCTCGAACTGGTGTAGTACAAGTTGCGCCGCTGGGTCGGGGTTATTGCCCGATCCGTCGTTCACGAGCGATTCGCTGACCGCGGCCGTGTTCGACGTCCCGTCGGTGATGCTCGCCAAGCTGACATTCACGTTGACGTTGGCATTGGAATCGACGCCCGAGTTCGTATAGCAGTACAACTGGCCGAGATACATCTTCGACATCGAGAGAATGCCGGTCAGCGGCGGAAGGCTGCTCGTGTTCGGCGGGTCGCCCGGCAGAAGCACGTTCCGCGGATGCCCGGTGTTCGCCACGTAATTGAAGTTGCCGGGCTGGTAATTGATGATACTGCCGCGTAGCCCGAGCACGTGTTGACGACCCCGTCGGACGGGCAGAGGAGGGTCGCGATACTCGCCTTGTTGACGGTGAGGTCAATGGGGTTGGGGCCGATGATGACGCCGGAATACGGCCCATTCCATCGGTGTATAACTGAAATTCATCGCAGTTATACATCGGCATCTGCTCCAGGTATGGCGCGATGCCGCAGTACCAGGAGTGGGTGCCGGCGTTGCCGTTGGTGCCGCCATTCTCGGTCGCGTACCGATACTCGTGCAACGGCGTGACGTTATTCACGTCGACGTAGTTGGCGATCGCCAGCGTGATCTGCTTGAGGTTGTTGGTGCACTGCGCACGACGTGCCGCCTCGCGAGCCGACTGTACCGCCGGCAAGAGGAGGGCGATCAATACGGCGATGATTGCAATCACGACCAGAAGCTCGATCAGTGTAAACCCCCATCGTCGGTCGAGATGGGACGATTTCTTAATCATGCCAAGGATCCTCATGGTCACGAACCGAGAAACCAAACCACAAACTGAAAGAACGACGGAGGAATGATAATTGTCGTAACCGTCACGCTCGGACGGCTCAATCGCAGATGCGGGATTCGATGTTTAATGTGAATGAGAAAGTCCGGTGGACCGGTATGGCTCGTTCACAGCCAGAGATATGTTGACAGACCGCCAATCCCAAGGCAAGTGTTTCTAAGTGAATTCCCGATGAAGAGATTTTGTTCATTGTGGACAGACATTCAGAAAATTGGTCGCTTCGATCACCGTTGTGATTACCCTGCGACGGGTGAGATCATCAGCGATTGAATCGTTGAGGCACGAGTGGTCCTCCCGTGAGCCGGTCCAGGGTTTGGCGCATTCGCTCGAGAATCGGCCGTGCGGCTGGATCGCGGGCCAGGTTGTGCTGCTCTCGTGCATCTTTGCTCACGCGGAACAATTCCTCGTGCGACGTTCCCTTCGCTGCGGATGTACGACCAGTCTCCGTCGTTCAGGGCTCCGAGCGGCCACGACTTTTTGGGTAGACCGTAGGAGTCGACATTGGTCGCGAACCCGGGGACGACCTCGGACAGCGCCAGGTCGGAGGATGTACGCGGCAGCGGTGGTGTCGTCGCGCTTTCCTTCCCAATGTCGAGCCAGCGACGACCCGGGAAAGGGAGAGCCGGCCTTCAGACCGAGCACGTCGACGACCGTCGCGGCCAGGTCCCGCAGACTCACCGTTTCCTTGACGACGTGTTTGGTCGCGGTGCCACCCGGGGGAATGATCAGAAGGGGAACGTGCAGCTCGGTCTGATAGAGACTGGTTCCGTGGCAGAAAACGCCGGTGTGCTCGCCGAAACTTTCCCCGTGGTCCGAAGCGATGATCAGCCAGGTTCGGTCCAGAACACCGCGCTGCCGCAGCTTGTCCAGCAGCTTCCCGATCTGTTCATCGAGGTCCGCGATGCAATCGTCGTAAGCATCGACGGCAAATGGTAGGTCCTTTGACGCAAGACGAATCTTGTCCAGATCTCCCCAACGCCGGATCATTTCGCGCTGGCGTTCATCAGGCTGAGCGACCCCGAAACGGTGAATCCGCCCCGTCGAAAGTTCATAGGGAGTATGGGCGTCGGAGTAGTTCAAGAAAGCGAAAAAGGGCCGCGCCGACTCGGTCCGCCGCGACAGCCAGGCGAGCAACTCGCGGTTGACGGTTGCCGCATCCTTGCGATCGAAGACGAACGACCTCCAGAACCCTTGCACATAGGGTTGCACCCAAGCGAGCGATGGCCGTTCCTCCACGAAAGGCAGGATTTTTCCGAAAACGGCTAACACGCGATTGACCAGGACGGCCGTCTTGGGCGCGGTGAACTCGGGGAAGATGAAATCCTCGTAGTGCGTGAAGCCGCGACTCAAGCCGGTATCGCTCGCGCAATACATGGTGTTCGCGACGAAGCCAGCCGTCGCGTAGCCGCGGTTCCCGAGGAACTCAGCCAGCGTGGGATGGGTTTCGTCCAGCGGGTTGAGCCAGCCGACCGAGAGCTCGTGCATCCATCGTCCTGTGAATATTGTTGCATGGGATGGCAGCGTCCATGATGAAGCCGCCTGAGCGGAATCGAATCGAATCCCCCGCTCGGCCAGCTCGACCAGGGTTGTGCTGGTGGGGCGGTGGTAGCCATACAGGTTCAGGTGATCGGCGGCGACGGTGTCTAGCACGATCAAGAGGATGTTGGGCGACCCTGGCGGCGGCAAGGGTCGCGCACTTTCGCGGGATTGCTTGATCTGGTCACTAATCCAAGGTGACGCCCCCAAAAAGAGCAGCGTCATCAAGGCCACCGGAAAACTGACCTGGACGAACCGCCGGAACCGCCGGGGATTCGACTCAAGATGCGGGACAAGCCGTGACGCGACTCCCAAACTCACCGCCAGCCAGGCCGTCGTGTAGATCCGGGGAAAGGCGATCAGGAGCATCGGTAACAAGACAAGCGCGCACAAGATCCGTTCGAAAAGCCAAGCGACCGCGTCGCGGCCAGGCCAAACCGGCGATCCACCCGACTAATCCCATTACAAGGAAAACGCCGAGATTCGTCACCGGGATCAGCCAGACGAAATGGCGGCTCATCCCGTAAAGATGATTGGGGTCAAACAGCTCCTTGCGGATCACGATCGTGCCCACTTCCAGCAGGCCCGCGGTGATCCCGCACCATGCCGACAAGAGCAGAAGGGACATGAGCCGTGGTCGTTTCGCCACCCATTCGGGCGGCGGCGAGCTGGTCGATCTCGCATCATTGACGATGGCTATCGGACTGATCATCAGCATCTCTTGGGTGTCTACGGGGCACCGGTCGGGTCAGCGATGAATCGTTCACCGAACGGAAGAACGAAGCACTGATTCTTGGGCAATGCCCATCTACTTTTACGGCGGAGCACTCTCCTGACAAGTCCGCGCGATCGGTGCATGATAAGGCGACACCCAGATCGAGCGTCTCGCGGTTCACCGTGTTGATGGCGACTTCAGGATCGTGACTCACCGTCGCGGTCAGGTAGGAAGTGCCAGAGGTGTCTCGCCCCCGCGTACGACAGCGACGCGATGCACAGGATGACGAGCGTCGTCCGGAGGTACGTCGCCGCCGAGGCCGAGAGAGCCACGCTCCCAGGATCGAAAATCTCTCACTTTGTGCCGTGAAAAGTAGAACTACTCCTTTTCAAACCCTTGGCTCGTAGATTTCAGCGCCCGACTGTTTTCGGTGACGATGCGTACGACATGGTCCGACGCGCCCAAAGGAATCTCAGCCTCCACCTCGAGCGTGACCGTCACCTTTGCACCGACGAGGCCCGTGAGGTGCGCGATAACCTTTTCGGCGACCCGGCCGGCATCGCGCCCGACGCGCGTCGCATCGAGCGTCACCGTGCCATGGAATCGTTTGGGCAGGGCGGCGGCCACGGCTTTAGCCGTTACGGACGTCGCGGTCCCCGACGTTTGCGTCGTAGCGCCTGGCGTCCAAACATGCCGACTCGGTGGAGCTTTGTGGCTAAGGAACTCCAGGTGCAAAGCGTGGAGCTGCCCTCCGCCGCCTTGTCGGCCGCGAATGGTAAGTACAACGTTACCATGTCGGCATAGACGGAGGCACCGGCACCGCCAACGTCGAGGCTGTCTTCGTCATCGGGCAAGCCGGCGAGAAGAGCGTCGCCGTTCACTCGTTCGCGCACCTCCCGTCAAATCTGAGAAGGACGTCAGCGCGACCAGCGGCCGATCCGTGAAGAGATCGCTCCAGTGCGTCTTATGCCGAACTCGGCATAAGACCCATAATGCCGACTCCCGGATTATGCCGACTGGGATTGGCGGGGTGACGCGAGATTCCGCGAATCGCGCGGGTTCTTCATGGCCTGATGCGGCATAATCAGAGACCCTCCAGGAAGGCCAACAGCTCGTCGTCAGGCCGGAACCGCCCGGACGGCACGTCCAACGGCGTCACCTTGGAGAGAGAGCTTCTTCCTTCTGCCGCAGGTCGGCATGGAGATAAGCCAGCACTTCACACAGCATGGCTGTAGCCTTCTCGTAGTCATTTACCTGCCGGGTGGCACGATTCCCCTGGTCCTCGTATTGTGCAGAGTGCGTCCAGCGCAGCCCCCGCAGAAGGCCGCCAGCAGGGCCCAGTAACAGTGCCCCATGCGACGGAACAGGGTGGCGCTTGACACGGTGGACACGTTGCCGATCTTCAGCAGGCCGTCCTGCACCACGTACTCGAGGTCGAGCTGCTTCAACAGCAGCCCCAGCGTGACCCTCAGCGGGACGCCTTCCACGTCGAGCTTCACGGGCGACGTCATCGTCTTGCCGGCCTCCTTCAGGGCGACCGGATCGACGTAGATCGGGAATCCGCTGTCGTTGGGGCCCGTGGTGGCCGCCTTGATGTATTTGAGCACGTCTTCCAGGGGCGTTTCGTTGGCAAACGACATCGAGACCGGCTCGTCGAGCCTGGCCAGGATGAAACGGTTCCGGATCTCGCGGCCGCTCGGCCCGGTGAAGGGCCACAAACCCGTCTGCGGGTCCGGCGTGTGGTGGAACCAGGCACCCAAATGGTCGAGGACGATCGACGTGAGCATCTCAGGCCGGTCGGCGCCGTGGCCCCACCACGACTCCCAGGCGAGCGCCATGTAACCCCAGCCGAACAGCGCGAAACCGAGCCAGAACGCCCGACCCTCCCCTCGCGGTAGACGACGGCGAGGATCGCGAATGTCAGGGTCGCCTGAGTCACCAGGAGCACGGCGGCTGCCGCGGCGTCGGAGGGAAACCGCAGGGAGGCCAGGACGAGCCCAAGCCCGAGCAACAGGACCATCATGCCAGCAACCGAGATTCGTAGGTGTGCCACGGCCTCCTCCTTCGGGGCCAATCGGAGGCGGACACTTGCCATTGCCGCTTCCACAGCCTCCGTCCCACAAATGACACTTTTCGGCACTCTCCTTCAGAGTAACGAAATCCCGCTGAAAAGGCCCTGAAAGTCGTCCCTTTACCCGTCCCGGAATCAACGCCCCTGTTCGTCGCCCAACCGTCGAGTTCCGTCTGAAGTATGAACGAGCCTTTACAGACGAGCGCATCTTCCAGTGCAGACGATGCACTCACGAAGGGACGGGTTGAGAAGATCGTCGGTCTTTGTCCGGCTGCTACCGAAACGCCGACTCCGCAGGGCTTAACCCGACTTTCTGTTCCAATGATTGTCGGACCCCTTCTAATGACACCTTCTTCACACGCCGCGTGAGAAAACACTCACTTCTTGGGCCGTTCGGCATCAACCGGTTTGTCCCGCGGCAACTCAAATGACATTCCGGATTGGTGCAAGAGCAGCGCCAACACCTTGCCCTCGCTGTCTTTCTTAAATGAGACTGCGACCGCGTTGGTGAGTACAAACTGCCGGCGCCCCTCCTTGTCGGGCTCCCTCAGCTCGAACACCAGTTGACTGGGAATATCCAGGGCCAGTTTCCCGCAGCGGAATACCATCTGGAACGGGGTGTTTTTGAATGGCCCAAAGTTCGCGTAATATGTGCCGATCAGCGGTTTCATCTCATCCGGCACTTTGCCGGCGCCCTCGCGCTGGACCAGCGCATCCTGGATCGTCGTCTCCAACCGGATCGTGCTGACCTGGCCTCGCGATTGCGTGAAGTAACAGACGATCAGGTTCTCCGCGGGAAAGGCCCAAGCGCCTGTACCATCCGAACCGCCGTGGCCGATGGCCCTCACTTCCGTCTTGGTAGGACTTTCGCCGGGTGCGTAGAGCATGGACATTTGGCCGTATTGCGGCTTCAGCCCGAAGAACCCGCATGGGTACGGCTCATTGCTTCCGAGTGCTTTCATCGGCGACTTGGGAGTCAGGATGCGGGCGATCGCCTCGTTTGAGAGCAGTCGTTTGCCACCGGCCATGCCGCTGTCCATCCACAGCGAGAGGAAGCGGGCATAATCGGCAGGGGTAGAGTAGAGCGTCTGCGAGCCCCACGCGAACGGATAAAAGGGTGCTCCGCCCGGCTTCCAGTACCGCGTCCACTTCCCCGGGCTGCCGAAGTAAAGACTCGCAACGCGCTTCTTGCGCGGGTCGTCGGCCTTCGAGAGATAGAACGAATCTGCCATCCCCAGCGGCTGCAGGATCCGCTCCGCGACGAAGCGGTCGATCGTCGTGCCGCTGATCCGTTCGACAACGGCCGCCGCGGCGTCGCTGCCAGCGTCCGAGTACCAGAACTTTTCGCCCGGCTTGAATTGTGGCCCTTTTTCCCCGATGGCTTTCGCCTGGGTTTGCAGGTCGGAGTACTGATCGATTTTTACCGTTATGATCGACAGAGGCAATCCGCTCCGATGTTGCAGGAGTTGCTCGATCGTGATGGCCTTCGATTTGTCGTTGTCGAATCCGGGTAGGTATTTCGCCACGGGGTCGTCCAGGCGCAGTTTCCCCTCGTCGGCCAGCATCTGCACGGCGACGCCCGTCAGCGGTTTGGTCATCGAGCGGATGTTGAAGATCGTGTCGCGCTCCATGGCTCGTTTGTCTTCGCGATCGCGCGCTCCGTAGACCTCGTGCAAGATCGTCTTACGGTTCTTGATTATCAGTAGCTCGCCTCCGACAATCGTGCCGTTCCTCACGTACTCTTCCACCTCGCCGGCCACTCGGCGCACGGCCGCGGCCGAAACGCCCTGGCTTTCTGGTGTGGCGACCGGGAAAGCAGCCTTCTCCTCGGCCGCGGCCGATACACTCATGGGGCCTAACCACACTGCCGCGATCCAGATCGCGGTCCGCTGCCATGAGAGCGCTCGATTGATTTTCATTGAAACTCTCGCTTGGGTGACTCTATAACTGCCGGATCCGGAACCTACTGACTTCGTGGATGTGCCGCGTTCCGGCCGGTGCGGACCGAAGCGCTCTCGGAGGGCATGGGGCCCTGGAATACTCTCGTTGAAATCATCCGGGATTCGCCAGATGAGCCTCGACCTCGGGTCCGAGACCTCGCCTGGCCCACGGTGCCGTCATGCACCACAACTCGTTGTCGATCGTCGCCGATCGGCGACCTTCAGGCCGCGCGGCTGGCGAGCCGCGAAGAAAGCCTGAATTAGACGGCTTTCGCCTTGGCATGCAGCCACAGGCTATAACCGAGAGTCACCGCTACTCCCGCCATGACCGCGCCGCTCCCGACCGTCGCGGCCACCGGGATCGGAGCAAACACAAACAGTCCGGCAAAGACGAGCCCGCTCAGCGCCATGGCCCAGCCTGCCACCCGCCTGGCCCGTTGGGCGCAGGCGCTCGGTACTACGGCCTTGGGCAGCCGGTTGCCGTCGTAGGCGATCATCAGCCCGATCATGCCGATGACCAACCGTGTGACCGTGTCGCCGTCAATATAACCTAGCTTGCGAGTGAAGGTCGCGCCGAGCGCCACGGCGATAATGGCGCCGCCCCAGGCGAGAGCGGCAATCAGTTCCTTGTTCATCGAGCAGTCTCCTTCTTGGGCTCCGGCGCCTTTGCGCCGATGCCAAACGAATGGGCGAAGCCCAGCAGCGCTTCCTCGAGCACCGAGAGCTTCAGGTGATAGATGACGGACTTGCCGACCTTCTCGGTGTGCACCAGATCGGCCTCCTTCAGCACCGCGAAGTGCGCAGACATCGTCGGCTTGGAGACGTCAAACTGATCGCTTAGCTCGCCCGCGCTCATCGGCCCCTTGCGCAGAAGCTGCAGCACGCGGCGGCGAGTCGGATCGGAAAGGGCTTTGAAAACCTGGTTCATGATTCGATTATTAGCTAATCGACGAAATGTGTCAAGGGGGGCTTTCGACTTTGGTGGCAATGGCGCAGGGTGAATCGCTTTCAGCCTTCTTGGTCTTCGGCTCGATCGCAAAATTGAAACCGGCCTCCCGGGCGGCCTGTGGATGATCTGGCAGCGTGACGACCCTTGCGCCGGTTTTCTGTTCCATTAGACGTTATCCGGAATAAGGAATCCGTTACCGTTTCAGCCGCTGTTTGCGATTTTGCACTCGAAGGTTGTGTAATCCACAGGCCGCTTCCATCGCCGAATCGGAGACTCCTTCTTTCGTGTTCCGCAATACATCTTTCACAATGCGACAGCGCTTCACGCCAGAAAGTGCATGCTCCACTTTGACACGGATACGTGCCAAGTTCCGGTTCGTTCGCTTCTCAGCAGCGCTGAGCTCGCCTCGGGGCGGCTCTTTTTATCGCCTGGCGAGTCTTCTTGACCGCCGGGTTATACCCTTGGAAACCGGTATCCTTGTACAAGATCGCCTCCGGCGGATAGGTGATTCCTTCGGTATCGGCAATCTTCTTGTCGTGCGCTTGCCCACGCACGTATGGCTCAAGAAGTCGATGCGTTTCCTCGGCGCGGATCACGCCTCGAAAGCGAGTTGTGCCGATCGTGCCGAGTGAGGCATCAAGAAAAAAGCGGATTGATTCAACCGAGTTGGGAAAACGCAAATTGCATGGCATCGTATGAGATAAGGGATGTTCTACCCTCATACGTCGAGATTGCAAGAATGCATTCAATCGGGGTCCTGGTAACCGCCACGCCGAGAGATCGCGGACCGCGTGGCCGGGCCCCGGCTGTCGATACGAGAAATGGGGAAAACGAACCCAATTTCGTCGGTCGGAGTAGCCAGTAGGCGGCGGGCGATAGGCAGCCCGATGCAAAAATGGGGAAAACGAACCCAATTTCAGCGGTCAGAGTAGGCAGTGGGCAGTAGACGATAGGCAACTCGATGGAAAAATGGCGAAAACGAACCCAATTGAGGCTGGCGCTTCTCTTGGCTGGAGGACTCGTTTGGGGAGGCTGGGTCTGGTGGACGGACCGGAATTATCGCGACGCGATTATGCAGATTGAATTGGAGATGGCGAACGGGCGGTTTGGGACCGCCGGCCGGAGCCTGACGAAGCTCTTGGCGCAACAGCCCGACTCCGATGAGGCCGCGATTCTCTTGGCGCGGTGTGAACAGGAACAGGGGCGAAACGAAGCCGCCGCGAAAGTCTTGGCGCGGGTCGCGCCGGGATCCGTGTTTTCGCACAAGGCAATCCTCGGTCGTATGCGTCTTTCCCACGACAGGGGGCAATTCGCCGTCGCCGAGCAGATCGTCAACGCCGCCGCCGAGGACCCCCGAAATGACAGATCTCACACGCGCTTCTTGCTTGTGCCGATTTACAGCCAGCTTGGCCGTCTCGACGAAGCCGGGCGGCTCATCGAGGAGCGTTGGAAACACTTGAACGAAACGGGAGAAGGGGCGTCGGAGCCAGCCATCGACCTGGTCCGGATGCACATCGAGCTGACCTTGAAACTCAACCCCGTCGAGAACGTCCGCGCCTATCTCGACGCGGCCGCCAGTCGAGCTGCCGAGGACGATCGGGTCTGGCTGGGTCGCGCGAACCTGGCGATTCGAACCGGTGCGCATGACGAGGCCGAGCGATTGCTCGATGCCTGCCTGAAGCGCCGGCTCGAGGACGTCCCGGTCTGGCACGCCCGGCTGAACTGGGGTATCGCGACCAACCGGATCGACGTCGTGCAACAGGCACTCGAGCACCTGCCGGCCGAGGGCTCGAGTTCGGCCCAAGTCCATCGGCTGAAAGCCTGGCTTGCCGCCAAGCGGGGTGATGTCGGCCACCGAGCGCCGAGAACTGGAATGCCTGATCGCGGAAGATCCGGCCGATTTGACGGCCCTTGACCGCCTCACCCAACTCGCGGAGAAAGCGGGGCAGCCAGCTCAAGCCGCCGAGCTCGTGAGCAAGAAGGCGGAAGTCGATCGGCTTCGAGCTCGCTACGAGAAACTCTACGATCGGAACCAGCCCATTCGCGACGCGGAGGAGATGGCCAGTCTGGCCGAGCAGCTTGGCCGCAAGTTCGAGGCCCGAGTCTTTCTCACAGTCGCGCTCTCGGAAGAGCCCGACTCGGAAGAACAGCCCGAATTCGACGGCCTGCGGCAGAGACTCCGACGGCTGAGCGAAAGTTCAAAACAAGCCGCATTGCGCGGGCAAACTCTGGCCGAGGTCATCTCGCATGAGCAGGGCGACATGGGAAAGAACCGTGTGACACCTTCACCCTGATCAACGAGCGATCTTGCTTTATCGCATCGATTTACGTAAACCACAACGAATCGACACTGGATTTTCACTGGAACTCGCTAGGATCTCAACCGGTTGCTTCCTGGCCAAGACGCCCGGCAACACCATTTAACTCGAGGCGAATTCGTCCCCGCGCAAGTCGGTCCAAGCAAGTCACAACACAACGAGTCTTCCGCCGCGTCGCTCACGGTGGAGGATATTCAAATGGGGCTATGTAGACCAATGATGAGTTTTAGAGTTACCCCGAGAGTTCTCGCCTTATTGCTCTTGACCTCTTTCAGCACGATCGTGCGCGCCGCCGACTTGGTTGCACTCTCGCCGCAGACCTGGGACCGATACATCCCCCACGGCAAGGAAGTCGACGGTATCTACGGCGACTTCGCGCTGGCCAACGACCAGCTCGTCGCGGTCGTCGCACACCCCAGGCGGGGTCGCAACGCCAATATGACCGTCCGCGAGGTCGGCGGTTGTCTCATCGACCTGACGCGCCGCGATCGTCAAAGCGACCAGCTCTCGGCATTCTACCCGGGTGCGCAGCTCCGCGACCTGAAGTTCGCCGGGATCGACGTCGAGGCCCCGGTGGTCTATGAGGCGGCCGAGCTTGATCGGGTATTCGTACGAGCGCGACGCGTCACTCTGCGGCTGGTCGCCGCTCCACGGGGAAAGGAGCCCGACGTCGAGGTCTCCTACACCCTCGAGGACGGCTGGCCCTACGTGCTGGTCACCACCACTTTCTCCAACCGAGGCACCGCCCCGGTCGACGCCGAGCTGCTGGACGCGATCCGCGCCGATCGCACGCTTCGAATTGGCAGCCCGAGGCCCCGGCCGATCTGTTCTGGGTTTACGACAGGCATTTCGGCCAGGCCTACGGCGTGGTCGCCGACGGGCACGAGGTCCTCAGTGCGAATGCCCGGCAGCTCTTGCTTCGCTACCGGACCGCAACGGAAAGGTCGCCGTTGCACCTGGCGCCCGGCGACACGTACCGTCTGGTGCGACGGGTCATCCCCGGAGCAAACCTCTTCGACATCCAGCGCGTCGCCGATCGTCTGGCGGGAAAGGCCGAGCATCCCGTCCGCCTTGCGGTGAAGGACACGGCGGGCCATCCCGTGCCCGAGGCCGAAGTCGTGCTCGCCGACGAAGGCAAGCCGCACGCCTGGGGCCGCACCGACCAAGACAGGGAACTTATTGCTCACCACAGGCGAAGCGCCCGGCTCGCTGTCTGTCTCGGCCCCCGGGCGCGGATCAAAGGCGGTCGCGCTCGCCCCGGACGCCCCGGCATCGCTCTCGGTCGAGCTGCTCGAGGCCGGGGCGGTCGTGGCCAGGATCACCGACGAACGGGGACAGACGATCCCCTGCAAGGTGCAGTTCATCGGGCGTGACGGGACCAAGGACCCCGACTTCGGCCCGGACAGCGGCGAGCACGCCATCAAGAACGTGTACTACAGCCACGACGGCCGCTTCCGCCGCGAGCTGGCGCCCGGTTCCTACGACGTGATCATCAGCTATGGACCGGAGTACGACGCCGTGTTCACGCGGGTCGACGTCGGACGAGGCAAGGAGGCGCCTCTGGAGGCGAAACTGGTCCGCTCCGTGAAGACCGACGGCTGGATCAGTGCCGACTTCCACAGCCATTCCAGCCCGTCGGGCGACAACACCTCCAGCCAGCTCGGCCGAGTGCTGAACCTGCTCTGCGAGCACATCGAGTTCGCCCCTTGCACGGAACACAACCGCCTCTCGACCTATGATCCCCATCTGAAGCGCCTGGGGGCCGAAAAGCGGATGGCCACCTGCGTGGGGATCGAGCTGACCGGCCAGCCGCTGCCGCTGAATCACCAGAACGCGTTCCCCATGGTCATGAGGCCCAACACCCAGGACGGCGGCGGGCCCACATCCGACGACGACCCCGAGATCCAGATCGAGCGGCTGGCCCTCTGGGACGGCGGCCAGCGAAAAGCTCGTCCAGGTCAACCATCCCGACATCGGCTGGATGTTCCGCGACCGCAACGGCGACGGCAAGCCCGACTCCGGCTTCGCGGGCATGCACGGGCATATGGACGTCATCGAGGTTCATCCGCCGCACCAGATCTTCGACAAGCCGACGATCGAGTCGGGCGGCAAGACCGTATAACAACACCATCGTCAACTGGCTTCAGCTTTTGAACCAGGGCCGGCGCATCCCCGGCGTGGTCAACACCGACGCCCACTACAACTTCCACGGGTCGGGGTTCTTGCGGAACTACCTGAAGAGCCCGACCGACGATCCGGCCGAGATCCGGACGCTCGACATGGTTCATGCCGCCGAGCGCGGGCAACCTGGTCATGTCGAGCGGACCGTTTCATGGAAGTGAAGCTTCGCGCCGGCGGCTCGCCCGCAACCGACGCGATCTCCGGGCGACGACCTGGCCGCGCCCGGCGGGCAGGCGACCCTGAAGGTCCGAGTCCAGTGCCCGAACTGGTTTGACGTGGACCGCGTTCAGGTCTTCTTGAACGGACGACCGGCCGAGGCGCTCAACTTCACGCGCCAATCCACGCCCGAGCGGTTCTCGACGCGACCGTGAAGTTCGACCAGGAGATCCCACTCCGCCTCGAGCGCGACACCCACGTGATCGTGGCGGCCATCGGCGAGCGGTCCAAGCTCGGCCCGGTCATGGGCCCGGAACACGCCAATGATCGCCCCGTCGCTGTCTCGAACCCCATCTTCGTGGACGTCGACGGCGGCGGTTTCAAAAGCAACAACGACACGCTGGGCAAGCTGCCCGTCAAGGGAGGACTCTAAATAGCCAAAGACCCAAAGGGGACGTTGCTCATACCGGATCGATGACAGCATCGGGATCCGGTATCGCGTCACGCTCTGAGGAAGTCCCGCCGGTTGTCGATGACAGCGGTCGACCGCCGATGCCCAGGCACACGATAATGATCGCCGATACGATCACCGAGGCGCTGAGGTACCAAAGGCCGTAACGGTACTGTCCGGTGGCGTCTTTGACGAACCCCACGACTGAGGGCCCGACCCAGCCGCCGAGGTTGCCGCAGGAGTTGATCAGCCCGATCGATGCGGCGGCGGCCGACTCTGTCAAGAACAAGCTGGGAAGCGCCCAGAAGGCCGGCAGATATGCTTTCATGCCGATCATAGCCAGGGTAAAGAGCCCGATCGTCAGCCACAATTTCCCTTCGCTTCCGGGAACGAAGACCAGTGACACCGATCCCAGGATAATCGGCAACGAAGCGTGCCACCGTCGCTCGTGGGTGCGGTCCGAATTCCAACCGATTAGTATCTGCCCGATCAGGGCACCGATCGCCGGGATGATGATCAGGTAGGCCACCTTCTTGATGTCCAAGCCGTACCACTCCTTGACGATCGACGCCATGTACAGCTCGACGCCATAGCTGCCGGTGACCACGAAGAAATAGGCGGCCGCCAGGGCGAGTACCTTGGGGTTGGACGCTTCGAAAGGCCTGGCCAGATGCTCATGTGCCTCGAACTCTGCTTCTGGTCGTGCTTTTCGCGGTCCAAGGTGGTCTCGGCGCCAGTGCGCTCTTCGTCGGTCAGCCAGTGGGCGTCCCGGGCCGGTCGGCCAAGATGGCCAGCACCAAGAATCCCAAGATCACTGCTGGAATTCCCCAGATGATGAACACCCACTGCCAACCTGACCATTCCCCAAACCATCGGGTTGGTGCCGTCCGCGCCGATCGCCCATGATGCTGCTCGGAGATCGGTGGGCCAGAGCGATCGACCGCGCACCGGGGTGCCGATGAAGAACCAGGACAGGGCTTTGGTCCGGTCGCGCTCGGGAACCAGTGAGTCAAGTACACAATCACGCCGGGATAGAATCCCGCTTCGGCCAGCCCGAGCAAGAATCGGACCGAGAAGAACTGGAGAACAAACGGACTGCCTGGATCCCGCAACGACGTCACGACCGTTCCGGTCTTTTGAGTCAGCCAGCCGAGGTCGTACTTTGCGAGCGGCTCGAGCAGGGCGGCTAGCCCCTGTACGGTCAGCTCGGCCAACCAGGTGACTCCAGGTACTCGGTAGTGCACGAAGGCCGTCATCGCCGCTACGATCCCCCAGGAGATCATGATCCGGCTGATCCACTTCCGAGCACTCCATCGCTCGACGATCAGGGTGCCGGGGATCTCCAGGACCAGGTAGCCAATGAAGAAGACCCCCATGCCGAAGCCGAAGGCTGATTCGTCGAGGAATCCTTGCGACGCCAGGTCTTTCTGCATATATAGCTTGGCGAAGCCGACATTAACGCGATCGACATAAGCGATTACATAGCACACGAACAACAGCGGCAGGAGCCGGATGTACGCCTTGCTTCGGGCACGATTCAGCGCGGTGGCGGGAATAATCGCCATGGGTCAAGCTCGCGGCGGGCCTGGGGAACGAACAAACGAGTTTGCGTCGAGTCGAGATCAACGAACTCACACAACGGCCAAGCGGCCGGACCGGACCAAGCAAGGCGGGGCGGATCGGATCGGGGCGGCTTTCGCACGAATCGGACCGACTCATCGCACACAAACCTCGAAACTAACACGCAGCCCGCGCCGCCGCAAACGGTTGCACCGACATTCCGAAAAGGTCGTTTGCAGACCGCGGGCGGTCGCCGAGATATAATGCACAGTGGCAAGGAGCCAACGTAAGGCATCTGCTTGATGCCAAGTTTGACCTTGGGAATTGTCTCCGATGTGGAAACTAAGACCTGATGAACTCTTGCGATTTAAGGGAGGGGGTGGAGAGCCCTTTGCCCATTTCGTGGACCGACTCATCCGCGGTGAAGCCGCAAAGGGCGGGCTTTCTCAGTCGGAGGTCGCGACCCAACTTCGTGTGAACATCAAAGATGGAGGCGTCGATACCCGGGTTAGCCAGGCCATTCCTCGGGATCCCACCGGGTGGTTTGGCGTACCGACTTGCTGGCAGTTCAAGTCGGTCGGGGTAGACGAGATGAACGATAAGAAATACAAGAAAAAGAAAAACAGCCTTCAGGCGGAAATCAACAAACCTTATGTCAAAAAGCTGATCGAGCAGGGTTACGCCTATCGTTTTTGTCTCCTCGGCGATCTGACACCGCTGAAGAAGTCGGATTGGGAAGGACAGCTCAAAATCGAGGCGAAACGAATCAATTCCGAGGCACCTGATCCTCGGGTCGTGGACGGTGGCCATCTATTGGATTGGACCGAGCGATTTCCCGCAATTGTCGCCAGCTTCCGAGAACTGACCCCGCAGGTCCTGCATTGGGAAGCGTGGCAGAAAAACTGCCTTATCGTGACCCCGGTCTATGTTTCAAATCCCTTGTGGAATGACGTGAGACAGCGGATTTTTCGGCACATCGACTTCAACTCGTCATGCGTCGGTGGTAGGCCCTGTTTACTGATTGGAGGACCCGCTGGCGTCGGAAAGACGAGACTGGTGTTCGAGACGCTGAATGAATCAATAGCGTCATCAAGTCTTGTGGTTTACGCCGCGGATGAACAGCAAGCGAAAAAGGTCGCCACTGGTGTTGCCAATACTCCCGGCCAGACAGTCATCCTCGTCGCCGACGAGTGTTCTCTCGAAACCCGCCTCTCTCTGGACGAGCTTCTCCGTGGTCACGGTGACCGTATCCGAGTGATCTGTCTTTCCAACGCCGGCCTCAAGCGATCGTCCGACGCGTGGCTCGATCGCGAGTCGATCGAAGAGACCACTCATCAGATCCTGGAACAGAATTTCTCTGCTGTTCCCGAAGATCGGCACCGCCATTATGTCCAGATCTCCCGAGGTTTCGTCCGCTTGTCCGCCGACATGTGCCAGCATGATCTCGAGCTGGCCGGCGGCAACTTGTCCGACCGTCTGGGAACGGTCGAACAGTATGTGGGGCAACGGCTGGGCGAATACTTGCCCTTGGTATCGTTGCTGTCGCTCTTTCACAAAGTGGGTTTCAAGGACGAAGTTCAAGCTGATATTGAGACGCTCTCCAAGATTGTCAAAAAGTCTCGACAAGACTTCATCGATGCCGTGAGCGTCGTCCGGGAGTCACCGGGCTTCATGGTTCAGGCGGGGCGTTACTGGTACGTCACACCGGAAATCGTCGCTCGCGTCCTATTTGACGAAGGATGGCGGCGTTGGGTCGAGTCTAACCTGATTGCCTTCCTTCATGAGCTTCCCGACCATCTTCGCCAGCACCTGATCGAGCGAGCCGGTAGGTTTGGCGGAGAGGAGGTTCGGAGCGCTCTTGCTTCGTTTTTTCGCGGATGGTTCCATGAGTTGACTGCGTGCGATCTGGCAGATCCACGGAAGGCGTCACTCGCCGCCGCGGTCACCGAGTCGAGCCCCGAGGAGTATCTTCCCAAGCTTCGCGACGTGATCGATCGTGCTCAGTCCGCGGAATTGATGAACATCCGAGGAGAATGGAATGGAGCACAAGGGGCCTGGGGACCGCGCCGGACCTTGATCTGGCTCCTGGAAAAATTGATCGCATTTCCCGACTATTCTAGAGGATTGCGAAACGTGCTTGTTCCGGCTCGCCGTGCACGAGACCGAGTCTCAGATCGGCAACAACGCGACGGAGATCTGGCGCAATCTTTTCTGTGTCGATCTTTCCGGAACGGCTGTGTCGTTTCAGCGGCGGTTGAATATTCTCAAAGAGAGAATATCGTCTCCGAGCCTGGACGAAGCGCGGTTGGCGTTCCGAGGTCTTTCCGAGTTTTTGACGGCCCATCCGGGCACATCGTCGGGCCGCGTGAAGTCGCGGGACGGCTCCGGCCGAGCGACTGGCAGCCGGCATCGTCCCGAAGAGGAACGAGCGTGCTATCGAGCCGCAGTGACACTTTGCGGGGAGTCCATGGCGAGCAACGACGCCGATCGTCGCTCTCTAGGCCTTGACCTGCTCGTGGACCACATGGACTTCTTTTTGACCAGGGAGTTTCTCGACGAGATCGCCAGGGTACTCACCTCGTCCGCGTTCCAGGAGGACGAAACGCGGAAAATCTTGAACGCGGTCGATGAATTCCTCGCGTTTCAGGAAGAATCCGGAGGTGATCGCGTCAACGAACGGGCTATTCGTTACATTCAAGATGTTCGCCATTGGGCTAATTCATTCGTCCATCGGATTTCGATGGCAAATTGCGGAGCGTGTGCGCTCGCGATCCGTGGGATAAACGATTCGCCAACGATCCGCGAACTCAGCGCGACGAGGCCGACGAACTGGCCGCCAAGATTCGGATGGACCCGCTTCGCTTGCCTCCTCATCTTGACTGGCTCGCGAGTCACGAAGCCAGATCGGCGGAACGGTTGGGCTTCGCAATCGGACGAATTGACGAGAGCTTTGCCTGCGGCAAGATGATCTTCGAGCACGCTATTCGTTGGAGAGCGGCCCCTCTGCTCAGAGGATACGTTCGAGGATTGGTGTTTGCGGGACACACTCCGACAGACGAGATCCTCACCCTGATGACCGACGTCGAATCTGCTTATCCTGAAATGGTGGTCGACATTTTGTGCTACGGGGGTGACAGCTTTGACGCCCTGAGCCGTGTGATACGGCTGGTTGAGTCGGGAGCGGTTTCACCGAGGTTTCTGGCCACGTTCGCCAGAGGGACCGGCCCGCGCGCATCGAGCGCGGACGAGGTAGGTCGCCTCTTGCCTTATTTCATCGATTACTCCGAGACGACCGATGCCCATGCGGTCCAGGCGGGAGTGCGTTTCCTTTACACATACTTGATGCTCGAAAAGCAACGTTCACCAGTGAGTTGCCTCGAAGCGGACGACATTCGTTCCCGCGCCTGGCGACTGGTTGAAGAGGCTCTCCCCCACCTGGAGAGTCGCCTTTCGTATGAGTGGTCACAGGTCGTCGAACAATTGGCGAAATATAACCTGGGCCGAGCGGCGAGACTTTTCGGGCAGACTCTTTTAAGCGAAGTTGGAACACTAGAAAGACAGGGCCGGAAGCAACTCAGCAATCTCGTTTCTCAGAATCCCGAGGCCGTGATGGAGGGGCTAGGTCAGGCGCTGTTGGACCCTATTCAAGGCTGGCGGCTTCAAGTCCGTGTCCTGCGCGACCTCCTGGCTTCGATTCCGCCTCAATCCATCCTGGTCTGGGTCCGGGAACATGGGATCGAGGCCGCGCACGCAATTGCTCGGCATCTGCCTGGTCCCTATTTGGATAACGAGGGTCATCCCATTGTTCCGGACGTGCTTGACGTCATTCTTCGCGAATATGACGACGACCAGGTCTTCATGAACTTCTCCGCGGGCGGGCGATCAGGTGTAAGTTGGAGTGGAGACGAATCGGAGCAATTCCGTCGCGAAACTGAAGAGGTGAAACGGTTCTTGAAGCACGCAAACCGTCGTGTTCGCGAATGGGCGAGACACGAAATCGATGAATCGAACCCGAATGGCGGATTGGCAAGAACGCGAGCATGCCGAGCAGGCTTTAGCCTGATCATCCATGAGAAGCATCAATTTTATCCAGGAAGTGAACCGATGATTCGAATTGTGTGGCGATTGGGACTGACCCTGACCCCGGTCGCGCTGGCCTTGATCTCGATAACGGCCCTGGCGTTTGATCCCCCGGCCGCCGCGAAGGCGAAGCCGCCGGCACGCGACCCGCAGATCGGCCGGTCGTTCCGGGTGCCCTACCGGCTCACCGAGACCAACCATTTTCTGGTCCGGGTGCGGATCAACGGCAAGGGACCGTTCAACTTCCTGGTCGACTCGGGTGCGCCGGCGCTCTTCGTCGCGACCGAGACGGCCAAGAAGATCGGCCTGAAGCCGGCCAAGAACGCATTCTGGACGCCCATCGATCGCCTCGATTTCGAAGGGGGCGCGGAGCTCAACGGCGTCAAGGCGCGGGTCGAGGACCCCTTCCAGCTCGTGGGGATGAACGCCTTGGGCCTTCCCGGTGCCTCGATCGACGGGATCTTGGGGTTCACCATCCTGGCGCGGTACCGCCTGGAGATCGATCCCACCAAGGATCGCATGACCTGGACCCGCTTGGATTACGAGCCGCGCGACCCGCCGGTGCCGGATCGCAAGCC
Organism: uncultured Planctomycetota bacterium; assembly: GCA_963779785.1. Classification (GTDB taxonomy): domain Bacteria; phylum Planctomycetota; class Planctomycetia; order Isosphaerales; family Isosphaeraceae; genus CAVRFS01. The sequence continues at coordinate 45,268 of CAWAAW010000103.1, forward strand.
GGGCGACGATGCCCGCGCGCCGATGGAAATGCAGGCGATGAACGCATTGGGGCCGATCGCCAAGGGGGTGGCCTTCCTGATGGGCAAGCAGCCGGAGGAAGAGCGACACCCTCGCGGCTTCTTGGGGCTGGAGTGGTCCGAACAGGTCGAGGCGGGCCAGACTCACCTTCAGGTCGTCGGCGTATTGAAAGGCTCGCCTGCCTCCGCTGGCGGTGTCCAGCCCGGCGATCGGATCCTTCGCATCAAGGATCGCCCGATCAAGGACAAGACCGAGGCTCGCGCCGCCCTGGCCGAGGTCCGGCCTGGCAATACCGTCCCGCTGGTCGTTCGCCGTGGCTCGGGTGCCGATGCCCGCGAACTCAGCCTGACTCTCACCGCCGGGGAGGGCCTTTGAAACTATGAACACGCCATTCAACGTAGTGATTCACCGACCACCCACCACCTGGGCTCAGCCTCGACCCGCTTGTCATCGGAGCCGCGGCACTTGTCCTGGGCCTGAGCTCTGAGCCTTGCCCGGGCTTTCGAGATCGAGCCCCAGGCGACCAAGACGGATCCGCCGCCGGCGTCGGTGAAGCCGGCCAAGACCAAGTTCGTGGTTCCGTTCGAGATGCTGCCGACCAACCACATGCTGGTCGAGGCCCGGATCAACGACAAGGGGCCGTATCGCTTGATCTTCGACCTCGGCGCGCCGATCACGCTGTTGAGCAACCGGGCGAGCGAGGCCACGTGGAGTGGTCAAGGCCGACGCTCCGCGCTCGTTCTTGTTCTCGATGCGGGGCGAGGCTGAGGTCGACAAGCTCCAGGTCAGGCGAGCTGACGGCTGCCAAGCTGCCGGTCATCGTCTTCGACCACCCCGTGCTCGGGGCCTTGGGAGATGCAGTCGATCGCCGGATCGACGGGATCATGGGTTTCACGTTCTTCGCTCGCTACAAGACGACGATCGACTACCAGGCCCATCGGATGACCTTCGAGCCGGTCGATTTCAAGGTTCGCGACCTGCTCAAGGACCTGCCCGACCGCCTGATGGGCCCGAAAGTCGCCCGCCGCCGTGTGCTCGCGCCCTTGGGCGTCTGGGGACTGCGGCTGGGCGAGCCGACCGGCGCCTTGGATTCTCCCGGCGTGGCGATCGCCGCGGTCGATGACGGCTCGCCCGCCCATCGAGCCGGACTCAAGCCCGGCGACGTGCTGACCTCCCTCGACGGCCGCTGGACCACCTCGATCGCCGACGTCTTCCACGCAGCCGCCGATGTCGAGCCCGGTCGCGCGGCCGCCGTCGTGATCCTCCGCGACGGCAAGGAGCAGACCTTGACCGTCACTCCGGCCGAAGGGGCGTGATCGAAGCCGACGGAGGAGCCAAGAATGAGGACAAAGCGACGGTCATCGCTTGCCGTGGAAAAGATGTAATATGGTCGCTACCAAAGGATCAGGAACAACCCGATCAAGGACATACGCCGGGACACATTCCTGGATCAATTTTCGGTTCGACCTGAACCGCGTTTCACATAGATTATGGATGATGATTGGGGAAGCCCGTTCGAAATGCGAATACATCGCGGGCGTTCCCCTGCGACCCGAGATGGCCCGACAACTGGAGGTTGTGTATCTCGAGCAAAGGGATTCATGCCACCACCAGCATCGAGGGGAACACGCTCTCGGAAGAACAGGTTAAACAGCAGGTTGAGAAATCGCTCAAACTTCCCCCATCCCAGCAGTATCTTCAACAAGAGGTTCAAAACATCATTGATGCGTGCGGCGGTATCGTCTCCGAGCTTGAGCATCACCCGAGCATCGCGATCACACCCGAGCGAATCAAGCAGTTGAACGCCTTGGTCTTGCGAGGGTTACCCAACGAAGCGGAAGTGATCCCCGGCGATTTCCGCAAGCATTCGGTGGGCGTCATGGGATATCGAGGAGCTCCCTGGCAGGATTGCGAATACCTGGTCGGCCGCCTTTGCGACTGGCTGAACGGCCCGGATTTCCGTTCAGATGATTCTGAAATGAAATTCGCTCTGATTTTATTAAAGTCGGTGATTGCCCACCTGTATATCGCCTGGATCCATCCCTTCGGCGACGGTAATGGTCGCACGGCGAGGCTGGTCGAGTTTCTGATCATGGGCCAATCCGGCCTGGTTGCATTTCCCTCGGCCCACTTGCTGAGCAACCACTACAATAAGACGAGGAGTCGTTACTACGCGGAACTGGACCGGTCGAGCAAAATCGAGGATGGACCGATCAAGTTCTTCGAATACGCGGTCGAAGGGTTCGTGGATGGCCTTCGTGAGCAGGTGCGTTATATCCGGGACCAGCAGCTTCAAGTGACCTGGGAAAGCTATATCCACGAGCAATTTCGTGATAAGGATTCGTTATCCAGCGAGCGTCAGAAGCATCTCTTACTCGACATGCCGGTCGAGTACACATCGAAGAAAGATTTATTGAACGTTTCACCTCGGGTCGCTCGCGATTATGCATCAAAAAGCGAAAAGACCTTGACACGCGATCTTGATTCATTAAAACGCATGAGATTGATCATCCGATCGGGGGCATCATACAGGCCGAATCGCGAGGCAGTCTTGGCCTTCTTGCCGCCTCGCCGCCCTTGATCGAGAACTGAGCCGGGGAGAGCGGATCCGGTCGAATCAATAATTAGAAAAGAGGGAGACGGGGATGGAGCCTGCGTCGAAAATGCCCGGGGCCGTGTCGCATCCCTGGGACGGCTATTTGAGTGGTCCGGAGAACGAGCTGGCGATGGCGGCGGCGCAGGCGATGGCGCGGGGCGAGCGGGAAGGGATCTCGCCTTTGGTGGTGCACGGACCCTCCGGGGTGGGCAAGTCGCGACTGTTGGCGGGCCTGGTGGCCGAGCGGCTGCGGCGGCAGCCGGGCACGGCGGTGGCCCACCTGGACGCCGAGTCGTTCGCCGCGGCCTGTGTCGAGGCGGCCGGCGAGCCGGGGGTCGGCGGCTGGTCGGCGCTGCGGGGCCGGTTCCGGGCCGTCGATCTGTTCGTGCTCGAAGACCTGGAGGGTCTCGAGCGTGCTCCCATGGCTCGCGACGAGCTGGCGCACACGCTCGATGCGCTCGAGACCTCAGGCGCGAGCGTGGCGGTCTCGACGCGGGCCGCGCCCGGGACGTGGCCACGACTGGGGTGGCCGACTCGGTTGGTCAACCGCCTGCATGGGGGGCCTGGCGGCCCGGATCGATCCGCCCGGACTGGCCTCACGCCGGCGATACGTGCTCCAGCACGCCGGCGGCCAGGGGCTGGCGCTCCAGGCCGAGGCGGTCGAGACGATCGCCCAGGCCGCCGACGGCTACCGGACCCTCGACGGCTGGATCGCCCGGCTCGCCTTGGAAGCCCGGCTCAATCGCCAGCAAGAGGGCCGGAGAGGCACTCAAGGCTCGCAGTCGCGCCGTCCTGGGTCGGACTTGCTCGATCCGCGGACGGTCGCCATGTTCTGGCCGAGGAAACCGTGCTGGCCGAGCCGATCGTGACGATCGAGGCGATCGCCCGAGCCGTTGCCGACCGCTTCCGCGTCCGGCTCGCCGTGCTGCGCGGGCCCAGCCGCCGAGCCACGGTCGTCGAGGCGCGCCACCTGGCCATGTACCTGGCCCGGTTGCACTCCGGGACCAGCTTCGCCGCGATCGGAACCTACTTCGGCGGCCGTGATCCGGCCACAGTCCGCCATGCCTGCAAGGCGGCCGTCCTGCGACTCGACGCCGACCCGGCCCTCGCCGCCGCCGTCGCGACCCTCGGCCGGCGTTGGCAAAAGTCCGAAGCGTAGTGAATACCCAAGTGAGCCGGCGTGATGGTCCATCTCGTCAAGCACCGCGGGACCGTGGGCACTTGCTCACAGGCGATGCCGGCTCGGCGGGTTTTCCTTCGTGTCGCTGTTCGCGAGCCGCCAGGGCACGCTCGACCCACGCGAGCTCCGCATCAATCTGGGAGAGCCGGTGATCGGCCGCGATCCGCTGCATTTTTCACCCCGGAGGTGAATACTTCTTTCTAGCGAGATGTAAGCCGACGACTCGGAATGAACCTTGCCCAAACTCTCTGCCAGGTGCTAAAATCGGGAAACTTCTTCGGGCCGCGCCGTCTCGACGAGTTCGCTCGTTTGAGGTGAGCGCGGCCCGATCTGCATCCGGTTCTGTGCGGATCCGTTCCCTGCCGTTGCTTCGGCGCAAGAGGGGTCCGCCGCGAGGTTGACCCAACGTGCCCAAGCGTACCGACATCCACAAGATCCTGATCATCGGCGCCGGCCCGATCGTCATCGGCCAGGCGTGCGAGTTCGACTATTCGGGGACCCAGGCGTGCAAGGCTCTGCGGGAGGAGGGCTACGAGGTCGTGCTGGTCAACTCCAACCCGGCGACGATCATGACCGACCCGGAGATGGCCGACCGCACCTACATCGAGCCGATCACCGTCGAAGTCATCGAGCAGATCCTCGCCGTCGAGAAGCCCGACGCCGTTCTGCCGACGCTTGGGGGACAGACCGGGTTGAACGTCGGCCTGGCGCTTGACGAGACCGGCGTGCTGAAGCGGCACGGCTGCATCTTGATCGGCGCCAGCGCCGAGGCGATTCGCAAGGCCGAGGACCGGCGAACTCTTCAAGCATTGCATGGAGGAGATCGGCCTGGAAAGCGCCCTGAGCGGCCTGGCGCATAACCTGGACGAGGCACGGCGGGTCCGCGACGAGGTCGGGCTGCCGTGCGTCCTGCGGCCCAGCTTCACCCTGGGCGGCTCCGGCGGCGGGATCGCCTACAACCGCGAAGAGTTCGACCGCATGGTCGCCACGGCGCTCGAGCTCAGCCCGGTCGCACTCGGTCTTGATCGAGCAAAGCGTCATCGGCTGGAAAGAATACGAAATGGAGGTGATGCGCGACTGTGCCGACAACGCCGTGATCGTCTGCTCGATCGAGAACTTCGACCCGATGGGCGTCCACACCGGCGATAGCATCACCGTGGCCCCGGCGCAGACCTTGACCGACAAGGAATACCAGCGGATGCGCGACGCCTCGCTGGCGATCCTGCGCAAGATCGGCGTCGAGACCGGCGGCTCGAACGTCCAGTTCGCCATCGACCCCGCGACCGGGCGGATGATCGTCATCGAGATGAACCCGCGAGTCAGCCGCAGTAGCGCCCTGGCGAGCAAGGCGACCGGGTTCCCGATCGCCAAGATCGCCGCCAAGCTCGCCGTCGGCTTCCGGCTCGACGAGATCCGGAACGACATCACCCGCGAGACGCCCGCCTGCTTCGAGCCGACGATCGACTACGTGGTGACCAAGGTCCCCCGCTGGGCGTTCGAGAAGTTCCCCGAGGCCGACCCGGTCCTGACCACCCAGATGAAGTCGGTCGGCGAGGTCATGGCGATCGGCCGGACCTTCAAGGAGTCGCTCCAGAAGGCCCTGCGCGGGCTGGAAGTCGGCCGCTTCGGCCTGGGCTGCGACAAGAAGGACCTCTGGGGCACGGCGCGTCAGCCGAGCGTGGAGGAGATCAAGACCAAGCTGGCCATCCCCAACGCCGAACGGGTCTGGTCGATCCGCTACGCCTTGCTGGCGGGCCTCACCGTCGAGCAGATCCACGTGCTGACCGGGATCGACCCCTGGTTCCTGGCCAATATCGAGGAGCTGGTGGAGCTCGAGGGGCGGCTCCGCCAGGTCGACAGCCTGGACGAGGCCGGCGATGCCCTGATCCGCGAGGCCAAGCAGAACGGCTTTTCCGACCGGCAGCTCGCCAACCTGTGGAACACGACCGAGGCCGAGGTCCGCCGCGACCGCCTGCGCCGGGGGATCCGGGCCGTGTTCAAGCTGGTGGACACCTGCGCCGCCGAGTTCGAGGCGGTCACGCCCTATTATTATTCGACCTACGAGCGCGAGGACGAGGCGCGGATCAGCGAGCGGCCCCGGGTGGTCATCCTGGGAGGCGGCCCCAACCGGATCGGCCAGGGGATCGAGTTCGACTACTGTTGCTGCCAGGCCGCCTTCACGCTCCAGGCCGACGGCTACGAAGTGGTCATGGTCAACTCCAACCCCGAGACGGTCAGCACCGACTACGACACCTCGGACCGGCTGTTCTTCGAGCCGCTGACGGTGGAAGACGTGCTCAATGTCTGCGAGCGCGTCGAGCCGATGGGCGTGATCGTCCAGTTCGGCGGTCAGACGCCCTTGAACCTGGCCCGTGCCCTCGAGGCCGCGGGCGTGCCGATCATCGGCACCAGCCCGGAGTCGATCGACCTGGCCGAGGACCGCGAGCGGTTCCGCCTGGTGATCGAGCGCCTGGGGCTCAAGCAGACTCCCAACGCCTCGGCGACGCGTTTCGAGGAGGCGCGGCGGATCGCCGAGCGGATCGGCTACCCGGTCGTGGTCCGCCCCAGCTTCGTGCTGGGCGGCCGCGCCATGGAGATCGTCTACGACGAGCCCAGCCTCGATCGCTACATGACCGAGGCGGTCGAAGCCAGCCCCGAACACCCGATCCTGATCGACAAGTTCCTCGAGGACGCCATCGAAGTCGACGTCGACGCGGTCTGCGACGGAGTGCGCACCATCGTCGGCGGCGTGATGGAGCACATCGAGGAGGCCGGCATCCACTCGGGCGACAGCGCCTGCGCCATCCCGCCGTTTTCGCTTGTCGGATGAAATCGTCGGGCGAGCTCAAGGAGCAGACCTACGCCCTGGCCGAGTCGCTCAAGGTCCGGGGACTGATGAACATCCAGTTTGCCGTCAAGGACGGCGAGGTCTACGTGCTGGAGGTCAACCCTCGGGCGTCGCGGACCGTGCCCTTCGTGTCCAAGGCCACCGGGCTGAACCTGGCGCAGGGTGGCGGCGCGGGTGATGGTGGGCCAGACGCTCGATGAGCAAGGGATCATGAGCGAGCCGGTGCCGACGCTACGTCTCGGTGAAGGAGGCGGTGTTTCCCGTTCACCAAGTTCCCGGGCGTCGACATCGTGCTGGGACCCGAGATGCGGTCGACCGGCGAGGTCATGGGGATCGCCATGGATTTCCCCGCCGCGTTCGCCAAGAGCCAGCTCGCGGCCCTGAGCAAGCTGCCGGCCAGCGGCACGGTCTTCATGAGCATCGCCGCGCGGGACCGCAATGACGGTCATCCCGATCGCCCGGCGCCTGGCGGCCATGGGCTTCCGCCTGCTCTGCACCAGCGGCACCGCCCAGACGATGAGCGAGCAAGGCATCACGCGTCGAGGTCGTGCGCAAGATCCACGAGGGACGGCCCAACGTGCTCGACTACCTGGCCAACGGCTCGATCGACCTGATCGTCAACACCCCCAGCGGCAAGGGCGCGCGCACCGACGAGGGACGCATCCGCGCCAGCGCCGTCTCGCACGGCGTCCCCTGCATCACCACCCTCGCCGGCGCCGAGCGGCCGTCGCCGCCATGGAACGGCTCCGCCAGGGAACGCTGCCGGTCTATGCGCTGCAGGATTTGCTAGGATCCAGATAGGTCGGAGTCATGGATCAAGGATGTGGAGCAAGTAAGATAAGGTGGAGGCAATTGTTTCACTACACGAACGACAGGGGCTACAAGGCCATCAGCTCGCAGCAGCCGTGGTTGTTTAAAGCATCGAAGCCTCCGTGCAATCATCCAAGGGAGCTTACTTCACGGACCTCCCCCGGGAACGAAAAATCTGGGCAAGCGACTCTTCGTCCGCGGTTGCGCGGACAAAACGAATTTCGTGTTTTGCTTTTCGGCGACGAGGACCTCAGGTCTATCGAAGGCGGAAGAGGAGAACACATCTTTTATAGCAGGGAAGACTACCCGGTCGTGAAGGAACGGCAAGGTCCTCATGGCGAGACGGTAGAAGTGCAAAAGGAACTCGCATGATCGGCGGCAATGACATTGTGATCCCGGCAGTCGACGACCCTGCCGCTCTGGAAGCCTGCATCCGCATCGTCCAGCGACACTGGCCTCATGCTCGATTTGAAGATGCCGTCACCGGGGACAAATACAAGTGCTGCGGAGAGATCCCTCTCGGCCACGTGCACGAAGTCCTTGTATACCCGGATGCAGACGCCGAGGCTCGATGGGACGCCGACAGCCCCGACTCGCCCCAAACTCCATGCTCTACCTGATCCTGTCGCCGAACTTCATCACGGTGGTGCTAGATGATCCCAACACCGCAGAAATGCGTCGATCCTTGAATCCATCCGCGGAATCATGTGGGATATTCTTAATACTTACTCGGAGGCAGCATGACGCCGGACGCACCGACCGTCCTCGAACGTCTCCTCCGGGACAATAGCCTCGGGTGGATGATCGACACGTTCACTTCTCCCGACAGTGCAATACCGCACTTGTTGAAGCAACTCGACCAAGTTGCGGCCAAGTACCGCGAGCATATTCAGGTCGATGTTTCCTTTGCCCCGGAGGCTCTGGCCGCGGAAGCGATACGCAACCCGCACAAAGTGCGGGCCTTCCTCCAAGCTCTTGGAACCAGCCGGTCTGCGGACATGCTCGTCATGGTCTGGCGGATTCTCCAGGGACTGAGCATCCGAAAAGTGACAATGGACTATCGCGAGCAAGAAATGTTTAGCCTCGTTGTGACCTTGGCTCGGCCGGGACAGGACCAAGATGACCTGGAAGAGTATCGGTCCTCGGACATCAACGATGCCGCCCTCGTGCGACATTTTGGTATCACCACCATCGGCGGTCGCCCCTTGTTCGACGGCTTCTTCTCTATGAAACATAAATGATTTTATAATTAATTATATTAAATTTACTCGGAGTCGACCGAGACCTGCCGCCGCATGTCATTGACCATACGACGGCGCCCCCGACGTCGTTATCGGCCAGGACGAGTAAGCGCCGGGGCTCCGGTGGTTCGTGCCTCGATCCGACGCCGGAGCTCGTCCCAGGTCTTCGCGGAGCCGAGCTTCGACCCAGTCCGGGTTCGGCTGGTTCACACGCTTCAAGATCGCACCGTAGGCGGTCTCGACCTCATCCCGATGAGCGTTGATGTATTCGATGGCTTCCTGGACCTGTTGCTCGCTGAGGTCGAGCTCCTGAGCGATCCGGGCGGGCGAGTCGCCCGCGTGGACGTAGTCCATGACACAATAGACGGTGATTCGGGTCCCTTCCAGCTCCGGCCCTCGGCCGCGGTCGATGATGCGTGCAGCGATGCGATCCTCCTGAATCAAGAAACGTCTCGCGGAGCTTGACCAGGTCCCGTCGTAGTCGGTTCGACCTTCTCGGGCACTGGCTCACGCCTCGGAAACAGCTCGCGGACCGGGCAGCGGAAGCCAGGGATCACGTCCTCGCCTGAGAGCTCGTCGCTTTCGCGCAAAAGGCTGACCGAGCCGTCGTCTCGGTAAACCATAACCTTCTTCCGGGGTAGATCACCCAGATCAGGGGGACGCCTACCTGCTGATAGTCATCCAGCTTTTCTTCCAGCTTCTCGATCTCATCGTTGGGCGAGACGACCTCGACGGCCAGGTCGGGGGGAATCTTGATCCAGCCTTTGGGCAGCACTTCGCCGGGCAGGCGGCCATATCGGACGAACGAGACGTCGGGTTTGCGGACGAGGCCGGGTTCGTGAGGGAAACACTGAAAGCCGTTGTCGGCGGGTAAGACCCATCCTAAACCGTGTTCCTCGCAAAACTGGTCGAGGCGTGAATGTAACCGGCCTCCGACCCAACTGGATTCGGCTCCCATGTTTCGCTCCACAAGTTGCCCATCGACCAGCTCATAGCTCTTGCCGTCGGGCATGGCCAGCAAGTCTTCGGGCGTGTAGCGGGTCTTGGTCGCGACCGCGGTGCTCATGGTCGGGATCCTCCTCCGAGATCGGCTCAGGCAATTCAATGTCCTGTAATTGTATCAACGTTCGGGTCGGGTCGCGAGGCGAGCGCGACTTAACCGAATCGATGTCAGCAAACTTGATTAATACTCACCAAGGTTGCAATCGGCTGATTCGGTCCGACTTGTCGGGAAAACCGCACCCTGTCAGAATATCTTGCGTGTACGTTAAGGTGCCACGGAGCCCGAGGCAATGCGGATGGCCCAGACGACGATTGCTCCCCCCACCATCAGGACCTTGGCCGACCTGCGCAAGCGGTTGGGCAACATCCCACTTGATCGGATCCGGTTTCACCCCGCGCCGGGTACCGCGACGGAAAAGGACGTTGTCGAGGTCGAAGAGCGAGAGAACGTCAGTTGCGAGTTGATTGATGGCACCTTGGTGGAGAAAGCTTTGGGATTTGATGAATCGCAACTGGCCTGGTAGCTCGGTGCATTGTCGTTAAAGCTCGTACCTCGACCAGAACGACCTGGGAACTTGTGTGGGAGCCGACGGCATGATGCGGATCGCTCCCGGCAAGGTACGGTATCCTGACCTCGCGTTCCTCGTTTGGGAAAAATTCCCCGGCGGAGTGGTTCCCGACGATCCGCTCCCCGACATCGTTCCGGATCTTGGCCGTGGAAGTGCTGAGCAAGGGGAACACCAAGCCGGAGATGGCCCGCAAGATTCGAGAATACTTTGAAGCCGGCGTGCGGGTGGTGTGGGTGATCGACCCCAGGAAGCGGTCGGCGCGGGTTTATTCGGCCCCTGGCCAGTCGATCCTTCTCCGCGACGATCAGGCGCTTGATGGGGGCGACGTCTTGCCGGGCCTTGTCGTTCCTCTCGGCGAGCTGTTGGACAGCATTCGCCGTCGGCGAAAAAGCTGAGCATCAGATCGATCGAAGAAGCAGGAGCAGAAGAGTCGCAACATGAAAATCGCAGTCGTCGGAACGGGTTACGTGGGTCTGGTTCAGGGGACCTGCCTGGCGGAAAGTGGCAACGATGTGGTGTGTGTCGACAAGATCGCGGCCAAGGTCGAGGGGCTCACGCAGGGCAAGGTTCCGATCTACGAGCCGGGCTTGAGCGAGCTGGTTCACCGCAACCTGCGTGACGGCCGGTTGGCGTTCACGACGGACCTGGCGCAGGGGATCGCCGAGGCCGAGATCGTCTTCATTGCCGTGGGGACGCCTCAGGGCGATCAGGGCGGGGCCGACTTGAGCGGAGTGTGGGAGGTCGGCCGCCAGATCGCCGCGAACCTGCGATCTCCCAAGACCATCGTGATCAAGAGCACCGTCCCGGTCGGAACCAACGCCGGAACTGGCCCGACGGATGGCCGAGGCGACGGACGTCCCGTTCGACGTGGCGAGCAACCCCGAGTTCCTCAAGGAAGGGGCGGCGATCGACGACTTCAACAAGCCCGACCGTGTCGTGGTCGGTGTGCGTCGCCCCGAGGTTGCCGAACGGCTTCATGTGCTGTACGCCCCGTTCTTACGGACCGACCGGCCGTTCTTGGTCATGACTCCCGAAAGCGCCGAGATGACCAAGTACGTCGCCAATTGCCTCCTGGCCACCAAGATCAGCTTCATCAACGAGATGGCCAACCTGTGCGAAGCTTACGGAGCCGATATCAACGACGTGCGGCGCGGCATGGGCCATGACCAGCGGATCGGCTTCCACTTCCTCTTCCCGGGCGTCGGTTATGGTGGCAGTTGCTTCCCCAAGGATATCCGGGCGATCATCCACATGGCCCAGTCCAAAGGGCTGCCCGCGCGGATGATGGAGGCCGTCGACGGGGTCAACGAAGCCCAGAAGGATGTGCTTTTCCAGAAGATCCACCAGCAGTTCGGCGGCGAGCTCAAGGACAAGACAATCGCGGTCTGGGGCCTGGCATTCAAGCCGAGGACCGACGACGTCCGCGAGGCGCCGGCCCTGGTCTTGATCGACTCACTGTTGCAAGCCGGTGCGCAGGTGCGGGTCCACGATCCCGAGTCGCTGGCCAATGTCCGCTCCCTCTACGGCGAGCGGCTCGCTTACTGCGACCGTCCCTATGGTGCGCTCGAGCAGGCCGACGCCCTGGCCGTCGTCACCGAGTGGAACGAGTTCCGCAACCCCGACTTCGAGGTGATGCGCCGCTTGATGCGCCAGCCGATCATCTTCGACGGCCGAAACGTGTTCGACCCCGCGCGGATGGCCGCGCTGGGATTCATCTACCACGGCATCGGCCGGGCCAGGGTCGTCAGCGAGCTGATTGGTCCGGTTCGGAACGAGCCACTGGATTTTCTTCGCGGTCCGGCGCAAGTTGGATCGGATCGGGACGTCTCTCAAGATGATGGCCCACACTCCGAGCTCGTGCCGTAGTCGTCACGGGCTCGGAGGTGTGGGTCTAAATCGCACCGTTCGGAGGGTGTTCTGATGTTTCAATCGACCCTCGCCGAGAGCTTCCATTCGTGGGAGAACTTTCTGGGCGCGTATTATGAGCCGATCCGAGCGGCGCTGGGCTCGCTGCCGTTCGTCGGCAGAGACTTGGCCGACGATTACGCGCAAAGCTTCTTCTTGAAGATGGTTGAGCGGGACTTCCTGGCCAACCGTCCCGTGATCACGGGACGATTTCGCAACTGGCTGTACGCGGCGGCGAAGAACCATGCCGTGGACGAATGGCGGAAGATTCAGCGACGTCCCGAGCAACTTGACGCGTTCGACGTCCAGGAGCCGGTCGGCCCACCCCCGCCCGGCCAGGACGACACGCCGTTCGATGCCGACGAGTTTTATGCACTGAGCGTCCTTCACATGACGGTCGGCCGGGTGCGCAAGCACTTGCTCGAAGAAGGAAAGTCGGAGCATTGGATGATCTTCGAAGAGTTGGTGCTCGCCCCGTTGATCCCCGGGCGCGTCCCCAAGACGCGTGACGAGCTGCTGGCCATGTTCCCCGACCAGGCCCCCGTCGTTCTGGACAACCGCGTGACGACCGTCAAACGCGTATTCCGGCGCATCCTTCCGGCACTGGTCCCCACCGACCCGACCGAGAACCTGACTGCCGAGGCACGGTTTCAGGAGTTGCTGGAAATCCTCCGGGCCTCCAAGAACTACCGGCTCTGGCTGGCCTTTCTCATCGACCCGGCACCCGGCCCGGAAGCGGCTCCCGGCTTTTCCATTGACCTGGCCGCGCGGTCGATCGACGTTGTTGAGGAAGTCGAGGCGACCGTTTCTCCGGAAGTGATTCATGACGAGCTGCGGATCCTGCTGGGATTCTGGCTGGAGATGCCCCTGCCAGACTACCTGGATGACCTGGAAGGAGTAGGACCCGCCGTGAGAGAGCTGATCCGTCCCGCGCGACCGTTGGGTCGGCTCGGACGTTCGTCTTCCTCCGTCCCTCGATTTAATCTCAGGGCGTTGGTCGATGGGACCAATTCCCAGCTCGCCAAAGTCCCGCTCGATGAGCTTACGGTCTTGTTCGAACGGCTCAAGACATTCGCCAAACGCGTTTATCGTGTCACGCGGACCGGCCAGAAAGTGCCGGCCTCTTACAGCGTGGGCCGTCGAGAGAATTCGATGCCATTCGAAATTGCCCAGGTCCTCTACAACCTTGCCGGGGCCCTGGCCTTGACTCGTTGCAACGCCCGGATCATTGGCCTTGGCGACGACCAATATCGAAAGAACCTCACCTGGGCGCTGAGCCAATCCTGGCTCGACGCCAGACTCCGGCCCGTCTTCTTTGCCGCCATCACCCAAATCGGCCGAAAGCACACGCCCTGATGCTGTTTACAGCCGCGCACCGATGAGGAAAGCCGGCTCGCGGTCAGTTGCTCGTTTCTAGCTCCTAGTTGCCGGGAAATTCATTTCATGCTTTCAGTAGTGTCCGGCTAATTTTTCTTGATTTTGCCACAAATCATTTCAATTAAATGACTTGTGGCTATTGACAGGTACGCTCGATATCAACTCGCCTTCTCTGAAATCGAGTGGCAAAACGTCGCTGAGTGCATCCGACGTGCGTTTGCCGTTCATAAGCCGTATTTCAGGTCAGATTTCGCATGGCCGCACGTTTATGAATCTGCAAGTCAAGCCTCTTGTAGACGGAGAAGGAAAAGCCTAAGAAACAAGCGATCTTCGGCCAAAAAACAAAATCTCTTCGGGACGAGGTCTGCCAGAAGCTGGAAAACAAGCGTTTCTTAGCCGGACAGTTGTGTCATGCTTTTGTGTTTACCGGAAACTAGGAACTCAGTTCGGCGGCACCGTAGGCGACGGCCAGTGTTGGACTGGGCTGGGATTGATCGAAGACCCAGATGGCGTCGCGGCCTGATCGTTTGGCATGGTAAAGCGCCTGATCGGCTCGACGGAATAGCTCCATGGGGCCATGCTGCGTCTGAATGGCGGCAGTGGCGATCCCCACGCTGGCGGTGACCGCGATGGGAATGCCTTCCACGGAAATGTGTCTCTCGGAGAGCAGAGAGCGAAAGCGATTGGCCAGTGCCACACCGGCCTCCAGCGGGCAGTCGGGGGCGACGACCACGAACTCCTCGCCGCCATAGCGGGCGACCAGGTCGCTGCTCCGCGACGATTGCGCCAGCATCTTGGCCGCCTGCCGAAGAACTTCATCGCCAGCCGCGTGGCCGTGCGTGTCGTTGATCGCCTTGAAATGGTCCAGATCCGCGAGGATGACTGTCAGGGGAACATTGTGGCGGCGGCAAGCGTCCCACTCTCGAGCGAGTTCGTCCTCGAAAACACCGCGATTCGCCAGCCCAGTCAGGCTGTCTCGGTACGCCTGCTGCTCCAGCATGGTGAGCCTGTGCCGGGTCTTCAAGACGGCGCGGATCCGGGCAATCAGCTCGGCGCCCGCGAACGGCGGGGCGAGCAGGTCCGCGGCCCCCAGGTCGAACGCTCGGACCCGTTCCGCCGCCGTGGCGAAGTTGCCGTAGAGGATCACGGGGATCGCCTGCGTCGTGCGATCTTCCTTGAGGCGACGGACCAGCTCCAGGCCGCTCTCTTCGGGCAGACGCATCTGGGCCAGGATCAGGTTCGGCTTCAAGATCGGCGCCGACCGCTCGACCGCCATCAGGTCGTTGGCTTCATCGACGTCCATCTGGCCGGCGATCAACTCGTTGCGCAGCCGCAGCCGCTCACGCGGCGAGGGCTCGACCAAGAGCACGTGGCGTGGGAAATCGAACGGCTCTCGCTCGGGCTCGGCATCGAGGCGCGGCCCATCGGCGTGGGATCTTGCCGAGGACCTGCCATCGATTGTCTGAGGGCGGCTCGACTCGGAAGCCGGCCTGGACGGAGATCTGTCGGAATCAGAGTGAGCATCAGCCTGATCCTCGGTCCGCGTCGCGTACTCTATCTAATTTTACCAAGGGGCGACGCCAAGGTAACACCTCTCCGGCCTTGAACCCTGTTCCATGTTTCTTTCCGGCACACCCTTGTTTCTTCCCAGGCAGCGTGAGGGAGCAGGGAAAGAGCTCGAGTCAGCCGATGGGACCATCCGATCGGGGCCGGTTCGCGATCGATCAAGGGGCGACTGATCCGGGGGTTGGGATTGGGACCTGGGCTTCGGTGCGCCAGGCATCGGCCAAGCGGTTCAAGCCGGCGCGATCACAGAGCAGGGCCAGGTTGCGGAGTGCGGCCGGGTCATCGAGATGGTCGAAGGCCGCGACGAGCTGGGGTCGGAGGGTCAGTGGGTCGAGGACCTCTCGGATACGGCTGACGGTCTCGGCGGCCTGGTGGCCCTCGCGGTCGCGGCCGAGAATCCGCAAGGCGCGGGCCAGGCGGTACCAGGAGCGCCAGTCCTGGGGGAGTTCGGCCACGGCGGTCTGGAAAGCGGCGGCGGCCTGCTCGGGCCGATGGTCGTATTCCAGCTCCCAGCGGCCGCGGAGCCGCCAGTAACGTGCGTCGCGTGCCTTTTCGGGCCAGTTGTCCAGGAGAGCGCGGCCGCGCTCGGGCTCACCCGCGTCGGCCAGGGCGGCCACCAGCGCCTCGCGCGCCGATATGGTCGGGGTGGCCGGCGAGAAGGGTTTCCATCGATTGCCAACAGCGACGATCGGTCGGGGTCGGATGCGCGTGGTTGCGCCGCGATCCGCTGCAAGAGCGCCACCTGGGCGTCGACATCGTCGCCGTCGGCATCGATCCAACGCCCCAGCGCGGTCCGGACCCGTTCGTCAGGCAGTTCGACCAAGAGGCCCTGGGTTAGCTCTTGGAGCAGGTCACGCCTCGCCTCGGGAGGCAAACGGTCATAAGCCTCCCAGCCGAGTCGCTGGGCTTCGAGTGGCCGGTCCTCCACTTGCAAGATTTCCAGCAACAGCTTCCAGGGTTCGAGGTTGGTTGGATCGGCAGCGATCGCTCGTCGCAAACTACGCTCGGCCTGACTCGCTCGATTGAGCGCCCGGCAGGCCCTTGCCTCTCCCAGGTGGCTCTCGTTCGTGGCCGACTTGGTCGCGTTGACCGAGCGCCAGGCTTGCAGGGCGGTCTCCCAGTCGCCGGCGCGGGCAGCCGATTCGGCCTGAACACGCAACCGCGCGGGCGAGTTGACAACCAAGACCCAAATCAAGGTCGACACCAGCGCGACCGCGACGGCGGCCGCGCCGCCAATCGCCCATAGCCGGATCGGTTTCCGCTTCCGCTTCCTTGCAGGCTCCGCTCGAGGCGTCGCTCCAGCCTGGGCCGGCGCGGCGTTGGATTTCGATCGGGCCCGGGATCGGGCTGTGGGACGTCGCGGCATCGTCGTGGAATGGCTGGAGGCTAGCCCCGTAGGCTCGGCTTGACCGGCCGGGCCTAGCCTGGCCGTTCCCGGACGGCGCAGCCGGCCACGATGATCACGGACCGTTCGCGAGGCAGGTTGCTTTATCTCTATGAGCAACCATAGGCGCCGTGAGCCCTTCGCGCCAAGGGCACAGAACGTTCACCTTACCCGAGGTGGCTGCGGCAGGTCAGTTTTAGGCGCTGAGATTGCCCCAAGGTGGGTCACTTTTTCGGGCAGGGGACGGGGGTCGAAACGAAGAAGCGACCGAGCGAGGCTCATCGAGCGGAGCTAAGTGCTGCCCTGGTCGCGTCCCTGGGGACACTGCTGCGGACAGAGCCTCTGCTTGCTATACACCGCGAGCGTTCGCCGTCCATAATGGGCGCGCCGGCCCTCCTTGCCAACACGGTGTGGCGGACAGCGGGGTCGTCGGCAACCCGGGGAATCCCGGGCGGAGACACGTCCATCTGAAAGGAGAACGATCGTGTACACGAGACGAGAGTTCGGGAAAATGACGCTGGCCGGGCTGCCGCTTTCGTTGGCACTCGGGCCGATCAGATTCCCGGGTCGAGGGCGTGCGGATCGGCGTCCAGTCGTACAGCTTCCGCACCCTGCCACTGGACGCGGCCATCAAGGCGATGTCCGACATCGGCATCGGCGAATGTGAGTTGTTCTCCGGCCACGTCGAGCCCCGGCCGTCGTTCGGTCCGGGTGGGCCGCGGCCGAAGGCCGCTGAAACGCCTGCCACGAAGACGGAGTCCGCCAAGGCTGGTAGTGGACCGGCCCGGAAGGGGCAAGAGGAGCTGCGGAATTGGCGACTGACGGTCCCGATGGACCACTTCACGGCCATTCGTCGCAAGTTCGATGATGCCGGCATCCGCCTGCACGCCTACAACTTCAGCTTCAACGACGGTTTCAGCGACGAGGAGATCGATCGCGGCTTCGAGATGGCCAAGGCCCTGGGCGTCGGGATCATCACCGCATCGTCGACCCTCGAGCGCGGCCAAGCGCGTGGCTCCGTTCGCCGATAAGCACAAGATGATCGTCGCCATGCACGGCCACGACAACGTCAGGGACCCCAACCAGTTCGCGAAGCCGGAGAGCTTCGAGCAGGCCATGGCGCTGTCGAAAAACTTCTGGGTCAACCTCGACATCGGCCACTTCTTCGCCGCCGGTTATGACCCGGTCGCCTACATCGAGGAGCACCACGACCGGATCAGCAACCTGCACATCAAGGACCGCAAGAAGAACCACGGCCAGAACACACCCTGGGGCGAGGGCGACACTCCGATCAAGGAGGTCCTTCATCTCCTCAAGAGCAAGAAGTACGATATCCCTGCGGACATCGAGTTCGAATACCGGGGCGCGGACCCTGTGGTCGAAGTCCGGAAGTGCTTCCAGTATTGCAAGGACGCGCTCTCGTAGTGGGAGAGGGCCGGGGTTTGCCAGGCTTGATCCGCGCGGGCGTGCCGCGGCCCGTTCCGAACGAACCGAGTTCTTGACAGACCAGGTCTTCGGGGGAGGATGACATGAGACAGGACGAGGTCACCAGACGGAGTTTCGTCGCGGGAACGGCCGGGGCCGCCTTCGGCGCCATGGTCGTTCCGCGTCATGTCCTGGGCGGGGCCGGCTACCTGCCGCCGAGCGAGACGGTCAACGTCGCCATCGTCGGCTGCGGCGGCCAGGGCGCGTCCGACGCGACCGAGATCATGGACGGGGGGCAGAACATCGTCGCGCTGGCCGATGTGGACTTCGGGTTCGTGGACTCGACCATGGCCGGCCGAGCCCGGGGCCGCAATGGCCAGCCGAACCAATCCGCCGTCAAGCTTCAGGAGGCTTACGGCAAGGCGAAGCGCTATGCCGATTATCGCAAGATGCTCGAAGAGCAGAAGGATATCGACGGCGTGGTCATCGCCACGCCCGACCACACCCACGCCATGATCGCCAAGGCGGCCATGGAGCTGGGCAAGCACGTCTACGTGGAGAAGCCGCTGACCTGGTCGGTCCACGAGGCCCGCGTGTTGCGCGAGACGGCCCAGCGCACCAAGGTCGTCACCCAGATGGGCAACCAGGGCCATTCCAGCGAGGGCGCCGCGCTGATCAATGAATGGATTCGCGCCGGCGTGATCGGCCCGGTGAGGGAGGTTCATGTCTGGACCAATCGCCCGATCTGGCCGCAGGGCATTCCGCGCCCGGGAAAGCCCGCCGCGGACCAGGCCGGGACGCGCCGAGGCGGAGGTGGCGGCTCCGGCAACCAGTGGACTTCGCGACGGCTGAACGAGACGATCGCGACGGCCATCAACGGCGGCGAGACCCCACCGCCGGGCCTCCACTGGGATCTCTTTCTCGGTCCGGCCCCCGAAGTGCCGTTCCACCCGATCTATCATCCGTTCAACTGGCGAGGCTGGTTGGACTGGGGGACCGGCGCGCTGGGCGATATGGGAGCGCACCTGATCGACCACCCCTACTGGGCGCTGGGGCTGAAATACCCGTCGAGCATCGAGGCAACCTCGACGCCCTGGGGGATGGACAGCAAGAATCAACCGGCGAGCTACCCGCTGGCGATGCAGGCCGTGTACCACTTCCCGGCGCGCGGCTCGCAGCCACCGGTGAAGATGACCTGGTGCGACGGCGGGCTGATGCCCGGCCGCCCGGACGCGCTGCCGGAGAGCGTGACGCTCGACCGCGGCGGCGGCGTCATTTTGATCGGCGAGAAGGGCATCCTCCTCCACGGGACTTATGGCGCCAACCCCAGGCTGTACCCCGCGTCGCTGATGGAGGAAGCGAAGCGCGTGCCGAAGACCCATCCGCCAATCCAGACCTCAGACGGACCCAAGAGGTCGGCGCAGCACCGGATGAACTGGATCGATGCGATCCGGGAACGCTCGAAGACCACGTGTCCGTTCGAGTATGCCGGGCCGCTCACCGAGACCATGTTGCTGGGAGTGGTCGCACTCCGCACGGGCCAGGGCAAGCGGATCGATTACGACGGGGAAGCCGGGAAGATCACCAACGTCTCCCAGGCCAACCAGTACCTCCATCGCGAACCCCGCAAGGGATGGGTTATCTAGCGCGTCGACGGGTGGCGGGACGACTTGGCCCACCGCTCGGTCGACTCCCGCGACCCGCCTGTCACCCGCCCCGATTCGACCTACTGTTCGGCGCGGATCTCTTCTGACCCCGCCGGCGGAGCCGGCTCCTACAAGCCTGCCCGGCGGGGCCACTTTATTGGGCGCAGTCCCGAAAAAGCGTAGTTACTTATATACGGCCACGCCAGGGATCGTCTGCTTGAGCTTCTCAATGGCCTGCGGGGTTACCTTGGTGCCGATCAGGTAGACCGACTTGAGTCCCTTGAGCTCCTTGAGCGCGTCCAGGCCCGCGTCGGTCACCTCGGTGCGGCTCAAGGCGAGGACCTGGAGGTTCTTGAGCCCCTTCAAGTGCGGCAGGCCTTTGTCGCCGACTTTGGATGTGGTCAAGAACAGCATGGTCAGGTTGGTCAGCCCCTTGAGGTTCTCGATGCCAGCATCGGTCACCTGCGGGCTCATCAGCGTGAGCGCACTCAGGCCCGTCAACTCCTTGAGCGGCGCAACCGCCGCGTCGCTGATCTGGCCGTTGTCGATATAAACAACCTGAAGGTTGGGTACATTCTTCAAGAGCTTGAACGCATCCTTGTCGCCCGACCACTTCTTGAGGATATTGACCGTCGCCGTCTCCTTGCCGTCTCTCGCCTTGTCGATGCTCACCAGACCGCCCAACTTCTCGAGGTCCAGCGTCGCGACCTTGAGCTTCAGCCCGGCGACTTCCGCCTCCAAGGCCGCGATCCGCGCCTTGAGCTTGGCCGGATCGTCGGGATTCGGCGGCGGAGTTGGGGCAGGAGCCGGGGCAGGTTTGGCGGCGGGCTTCTTCTCATCCTTGGCCGCGGGCTTCTTTTCATCCTTAGCGCGGCCTTGGCCGCGGGCTTCTTTTCATCCTTGGCCGCGGGCTTCTTTTCATCCTTGGCCGCGGGCTTCTTTTCATCCTTGGCCGCGGGCTTCTTTTCATCCTTGGTCGCGGGCTTTGGTTTATCTTGAGCGATTGTGGGGTTGGGCATGGCGGCCAGGGCAATGATTCCTGCCATCACCAGCAGGGCGAGTAGCGCCCGAGGCATCCCGCCGCGATCGAGTTTGAGTGTCATGATACGTCGGCTCCCAGTCTATCGTTCGCGCAAAGCCAGCCCGGGTACTCAGGGCGTTTGGATTCGATTCCTCAGGGCCAGTCCAGATGCTGGCACGAGGTCGCGCCCGAGTTCGGCACGAGGCACGGCTGCGCGGTGGGGTTTAAACTCTTTTTAACAAACGCCTTTCCACAACAGTAAACCGAACGGCCCGGATTCGCAACCGCTTCGTTACGTGGTGGAGGTCTCGCTCACCGAGGACGCGTTTGAGCTGGGAGAACGCATGGACCATCGTTTTGTTCCCCCCTTTAGGGGAATCTTACCAGGATGAGGGTCAACGCTGAACACCCAAGTTCCCGGTGTTCGCGATGGGTATTGATGCATCGAGTGCCGGCCGTCGCGATGTGACACGGAACAGAGAATACGTCCGGTCGCGGCGGAGGGCCGGCCCGCGCGCGATGACCTCGACGCGACCGAGCCGCTCCAGCGCCGGCAGGTCGCGGTCCCGGCCGATCACGGCGAACGCCGGCTTTCCCTCGGCGAGTTCTCGCGCGACGAGCGTGTCGGGCCCAGCATCCCAGGACGCCGGTCGGCCCAGATAAAAGAGCCGGACACCCAGGTCGTGCGGGATCGATCCAAAGGGGCTCTCATACGGGTTGCGGTCCCAGTCGTCGTAGAGCAAGGTTAATGGCATGCCGGCGTCGAGCTGCCGGCCGGCCGATTCATAGAAGGCCCATTCAACCCCTCGACGATCGAACCAGGGGCCGAGCAGCCAGCAGCCCAGCCCGTAGGCCAGGGCTATGGCGGTGAACCCGGCCCGCGCCCCCAGGAGCAACGACGGCCAGCCCCACCCTCGCCGACGGAGTTGCTCCCCCAGTCGCGCCAAGGCCAAGGCCGCCCAGATCGACCAGGGAACTTGAGCGGCGATCGCGTAGTGGGCGTTCTTGACCGTCGCCAGTGACAGCAAGCCCAAGGGCATGATCGTCCAGGCCCAGAGCAAACGGTCGCCGTCCACCACCGCTTTGGGAACCTCAAGGCGGCCAGGGCGACTCGAATCGCCGCCAACGCCGAGCACGGCTCGACCCAGCGAACGCCAGGCGCCGGCCAAGGCCAGGGGCGTCCAGGGGAGCGCCTGGGCCAGGATCCCCAGCACGTATTTCCACCACGGCTCGCTGGCGAACTGGCCGGGATGCGCGGCCAAGCGGTCGGTCACGTGCATCGTCCAGAGTGCGAGCGCTCCGGACCCATGTTGCGCCACCATCAAGAGCGGCCAGGCCATCGCCAAGGCCGCCGCCAGAGCCCACCCTCGGGGAAAGCAGAGCCGGCGCAGGGCAGGGCCGTCCCGCTGCCAGAGCAACACGGCCGCCACGACGGCCAGGATCAGCACCGCGCCGAAGCCGATCCCTTTCACCAGCGACGTGGTACCCACGAGAATGAAAAACGCCCACCGCCCGAGGTGCCAACGGGTCGACACCCCGCCGGGGCCGGCCTCGACGCGGTCGAAAGCAACAATTGCCCAAGTGATCAAACACGCCAGTAGGATGTCGGCCTCGGCCAATCGGCCCCGCATCACGGTCCATGCCGTGGTAGCCTGAATCGCGCCGGCGAGCAGGCCGATGCCGGGGCCATAATGCCGCGCGGCCAGCACGGCGACTCCCCAGACCATACCGATCGCGGCCAGCGCCGAGGGAAGCCGAGCCACTGTCTCGTTCACTCCGCCGGCCAAACGCCCGAGCCCGGCGACCAGCCACCAAGGCAAAGGAGGCTTCTCCAGCCAGGGCAAACCGCCGATCGCCGGATATGCCCAGTTGCCCGAATCCAAGATCTCGCGCGCCCCTTGCGCGACGAACGCCTCGTGGTAGGTCAAACGGCTCGAGCTTCCCAGGCCCGGCAACAAGGCCAGAGCCGCCAAGAACGCCAGGCAGATCAGCCGCACACTGGGCTGATGAAACCTTCGGGAGGCCGGCGCTGACTTTTCCTCCCCTTGCGAAGGGGAGGCCAGGGGGGCTGGACAGGGCGCAAGCAACGCCATTGCGGAAGGGGGGCAGGGGGGCATGCGCATCAGCCACGGCCGAGATCTTCGACTCTTCATCCCTTTGTTCGCTCGCTCGCATTCTGACATGCCGGTCCACCCCCTGCCGCAAGACCTGGTGACCGATCGTGCCGAGACCACCCCCCTTCGCGCGGGGGGAGAATTGCACACCGAATTCGGGTGGAAAACGTGATGTCGTCCGAGGGACGCGGATCATGAGTCAACCGTCACACGGTGTCAACGTCACTCGGTCGGACCCTGGCTGGGTTCTAGTGGCTCAACCTGGACCTCCGGCCGCTTCCACACCCCGGCGATCGATCCCCAAAGCGCCTTGGATTAAACCGCCACAACCGCTTTGGCCTGACCGATAATCGGTCAACCGACCATGGGGGAAAACCTGTTGATAACCTGTCAGCGGGTGGTGCGGGACGGTGGTGCCATCAACAGTACGAAACTGAGCGGTGGCGGTCCCTCATCCGACTCACCCGGTGATGCCGAAGCCAGCAACAGGGTTATCAACAAGTTTTCCCCCAGCGGCCAAGGGACGTTGTGCCCGGTTAAGCTCTTTGGTATCATTGAGTTGTTCGAGCGCTGTCGCGGTTGTCCACGGCGGCGTGCCCGCTCTACGATGAATGCGGTGATTAAGGTAGCTCTATCCTTCTAAAAAGAAGACTCGGGACTGAGCGGGGCCAACATCGTCCCGGTACCTTGGATACCCTTACCGCATTTGGACAGGATTGAACTGACCCACTCAATACCAGCGAATTGGCCAGGCCCGTGCCCAACTCCAAAGGGGTCGTGGGGCATGGTCAATCGTGGTCTTCTCCCGGCTTTGCTCCGGGAGCGGTTTGAAACGATTGAAACGATTGAAACAACACAGGGAATCGAATGAATGAGGGCCTTGTGCAACCGTGAGGGACTGCTCACGGCGTTCGGGATGGTCAGCGGGGTCGTTCCCGCCAGGAGCCCCAAGCCGATCCTCCAGAACGTCAAGCTGGTCGCCGATGCCGATGAGGGCTCGGTGCTGATGGGAACCGATCTCGAGGTCGGGATTCGCCACCGAGTGCTGGGCGTCAAGGTCGAGCGGCCAGGCTCGGTCATCTTGCCGACCACGCAGATTGGGTCGATCCTGCGCACCAGCATCGATACCGAGCTGGCCATCGAGATCGACGACGAGCGATTGGTCGTGCGCGGTGTGCATTCCGAGTTCACTCTGGCCGTGGAGGATGTGAACCTGTTTCCCGAGGTTCCCGACTTCGCCGCCCCGAGCTATCATGTTATCGCGGCCTCCGACCTGAAGAAGCTGATCCGCCGGACCATCTTCGCGACCGACGTCGAAAGCACCCGCTACGCGCTGGGGGGCGTTTTGGTCGAGCTGACGGCCGAGTCGATCGCCATGGTCGGCACCGATGGCCGGCGACTGGCGAAGATGTCCGCTCCGGCCGATTCCGAGAATAACCCGCCGCCACCCGCTGGCTTCCCGGTCATTCCGGTCAAGGCCCTGAAACTGATCGAACGCAATTTGGCTGATAATGATCCACCGGTGCACGTGACCATCCAGTCAGGGAGCGCCGTGCTGATGCGAACGGAAAGCGCAGTGATCTACAGCCGTCTGGTCGAGGGCCGCTTCCCAAACTATGCGGACGTGTTTCCGAAGAACGTCGAGGTCAAGATCCCTCTGGAAGTCGGATCGTTGCGGAAGGCCGTCGAACAGGCCTCGATCGTCACCAGTGAGGACAGCCGTGGCGTCGACTTCCAGTTCGGCTCGGGCACGCTTCGGCTCATCAGCCAGTCCGCCGATGTCGGTAGCTCGCATGTCGAGTTGCCGATCGCCTACGATGGCAAAACCATCGAGATCACCTTCGACCCTCGCTACTTGATCGATGCGCTCAAGACCTTGGACGACTCGACGGCGATCACCGCCGAGTTGATCGACGCCAAGAACGCGGCCGTCTTCAAGACCGACGACCACTACACCTATGTCGTCATGCCCCTGACGCGCGAACGGGGTTGAACGATTGATTGATTCACGACGAACCACGGATGAAGTGAACGAGCTGAACGGGAATGGAAAAGGATGGGATGGAAAGACGTCCTCACGTTGTTGCCTGAGCAATGAGAACGGAGTCGCCACGAACGAACGCAGACGAGCAATCATTGACCAATCATTAAGATTTTTCCGTTGGTTTGAGTTGGTATCGTTCCATTTGATTGATGAGGGAGCATGTCGATCCCGAGCCGTCGTGGGCCCAGACCGTTATCGGAGATTCTGGGCGAGCTGTTCACCGTCCGAGGTTATGGCCGGCTCAGTGCCCGGCAAGAGTTGGAAGATGCCTGGAACGCGGCGGTGGGCGAGCCGTCCTGCCGCCAGACGCGGTTGGGTGAAGTGCGGCGTGGGGTGTTGATCGTGACGGTGGCCCACTCGACGCTTCTGGAAGAACTGGCGGCGTTCCGCAAGCCGGCCCTGCTGGCGGCGTTGCGGTCTGGCGCCGGCAACCACAATCCACGACATCCGGTTTCGGGTCGGCGAGATCGCACTCGAAGTTAAGCCTCCTGCCCCTGTGCCTTTGCTTCCCTCGGTCTCGGCCGAAGACGTCATGCCCAAGCCCGCGCCGCCACGCCGCTCCCGATCGGGGAACAGGAGCAAGCCGGGCCCTGGTTACCGTCACGACCCCGAGCAGCCATGACCGTCGGCGGTTGGGCGCGGCTGGAACTTCGCCCTCTCGAATCAGACCTACTAATGCGGAGTTGTTGAGCGGGGTTCGGCCGGTGGAACCGGCCTTATGGTCATTTTTTGAGTGGACAAGAAAACCACGCTGTCCCGCCCCACGGCATCCCGCCTTGAAATCCGGAGTGGACGAGTTGAACGATCGAGGTGAACCCGCGATGGTGGAATCGAGCAAGACCGAGGACCATACCGACGAGATTTCCACGTCCTTGAATATCGAGGACCAAAATCCCACGGGCAATGGCCGGGAATACGACAGCAACGCTTCGTCGAGGATGGACTCCTCCGCTTCATACACCGGGGCGAGCATCCGAGTGCTGGAGGGGATCGAGGCTGTCCGGCTGCGTCCCTCGATGTACGTCGGCGACACGGCGGCGCGGGGACTGCACCACCTGGTTTACGAGGTCGTCGATAACTCGATCGACGAGGCGATGGCCGGCTACTGCCGGAACATTCACGTGACGCTGCACACCGACGGCTCGGTCTCGGTGGCCGACGACGGGCGAGGTATTCCGGTCGACATTCACGCCGAGAGTGGCGTCAGCGCGCTCGAGGTGGTCTTGACCAAGGTCCACGCCGGGGGCAAATTCGACCACGATAGCTACAAGGTCTCCGGGGGACTGCACGGCGTGGGAGTGACGGCCGTCAACGCCCTTTCGGAGTGGCTGAAGGCCGAGGTTCGCCGCGACGGCCAGGCTTGGCGACAGGAGTTCGAGAAGGGGGAGCCACTGGGGCCAGTCAGCTCGTTGGGGCCCGTGAAGACGACGGGCACCACCATTCGCTTTCTGCCCGACGGCTCAATATTCCCCAAGACCGAGTTCGACTACGATATCCTGGAAAAGCGGCTCCGCGAACTGGCGTACCTCAACAAGCGGGTGCGGATCCGGCTGACCGACGAGCGGACCGACGAGCTCAAGGACGTCGAGTTCTATTCGTCGGAGGGTTTGAGCGAATTTGTTGCTTATTTGAATCGTGCCCAGACGGTTTTGCACCCGCCGGTCGTTTTCTCGGGGCGGGACGAGGAGCGAGCCGTTGAAGTCGAGGTCGCTTTGCAGTACAACGATTCGATCAGCGAAATGGTCGTCTCGTATTGCAACAACATCCACACGATCGAGGGGGGCGCGCATTTAACCGGGTTTCGCACGGCCTTGACTCGCACGCTCAACCTGTACGCCAAGGCGGCGGCGTCGGCCAAGACCAAAGACCTGACGATCCTCGGCGAGGACTTCAAGGAAGGGCTCACGGCGATCGTCAACGTGCGAGTTCCCGACCCGCAGTTCGAGGGCCAGACCAAGACGAAGCTGGGCAACAGTGAGGTCGAGGGGATCACGGCCCGGGTGGTCAACGACCGGCTGGCCGAGTTCCTCGAGACCAACCCGACCGTGGCCAAGCGGATCATCGTCAAGGCCCAACTGGCGGCCGAGGCCCGCGAGGCGGCGCGCAAGGCCCGCGAGCTGGTTCGTAACCGCAAGGGGGTGCTCTCGGGTGGGGGGCTTCCCGGCAAGCTGATGGATTGCTCCACCCATGACCAAGATTCCAGCGAGCTCTTTCTGGTCGAGGGAGATTCAGCCGGAGGAACAGCCGAAGGGGGCCGCGACCGGATTTACCAGGCGATCCTTCCCCTGCGAGGAAAGATCTTGAACGTCGAGCGTGCCCGGCTCGACCGCGTCTTGAGCAACGAAGAAATCCGCAATATCATCACGGCTGTCGGCAACAGCATCGGCGAGGAGGAAGAGCCCTCGAAAAGGCGGTACGGCAAGATCGTGATGATGAGCGACGCCGACGTCGACGGTTCCCATATTCGGACCCTCTTGATGACCTTCTTTTATCGGCAGATGCCCAAGCTCGTGGCTGAGGGACACCTTTATGTGGCCCAGCCCCCCTTGTATCATGATCGTCAGCGGCAAGAAGGAACGGCGGTACGTTCATGCCGAGGACCAGATGCAGGCGATCCTGATGCAGACCGGGCTGGCGAATGCTTCGTTGCGGCCGGAAGGGACCGATGATCCGGCTGTCGAGATCGCCGGCGATCGTCTCAAGAGTCTGCTCGATCTGGTCACCGGCATCGAGCAAGGACTGCGCGCCTTCGGCCGCCGCAACCGGCCGCTGCGTGGCCTTCCTGGCGATGGCCTACAAACCCGACGATCCCGCCAAGCCCGACCCCCGTGATGGCTTGCTGCCCCTGTTCTTGGTCGAATATGAGGGTAAGGAAGAGCGATTTTATAGTGAAAAAGAACGCCAGGAGTATTTCGCGGCGCACAACTTGCGTCTGGAAGCTGAGTCGGAGTTCGAGTCCGGCGCTGGGCCGGCGGCCGTGGCCGCCGCCAATGGCACGGCCCCTCGGGTCCGCGAGATCGAGCTGCACGAGGTCAAAATGCTCAACAAGCACCTGACCCGTCTTCGCGACGAGTTCGGCTTGCGGGCCGAGGTTTTGCTTCCCCGCGAGGTCACCGGCGATGACCCGCCGCCACGGTTTGTCCTGCACCGCGACGCCGAGACCTATCCTTTACTTGACCTCGCGCGTTGGTCGCCACGGTGCGCAAGATCGGTGAGAAGGGGATGAAGATTACCCGGTTCAAAGGGCTGGGTGAAATGGACGCCGAGCAACTCTGGGAAACCACCATGGACCCGACCCGGCGTACCTTGCTCCAGGTGAAGCTCGAGGACGTCGCCGCCGCCAACGACCTGTTCGCCACCCTCATGGGCGACGACGTTGAGCCCCGTCGCGAATTCATTGAAAAGCACGCGCTCGAGGTCAAGAACCTCGACGTCTGATCGGACTCAATCTGACGGCAAAATGGCGAGTCACCCGTCGCCTCTGAGACCAAAGGCTCTCATGACAACGATCGCTCAGTGCAAACGAAGGGTCTTCTTTTCCGGACGCAAGCGAGGGTTCTCTCTGTCGCATCGTAGGGCCGGTTTGACGAGCCGGACACCCGCGCGAGCGGCTTCCGCGGAGTGCGCGGGCTGCTTGTCCTTCCAGCGGGCTTTTCTCGGCACCAGCGAGGGTTCTCTGAAGAAGTAGGAGGGGGCCTCTGCCCCTCTGGTCGTGGGTAGCCCAGTGCGACCCACTCACGCAAGGCTTTCCTTTTCGGCGGGCGGCGTTGTGCCGGCCCACCCTGGGAGAGCCACTAGCCACACTGATTGAAGGGTCCGTCCCGAGCGGGAAAAGATGATGGGGATTGCCCAGAAAGTCGCGCGGAACTTCAACGACGCGGTCCGGTCGCGGGGCCAGTCGTATTTTATCAAAGGGCGGGTCACCCTGATGGCGGCCAGGCCCGGCGAGGTCGTCGCCCGGGTGCGCGGAACCTCGAAATACCGGGTGCGGCTCCGGCTGCGGGGTTCGAAGCTGCTGGCCTCGTGCTCATGTCCGTATTTCAGTCCGCAGGGGGATCCTTGCAAGCACCTCTGGGCCACGTTGCTGCTGGTCGAGTCTCGGGGGCTGTTGCAGTCACCGCCGGTCTTTCCGCTGCAGTTGGTCGCCGAGAGCCCGCGACGTTCGCCGGCGGTCGAGGTGCTGGAGAACCGGAGCGAATTGGGGTTGGACCGGCGACCGAGACCAGGAGCCGCCGCCTCGGTCGTCGAATTCGGACCTGGGGATGGTCGGCATGGGACCGCATCGCCCGGCCGGGATGCCTGCGCGAGGGACCAAACCCAGGGGTAATAAGGATCGGGGAGTGCACGGCGTGCCGCCGAGCGAGACCGGGAGTTGGAGCCAGCGGGGCCCGGGGCCGGGACCGCCGTCGCCTCGAGATCGCCGCACCGGAGCCGTCGGCCGGTCCAAGACCAACAAGGGGGTCATCGGGGCAGGTCATGGCACGAGCTCCGGCGCGGCGCGGACCAAGGCCGTCAATCGCAACGCCAAGCGGCTGTTGGTCTACGTGCTCGATGTCGCCGCCACGCTGGCGCAGAACCAGGTGGTCATCGATCTGGCCCGCCGCCAGCGCAAGACGACTGGCGAGTGGGGGCCGCTCCGGCCTTGGTACTACGCCCCTCATGCCGCCCACGTCAAGTACGATCCCGAGGATCGTCTGATCCTGGCACTGCTCGACGAAGCCCAGGGCTCCAACTTCCAGTTGCCCCATGCCGCGCCGGGCTCGAGTGCCCGCATCGTCCTCGGCGTCCGGCCCGGGTGTGAGTAACGGCGCGGCACCGGCGGCTGGCACGGCCGCGGTGGGGCCGCGGGCCCTCAGCTCGGCGGCGGCCCGCGCCGCGGCCGAACGGGCGTCGCGTGGCACGCGCCGATTCGTGCTGCGCAAGGACCAGGCGGCCTTGGTGGAGCGACTGGCGCGGACCGGCCGGCTGCGGCTGCGCCGCACCGAAGGGGAGGAAGAGCCGCCGACCATGCGCTGGGACGATGGCCAGCCCTGGCGGTTCTCGCTGGATATCCGCGCCGAGTTGGGGGGCAAGCGCTGGGCCTGGCGGGGCTCACTCCGCCGTGGCGACCACCGGATGGACCTTTCCGAGCCCCTGGTTCTCTTGCCGGGATTATTGATCCTGGGCGTCGGCCGCGCCGCCCGGTTCGACGACCTGGGGGTCATGCCCTGGATTCTCCGGCTCCGCTACGAGAAGGAAATCACCTTCGTCGAGCCTCAGCAAGACCTGATGCTGGGTCGGATCCTGGCCGAGACCCGGGTTCCGCCCCTGGAGCTGGTCGAGTCGCTCCGGCTCGAGGAGATCAACGCCAAGCCCCGGCCCTCCCTGACGTTGCGGACCCCCCGCCAGAACTGGGGCCTGGGGTCCGACAAGCTGATCGGCGAATTGGAGTTCGACTACGACGGCGCCGTGATCCCGGCCGGGCGCACCACGCCGCTGGCCGTCTCGACCGAGCTGGGGCTGGTGATCCGCCGCGACCCCCGGACCGAGAGTGCCGCCGACGTCAAGCTGTTCGAGCTGGGCTTCCGCGAGGCCAAGGACCCTCGCCTCGATCCGGGCACGCTCGAGCTGCCGGCCAAGCGAATGGCCCAGGTCAGCAAGGACCTGGTCGCCGCCGGCTGGCGGGTCGAGGCCGAGGGAAAGCTGATCCGCCCGGCGGGCGAGTTCAAGCTGGCGCTGGCCACCGGCATCGATTGGTTCGAGCTCGAAGGGGGAATCGACTACGGCGATCAGCGCGTCAGCCTTCCCGAGCTGCTGGCCGCCGCCCGCCGCGGCGAGTCGATGATCGAGCTGGGTGACGGCTCGATGGGCATGCTCCCCGAGGAATGGCTCAAGAAGTACGGCATGCTCGCCGATCTGGCGACCACGGCCGACGGCAGCCTTCGTTTCAACTCGGCGCAGGCGGGCATGCTCGATGCGCTCTTGGCCGCCCAGCCGGAGATCCAGGTCGACGCCGCCTTCGAGAAGGTCCGGCAGAACCTGCGGCAGTTCGAGGGGGTCGTGGCGCTCGACTCGCCGCCGGGCTTCCACGGCGAGCTCCGCCCGTATCAGCGCGAGGGGCTGGGCTGGCTCGATTACCTCCAGCGGTTCGGGTTTGGCGGAATCCTGGCCGACGACATGGGCCTGGGCAAGACGATTCAAGTCCTGGCGCTCTTGCAACGGCGACGGGCCCACCGCCAGGCCAAGGGCCCCTCGCTGGCCGTCGTCCCCCGCTCCTTGGTCTTCAACTGGATCCAGGAGGCCGCCAAGTTCACCCCGCGGCTCCGCGTGCTCGACTACACCGGCCCCGGCCGCCACAGCTTGCGCGACACGTTCCACGAGTACGATCTGATCATCACCACTTACGGCACCGTGCGTACCGATATCGCCGAGCTGACTCGGTTCGAGTTCGACTATGCGATCCTCGACGAAGCCCAGGCGATCAAGAACGCCGAGAGCCAGTCGGCCAAGGCCGCCCGGCTGCTGCGCAGCCGCTTCAAGCTGGCCATCAGCGGCACTCCGATCGAGAACCACCTGGGCGAGCTCTGGTCGATCTTCGAGTTCTTGAACCCCGGCATGCTCGGCAGCGACATGGTCTTCAAGAAGTACCTCGGCACCGGCACCGCGCTCGAGCAGATCGATCGCGTCTTGTTGGCCAAGACACTGCGGCCGTTCATCCTCCGTCGCACCAAGCAGCAGGTCGTGGAAGACCTCCCGGAGAAGACCGAGCAAACGCTCTACTGCGACATGGAGCCCGAGCAAAGACGCTGCTACGACGAGCTGCGGGCCCACTACCGCGACGCCCTGTTGCGCAAGGATTCCGCCGAGTTGAACCGCTCCAAGATCGAGGTCCTCGAGGCCCTGCTGCGGCTCCGCCAGGCCGCCTGCCACCCCGGCTTGATCAGCGACGAGCTGGCCAGCAATCCCAGCGCCAAGCTCGATATGCTCCTCCCCTCGATCGCCGAGGTTGTCGAGGAAGGGCACAAGGTCCTGGTCTTCTCTCAGTTCACCAGCTTCCTGGCGATCGTCCGCGAGCGGCTCGATCAGGCGAAGCTCACCTATGAATATCTCGACGGCCGCACCCGTAACCGCTCCGCCAAGGTCGAGCGGTTCCAGACCGACCCCGACTGCCCGATCTTCCTGGTCAGTCTCAAGGCCGGCGGCCTGGGACTGAACCTGACGGCCGCCGAATATGTTTACTTGCTCGACCCTTGGTGGAACCCGGCCGTCGAGGCCCAGGCCATCGACCGCTCCCACCGCATCGGCCAGACCCAGCACGTCTTCGCCTACCGCTGATCTGCCGGGGCACCGTCGAGGAGAAGATCCTGGAACTACAGCAAAAGAAGCGCGACCTGGCCGACGCCATCCTCAGCGCCGACAACCGCGGCGTCATCCAGAGCCTCACCCGCGAAGACCTCGAGTTCCTGCTGTCGTGAGCTGGTGATGCCATCAGCTAAGACGACTGATCACGCGTCAGTAAAAAGCGTTCGCTCAACGTGGAAATAATTCGCGAATATCACAATGGTTTGACGACTCAACTTACGCTTGCCTTGGAGAAGTTGCGAGATCGTCGATTCGGTCACACCGGTGTCGGCGGCCAGGCGGGCCGGGGTGATGCTTTTGGCCTCGATCAGGTGCGCGAGCATTGCATGCCCGAGACCGGACCACTCGGGTAGTGCTCATTCTCGTATTCCTCGATCAGTTTGGCCAAGACGGCGATGTAGTCATGTTCCTCGGGTTCGAGGGGCCTTACTTGTTGGCGTTCGCCGAAAGCGTCGATGACCGCGAGGGCAGCCTCGTTTTCCTCCTCCGACCGGATTGGCCGCAACGGGAATTTACGCACCAGGGCAAGGTATTTTGGCTTGGCGACGGGCCGGGATTTGGCCGGAACCGGAGTCATGCGTCGAGTGGGCATTGCTTCGTCAACGTCCTTTCGATTTGCGTCCCTTCCGGTCGCGCAGGTAGGCTTTGCTTTCCAGGAGCCGAGGTCGTATATCTTCGTGGGTCAAGACATGTCGAATGAGAATCACACGACTCTCAAAGCAAAATCTCCAGGATGAGTCGGTACTTATTCCCACGAATATTGATCACAACGTACTGACCCACGAGGTCAGCGGTCGCATAATCCGCTTTGAGGTCGGCGAACTTTTCCCAGTCCGCCTTCTCGGCGACGTCTATGCCAGCTATCAAGAGGCGTCCGGGCGTCTGGATAATCTTTCTCGAGAACTCCCGGAGTCGCCGCCGGCTGATGACACGCACGCGAATGACCTTCGAGGATTGATGTAACCAAAGTCCACTCGGTTATAGCGCGGCCTCCATCAAAGATACAACCAGAGCTTGCCGTCGTCCTTCGCATAGGTGCGGCGATTGCTCACTTTTCATCCTCGCAGCACCGGCATCGTCTCGAATGCCGTGTCAAGAACACCACCGGCGGGATCTCCAGCCAGCGCTCCAACAGGGTTGCATAAAGCGCGGCGGAAGTCGATCGCGTGTTTGGGATCGCCGTCATCGAGGTGGGTCAGGTCCGGGTAGGGGCCGTGCAAGCCGGCCTTGACCGGATGGCCCAGCAGGAAGACGGGAGCTGCCGTGCCGTGGTCGGTCCCGCCGCTGGCGTTCTCGGCCAGCCGGCGGCCGAACTCGGAGAAGACCAGGACCAGGACTCGGTCGGCCTCTTTGGCCTTTTCCAGGTCGTCGAGGAAGGCTCGCAACGAGATCCCCAGCTCGCGCAGCAACTGCTGATGGCGCTGGAGCTGGCCGCCGTGGGTGTCGAAACCGTCGAGCTGGGTGTAGTAGATCGAGGTGGTCAGGCCCGCCTTGATCAACTGGGAGATGAGCTGAAGGCGACGGGCCAGGCCCAAGTACTCGGGATAGCCGGGCGTTGTTGCCGAGGCTTTATCCTGTTGCAGGCGTTCAAGCCGGGCGCTGCTGGCATACGTGATCAAACTACAGCGCTCGACGAACTGGAGGAGCGAGCCGGGCTCGCCATGAGTCTGCCGGCCAAGCCGATCGATGGCCTCGGCCTGTGCGGTTGGGTTGGCCCCATCGGGCACACCCAGCCGGCGGCGGAACTGCTCCAGCCGGGCCAGCGACGGGATCACGTGCCTGCCTCCTTCGAGCGCTCTCGGCAAGGGGAACGCGTCGTGGATGTGCAAGGCCGGCATGTCCCCCTCCAGCCCGGGAAGCCGGTCGATCGCTCGGGCCAGCCATCCGGGTGCGGCCTTGTCCGGATTCAGCCGGCCTGTGTTCCAGGTCGCCATGCTCTCGAAGTGCGAGCGATTCGGGTTCGGATAGCCGACGCTCTGAACGATCGCCAGCCGCTGTTGCTCCAGTAGCTTGGCGAAATCGGCAAGCACGGGGTGCAACCCGACGCGGTCGTCGACCTTGAGCGCCTCCTTCGAGCCGATCTGAAGCGTGGGACGCCGCTTGCGATATTCGTCGTCACGGTGAGGGATGACCGTGTTCAGCCCATCGTTGCCGCCGTCAAGCTGGACCACGACCAGAATCCGCCCCTTCGACCGCGGCCGGACCATCGCCAGCCAGGGCGGAAGCCGAGCGAGCCAGGAACATCGGGACCGTCGATCCGCAGGCCAGAAGCGCGGACGAGCCAAGGCCCATGCGGAACAATTCACGGCGCGTCGGATGCATTAGAAACCTCCACAAGAATATCTCACCACGGAGAAAACAGGTCCACGTATCCGTTTAAAATACATTTTTCAACCACGAATCGCACAAATAACACGAATAAGAACAGTGAGAAAATAGTCACCGACGGATATTCATATTAAATATTCAACATATAACTTTTTATAAATTAACGGTTGAGTGACATCGGACTTCCGCAATCCTATTCGTGTAATTCGTGTAATTCGTGGTTAAGAATCCAATTTCTTGTCTGTTCTGTCTCCGTGGTGTCAGGCCAGTTGGAACTCGGAGCAGTTGACGATTCGTTGGATGACTTTGCGCAGTCCGTTCGGGCTGCCATCGCGACCCGCCTCGATGACCAGGGCTCGCGCCTCGTCACCAAGGTCGCGCTGGAGCAACAGGTCCAGGAACGCTTCGGCGGCCTGGTCGGGTTTGATTTCATAGCGTGCGGCCCAGGCCAGGGGATCGAAGGGAGCCAGGCCGTTCTCGGCTCGGCCCCAGACGATGTCGGCGGCCCAGTTGCCGCGCGACAGGAGTGTGCCGCTGTTGATCCAGACCGAGCCGCCGGCCCAGCCCTCGACATTCGGCGGAGCGAACAGTTCTTGGCCTTGTGCGTCGCAGGCGGCGGCCAGCGCCAGCGGGTTCAAGGTCGTCCGAGGCGCCTCGAGGATTCGCACCAAGCCCGCGCTGAACTCCACCGGCGACTTGATCCGCTGCCGGCGGACGGATTCGGAATAAAAGTGCCGTGACCGCAGGATGACCGCGACGATGGGCCCGATCGCGAACTCATGCTTTTTGATCTCGTCGGCCAGGGGCTCGATCAGCTCGGTAGCGGGGCTCGCCGGCCTCGCTGACGAAGAAGCGGTAGAGCTTGCGCGCCAGGAAGGTCGCGGCCTCGGGGCGCTGGAGCGTGATCCGGACGATGTCGCTCGAGCCCCAGCGTCCCGTCTGGCCGAGGAACGTTTTGGGTCCGTCGTCGAATTGAGCGGTCTCGCGCGTGAAGACCGGGGACCGCTGGTCGCCGTTCGGCAATTGGCGGACCCAGCCCGTGAAGGCACGGGCGGCCTCGCGGATGTCGGACTCGCTGTAATGGCCGGCGCCGAGCGTGAACAGCTCGAGAAACTCGCGGGGGAAGTTCTCGTTGGGCTTCTCTTTCTTGCTCGTTCCCCCGTCGAGCCAGACGAGCATGGCCGGGTCGGCGATCATCGCTTCGAGCAGTGCGGCGAAGCCGCCGAGAGCATGAGTGCGGAGCGTCTCGTTCTGCCGGTCCATCAGCTCGACCGACTCGACTTTCTTGTTGCTGGTGGCGAAGTGGCCGTGCCAGAAGAGGGTCAGCTTCTCGCGGAGCGGGTCGCGCCCTGCGAGGATCCGGTTCAGCCAGCAGACCTTGAGCAAGTCGAGGTTCTGCGAGGTCCGGGCCGTCTGCCGCAGGCCTTCGATCGCGTCGATCTCTTCGGCGGAGGGCTGCACCGAGTGGAACAATCGCTCGACGCTGGCGTCCGGACCGGCCTCCTGGTCGCGCACCAGGTCGGCCCGGGTTGCGCCGAAGCCGGCGCGTCGATGCAGATGGGCCACCTTGCGAAGGTCCCAGGGATCGTCGGCCTTGGGCTCGTAGCGAGCCCAAGGTGAAGGTGAAGCGGTCGTTGACCTCATCATCGTGCTCCTCGCCTCACTGCTGGGGTTTCTCGATCACGATATCGCCCAGGTCGAGCGTCTCGCCGGGCTTGACGGTGAATTCATCGGAAAGCGGGGTTCCCTTCGTACCGTGGGAGTGCGGCGGTAGGTCGCGCCGGGACCAGGGCGGGGAACGCGATCTGCCCCAGGCGTCGGACACGGGGCCATCCGCGTAGTTGATCGAGTCGATCGCCGACCAAGGTCGCCGACATCGGCCGCAAGCAACACGTGTTTCGTTCGCCTGCGGTCGGAGAATAGGATGGGCCGGGAGTGACGACCATCGAGATCAGGTCCGAGCCACGATACGCTCGCGAGCGGCTTGCCGCTGGCGTCGACCAGCCGCGCCTTGGCGGTGCCGCAGGGCTGGAGCCGGACGGTGACCGGTCCGTCGGCCGCCGACTTGCCCGAGAGATTGACCGTCGCGCCCAGCTTATGATGCGGGTCGAGGAAGTAGACGGGGACTTCGGCGTCGGGGTCGAGCCCATGGACCTCGAACCGGCCGCTCTTCACGCTGCCGTGGATCGTCGAGCCCGCCAGTTCACCAAGGACGGACGTGGACGGGAGGAACACGCGGCTGATCATCCAGGCATCCTGGATCGGCTGACCGTCCGGCCCGACGACCCGGCCGTTCACGGTCATGCCCGGGCGGAGCACGACGTTGACGTCCAGGGCTCGCGTCAGTCGGCTTTGGGGTCGCAGGCGATGAAGGCGTGGGCATAGAAGCGGCGGCCACCCGGCTTTCCCTGCGAAAGCATCCGATCGCCGATCTCTCCGGAGCACATAATCGTCGCTGGGGCCCAGGACGACGAGATGGCCCGGGCTGGGCGGGACCGCGATCTGAAACGAGCCGTCCGACCCACTCGCCGCGACTGCCATTCTAGGTGCCGATCGAGCCTGTCCGCCGTCTCGCGTGCCCCGAGAACTGATCCTGGCTCCGGCCACGGGCTTGCCCGAGCCTTCCTCGGTGACCTTGCCGCGGATCACCACGCCCCGGGGCAAGGCCAGGTCGACCGGATACTCGACGGCCCCCTTGGGCCAGTTGAACAATTTCGGACGGATCAGATAGGGCTGCCCGTCGGGAGCCGACGGCCGAGACGTCGATAGCGGTCGGCCGGCAGGGGATTGGCGCGGAACCGGCCCTCGGCGTCGGCCTCGAAGTCGGTTGTGAGGTGCCACCCGTGGCTTCCGTAGTAGGCCAAGATCGTGACCGCGGCATGGGGGATCGGCTTGCCGGTATCGGCATCGGTGACGCGGCCCTTGATGATCTTGGCCGGCTCCAGCGCCAGCGTCACCGGCTTCGACTCGGAGGTGCCGTCGGTATCGACCGGAATCGATCTGCTGGGCGAACCGCGGGTCATCGATGATGAGGATCGACCCGGAGATCCCGGCCCACGCCGCGGATGGTGAATCGGCCCTCGGCGTCGCTGGTCGCCGGCTTGGGCCAGGCCGGCAGGTCGTTCCTGGAGTTCCACCAGTAGACAGGGTCCTTCCAAGCGGTCAGGACCGTCGATGCTTCGACGGTCTCCGTTCGAATGACGCGGCCCATGTCCTGACCGCGACCTCGACGCCCTGAACGGGCCGGCCATTCAGGTCGAACAAGCGACCCTGGATCACCTGCTCGGGCCGGAGTGTGATGTCGGCGGTGGGCTGGTCGGCGTCGGGGTCGACTCGGCCCAGCCGGCACCATAGCCCGGTGCCAGAGCGACGGCGCCAACTGATGATGCCGGGCTGACGAGGTGCGCGGGGCGTCGAGCCTGGAACCGGCCCGAGCTGTCGCTGCTCGCCTGTCCGATCGCCGTTGGGTCGACATCTCCCTCGACAGCCGGCCGCTCCCCGGCTGCTTGATCGCCGCGTAGACCATCGTCATGGCATTGGGCACCGGCTTGCCCTGGGGGTCGAGCACACGGCCCGACGACGAACATCCGGCCCGGGGCCGGACGCTGGGTTGTGTCGTCTGGCCTGGCCGCAACCTGCGGCCGAGGAGCGTCGGGCTGCCGTTTGGGCTCGTCCTGGCTGGCCAGAGAGTGAGTGAGATATCCCGCGCCGGTGGCCACGGCGGCGAGGAACAGCAAGGTCGTGGCGATGAGTCTCAGCTTGTTGACGAACATGGCTCGGAGCACCTCCTGGGCAAGGGACGGCCGCCAAGGGCGCGGCGGCCTGTCCGGCCGCGAACTGGATCGCGGCCTGGGTCGTGATGTCGCACAGGGAGGATGAGACGGACGCCGAGGCGGATCGAGGGCTCAATCCCGCGGCCAGCACGGCGGCGGGCAAGACCACGCCGCGGCGAGTGAGGCCGATGCGGAGCTTGTCCCGCGCCCGAGCCAGGCGGCTGCGAAGCGTCCCGGCCGGCCAGCGGAGTCGTCGTGCGGCCTCGTCGAGCGTCAGGCCCTCGAAGTAGCAGAGGACCACGGGTAGACGAAACGGCCCCGGCAGCCGGGCAATCTCGTCGTGCAGCGCCTCCATGTCCTCGCGAGCCATGGCCGGTTGCTCGACCACGGTACTCGATCCCGAATCCGGGCGCCTCATGGCGCCCTGCTCCTCGTTCTTGCGCTGGCGGTCGAGTCTGGAGCTTGGCGCAGCGAGCCGTGCGGAGCGCGACCCCGTAGAGCCAGTTACCCAGCAAATCGGGGTCGCGGATCGAGCCGGCCCGTCGGGCCAAGACGAGAAAGACGGCCTGGAACGCGTCCTCGGCATGGTGCAAGTCGCCCAGGATGTCCCGGCAGACGTCCAGCACCATGGGCCCGTGCCGCGTCACGAGCGCGGCGAAGGCGGCTTCGCCGGCGGGATCGCGTCGCGCGATGAACCGCTCCAGGAGTTGCCGGTCGGTCAGTCCGGCGACCGAGCCGCCCTCAAAGAGCGACTCGATCTGCCGGAAGACGGACCCTGTTGCCGCGTACGCCATGCCCTCGGGCTCCCTCGCAGACACCTCGGTTCACCAACTCATTCCCCACGTCCAAATACTGTGTTGCCGCGCGTCATCTTATCCCAGGTTGTGCTCGGATCGTGGAAACTTGCAGGGTCGCCTCTCAATCACGATTGAGGTTTCTCGATCACGATATCGCCCAGGTCGAGCGTCTCGCCGGGCTTGACGGTGAATTCCTTGCGGAGCGGAGTTCCCTTCGTACCGTTGCGGTCGTGAGGCGGTAGGTCGCGCCGGGGATCAGGGCGGGGAACGCGATTCGCCCCTGGGCGTCGGACACGGGGCCATCCGCGTAGTTGATCGGGTCGATCCCGGCCAAGGTCGCCATCGTCAGCCAATCAGACGCGCTTCCTCCTGTTCGCTCAGACAGGGTAGGGCCGGGAGTGACGACCATCGAGATCAGGTCCGAGCCCGATACCCGCGAGCGGCTTGCCGCTGGGGTCGATCGAGCCGCGCCTTGGCCGTGCCGCAGGGCTGGAGCCGGACGGTGACCGGTCCGCCGGCCGCCGACTTGCCCGAGAGATCGGCCGTCGCACCGAGCTTGATGATTCGGGTCGAGGAAGTAGACGGGGACTTCGGCGTCGGGGTCGAGCCCATGGACCTCGAACCGGCCGCTCTTCACGCTGCCGTGTGTGTATCGAGCGCGCCAGACCCAGCCATGCGGTCCAGGTCGGCTGGAGGAGATGACGCGGCTGATCATCCAGGCATCCTGGATCGGCTGACCATCCGGCCCGACGACCCGGCCGTTCACGGTCTATGCCCCGGCGGAGCACGACGTTGACGTCCAGGCTCTCGCTGCCCGGCTTCGGGTCGCAGGCGATGAAGGCGTGGGCGTAGAAGCGGCGGCCGCCCGGCTTTCCCTCGCGAGATCCATCCGCTCGCCGATCTCCTGGAGCACGTAATCCTCGCTGGGGCCCAGGACGATGAGATAGCCCGGACCGGGCAGGACCGCGAGCTGAAACGAGCCGTCCGACCCGCTCGCCGCGCTGGCCATTGTAAGCCGCGCCGAGCCTGTGCTTGAGTCCGACGTGACCCGAAGCTGATCCTGGCCCCGGCCACGGGCTTGCCGGAGCCTTCCTCGGTGACCTTGCCGCGGATCACCACGCCTCGGGGCAAGGCCAGGTCGATCGGATACTCGACTGCCCCCTTGGGCCATTTGAACATCGTTTCGAGCCGTTCAGATAGGGCTGGCCCTCGGGGGCGGAAACCGAGACGCTGTAGCGGTCGGCCGACAGGGGATTGGCGCGGAACCGGCCCTCGGCGTCGGCCTCGAATTCGGTCGATGCCGGCCGCATGTCTCCGTGTGGACATGATCGACGACCTCGGCATGGGGGATCGGCTTGCCGGTGTCGGCATCCGTGACGCGGCCCTTGATGATCTTGGCCGGCTCCAGCGCCAGCGTCACCGGCTTCGACTCCGAGGTGCCGTCGGTATCGATCGGGATCCTCTGCCGGGCGAACCGCGGATCATCGATCATGAGGAGACCCGGAGGTCCCGGCCCACGCCGCGGATGGTGAACCGGCCCTCGGCGTCGGTGATCGCCGGCTTGGGCCAGGCCGGCAAGTCGCTTCGGGGGTTCCACCCAAAGAAGGGCCCTTCGATGCCTTCATGAGAGCGATAGTCCGCGTTGCCGCTCGGATGACGCGGCCCATGGCCTCGAACCGAGACCGCGACGCCCTGGACCGGCCGGCCATTCAGGTCGAACAAGCGACCCTGGATCACCTGCTCGGGCCGGAGCGTGATGTCGGCGGCCGGCTGGTCGGCGTCGGGGTCGAGATCGGCCCAACCGGCACCGTAGCCCGGCGCCAGGGCGACGGCGCCGATCTGATGATGCCGGGACGACGAGGTGCGCGGGGCATCGACCTGGAACCGGCCCGAGCCGTCGCTCCGCGCCTGGCCGATCGCGCGATGGGCATCATCCGACTCGGATCGGCGCTGCCGTCCCGGCTGCTTGATCGCCGCGTAGACCATGGTCATGGCATTGGGCACCGGTTTGCCCTGCGGGTCGAGCACGCGGCCGACGACGAACATCCGGCCCGGGGCCGGGACGCTGGGTTGTGTCGTCTGGCCTGGCCGCGACCTGCGGCCGAGGAGCGGTCGGCTGCCGTCTTGGGCTCGTCCTGTCATCGCCAGGGAGTGAGTGAGATATCCCGCGCCGGTGGCGACGGCGGCGAGGAAGAGCAAGGTCATCGCGGTGAGTTTCAGCTTGTGGATGAGCATGGCTCGGAGCACCTCCTGGGCAAGGGCGGCCGCCAAGGGCGCGGCGGCCTGTCCGGCCGCGAAGTTCGATCGCGGCCCGGGTCGTGATGTCGCACAGGGGGGATGAGACGGACGCCGAGGCGGACGTGGAGCTGAGTGCCGCGGCCAGGCACCGCGGCGGACAAGCACCACACCGCGGCGCGTCAGGCCGCGGCGGAGCTTGTCGCACGCCCGGGCCAATCGGCTGCGGACGCGTGCCGGCCGGGCAGCGGAGCCGTCGCGCCGCCTCGTCGAGGGTCAGGCCCTCGAAGTAGCAGAGCACGACCGGCAGGCGAAACGGTCCGGGCAGGCGGTCGATCTCGCGATGGAGCGCCTCGGCCTGCTCGCGGGCCAGGACCCGCTGCTCGGCTGATTGAACCATCGGTTCGACCGGACGCCGGACCCGAACCGGATGCCTCATGGCGCCGCCCTCCTCGTTCTTGCGCGGCGAGCGAGCCGTCCCTGCGCCTTGCGGGCCGTGCGGAGCGCGACCCCGTAGAGCCAGTTACCCAGCAGGTCGGGGTCGCGGATCGACCGGGCCTTGCGGGCCAGGACGAGGAAGACGGCCTGGAAGGCGTCCTCGGCATGGTGGGTCGCCCAGGAGCTGGCGGCAGACGTCCAGGACCATGGGCCCGTGCCGCGTCACCAGGGCGGCGAAGGCGGCTTCGCCGGTGGCATCGCGCCGGGCGTTGAACCGCTCGATGAGCTGGCGGTCGGTCAGTCCGGCGACCGAGCCGCCGTCGAAGAGCGACCCGATCTGCCGGACCACCGATGGTGTTGTCACAGACGACATGCCGCCAGGCTCCTCTCACGCTGGAATCGGTGCGTCCGGCGCACTCGACGTCTTTTCATCCCCACGCCGGATACTGCCCCGCTGCCGACCATCTTCTCCCAAGTTGTGCTCGAAAACAGGGATTTCCCGGAGGTTTTGTCGGATGCTCTGCGAGCGACCGAGCCAGGTGATTTCATCGGAAACGGTGACTACAAAAAGGTTACGGCGGAAAGCGGTGCTCGCAGAGCACCCTACGAAAATCTCTCAATCACGTTGAGGTTTCTCGATCAGGATATCGCCCAGGTCGAGGTCTCGCCGGGCTTGACGGTGAATTCCTTGCGGAGTGCGGCCGGCTTCGTCGTCGATCGTGGTGTCGTAGATGCGATAGGTCGCGCCCGGGATCAAGGCGGGGAACACCATGCGGCCCTGGGCGTCGGACACCGGACCATCCGCGTAGTTGATCGGGTCGATCCGGCAGAGGTAGTCTTGATCGGCCGCCAGACGACTTGGTCCGCCTTGTCGCGGCTAAACCGGGATGGGCCGGGAGTGACGACCATCGCGATGAGATACGGGTCGCGATACCCTGCGATCGGCTTCCCGACGGGGTCGACCAGCCGCGCCCTGGCCGTGCCGCAGGGCTGGAGCCGGACGGTGACCGGTCCGCCGGTCGCCGACTTGCCCGAGAGATGCACCGTCGCGCCCAGCTTGTGCTTCGGGTCGAGAAAGTAGACGGGGACTTCGGCGTCGGGTGCCAGGCCGTGCACCTCGAACCGGCCATTGCGTACGTTGCCGTGGTACTCGTCCCCACCAGTGAACGCCATGGCCCGGCTCGGCATCAGGATGATCCGGCTGATCATCCAGGCGTCCCGCACCGGCTGTCCGTCCGGCCCGACGACCTGGCCCTTCACGGTCATGACCGCGGCGGAGTGCGACGTTGACTTCCTGGCTGTCGCTGCCGGCTTCAGGTCGCGGGCGATGAAGGCGTGGGCGTACAGCGGCGCCCGCCCGGCTGGCCCTGCCGGATCATCCGCTGGCCGATCTCCTGGAGCACGTAATCCTCGCTGGGGCCCAGGACGATGAGATAGCCCGGCTTGCGGCAAGACCGCGAGCTGGAACGAGCCGTCCGCCCGCGTCGCCGCGGCCAGTCCAGGGCCCGGTTCGAGCCGCCTGGCGTCGCCCGATCGATAGCTGACCCTGGCCCCCGCGACGGGCTTGCCCGAGCCCTCCTCGGTGACCTTGCCGCGGATCACCACGCCCCTGCGGCAAGGCCAGGTCGACCGGATGCTCGAGGGCTCCCTTGGGCCATTCGAACGGTTCGTCGGACGTTCAGATAGGGCTGTCCCTCGGGAGCTAGAACCGAGACTCTGTAGCGGTCGGCTGATCGGGATTGGCGCGGAACCGTCCCTCGGCGTCGGTCTCGAACTGGGGTGGCCGCCTTTCCGATCGGACATGACCACGATGAGCATGGGAGCGGCTTGCCGGTATCGGCATCACGTGACGCGGCCGTTGATGATCCTGGCCGGTTCCACGGCCAGCGTCACCGGCTTCGACTCGGAGGTGCTGTCGGTATCGACCTCGATCCTCTGCCGGGCGAACCGCGGGTCATCGATCATGAGGACGACCCGGAGACCCCGGCCCGCGCCGCGGACGGTGAAGCGGCCCTCGGCGTCGCTGGTCGCCGGCCTGGGCCAGGCCGGCAGGCCTTCGCGTGATCCCCCAGGAAATAGGGACCTTCGAGGCCTGTCATCGGGATCGCCTTCCGGGTCGTGGAGGACGCGGCCCATGGCCTCGACCGAGACCGTGACGCCCTGGACGGGCCGGCCCTGCAGGTCGAACAGGCGACCCTGGATCACCTGCTCGGGCCGGAGCGTGATGTCGGCGGCGGGCTGATCGGCGTCGGGGTCGAGCTCGACCCAGCCGGCGCCATAGCCGGGCGCGATGGCGACGGCGCCGACCTGCTCATGGATCGACGACGAGATGTGCGGGCCGCGTCGAGCCGGAACCGGCCCGAGTCGTCGCTCTGCGCCTGGCCGATCGCCGTCGGTGCCATCGGCGCCAGCCGGTCGCCACGCCCCGGCTGCTTGATCGCCGCGTAGACCATCGTCGTCGCGTTGGGCACCGGTTTTCCTTGCGGGTCGAGCACGCGGCCGACGACGAACATCCGGCCCGGTTCCGGACCTTGGGGCTCATGGCTCGCCGGCCGGGTCTGCGGAGGTCGGCTGCGGTTTTCTTGGGCTCGTCCTCGATCGCCAGGGAGTGAGTCGAGATAGTCCGGCGCCGGTGGCGAGCGGTCGCGAGGAGCAAGGCTAAGAGGGTGAAGTTTCAGCTTGTGGATCAGCATGGATCGAAGCACCTCCTGGGCAAGGGCCGCCGCCGAGGCCGAGACGGTCCCGGCGGCGGCCTGTCCGGCCGCGAAGTTGATCGCGGCCCGGGTCGTGATGTCGCACAGGGGGGATGAGACGGACGCCGAGGCGGACCTGGGCTGAGTGCCGCGGCCAAGGCCGGCGCCGACAGAGCCACACCGCGGCGGGTGAAGCCGCGGCGGAGCTTGTCGCACGCCCGGGCCAATCGGCTGCGCACCGTGCCGGCCGGGCATCGGAGCCGTTGCGCCGCCTCGTCGAGGGTCAGGCCCTCGAAGTAGCAGAGCACGATCGGCAGACGAAAGGGTCCGGGCAGGCGGTCGATCTCGCGGTGGAGAACCTCGGCCTGCTCGCGGGCCAGGACCCGCTGCTCGGCCGGTTGACCATCGGTTCGACCGGGACGCCTGGACCTGCCGAATGCCTCATGGCGC
The DNA here is from genome assembly GCA_963779785.1 of uncultured Planctomycetota bacterium. Lineage (GTDB taxonomy): Bacteria > Planctomycetota > Planctomycetia > Isosphaerales > Isosphaeraceae > CAVRFS01. The sequence continues at coordinate 90,070 of CAWAAW010000103.1, forward strand.
TGCCCACCTCGTTCTTGTGACGCCGAGCGAGCCGTCCTCGCGCCTTGCTTGGCCGTGCGGAGCGCGACCCCATAGAGCCAGTTACCCAGCAGGTCGGGGTCGCGGATCGACCGAGCCTTGCGAGCCAGGACGAGGAAGACGGCCTGGAAGGCGTCCTCGGCATGGTGGTCGGTCCCAGGAGCTGGCGGCAGACGTGCATGACCATGGGCCCATGCCGCGTCACCAGTGCGGCGAAGGCGGCTTCGCCGGTGGCATCGCGCCGGTCGTTGAACCGCTCGATGAGCTGGCGGTCGGTCAACCCGGCGACGGAGCCGCCGTCGAAGAGCGACCCGATCTGCCGGACCACCGATGGTGTTGTCACAGGCGCCATGCCGTCAGGCCTCCTCACGATGAAATTGACGCGTCCGGCGCACTCGACGTCTTTTCATCCCCACGCCGGATACTGCCCCGATGCCGACCATCTTCTCCCAAGTTGTGCTCGAAAACAGGAAATTTCTCGATCACGGTTGAGGTTTCTCGATCAGGATATCGCCCAGGTCGAGCGTCTCGCCGGGCTTGACGGTGAAGTCCTTGCGGACCTGGATAGCCTTTATCGCTGGTTCGAGTTGTCGGAGATCCGATACAGGCGCCCGGGATCAGGTCAGGGAGGGTGATGCGGCCCTGGGCGTCGGTGATCGGGCCGTGCCAGTAGTGCTTTCGATCGACGTTGGGCATGTACGCCGCGTCGGCCGCGAGCATCGCCTGCTGCGTCTGTCCTGCGTCCCATGGATCGGGCCTGGTGTGCCCAGGATCTCGAAATGGGGCGAGATATCTTGGCGACAGGCTTGCCGTCGGGACCGACGAACCGCGCCTTGGCCTGACCGCACGGCTGGAGCCGGACCGTCACGTCTCTCGCCGGCCTGCTTGCCCGAGAATTCGACCGTGGCGCCCCACTGGTGGTCGGCGTCGAGGAAGTGAGCCGGCGCGGACTTCTCCGGGTCGAGCCCGCGCAGCTCGAAATCGCCGTCGCGGGCGTGAGCTGGAAGTCACCTCGCCAGAGAGGGTTGAACGGCTCGATGTGGAGCCGCGTGATGATCGACGGCGTCCGCGACCGTCTGCCCTTCGGGTCCGACCACGCGGCCCCTGACGGTCTTGCCCGGCCTGAGCGCGGCGTTGACTCATGGGCGGGTCGCCGGCCTTGACTTCATAGGCGATGATGCCGTGAGCATAATAGCGCTCACCGCCGGGCTGGCCGTTGTAGAGGAGCCGGCTGCCGATCTCCTCCAGGATAAAGTCGGAAGTCGGGCCAAACACGAACAGGTGGCCCTTGCCGGGCGGGACGGCGATCTGGAACGAGCCGTCGTCCTTGCTGGCCACGACCGCGTGCCAGCCCGAGACCAGACCGTCGCGATTGCCGACGGGTAATACTGCACGTTGGCCTCGGCCACGGTCGGCCGGTCTCCTGCTCGGTCACCTTGCCTCGGATCAGCACGCCGCGTGGGAGCTTGACGTCCATCACCTTCTTGACCGCTCCCTTGGTCCACTCGAATTCTTCTTCGTGGATCAGGTAAGGCTGGCCTTCGGGGGGAAGTGCTTGGACGTGGTAATACTTGCCCGGCGCGACATTGGCCATGAACCGGCCCTGATCGTCGGCTGGAGATCCGCACCTCGGGTCCTCCATTGAACGGCTCCAGGCTGGATCCGACTTGAACGATCGCGTGCGGGACCGGTCGGCCGGTGTCGGCGGCCAAGACGCGGCCCTCGACGATTGTCGCCGGCTGGAGTGCCAGTGTGACGTCCTTCGGCCCATCGCGGTCGTCGGTCTGGACCCGAAATCCCTGGCGGGCGAAGCGGAGGTCGATGGACGCCCAAGCCGACGTGAGATCCCGGCCGATGCCGGCGAGCGTGAACCGGCCTTGTTCGTCGGTCGTGACCGGACGCGGCCAGGCACGAAGCCCCTGAGGTTGATCGTCCGAGAGCATGATGCCTTCGTACGTACCGAGGCGTTATCGTACTGGCGTCCCACACTGCCGGATCCGCAGTTCGACTCCGGCGGCCGGTCCGCCGTTGACATCGGTCAGCTTGCCCCGGATGACCTGCTCGGGCCGGAGGCGGATCTCGGCGGCGGGCTGCTCGGCGTCGGGTTGAGCTTCGACCCAGCCGAGGCCGAAGCCCGGGGCCGCGGCCAGCGCATGGACCTCGAAGAACCCGATCCGACGAAGTGCGCGGTGCTTCCAGGCGGAACCGGCCGCCGGTCTCGGTCACGCCCTGGCCGAGCGACGACCCGGATTCCTAGCTCCTTCCTGGCGGCAGCCCACGGCTTGCGTACCCGTCCGATAACGTCGACGGCCACACCGACCACCGGCTTGCCTTCGGGTCGAGCACGCGGCCGACGACGAACATCCGGCCTGGGGCCGGGCGCTTGGCCGTGTCGTCTGGCTTGGCCGCCAGCGGCGGTTGCGAAGCGGCCGGCTTCGCTTGGGCTCGTCCTTCATGGCCAGGAGTGAGTCAGATACCCCGCGCCGGTGGCGAAGGCGGCGAGAGCGAGCAAGGTCGATGGTGACGAGTTTCAACTTGTGGATCAGCATGGCTCTGAGCACCTCCTGGGCAAGAGCCGCCAGGACGCCAGACGACTGAGGCGGCCTGTCCGGCCGCGAACTTGATCGCGGCCGTGGTTGTGATGTCGCACAGGGAGGATGAGACGGAGCCGAGGCGGATTTGGCAGTCAGGGCCGTGGCCAGCACGGCGGCCGGCAGGGCCACGCCGCGACGGGTCAGACCGCGGCGGAGCTTCTCGCGCGCACGAGCCAACCGGCTGTGGACCGTGCCCGATGGCCAACGGAGCCGGCGAGCGGCTTCGTCCAGGCTCAGTCCCTCGAAGTAGCAGAGGATCACCGGCAGACGAAACGATCCGGGCAGCCTGGCGATCTCGTCGTGCAGCGCCTCCACGTCCTCGCGAGCCAGGGCCGGTTGTTCGACAGTGGCACTCGATCCCGAACCGGACGCCTCATGGCGCCCTCCTCCTCGTTCTTGCGTTGGCGGTCGAGTCTGGTGCTTTGCGCAGCGTGCCGTTCGGAGTGCGACTCCATAGAGCCAGTTACCCAGCAAATCGGGGTCGCGGATCGAGCCGGCTCGTCGGGCCAAGACGAGAAAGACGGCCTGGAAAGCGTCCTCGGCGTGGTGCAAGTCGCCCAGGATACAAAGGCAGATGTCCAGAACCATGGGCCCGTGGCGCGTCACCAGCGCGGCGAATGCGGCTTCGCCGGCGCGATCGCGTCGCGCGTTAAAGCGTTCCAGGAGTTGTCGATCGGTGAGACCGGCGACGGAGGTTCCCTCAAAGAGCGACTCGATTTGCCGGAAGACCGACCCCGTTGCCGCGTATGCCATGCCGTTGAGCTCCCTCGCGGATACCTCGGTTCTCAGTGATTCATTCGCCACGCCCAGATACTGTGTTGCCACGACTCATCTTGTCCCAGGTTGTGCTCGGAAACGTGCCGGGAATCTTGTAGTAGGGTGCTCTGTGAGCACCGAGACACGGCTAGGTTATTGGCAGAACGTGGTGCTCGCAGAGCACCTACGTTGTCTCTCAATCACGGTGAGGTTTCTCGATGACGATATCGCCCAGGTCGAGCGTCTCGCCGGGCTTGACGGTGAAATCATGAGGAAGCGAACTCCCGCTCGCACCGAAGGGGTTGCGGCGATAGGTTGCGCCGGGGACCAGGGCGGGGAACGCAATCCGCCCCAGTGCGTCGGACACGAGGCTATCTGTGTAGTTGATCGAGTCGATCCCGGCCAAGGCCCCTTGATCGGCGATAAGACGGGTTTCGGTCTGCTGCTGGGGATTGGGAGAAGGACCGGGAGTGACGACCATCGAGATCAGGCTCGAGCCAGGATACCCCACGATTGGCTTGCCGCTTGCGTCGACCAGCCTTGCCTTGGCGGTGCCGCAGGGCTGGAGCCGGACGGTGACCGGTCCGCCGGCCGCGGACTTGCCCGAGAAATTGACCGCTGCGCCCAGTTTGTGATGCGGGTCGAGGAAGTAGACGGGGACTTCGGCGTCGGGGTCGAGTCCGTGGATCTCGAACCGGCCGCTCTTCACGCTGCCATGATGCCGGCCGCTCCAGCGCAGCCATGCTGCAGGCGACGGCGCGATGAACACGCGGCTGATCATCCAGGCATCCTGGACCGGCTGACCGTCCGGCCCGACGACCTGGCCGTGCATGGTCATACCCGGACGGAGCACGACGTTGACGTCAAGGCTCTCACTGGCCGGTTTCGGATCGCAGGCGAGGAAGGCGTGGACGTAGAAGCGGCGGCCACCCGGCTTTCCCTGGAAGACCATATCAGTGCCGATCTCCCGGAGTACGTAATCGTCGCTGGGGCCAAGGACGACGAGGCAGCCCGGGCTGGGCAGGACCGCTACCTGAAACGAGCCATCCGAGCCGCTCGCCGTGAGGCCATTCGACGTGCCCGACTGGTTCTCCACCGTCCGGCGTGCCCCGTAGCTGATCCTGGCTCCGGCCACGGGCTTGCCGGTCCCTTCCTCGGTGACCTTGCCGCGGATGACCACCCCTCGGTGCAAGGCCAGGTCAATCGGATACTCGATCGCGCCCTTCGGCCAGGTGATCAATCTAAAGGCTCTCAGATAGGGCTGCCCCTCGGGAGCGACAGCCGAGACTTCGAAGCGGTCGGCGGACACCGGATTGGCGCTGAACCGGCCGTCGGCGTCGGCCTCGAAGTCGTTGTGGATCCCTGCGTTTCCTCGATAGGACATGACCACGACGTGGGCATGAGGGATCGGCTTGCCGGTATCGGCATCCGTGACGCGTCCCCTGAAGACCCTGGCCGGCTCCAGCGCCGCCGTCAGCGGCTTCGACCCGGAAGCGCCGTCGGTCTCGACCTGGATTCTCTGCTGGGCGAACCGCGGGTCGTTGATGATGAGATCGATGCGGAGATCCCGGCCCGCGCCACGGATGGTGTATCGGCCCTCGGCGTCGCTAGTCGCCGGCTTGGGCCACGCCGGAAAGTCATGCACGTGAGACCAGGCGAATATGGGCCCGTCGGAGCCGAACATCGGTTCAAGATTGGTGTTTCGACCCTGCTGAAGGATGTGGCGTATGGAAGTGACCGAGACCGTGACACCTTGGACTGGTCGGCCAGACAGGTCGAACAAACGACCCTGAATCACCTGCTCGGGCCGGAGTGAGATGTCGGCGATGGGCTGGTCGGCGTCGGGGTCGAAAGTGGCCCAACTGGCACCATGGCCGGGCGCCAGAGCGACGACCCCGACATAATGATGTCGGGATGACGAGGTACGAGGAGCATCAATCAGGAATCGGCCTGAGCCGTCGCTGCTCGCCTGTCCGATCGCTGTTGGCAACATCTTCTCGTACTGCATTCCACCGCTTCCCGGCTGTTTGATCGCCGCGTAAACCATGGTCATGGCATGGGGCACCGGCTTTCCTTGTGGGTCGAGCACACGGCCCGAGACCAACATTCGACCTGGAGCGGGACGCTGTGTTGTGTCGTCCGGCCTGGCCGAAGCCTGCGCGGCGGGCGTCGCTTGGGCTCGTCCTGGCTTGCCCAAGTGTGAGCGAGATATCCAGCGCCGGTGGCCGCAGGCGGCGAAGAGTAGCAACGTCGTGGCGATGAGTCTCAGCTTGTTGACGAACATGGCTTTGAGCACCTCCTGGGCAAGCGAAGGTCGCCAAGGATGAGGCGGCCTGTCCGGCCGCGAACTTCATCGCGGCCGTGGTCGTGATGTCACACAAGGAGGATGAGACGGAAGCCGAGGCGGATTTTGCAGTCAGGGCTGTGGCCAGCACGGCGGCCGGCAGGGCCACACCGCGGCGGGTCAGACCGCGGCGGAGCTTGTCGCAGGCCCGGGCCAAACGGCTGTGGACCGTGCCCGACGGCCAACGCAGCCGGCTCGCCGCTTCGTCCAGGGTCAGTCCCTCGAAGTAACAGAGGACCACCGGCAGACGAAACGATCCGGGCAGCCGGGCGATCTCGTCGTGGAGCACTTCCACGTCCTCGCGAGCCAGGGCCGGTTGCCCGACCGGTTGGACCATCAACTCGACTGCGGTATGCGACCCCGAACCGGGACGCCTCATGGAGCCCTCTTCTTCGTTCTTGCGACGGCGAGCGAGGCGGACTTTCGCCTTCTTGGCCGTGCGGAGGGCAACTCCGTAGAGCCAGTTACCCAGCAGGTCGGGATTCCGGATCGCGCCGGCTTTGCGGGCCAGCACGAGGAACACCGCCTGAAAGGCGTCTTCGGCATGGTGAAGGTCACCCAGGAACTGCCGGCAGACGTGCAGCACCATCGGTCCATAACGGCTCACCAGCGCGGCAAACGCCGCTTCCCCCGTCGCATCGCGCCCTGTGTTGAACCGCTCCAGGAGTTGTCGGTCGGTGAGTCCGGCGACGGAGCCGCCTTCAAAGAGCGACTCGATCCGCCGGACAACCGACCCGGATACGATACGTGCCATGTCACCGGGCTTTCTCGCAAGAACCTCGGTTCGTACTCATTCATCCCTTCTCCGGATACTGCCCCGTCTCCGCGCATATTGTCCCAAGGTCGGTCCAAAAAATGGAAATTGCCACAAAAGGCGAGGCGGTTGGGTTACGCTGACCGGGAAGCTACGGCGGTGAACGGCGGTTGGATTGACGGTCAAATGGTGTAGCAGACAGGGAGCTTACGCTCCCCGCTCGCCACGGGATCCGCGAACAAGGCGAGCGGGGAGCGTGAGCTCCCTGTCTGCTTAATCGTCTACGCAACCTCCAAACGAGGAAGTTATTGCGAGCCTGTTCCTTTCAATGCGATGGACTGCACTTTCCCTTGAGTCGAGCGGGCGAGATTTGAACTCCCCGCATAGTCCAGCACTTCAAAGGTCTCCGGTCGTGGAAAGCGGACGATCTACCTGAGCACCACGGGAAAAAGCTCCTCAGTGATCGGTCTCACTCGTTTTCATCTGGACTTTGAATTGTTCAGGCCGATCAGCAATGACTCGCTTGAGCCATTCCGGAGAGTAGCCGACTCCCTTCGGTCGTCCCTGGGCTCCCTTGACATAGCCATCGACATGCTTGACCAGAATGGATTCGGCCACTCCCTGCCAGTTGCGGAAGACCGCCTCGCCGGTCGAGACCGAGTAATTGGTCAGGAACTCACGCATCAAGGGTAAATCAGTTGATCCCAGCTTCACGGCGGCTTCCTCGATCACCGGCTGCATTTTGAGCAGGTCGGCCTCGCGCCTGGCCTGCGCGGCTTGCACATCAGGGGCAATTCGTGACCAACGGTCGTAACAGAGATTGGATACCAAGTTCGACACCCACCACGCCGAGTCCCACTCGAACTTCTTGTAGTCCCCCTTCACATACGGGGCCGGCAAGGCGGTAATTCCGCAGTAGAATGGGGTAAAGCACGAAGTCGAAGCATCGTCGGGTGTGAACCAGGTGACGCCTCCCACGCCGTCCGGCATTCCCTTGCGGCTCTGGCTCACGACGACGAAACCCGCCTGCTGGGTCGAAATCGGCCGCTCCCACATATAGTCAGCGCCGTCGACCTTGAAGGGCAGGTCCCGGTAGCGGTACGGGGTGGCGAATGGGCCGGCATCGAGGCCTTTGGTCATGTCGTAGGGGGTGCCTTCATAGTGGTCACGCATCAAGGCCATCACGTCGGATACACCCAGGGGTGCATCGGGCTTGATGAAGAGCGGGTAGTCCTCGGCACCCTCCTTGCCCCGGAAGAAAGTGTCGGAGAATTGCTGCGATCGCGCGGAACGACGGTAAATGCTCCAGACGCGGCCGGCGCACGCCCGCTGCTGCGACGGGCCGATCCCGGGATGATAAGCGTCACGAAAGCTGAATGGCTTGGCGGAACTCGTCGAATAAAACTTCTTCTCGATCGCGAATGAGATCACGTCTTGAGCATAAAGCCAGTTGTCGGGATCGTCGAGCGGGAAGGTGGTGATCCGGCTCATGTTGGCGTGCGCGGTGATCATCCCATCGGGAACACGAGCGGCGACCCAGACGATCCCTTTCTGGCCGGGTCCTTTGCCGATCAGCTCCATGATCCAGGCCTCATTCGGGTCGGCGATCGAGAATGTCTCGCCGGACGATCGATACCCATACTCGCGAGCGAGCTCGTCGACGATCTTGATCGCCTCGCGTGCGGTTCGCGAACGCTGGAGAGTGAGCATCATCAGGGCGTCGTAGTCAAGCATGCCCGTCCGATCGACCAGTTCACGGCGTCCGCCCGTCGTCGTCTCGCCCAAGGAAAGCTGATGTTCATTCATCAGCCCGACCACCGAATACGTGTTCGCCACCTGCTTGACCGGCCCGCACAGCCGATCATCTTCCCACCCTCGGACCTGGATCGGCTCACCTGCCTGATGCGTTCCGCCGGGCACATAGAGCAGCTTCGGCATGAACGGGGCGTCCGCCGAGTATGTGACCATCACCGAGCCGTCTCTAGACGCGCCGCGACTCACCACGATGCTCGTGCAGGCCAGGGCGATCGAGCCCCATCCACACAGAATCGCCAGAGCGAATGCGGGAACCGATCGACGAACTTTCGACATGCGGATTCTCCTTGCTTGTAGGCTCACCTATCACCTTCTCAGGTGCCATTCAGCATACCGGCGGTCGTGGGTCGGGTGAAGCGTCCAGTGATGAGCGAACGCATCAAATCGAAGTTACAGCGCTCGCGAAGCGGCGCGTTTGGGCCCTTCTGGGCCGATCTGTTCGGTGCTCAGGTTTTGCGGCAAGAGTCAGTCCGGCACACATCGGTCGATGTGATCGACGCGTCTACGACGGCTTCGGAGAATTTCCTTGTCGCCAATCACGCCACTGGCCGCCGATCAACATCCTCGCGGGTTTGGCGAGAAAGGCCCGCGCGGCAGGGAGTAACTCGGAATGCGTTGTCATCGTGCTGTCAGCCTTGGGGTTGATCAAAGTCAGGGTAACCGCCGCTCTGGGACGAAGGTCCGGGAAAGCCAATGCGTTGCCACACGCCCATGTCGCTGAGATAAAGTGCGCACACATCCGCACGCAGTTGGCGGAAGAATGTGGGCGACTGATCGCGTAGCGCGGTGAGCAGTTCACGCATTTGGCTGGCGTTCAGCTCGCGAACCTCTTGGCCGAATCGCTCAGTCGCGAAGGCGCGCGCCGCCCGCAGGCCCTCGACGTATACGTGGGCCGACGGACTTCGCCGCATGCGCTCGGCAATGCTCGGCCCCGCATGGACCAGGCCCGCGCCGGCGTCGCGCTCATCGGCCGGAATGATTCCGTCCGCCAGGGCCGCGAGCGCGCCGATGTCGCCGAGAGTGATCGAGACTTCGTTCATGTCGATTCCACGTCCCCTCGCCGGCCGGAGGCGAGAATGTGCTCCGCCGCGCGATCGGCGATAGCCATCGCCGTGAGCGTGGGATTCACGCCGCGCTTGTCACGAACACGCTGGTATCGCAGATGTAAAGATTGTGGACGTCGTGCGTCTGGCAAAACTCGTTCACCACAGACGCCTTTGGGTCGCGCCCCATGCGGCACGAACCCATCGCATGTGCCCCGTAGTTCAGGCCGATGTGAACTTTTCGTGCACCAGATGCCGCCATCATTTCCGCGGCTTTGTCGCGGGCGGCGGACGCGAGCTTCACATCGTTGTCACCCCATTGGTAAGCGACTCGCGCCACGGGCAGTCCGCGCGCGTCGCGCACCTCGGGATCGAGCGTGATCCTGTTGCGTTCGTCGGGCAACCCCTCCGCATGCGCCACCACGCGGCCGTGTGTGTGTATTCGTGCAAAAAATCCTTCAATTCCTGACCAAACATCAAGCCGCTCAGATTGCCGAACGTGATGGGCGTCATCATGTAGCTCAGCAGGATGAAGCCGCGCGCATATCCATTTCGCGAATCAGGGCGGTAGTAGTCTTGTACCATGACGTGGCCCATCTGCATTCCCTTGAACGCATTCACGGGCTCGTCGAAGGTACCGAAGACCTGCCACGTCGGGTGGCTCATGAAATTCTTCCCGACCAGCCCGCTGGAGTTGGCGAGGCCCTCGGGGAACGCGCGGTGCGCGGACAGCAGCAGAAGCCGCGGCGTCTCGATGGCATGGGCCGCCAGCACCACGACTTTTGCCTTGATGCGATGCTCGCGGCGTTGCGCGTCGAGATACTCCACGCCGGTTACGCGGTTCTTCGCGCTATCGTAGTTCACGCGATGAACGAACGCCTCGCTGATTACGCGCGCACCAAGTCGCTCGGCTTTCGCCAGATACGTGTTGGCGGCGGTCGCCTTCGCTTCGGTAGGGCAACCCGACCCGCACCAGCCGCAGGAGATGCACGCGGGGCGGCCGTCGCGCTCCACCGAGTTGATGGCGATGGGCGGCGCGAATGGATGCGCACCGAGCTTCAGCGCTCCACGCGCCAGCAACTGGGCATGCCAGTTCATGCGATGCGGAGGCATTGGCAGCTCGTAGGGTTCCGGCGCGAATGGGCCGCACTCGCCCGCCACGCCGAACTCCTGTTCGACCTTCTCATAATGCGGCCGCAGATCGTCGTAACCGATTGGCCAATCGGCACCCACGCCTTCGGTGGAGAGCGTGCGGAAATCCTCGCGATGGAATCGCGGCACTACGCCCAGCCAGGGCAAAGTGCCGCCGCCCACGCCCGTTCCGGCTTTCGGAATCACGAAGTCTGAGCCGACGAAGTTGCGAGGCTCGGACCACATGATTTTGCCCGCGTTCGCCTCCGCGTTCTGCAAGGCCGTTTGCCCGCTGAACCGCGGCCCGGCTTCCAGTACGCATACTGCCAACCCGTCCGCCGCCATCCGCAGCGCCACCAGCGCCCCGGTCGCCCCTGCGCCAACGATGAGCACATCAAACGTGCGCGTGAAGTCGCGCGAAAAGGAGTCACGGATCATACGGACACGATACCCGAACGCAGAATCAAGGACCAGGACCTGAGCGGTGATTTTTGGGGAGGGTCGCCGAGCCTGAGGAGGCTGCTCAGAAAGCCCTCGCCCGCAAGGAACGCGAGCAGGCCAAGTGGATCAATGCCCCAGCGGAATTGTTCCTCAAGTTGACGGCAGTGCACGACTGGGAGATTGCCCATCTCGAGGGGCAGGCTCAAGCATACCGCCGACGTTCCGCGCTAGCGGCCCGGGGGCTACCCACTCGACTAACCGTACGAACGGCTGGACGCACAGTACCAACGCGAGCATGGCGACTTGGTCGGCATGGCCTGGCGCACAGGTCGGCTCCGCCCAACCCAAGACTCATAGGCCGAGTCGGCCGCCCTCAATAGCAACGACCGCCGGAGGCATGGAGGATGCAAACCTTCTGAATGATCAGCTTGGCGAGGTCTTCGCCGGACGTGAGTTTCTCGATTTCCTCCCGTGTGACGATGACCATTTTGATGCCGAAGGTGGCCATCTCGACGCCCACCAAGAAGTTGGCTCGGGACAGATGCTCCGGCTCGCCGGTGATCCCGTTTGCCGCGATCAAGATCCCGAAACGCACTCCACGATGCCGGATTTTCGTCAGAAACCAGGAAACTTGCTCGCTATTAACGGCGTCCCTCCATCCCTTGCATTCCACCAGAAAAAAATCAGCCAGGCCTCCTAGCCCCGAGGGATCGTTCTCGTTCTTACAGGCGACGTCGATCTCCTCCGTCGCAAATGTGTTCATCTCGTTGCGCGCGGTGATCTTGATGCCGGGAATGCCGTTCAAAAGGTAGCAGGCCAAATCCTCGAATGCCTTGCCCTTCGCCGCATTGGTCGGCGGGTTGTCGACGATGGCAAGATATCCTGGATGACCGCCAGGTTATATGCGGCCATCGGTTAGAACCCGTGAACGGCGGTGTTCCGGAGTTTGCGGACGTACTCGGCCAAGCCGGTATCGCGAAGCCCGTTAATGAAATCTTCCGCCGAGACGAAGACGACGGGAAGAGACCTCGGCGCCGCCGTCGACACTTTTCCCGCCTCTTTGTACAACACGATCCCGCAACCGTTGTGGAATCGCCCCCAAGGCACGAAACATCCGGCCGATCGCTTCGTTGACGTCGGACTGGTGGCGGAGGCTCGATTTGCACTCGATCAGCAAGGGGTTGGCGATCGTCGGTTCCAGGTCGCTCGACCAGACGGCGAAGTCGATACCCTCGTCTTCGGCTTCGCTCGCCGCGGGCGATTGTTGAAGCGCCACTGGCTTCAACGGCGTCGAAGATCACGTCTTCAAATTCATCCGGGGCCGACTGGGCCAGCTCTGCCAGAAGTTGATCGGCGAACAGGCCAATTGGCTGCGTCGTGAAGCCTGCCGCAGGCTGACGAGTTCGGTCCCGTGGCGACAGTGACAACGCCTGCTTCAGTCCGAACATCACGGCGTCTTCGTTCCGCAGGTCCAATCGCAGGTAAGGAATGCCCGATGGCGGAATGTGGTCGATCGGATAGTCGGGCGTGATGAACAGAAGAGTCGGCTTATTGAGCGCGCTCGCGACGCCGAGTTCAAAAAAGACATTCGTGTCCTTCCGACGGTCCCCCATGATCCCGATTACCATGTCTGCGTCATTTAAGCAGCGGTGCAAACTGTCGACCCACGTAGTGCCCGGCGTGGCGGTCTGGTCCAGGGTCACTGCATCGAGATCGAACTGCCGCATTGCCTTCTGCACCTCGGCGACATCGGCCTGTGAGGAAGCGATGAAGACGCGCTTTTTCCGGGGTTTGTCCACGGCTGTCATTCTGTTGCCCTTCTTCAAAAACTGGCCGACACCCTATTCTACGCGATCCGCCGAACGTTGTCGCCTGGCCGGATTTGCCGCCCCCATATCGTCGGGGCGATCATGGCCCTGGTGCGGACGGCCCTGCCGTAGGGTCGGCAGCCGCTGTATCGCCCGGAGGTCCCGACGAAGCCCGAGCGGAATCGCCATTGTCCGCAGTCAGAAGACCTGCCGGAGCCGACTCGGAGCTTGCCTCGGCTTCCAGATCGCCGCCGTGTACGAACTCGAAACCGAACCGTCCCTTGATGCAAAGGTGGCCGTGCGTGACCTCGACATCGAGGGGCGAGGTCACCTTCACGATTCGGTTGTCCTGAACGTGGAGCGAGAGCGTGCAGCCCACGCCGCAATAGGGGCAGATCGTGTCGGTCTGGGTCTGCCGCGACTCGTCCCACTTGCCGTGCTTGCGCAGCTCGTACTCGCTCCGGAACATCAAGGCCCCGGTCGGACAGACGCCGATGCAGTTGCCGCAATAGACGCACGCGGAATCGGGCAGCGGGACATTGCCTTCCGTCGAGATCCGGGCGTCGAAGCCCCGGCCCGCGACCGCGATCGCGAAGGTGTTCTGGGCGTCGGTGCCGCACGCCTCGACGCACTTGTAGCAGAGGATGCACTTCCCGTAGTCGCGAACATACAGGTCGTTGTCAACCTTCACCGGCTGGGCAACGGTCTCCGCGGCGGTCCCGTCGGGCGGGTGGTGATGGCCCGGCTCGCGGCCGTCGCGCTCCGCCGGCCCTCGACGGCGGTTGCGGCGGCCCGTAACGCTCGGGGCAGGCGCCGTATTGCGCCGCGTACGCCTGGGCCTGGGGGGCCGTGGAGAGATCCACGGATGAGCCGAGGAACTCGAGCACCATCTTGCGCGACAGCCGCACTCGCGGCGAGTCGGTCCGGATCTCCATCCCCGGCTCGACCTGCCGGGAGCAGGCCGGGACCAGCGTGCGTGCGCCGGCGAGCTCGACCACGCAGATCCGGCAGACGTTGACCGGCGTGAGGTTTTCCAGGTAGCAGAGCGTGGGCGTGTCGATTCCCAGGGACCGGCATGCCTCCAGGATCGTCCACGGTGGCCGGCACGCTCGCCGCCTGACCGTCGATGACGACATCGACGGGCGCGGGCTCCGGACGCGCGGGGGCGACCGGCGGGTGGCTGGGACGTGGCGGCGGGCGGAACCAGAGGGAATCGTCGCTCATCGGGAATGCTTCCGCTCGGGCATCGGGATCGAGCGTCGCGAATGCCGACTCGATGGCATTCGAGGCCGTCTGGCCCAGCCCGCAGATCGAGGCATCACGCATCACCTGGCCGATCTCCTTGAGCAAGGACATCTCATCGGCTCGACAGCCGATCGGCCGGCCCGACCGGAGTCGCTGCAACAAGCTCTTCCTGCCGCACGGTGCCGACGCGGCAAGGGACGCACTGGCCGCACGACTCATCGCGGAAGAACGCCGCGATCCGCGCCAGGATGTCGCCGAGGTCGATCGATTCGTCAAGGACCAGCACCACGCCCGAGCCGAGGGATCGCGCCCGCCGCGCGAGTTCCCTCGAAGGTCAGGGGCATCTCCAGTTTGTCCGGTCCCACGAACATTCCCGCGGCGCCGCCGAGCAGCACCGCGCGGATCGCCTTCCCGTCGGGAACCCCGCCGGCCAGCGCGATCAGGCTCGCCGAGCGAGATGCCGAAATCGACCTCGTAGACGCCCGGACGCGCCACGTTCCCGGAAACGCAGAAGAGCTTGGGCCCGCTCGACCCCGGCGTGCCGATGCCGGCATACGCCTCGCCCCCGAGCGCGAGGATCAGGGGGATGTTGACCAGCGTCTCCACGTTGTTGACGACCGTCGGCTTGCCGAACAGTCCGGCCTGAACCGGAAACGGCGGCTTGTTGCGCGGTTCGCCGCGCTTGCCCTCGATCGAGTTGAAGAGGGCCGTCTCTTCGCCGCAGATGTAGGCGCCCGCGCCGCTGCGAAGCTCCACGTCAAACGCGAAGCCCGCATTCATGACGTTCGTGCCGAGCAAGCCGGCGGCGCGGGCCGCGGCGATCGCCATGCCCATCCGGCGGGTCGCGAGCGGATACTCTCCGCGCACGTAGAGATACCCGCGCTCGCTCCCGGTCGCGAAGCCCGCGATCGTCATCCCCTCGAGCACCGCGAACGGATCGCCCTCCATCAGGACGCGATCCTTGAACGTGCCGGGCTCCGACTCGTCGGCATTGCAGACCACGTAGTGGGGCCGGGCCGGAGCTTTCGCCACGGCGTCCCACTTGCGGCCCGTCGGAAACGCCGCACCGCCGCGGCCCATGAGCTTGGAGGCCAGGACCTCGCGAATGACGCCCTCCGGGCCGATTTCGATCGCCCGAGCCAGCGCGACGTATCCGCCCGAGGCCCGATAGGCGTCCAGGCTCTCGGGTCGATCCGGCCGATTCTCCCGAGCAGGCGGAGCGTCGGGTCGCCGAACTGGGGTACGGATTGACGGAGGGATTCGAAACCGCCGTGAGTCGCCGCCTCCTCCGAACCCCGCGCGGCCACGATGTCCGCGGTTGTCGCCGGGGCGAGCGAGATCGCACTCGGCGACTCGCCCGCGTTCAGCACCAGCGCGGCGGGAGCCTGATTCGCAGCGACCCAGGCACGGGCTTCGTTTCCAGCGGCCCTCGCTCTCCGGCCCGAGCGCATGCTCCAGCTCGGCACAGAGCGCTCCGCCCCCTTGATCCGGCAGGCGATGTCGTCACAGACGTGGGCGACGGCCAGGGGTCGCGGCGACGAGCGAGAAGAGGTGGTAGAACGTGACGACGCCGTGCGCCTCGGCGGGGGGCACGGTCAGGCGCCTGCAGATATAGTCGAGGGCACCCGGCGGGACCCAGCCAAACCGCGACTGGACGGCATGGAGCGCGGGCAGGAGAAGGTCGCGGCGGGATCGGGCCGCGTGGCCGCCCAGCAGTGAGCGAATGGCCCTCCTCTTCCACGTTCCGCGGCCCGCCCGCCCAGGCGGACGTCGGCGGTCCCAGGACGGAATCGACGGCGGCTTGCTCGGCCGCCGTCGGCTCGGGGCCGTGGAAGTGAAGGTCCATCGTCTCAGGTGACTCCCAGCCGCTCGACCCGGATGGCGGCGGCCTTGAATTCCGCGGTCCCCGACTTGGGGTCCGTGGCGTCGATCGTCAGGATATTGGTGGCGACCTCGTCCTGGAAGTGAGGCGTCATGAACGTGAGCCCCGGACGCAGGCCCTCGTCGATCCGCACCGGCACCTCGATTCCCCCGCGACGCGACGAGACGCGGACGACCTCGCCGTTTCTGACCCCGAGGCGTTCCGCGTCCTCCGGCGAGATATCGAGGCTCTCGCCTCGCCGCAGCGGCGACGCGTAGCCCGAGGTCTGGACGCCTGTATTGTACTCGTCGAGCCGGCGGCCCGTCGTGAGCCGTAACGGAAACTCGTCCGATCAGCCGCTCGACGGGCGGGTCGTGCTCGACCGGATGGAAGGCGACTCTCGGGCCATTGAGCGGTCGCTCCCAGAGCCTGCTGTGCAGGAACAGCTCGCCCGGATGGTTCTCGTCATAGCAGGGCCACTGGAGCCCGTGCTCGGCCTCCAGGCGGGCGTAGCTCATCCCCGCGTGAAGGCGGGCTGAGTGCACGGAGCTTCGTCCCAGATGCTCTCGGCGTTCGGTTCTCCCCAGTCGTGTCCCATCCGACGCGCGAGATCGAAGAGGATGTACAGATCGTCCCTGGCCCCGGCCGGCGGATCGAGCGCCTTGCGCACGCGCTGGACCCGGCGCTCGCTGTTGGTCACCGTCCCCTCCGACTCGCACCAGCCGGCCGCGGCCGGGAAGACCACGTCGGCCATCTCGGCGGTCGCGGTGAGGAAGATGTCCTGCACGATCAGGAAGTCGAGGCTCTCGAGCCGATGCCGGGTCTGGGCCTGGTCGGCTTCCGACTGGAGCGGGTTCTCGCCCAGGACGTAGAGGGCCCGGAACTCGCCCCGCTCCATCGCCTCGAACATTTCCGACATGTGCCAGCCGCGCGTCGGGGGGATCTGGACTCCCCAGCGCCGCTCGAACTTCGCCCGAAACTCGGCGACCTCCACGTGCTGGAAGCCGGGCAGCCGGTCGGGAAGCGCCCCCATGTCGCCTCCGCCCTGGACGTTGTTCTGCCCGCGCAACGGATTGAGGCCGGAGCCGTAGCGGCCCACATGCCCGGTCAGCAGGGCCAGGTTGATCAGCGCGAGCACGTTATCGACCGCGTTGTGGTGCTCGGTGATCCCCAGGGTCCAGCAGATCATCGCCCGGCCGGCCCTGGCGATAGGCGTGCGCCATCTCGCGGATCGTGCGCGCGGGGACCCCCGTTTCCTTCTCGGCGTAAGCGAGCGAATAAGGCTCCACGGCCTGCTTGTACGACTCGAAGCCCGTCGTGGCGTGCTCGATGAACTCCCGATTCTCAAGTCCGGCGGCGATGATCTCCCGGCCCACGGCATTGGCCAGGGCGATGTCGGACCCGACGTCCAGGCCGAGCCACGCGTCGGCCCAGCGCGCGGAGCTGGTGCGCCGCGGGTCGATCGTGTAGAGGCGAGCCCCGTTATGGATGCCTTTCAGCAGGTGGTGGAAGAAGATCGGGTGTGTTTCGCGAGCGTTCGACCCCCAGAGGAGGATGACTTCCGTTTCCTCGATTTCGCGGTAGGAGTTCGTGCCCCCACCGACCCCAAACACGGTCGCCAGACCGGCGACGCTCGGGGCGTGTCAGGTACGGTTACAACTGTCGATGTTATTGCTGCCGATCACGACGCGAGCGAACTTCTGGGCCACGAAGTTCATCTCGTTCGTGGTCTTGGAGCAACTGAACATCCCGAACGCGCTGCGGACCATGTCGATCGATGGTCGCGCGCAAGCCCGCGGCGGCGCGATCGAGTGCCTCGTCCCATCCCGCCGGACGCAAGCGTGCCGCCGTCGCGGACCAGCGGCTCCCTCAGCCGGGCATATCGCCCCGCCCTGGTCTTGGATCGCATCGTTCGCACCCGTTTTTCAGAGAAGTCTGGTAAAATCCAGCAAGGGACATTGTACGCGAATGAGGATCGGACTCAAGCCAGCCCATCACCTGCAGAGACGGTCTTCCGCCGAGATCTCGTTTTTCAGGAACGCCGATATGAATGCTCAACGACTCGAAGAAACGGCCTCTTACCCGATCGAGATGCTGAACGAGCAGCGACTCCGGTCGCCGACGCATGGACGACGTCGCCACTGGAAGCGCCGCTTGAGATCCGATTCGCGGGCAGGCCGGCCACCGTGCTGATGCGTACGCCGGGGCACGACGAGGAGCTCGTTCGCGGGTTTCTGTTCAGCGAAGGGATCATCGCCCGAGCGGACGATGTCCTTTCGATGCGCCGTCCCGATGACCTGGCCGGAGCCGCTCGTCGGCAACGTGATCGACGTCCAGTTCTCGGCCACGCACCGGCGTCCGGGTCTCGATCGGTCGTTCTTCAGCAGCGCGAGTTGCGGCGTCTGCGGCAAGAGGTCGATCGAATCACTCGAGATCAAAGCGGCTCGCGCTGGAGTCGGCGATCAAGGTTCGGCGAGACGTGCTGACCTCGCTTCCACGGCAGGCTGAGAGACGCTCAGCCGACGTTCTCGCTCACCGGCGGGGTCCACGCGTCCGGCCTCTTCACGCCCGACGGAGAGTTGGTGGCCGTGCGCGAAGACGTGGGACGCCACAACGCTCTCGACAAGCTGATCGGCTGGGCGCTCAACGAAAACCTGGTCCCGCTCGACGAGCACGTGCTGCTGCTCTCCGGCCGAGTGAGCTACGAACTCGTCCAGAAAGCGGTGATGGCGTCGATCCCGATCGTGGCGGCGGTCGGCGCACCGTCCTCGTTGGCCGTCGATATGGCCGAGCGATTCAATCTCACGCTCGTCGGGTTTCTGCGTCCGGAGGGAATGAACGTATATACGTCAATTCATTTAGAATTAGTAACAATTTCTAATTCGATTACGAAAACGAATCTTACGGCTGTATATTGGCTGCCGTTCGAACGGTTATGAGTCCGGCTGCCACGGTGTGACCGGGCACGCGAGAACGCGTCAGGCGGCTTGTCAGCAAACGAACAAGTCCTGGCGCCGCCTGGACGTGTGTCGCATCTTGTCGAGACGCAGTAGAGCAACAAAAAATGTAACCAGTGCCGCAATCGCGGCGGCCGTGGCTTGGAATTCTCAGCCAATCGTGGCCATCCGAATGCAGGTCAAAGCTCACCTCGGGACGACTTGACGCCGTTAGAAATCTTTCCGACCAACATCCGCGCCTGGGAAGCCGGCTTGTGCCGATGTTTCGTCGAAGAACCGAATGGCGATCGACGCCTGGTTCGGCCTCACCTTACCTCGGGTTCCGGCGCCCTTTTCATTCCTTCCCGATGTGTTCGCCGCTCGCTCGCTTCTGCCAGACGGCCGGCGAAGTCCCCGGTCGTGGACCAAGGCCAGCGGGGTTGCGGGTTGACGGCGGCGGCAAGAATCTCTTGATCCTTCTTGCCTTCGCTTTCCGTCCAGGCTTTGATGAACAAGATCAACTGGGCGCCCGCGACACCGTGAGCCAGTTGCAGGCGATGGGCGGGCAACTCGTAACACGCGGGCTCCCATTCCTCGCGCGCCCAGGCAGAGAGGAATTCCAATTCGTCATGCGTCAGCTTCATGGTGTGCCGTCCTCGACGTATTGGTATCCGTGAAGGGCACCGGGCATCAGCTTCTCTTCGGCCACCCATTGTTCGGGTGTCATGGCCATGTCCGGCGGACTCTTGTGGCTTCCGTAGTCCCTGGCACGGCGCTCCATTTTGGTTCTGGAGTACCGAAATGGCACCCGCACGGACGGCACCAAGGACTTGCCATCCGTGTCATATTCTACAGCTTGTTGGCAGTAAGGGCACGTAATGGCGCCGCCGGGCGTTTGTCCCAATAGCGCTTTGAACTCGGGTCTCGCCTGGTCCGCGTTGGGCACCATCTCCGCCAGGAGATCCCGAATCGGCTGCCCGCAGCCGGGGTGAGGACAGGACTGGTTAGGCCACGGCGCCATGAATGCCACCAAGCGTAACGATTGCGGTTCTTGTGGGCAAACCGTGCGGGTTCGCACGCTTGACCGGCCGGTTGAGTCATCCCCGCCATGACGGCCCTGTCCTTGACCTGCTGCACCGCGAGTCCGAAATGCCCGCCGGCCCGAAGCACTTCGGCGAATCACACCAGACCTGAACTATTCTGGCAAGGCGCTTTCGGGGGATCAACCGGCATCAGCGGTTTGGACTCAGAAAAGTCGGTCGTGTCCCAGGGCCATTGAACAAGGACGAGGCGCGGACATTTCAGCGCCGTGAAGCCTGCGATCTCGAAGGAGGTCAGGCGATCCAGCCGGCCCGCTGTCCCCTTGCTCTGAAAAAAATACCTGTTCAATGCGCCTGGGACACAGGATCCGATCTCCTGCCGCCCGGTAATCTGATGTGGCACCGATTTCCCTCCTGAACGAAGAAGAGAGGACGAAAGAAACTCCCGCGAACATCGCGGCTCTCTCGCTATTGTGCTTGTGTCGAGTGATATGGCTTTTTCTCCTGATAGAGCTTCAACCGCTTGCGGTAGTCTTCCTTCTCTTTCTGATCCGAAAGTAGGTCAATCGCCTTCGTTTGCCATTTTACGGCTGCGTCGAAGTCGCCCGACTCGGCACAGGCGGCCGAGAGCGTACCGAGGAACGCGGGATTCTTCCACTCGGTGAGTTCGCATGCCTTCGTCGCGATTTCGACGGCGCCCTTGCCGTCGCGTAGCTTGGCATCGGTAGAGGTTGCGAGGGTCCACGCGAAGCGATCGACAACGCTCGCGTCGTCTGGCTTGAGCTTGGACACTTTGCTGAGTAATTCTCGATAAGTTCTGAGTACATCATCGAGTTTTCCGGTCGCCAGCAGCGCGTAAGGCAGCCATCCGTACGTGCGTCTGCCGCGAAGGAAAGCTTCTCGGAACTCGGAAAATGCCTGGCTTAATTTCCCTTGTTCGTGGTAGGTCATTCCGAGGAGGAGGCGGTCCTCGTCGTGCGTTGGATCAAGCCGAATCGCTTCTCGCGTCTCAGCGATCGCCAGATCGAGACCCCCTCTCAGATAAAAACGATAGGCGATCTCACGATGCATCCACGCACGCTGGATTGGGGGGTCATTCGAGGCGAGCCTCGCGGCTTGACGGTACTCCGCGACCGCCTTCTCGATCTCACCCTTGAGCAGCAGGGCGTTCCCCAAACGGTGCCGGACGAACGACTGCGTCGGGTCAAGCCGGATTGCCTCTCTGCACTCTGCGATCGCGTCGTCGAGATCCGTGAGGTCCGCCTTTTTCGGATCGATATCGGAGACAGGCCCGGCCCATACTTTCGAATTGTCGCCGATCTTTAGCCCCCAGCGAGGATGGACGAAAGAGTCATCGTCATGCATTGGATGGTCAGGCCCCGTGGCGGAGCTCCAGGATACGCCCTCAAATGCTCCGCTTGGCAATAAATCAAACGCTAAATTGGCGTGAGACGGAGCATCGACGGACTGGCTGCCACGGCCGCGGTGGCGAATCGCACCTTGTCCGACCTCGCCTTCGACAAGGCGGTATTCTTGCGATGAATAATGGCCCAGTTTTCCTGATTTTCGCAGACTTCGACCAATGCGCGGCAGATTTGAAAGTCATTGGGGTTGAGCCGCCAGGCACGCTTGAGAAGCTCAATGACCGGTTCATAAGATTCGTCGGCCTTCCGATCTCGGGTGAATTCAAGCACATTCGCCAGCAGGAAGAGGCTTCTACCCGGCTGCGATGCCAACGCCTTTTGATCCGCGGCAAGCCGGCGAGCGGATTTACCGTCCCCTCGATCGATGAGCGTCCGAAGCTCGTTTCGCCAAGGGTCTGGGTCCGCGGCCTGAGCTGTCGCGATCAGTTGCTGGCGCTCAACGTCGGGGCGATTCGCATCACGCCGCGAGTATGCCCAGTCGTCGAGATAATACGCAAGCGCCAACGGATCCGATCGCGACGAAATCCACTTTCCAGATTCGGCGGGCCCCGCCGTGTCAACGTCGAGCCCGGCCTTACGGAAGGCGGCGGCGTATTTCTCGTCCACGCCCGTTGGGTCGTTGTCCCCAGCCCGATCGCTCCGAATCGATTTCGAGTCCGCAACCATCCTTCGCGAGTAGTTAAAGGAGGCGGCCGACAATGGCCGATCGCTCCGAATCGATTCCAAGTCCGCAAGCAACCCTCGATCAACCTCAAGGACACGGGCCTTCGCCCGAGCGTCGTCCCGCTCGCTCTCGAGCGCCGCTCGCAGCCCTGCCAGACGACCTTGCACATAAGAACTCGCCTGACCGTGCTTTAGCAGGCCCTCGGCACGCTGCTCGGCGCTGAACGCTTTGGCCCAAGTCTCCATGTCAAGGACTGGGGCGGATTTGGCTTTGCCCAGGAGTTTGGTGGCTTCATCACACGCCTCCGTCACGAAACGGTCCGTCTGTGCGTTCCGCTCAACCCGCTGCCGCTGGACCCAAACATACCCGATTCCCGCAGCCAGTCCGAAGAAGATTACCGCAGCTAAGACGACCGTGGTCAGACGACGCCTCGCTCGCTCCTCAACACTCACAATTTCCGACCGGCGAAGCTTTTCCTGCACTCCCACAAGGTAATTACTGACCCGTTCCGCCAACTCGATCGCGTGTCGGGGGCGGTCGTCGCGCTCAGGAGCGAGGCACGACTTGGCCAGCGCGATCAATTCGGGATCATGACCGAAGCTGTTCTGGTCGAGGCGGGTGACGGCGTCGGCCAATTCGCCGCGAGCGGCCTTGCGCTGGATCTCGCCCGAGCTGCGGCCGGTGAAGGCGGGTTCGCCCGTCAGAAGCTCGCAGAAGATCGAGCCCAGGGCGAACACGTCGGCACGCTCGTCGACCTGATCGCCTTCGCCACGGGCCTGCTCGGGGGCCATGTAGGACGGCGTCCCCATGATCGAGCCGGCTTGCGACAGGTCGGAATCCGAGCCGGTTCGTGCGGTGGCAATGACCGTCCCCTGGTCCTTCGTCTGACCGGCCGAGGCATCTTCGACCGCGCCGCCGCGAGGCAGCACCTTGGCCAGGCCCCAGTCCATCACCTGGACCTCGCCGAATGAGCCGACCATCACGTTGGAGGGTTTCAAGTCGCGGTGGATCACGCCCCGGGCATGGGCGTAGGCCATCGTTTGACAGATGGATTCGAAGATCGACAGAAAACGCGGCAACGCCATCGCTGGGCGTCTTTCGTTTCGCGAGGATTTCCGCCAGCGTGTGCCCCTTGACCAGCTTCATCGCGAAATAGGGACGGCGGTCGCCGAAGGCGCCTAGCTCGTAAATCGGCACGATGCCCGGATGCTGCAACTGCCCGGCGATCTGGGCTTCCTCGATGAAGCGGCGAATCATGTCGGGCTTGTCGCGATGCGATTCGAGCAGAATCTTCACCGCCAGATCGCGACCGAGGTCGGAATCGCGGCCTTTGAACACGGCTCCCATGCCGCCGCGAGCGATCTCGCCGAAGAGTTGCAACCGCGCCGAACGGTCGGCGGGGTCGGGTATTTCGGGGGATGACGGACGGATCACCGGGCCAGGATCGGTGATTGAGTCGGCGTCCCGGAGCAGAACCGGCGGGATGTTGCCGAATGCTTCACCGAACGAGGCCAAGACGCTCGACGAGGCCGGCCCGAACGTGATCGTCACCTCGTGCAATTCGGAACCCTCGCCGAGAAGCCCCGCCTTCAGCAAGCAAGCCGGGCACAGACCCGACGGGGCATCGGCGGTCGCTTCTCTCCGCAACCTCGGCAGCAATCCGATCGATCCATCACCAAGCCTCCCAGAAGCGGACCACGATCCCACTACACTTTCATGACGGACGAATCGAAAAAGGTTACAGGGATTCGTCAGTTCGGTGTTGGAATCACGACAACGCCCGCAAGAGATCGGCGATCTCGGCGTCGACATCAGCCGGGTCGGCGACGGTCCGGGCGACCTCTTCACGAAGGAGTTGCCGATAACGACCACGGAATCGGTGAGCGGCGACCTTGACGGAACCCTCGCTCATTTGCAGCGATTCGCCGATCTCTTTGTAGGAATCCACCGCGTCATTTCCCTCCAGCATGGGTCGCAGGTGGTGGAATAGATCAGACTTGCCTGCACGGCTTGCCTCTGATTCCAGGCGAGCCAGGACATGTCCGAGCAGGACCATCGCCCAGCGCCGCTCAAAGAGGCGTTCGGCCGTCAGATCGTGGGCCGGTTCGTTGATGTAACGTCCTTCGGCGTCTTGCAGGTCGATCGAGACCGGAGTACGGCCTCCTCCTCGCTTCACCGCGCGGTCATGATCGCGAGCGTGGGACAGGAAGTGGCTACAGGCGGTTCTGAGAAACGAACGGAATCGGCCACGCGACGGGATCGGCTTTCGTCAGGTCGCGGCGCTCAATCAAATCGGCAAGAAATCCTTGAACGAGGTCGCTGGCCTCCTCTCGATCAAGTCCCTGACGACGGGCAAAGGCGTAGAGCGGATACCAATAATCGCGGCACAGTCGCTCCAATGCGTCTCGGCCTTCCCGATCGGTCGGATCGCCCGCACGAAGAACACGACTCCAGTGGGTCGTCGGGAATCGTGCCGCTGACGGATACTCGGACATGGCTTCCTCGTCGCAACAACGGGCGATGACTGATTGGACGTGCCCCATCGAGAATCTATCAAGTTTACGGCGAGAACAGTCGCCATCAAATCCCGCATGCGGTCGAACAAGCAGCGGCGGCCTCGTCGACCCCGATCAGTCTTCGGCAGACCCACTCAGATTCCGAGAACACCATACTCAATTGTCGACGCGGGGCGGACTGATGGATCGGCGGCCGAATCACGTATGGTGTCCCCGGAACCAGGCTGCAGCTTCTTTCGAATCCAGAATCTCGTCGGTTTCTTCGATATCTCTCTGAGGAGCGGAAGGTTCCGACATATTGGGGCCTCGATCCGATATGTACTTCGGGGGCTCTTTCGTCAGCTTGACGCCGGTTTCCACAGATTATACAACCTGCCCCATCCGCCACGACGGGCGTGTCAGCAGTGATTTCGGCGATTGCGGTTCGTCGTAGGCAAACCCTTGGCGCACGGCCCCTTGCGCGTTTGAATGAGGTCATTGGCCGCGCCGCCGTTCCCGACGGTGGCGTGTGAGCTATCGCCGGGAGTTTGTTGTCTGGGGATGGATGCATGTCGCTAGCTCCCGGACGGTTCGTTGAATGGATGACGAATAACAAGCACGAAGACAGGAAGTTAGGGCAAGTCTACCGGTACCATAGCCGAAGTGACAGCCATTCAAAGGCGATCTGCCTGTTCATCCTTGACGACTTGATCCAAGTCTGCGCGACGCTCAAGGAACACGCCGCAGTCGGCAAGGTTGTGTACAAAATCAACTTGCCCTACCTGTGGGCGAACAGCGCGAAGGCAAAGACGATCGATCTGGCCATTGGGCATAGCGTCGAAGGTGTAGCGTCGAACTCGCCGGGTGACCCTATCGTGGCAGGAATGATTGGTCGTGTGCTCATCTCGATGGAGGCCAAGTCCGTGATGACCGAGCACGGGAAGTCTCAGCCGCGACTGTACGATGAATTGAGTTCATCGCACACAATTGTCCATGCCGGTGACGACACCGCGATCGCGGCGGGGATCACGGTGGTGAATATCGCGGACAGGTTCGTTTCGCCGCTCCGTCAGAAGATTGCTAAACAGCCCTTGGAGTGGACAATCCACAAGCAGCCGCACGCTGCGGAGCGGATGGTGAAGCACCTTCGAGGGCTGCCGATTCGCTCCGAACTCGGTGAGAAAGGCTTCGACGCCTACACCACCATCGTGATTAGCTGCGACAACCAGAACGCCGCCACGCTCTGGACCGCGCCTCCGGCGCCGCAGCCGGGCGACCGCGACCACTATGCGACGTTCCTGCAGGCCATCGCCAAGGCGTACGACGAGCGGTTCGGCAGCCTTTAAGCGGTGGCGATCGTCACTCCGCTAAAAAAGCCCTGCGTTTCCTCACGGAGACGTTTTAGCGCCAGCTTATAGTATTCGGGATCGACCTCGTATCCGATGCTATTGCGGCCCCACAGGGCGGCGGCAAGGGTTGTGGTGCCGGTCCCGAGGAACGGGTCGAGGACGGTGTCGCCGACGAACGAGAACATGCGGACGAGGCGGACGGCCAGTTCGAGGGGATAAGGTGCTGGGTGCTGGCGGGTCGACGCGCCGGTAAGCCCCGTCCATATCTGCTGGAACCACGCCTTGTGGTTCTCGTCCGACACGAGGCTCAAGACCTTCGTCGCCATGTCTGGAGAGCGGTAGCCGCCGGGCTTCCTCTCCATCAGGATGAACTCGATGTCGTTCTTGATGACGGCGTTTGGTTCGTAGGGCTTTCCGAGGAAGGCGGCCCCGTTCCCCTCGGATTCGAACTTCGCGTTCGCGATCTTATGCCAGATGATCGGTGCGAGGTTATCATACCCCATGTGCCGGCAATGCTCTGTGATCGACGCGTGAAGCGGCACAACGGTGTGACGCCCGTTGTTCTGCCGCCGAGACAGACAGACGTCGCCGACGACGCAGATCACGCGACCACCCGGGACGAGCGCACCGAAACACTGTTTCCAGACCTTGTCGAGCTCGGCCAGGAACTCCTCGTAATCGGCGACGTAGCCGAGCTGACCGTCGGTCTTCCGGTATTCCTTGAGCGTCCAATACGGTGGGCTGGTGACGACTAGGTGGACGCTTTCTGGCTTCAGCTCCGCCATCTGGCGCGAGTCGCGGTTGAAAAGCCGGTGAACGGTGGGTATCTGCTGGACGGACTGTTCGATCTGGCTGATCAACTTTCGGTCTTTGGCGATCCGCGGTATGTCCCGTTGGTGATCGTCGAGCGCGCGTAAGTCGTCGGGCAGAAGGTCATCCAAGCAGAATTCCGTACCGGACGCGATCGACATGGCAAAATCCTCGACAAGAGAATAGTCGTATATGTATGGACAGACAGTATACCGGTCGTGAAGCTCGAAGCAAAGCTAGTTTGCGAATTTTCCACAAATTCTCTCTTGAAAATCACTTGCGAACTCGCGACGATCGGCGTTCGCAGCAAAAACGTTGAAGGCTCGTGAGGACCGCCCGGAGCCCGGGCACCAGGTGAAGGATTAACGCGGCGTCCTGCGAACTCGCGTTGACATGATGTCGCTCTTTAATTTCCAGCGGCGGCTGGAACTGTGCAGCCTCAGATCCCGGTCGTATAACCCCGGCCTAGGAACTCGTCCAGAAAGCGGTGATGGCGTCGATCCCGGTCGTGGCAGCGGTCGGCGCCCCGTCCTCGTTGGCCATCGATATTGCGAAGCGATTCAATCTCACGCTCGTGGAGTTTCTGCGCTCAGAGGGAATGAACTTTTATGTCAATTCATTTAGAATTGATAACACTTTCTAATTCGATTACGAAAACGAATCTTACGGCTGCATATTGGCCGCAGTTCGAACGGTTATGAGTCGGGCTGCTACGGTGTGACCGGACTGCAAGAACGCTTCAGGCGGCTTGTCAGTAAACGAACAAGTCTTGGCAGCGCCTGGGCTTGTGTCGCATCTTATCGCGCTCGAACCTCGATGAAGGGCTCACGGAGACGAAGAAGTGGCGGGATAGAGACCCTCGTCTAGATTTGTCGTAAACCCTTTCGATCATTGTGGTTGCGGATTGGAAAGTGGAGGCGGCGGGAATTGCACCCGTCGCCTTCATTCCGCAACCCATTTCCCGCAATGTGCTTATGACTCGTCATCTGGGGACGCATCGAAAATATGCCGGGAGGATGCGGCACTCAGCGAGCTGATCGCGAACTGGCAGGGCCTGACACCTTCCGTGAGGGATGCGATCATGGCATTGGTGCGGGTTTGCGAAACGCAGAAGAGCGACGAAAAATGGTAACCAGCGCCGTAATCGTGGCGGCCGTGGCTTGGAATTCTCAGCCAATCGTGGCCATCCGAATGCAGGTCAAAGTTCACCTCGGGACGACTAGACGCCGTTAGAAATCTTTCCGACCAACGTCCGCGCCTGGGAAGCCGGGTTGCGCCGATGTTTCGTCGAAGAACCGAATGGCGATCGACGCCTGGTCCGGCCTCACCTTACCTCGGGTTCCGGCGCTCTTTTCATTCCTTCCCGCTGTGCTCACCGCTCGCTCGCTTCTGCCAGACGGCCGGCGAAGTCCCCGCTTGTGGACCAAGGCCACCGTGGTTGCGGGTTGACGGCGGCGGCAAGAATCTCTTGATCCTTCTTGCCTTCGCCTTCCGTCCAGGCTTTGATGAACAAGATCAACTGGGCGCCCGCGACACCATGAGCCAGTTGCAGGCGATGGGCGGGCAACTCGTAACACGCGGGCTCCCATTCCTCGCGCGCCCAGGCAGAGAGGAATTCCAATTCGTCACGCGTCAGCTTCATGGTGTGCCGTCCTCGACGTAGTGGTATCCGTGAAAGGCACCGGGCATTAGCTTCTCTTCGGCCACCCGTTGTTCGGGTGTCATCGCCATGTCCAGCGGACTCTTGTGGCTTCCGTAGTCCCTGGCACGGCGCTCCATTTTGGTTCTGGAATACCGAAATGGCTCCCGCGCGGACGGCACCGAGGACCTACCATCCTTGACGTTTCCGAAAAAAGTCCACTGAACTCAATTTTCGGCGCAACTTGTTGTAAAATCTGAGTTTATGATCATTTTTCTCTTGACTTCACGGGACGTGGCTATATACTTAACCGGTCCCTGAATAAGGAGTTGCGCCCGCCATGATCCATGCGAATGACCCTCGACAAAACCGCCTCTTCGACCCCTTCGAGGGCATGATTCCGCCCGCCGGCCAGCGGATCATCAGTTCGGGTTGGCAGGGAGTCTTTCGACACATCCTCCTCGAAGTCATGCCGGTGGGCGAATTGGCCCAGCACTTCAGCCACGAATTGGGGGCGCCCACCAAGGAGCTGTACTCCATGGCCGGCTTGGTCTTCCTGGCCGATTTCTTCGGCTGGACCGCCCAGGAAGCCGCCGAGGCTTACATCTTCCGCATCGACGTCCAATACGCCCTCAACCTGGAGCCCGGCGCCACCGTCTGTTCGCGCACCGTCGAACGCTACCAGAAACTCTTTCGCGACAACGATCTGGCCGCCCTGATCTTCCACGACGTGACCACCCGGTTGGCTGAATCGCTCGAACTCAACATCTCCCAGCAACGGCTCGACTCGACCCATGTCTTCAGTCACATGGCCAGCTTCGGTCGCATCAAGCTGATGGCCGTGGCGATCAAGCGGTTCTTGACCCAGGTCAAGCGACATGCCCCCGAGTCGTACGCGGCGCTGCCGGAGGTGTTCCGCCTCCGCTATCAACCGGCCGAGTCGCAACTGTTCGCCGGGGCCAAGGATGCCGAGGCGCGGCAGCGATCGCGGCAGCAGGTAGCCGAGGACTTGCAGTGGATCATCGAGCACTTCGCCCAGTGTGCCGACCTGACGGGCCGCTCCAGCTACAAGGCCATGGTCACGATCTTCAGCCAGCAGTGCGAGGTGAGTGAAGGCAAGGTCGTCGTCAAGGCCAAGACCGGCGGGGACTGCGTGCAGAACCCTTCGGACCTCGATGCCAGTTACGACGGCCACAAAGGCCAAGGCTATCAGGTGCAGCTCGCCGAGACATGCAGCCCGGAGAATGAGGTGCAGTTGATCACGGGTGCCTTGCCGCAAACGGCGGCTGAGGCCGATGGCGCGGCGGTGGTCCCGATGCTCGATCAACTCGACGAGTCGGAATTGTTGCCGGAAGTGATGTTGGCCGACACACTCTACTGCGGCGACGAGAACGTGCAGGCAGCCGAGACCCGCGGCGTGGAGTTGGTGGGACCGATCCCGGGTCGGGAACCGGAGAGCGACCCCGCGGCGCTGACGATCGACGACTTCGCCATCGACGAACGGACCGGGCATGTGGATGCCTGTCCGGCGGGGCACGTACCGCTGGTGGTCGAGCGGGACCAGGAAGCGGGAACAACGCGAATCGAGATGCCGCCGGAGGTCTGTGGAGGATGTCCCTTCCGCAACGCCTGCCCGATCAACAAGACTCGGGACGGCCGCTACACGATGGAGTTCAGTGACAAGGATCATCGCTTGGCCGGGCGGCGGCGCGAACAAGAGACTCCGGCGTTTACCGAGCGGTACGCGCGACGCTCGGGGATCGAGTCGACCAACAGCGGCTTGAAGAATCGGCTGGGTTTGGATCGGCTGAAGGTGCGAGGGCGAGGGAGTGTGTTCCGTGCGATCCTGCACAAAGTGGCCGGCTGGAACGTGCTGCGGGCTGCGGCGTCGACGAAGCTGTGCGCCTGGGTGAGTGGCCAAGTGGCCCAGACCCTAAAAGGAGGAGAATCTGGGCCGATTGCGGAGTCTCGCGCGCTGATTGTGCGGCCGTTGGCCGGTTCGCAAATGGTTTTTCAAGGCTGGCACGGGGGTCCTCATTGTTTTGCAGCCTCGCGAGCCGCTTGAGCAAAAACAGCGCCTTTTCACATAGGCCTTCTGTCGGAAACGTCATCCTTGTCATATTCTACAGCTTGTTGGCAGTGAGGGCACGTAATGGCACCACCAGGCGTTTGTCCCAGTAACGCTTTGAACTCGGGTCTCGCCTGGTCCGCGTTGGGCACCATCTCCACCAGGAGATCCCGAATCGGCTGCCCGCAGCCAGGGTGAGGACAAGACTGGTTAGGCCACGGCGCCATGAATGCCACCAAGTGAAACGATTTCGGTTGTTGTGGGAAAAACTACGTGCGTTCACACACCACACCGGCCTGTTGCCGAGGCCAGGAGCCTGAGCAGCGGATTGCTCTCAATACGAATCGCGTCCGGGTTCAATACCAATCGTGTCCCGGTTTCCGTCCTCGTTCTGATCAACGACAACTAGAATTCCCTCCCGCACTTGGCCACACTGCGCAAATGAAAGAGATTGGTTGACCGTGCGTACCAATCAATAGCTCCGTGGCCGCCAACGTGCGCCGAGCGAGCTTTCGCCGTCCGTGACGTTTTCTTGATTATGGGCTGGCGGAGCGCCTGAGCAAGAAAATCAAGAGGAGAAATGCGCCATGGCAAAACGTTCCTTCGACGAAGGCGGGTCCCGCAAGGAGACGGTCATCCACGCCTCCCCGGCCAGTGCCTTTTTCCTCACGATGCGTTGGCTTCTCATGCTCGGCGCACTTCTGGGGGTGTGTGCGGTGATGTTCTACTCGCGCTGGGAGGCCGGACGCTTCAGCGTGAATGCCGTGATCTATGGCGTACTCATCGCGGTCTGCATGGTTTTCGTCATCCCGTCTTACTTTTTTCGCCACCTGGGCCGGCGCATCGTCGTGGGCGTCGACCGCGTGCAAATCATCGATGGCATGGGCGAGCTCGTCACGCAGATCCCGTATCGCAACCTTGGCCGAATAGAGACCTTCGGGTCGCCGTGGCTTCTCCGCATGCTCGGCATCGGCGTGTCCAACAAAGATCGGGAGACGTTTTGGGGCCGGGGCGATCGCGGCAAGGGTCGCGGTTACGACGTCGTCATCTACGACGTCTATACCGAATCGCTGGAAGAGATCCGCGAAAGGATCATGATCGCCCATGGCCTTTGGAGGACCACGTATATGTCCTTCCCTGCCACGGTCTTGCTGGCCTCACCGGGCGCGCCGGGCGCGGCTTCAAAAGTGCCTCCACAATCTGCCGTTCCCCAATCGGCGAGCGCCGGCACGGGGCCGGCGGTGGAAAGCCCCCGCGCCTCCTCCTCCCAGGCGGCAGAGCATCAGGCGGCGCGCCCAGGGGAGCGGGCAGCGGCTTGGGCTCGGGTCCACACCTCTCCCGAGGCGGCAGAAGCCGAGCCGCAGAAAACCGCCGACGAAGCCGGGCCCAAGAATGCCGAGCGGCCAGGGGAGCGGGCAACGGCCTGGGCGCAGGCCCCGGTCACCTCGCGGCGGTCAAAGGACGACGCGGCGGACCGGAATGTAGGATCAACGCCATACCAGCAGGGCATGGACCACGGTACGCCCACTTTGGGACGGGTGCTTTTGACAGTGGAGAGCGCGGCCGGCACCGTCCACAACACGCTCCTCGTCGGGGGCTTCGTGTTCGCGGGGTTCATGTTCCTTGGGGCGGCCGTGTATGGGCTCATACCTCAATCGAGCGTCAGCGTTCCGTTCATGTGGGTTCCGTGCCTCGCGATGGGGCTTGGTCTGGTGCTCGCTTGTTCTCTCACGCTCGCAAGGCGCCTCGAGTTGCATGAACACGGTGTGTGCTTGCGCGGACTTTTTGGTGCCCGGGAGCTGCACTACCGGGATTTGGCGAATGTCGAAATCGTTCCCTGGATCATCACGCGAACCGTCAATTTTGTCCCCGTTTCGCGCCACAGCCTCCTCCACCTTCAGTTCGTGCCGCGGGACGGCACGGGATTGAAACGGATCGAGTACTACGCGCCCTTCCACCATTACGACAAGGTAACCGAGTTGATCCGCACCCGGTGGGGGAAATGTGATACCGGAGGCTGGCCGACGACCGGTTTTCCGGAGAAGCCGTTGCGGCCGCACGACGCGCCCTGACCGTCGAGCGCGCCTTGGTGCCGGATACTAGCCCCGACTTCGCCGCCGCACTCATCTGGTACGGGGGCATCGCCCAGCGATTCGCTCGCTTTGGTTCCGGGGACATCACGTGCGCCGTGTAAAACCGGCGGAGAGTTGCGAATGAAAGAGTCGTACGGGAAAGACCCAGCGAGTCATCCCGACCCCGAGTCATGCGTCGGCGGCCGCGAGGACGCAGGCGAAGCGTTGACAGGGGCACACACAGGCCAGCCATTGAGCTCCGAAATCACCTTAACCGGCGTGCCGACCCCGTATGGTGAGGGGGAAGGCAACATGGCAGACGGCGCTAAACGCGAGCCGGCCGCCAACGCCGCGGAGTCTGAGACCCTGAGCATGCGTGGAAACTCTTCGCACGAGAAACGGGAGATCCCACGGGTACCCGCTGGTGGTGCAGCGGGTCGGCCGGAAAAGGTCTACGACCGTACTTCCGGCATGTACGCCCGTGGGAAGTCGGACGATCGCGTAGTACCGGAGAAGCCGCCGAACAAGGGTGTGCACGAGGCACCCGCGGAGGTGGTGGAGGGAAGGCGATCGGCCAAGGGGAACACGATGCAGGCGACCGCAACCCGGACACAGAGCCGGCTGGATGCGCTGATCGCTTTGGATCGTGTGCGAGAAGCAGCACGCCGTGATCGGCGTGCACGGTTCACCGCCCTGTTGCACCATGTGACTTTCGAGCGACTCAAGGAAGGCTTCTACGCGCTCAAGCACGAAGCGGCCCCCGGGGTCGACGGCCTAACATGGGAGCAATACGATACCAACCTCGAAGAGCGGCTCCGCGATCTCCATCGCCGGATCCACGGGGGGACCTACCGGGCGCGACCATCCCGTCGCGGCTTCATACCGAAGGCGGACGGACGGCAGCGGCCGTTGGGCATCGCGGCTCTGGAGGACAAGATGGTCCAAAAGGCCGTGGTGCGGGTGCTCAATCAGATCTACGAGGTCGATTTCCTGGGGTTCTCCTACGGATTCCGCCCCCGGCGCAGCCAGCATGATGCATTGGACGCGCTCTGGGTGGGACTCATGAGGAGGAAGGTGAACTGGGTGCTTGATGCGGACATCCGAGGGTTCTTTGATAACATCGATCGCGGATGGCTGCTGAAGTTCCTCGAGCACCGGGTCGCCGACCGAAGGATTCTCCGCTTGGTCCAGCAATGGCTCGAGGCGGGAGTCATCGAGGACGGCCAGTGGACGAAGACCGAAGTTGGCACGCCACAAGGGGCGGTGGCCTCACCGCTCCTGGCCAACGTGTTCCTTCATTACGTCTTCGACCTGTGGGTTCAACAGTGGCGGACCAGGTCCGCGACTGGTGACGTGCTCGTCGTGCGTTATGCTGACGACTTCGTCATGGGGTTCCAACACCGTCACGAGGCCGACCGGTTCCTCCGCGAACTGGGGGAACGCCTCAGTAAGTTCGGCCTGGCCTTGCACCCCGACAAGACGCGACTGATCGAATTCGGGCGGTTCGCCGCCGAGAACCGACGGAAGCGTGGGGAACGCAAGCCGGAGACCTTCACGTTCCTGGGATTCACCCACATCTGTGGGCAAATCCGCGGAAACAAAGGGTTCATCGTGAAACGGGAGACTGCGACCAAACGGCTCCGAGCCAAGCTGAGGGAGGTAAAGGGCGAACTGGCGCTCCGGCGTCACGAGCCAGTCCCGCAGCAAGGCAAATGGCTGCGCAGCGTGGTGCGCGGGTACTTCAATTACCACGGAGTGCCAGGCAACACGGCGGCTCTGGAAGCGTTTAGCACGGAGATCACGCGAAGCTGGCTGCGCGCACTGCGAAGACGGGGACAGCGGCGCCGGATCACGTGGCAACGGTTTCGGCCGCACGCAAATCGCTGGATCCCTCGACCCAAGACCATGCACCCGTTCCCCGACGCGCGTTTCGACGCCAAACACCCGAGGTAAGAGCCGTGTGCGGTAATCCCGCTCGCACGGATCTGTGCGGGGGGACGCCCGCAAGGGCGTTCCCTACCGCGACACATAATTCCGGCATGCCGGCCGCGGCTCACGCATGGTTCGGGGAAACCATACCCAATTCGGGCACCGCGCCTGCGGCTGAACCGATCGAACGAACGTGCTCCATGGCTCGCCCGGCAACAATCCAAAACTCACATCCTCGCGCTGCGGGAGCGCTGGACCTTGGGCGTCATTCGCTTCCGAGCCGACGAGGCAAAACGAGTGAGCCGAGGAGATGAATCACCGCAAACCGATAGTGCAGAGGACGCTCCGTCATTCTGCATTCATCCTGATTTGTGTTGAGAAGCGGAGGCGGCGGGAAGCTCACCCGCGTCCTCGATAGACTCAAAGCACTGTATTAAAATGACTTACGACAAACAGACTGGCGGCGGCGGGAATTGCACCCACGTCCCAGAATCCGCAACCAATTCCGGCACTTGAGGTTACGGAAACCGCTCACCCCTGGTCGGAAATGGGTCGGGAGACCGAGTCACTGTGCGAGGCGATCGACAGTTGGCCAAGTTTGCCTCCACATATCGTCCAGGCGATCCTCGCCCTGGTGCGAACGGCTGGGGCGGACGCACCATTGTTTTGTCGTGACAATGTCGGGCAAGCATGCTATCCTGAATCAGAATCTAAGGAGACATTGCCATGCCGGGAAGATCGACACGCACCGCCAAGCTTGACCTCCGGCTTTCGCCGGAGGCTAAGCAGAAACTTCAGACCGCCGCTGAGTCCGCGGGCCGGACGGTTAGCGAATTCGTGCTGGAGAGCGCCCTGCGTGCGCACCGATGAAACTCTGGCGGACCGGACCCGCTTCGGCCTCGATGCCGAACGCTGGAAGGCGTTCATGGAAGCGCTCGACGCCCCTTCCCGCGAAATCCCCCGCCTCGGCTGCCTGCTCAAGGAACCGAGCGTCTTTGAGCGCGGCGATTGACGATGACCGATCCACTCCGGATCGAGAAGCTCCGGGCCGATCACGCTGTTTCCGGCTTCGACTGCGGCACAGGAGGAGCTGAACCGCTTCCTCTCGCGATTCGCCCTGGTCAACCTTCGCGCAGGTGCCGCTCAAACCTACGTAGCACTTTCCGGGGAGAAAGTTGTCGGTTACTACTCGCTGGCAGTGGGCGAAGTGGCTTATCAGGATGCGCCGACCGACTAACCAAGGGCCTGGCCCGCCACCCCGTGCCGATCATGCTGCTCGCCCGGCTGGCGGTCAGCAGCGGATCGCAAGGCCAAGGGATCGGTGCGGGTCTGCTGAAGGATGCGATGCTGCGCACGGTCCAGGCCGCCGACATCGCCGGCATCCGCGCCCTGGCGGTCCACGCCAAGGACGAACACGCTCGCCGGTTCCATGAGCATTTGATTACATTTATTGTTCCTGGAACTCGTGCTGGGTGTGACAATCACGTATGCTGTCCCCGGAACTCGGCCCTGAATACGAGACTTCTCGCTAAACCCCACCAAGATACCCGGCACGCGCCGTTCCAGGTCCGCAGTGTGCAGCTCGCGGCACATACCAACCCGAAGCGTTAGCGAGGGCATGCCGTCATGCCGCAAGGGACTTGCGGCATCCCTCGCTGACGCTTCGGGTTAGTGTCGGTCTTCTCGATCGACTCGGTGATGATGGGCGAGGAATCTCCTGAATACTCCGACTACGCCGAGCCAATTCTCGGATCGCTGAAACCCCAAGCCCCAGTCTCAATGCGGCCCGCGAATCGACGCTCGAACTTCTCCGCCCCTGTCACTCGAAGGCTCAGGTCGTACCACCTATGGCTTTTGGCCGTGGAAACGCGGATAGAGCCCCTGGCGCCAGCCGCAACCTGCTTGGTCTGTTCGGCATTGCCATACGAATTATCGAGGACGGAGACGGTGATTCCAGTGCCTGCCGAAGTCGAGCCGAGCAGAACTTCCACGTCTGCAGACTCAGTGCCGCGAGGAGCAGGCGCGAGTTGAGCTTCGAGCATCGGATCTTCGGCGCTGCCGCTGAACTTCCAGAAGTAACCGTTGGGCCCATACACACGAACGTGGTACTCACCGTTGGTGAAATCGGAAAGCTTCCACGAATCCTCAATGACGTCCCCCGCGTCTACGGCGTAGTTCCGACAGACATACCCACCACCTGTCGTAAACGCGTAGGCTGTGAACGGGGCCCCAGCGGCTTTGTCTTTGAAGAGATCGTTTTTCGCCTGAAACCGGATGACGAGTTCATTCCGCGCCAAGTTCAGTGAACCGGAAACAAAGAGCTCATAGGGAAGCGGGCACGAAGGACGGACGCCGCTCTCTTGCTTGGGGAGCAGCGGCGAACCGACCAGACTCCGCCGCAGGTCCACGAGTTCCGAGTCGCTCAGGGAGTGATAGCCCTTGGGCAGGTCTTTGAACTGTGCCCCGTGGATCTGCGTCACAAACTGGTCGCGATCAAGCGGCGTCAGAGACGAAGGAGAGCCGTCCGCCGACTTGAAGGCCGAGGTAAGGTCGCCGCACACAGCTCGCCGCCAGCGGTTGATGTTGGGCTCTTCGACTTTCTTACCGGTCTTGTGGGATAACACTTTCTCTATGAACTGCAGCACGGAGGTGTGGTCGAATACCTGTGAGCACACTGCCCCGCCGCGACTCCAGGGCGAAGCGATTACCATCGGCACGCGGTACCCCAGCCCGATCGAGCTGCCGCGCACTTGACCCGGGTGCCACACCCGGTCCTGCTGGAGGGAGATGTACTCCAGCCCCGCGTCGATCCCCTTCGAGACGCGACCGGTTTCGGGCCGGGCGGGGTCGGGTGCTACAAACGGAGGCACGTGGTCGAAGTAGCCGTCGTTTTCGTCGTAGGTGAGGATGAAGATCGTCTTCTTCCAGACCGCCGGGTTCTTGGTCAGGATATCCAACACCTCCGAGAGGTACCAGGCGCCGTACCACGCGGAGCTGGGGTGATCGGAGAATCGTTCGGACGGCACCAGCCACGAGATCGTGGGCAGTTTGCCCTCGCCAACGTCCTTGCGAAACTGGTGCAACACATCGCCTTTGGGGATGAGCATACGGCGGTCGATGTCGCCGTCCCGGTAGGCGAGTTCGGTCAACTTTCGGAAGTCGGGATCCCCCGAGTTGATCGTGAAGGCCCGATCGTGCAGCCGCTTGGCCCGATCCGGAAGCGATTCGAATCGCTCCCGGGAAAACTCGGCCTGCTCGGACTGAAACCGAGCGAGCGTCTTCTCCAGTTCGGAAATCTCCTTCTTGACGCGATCGCGGTGCTCCCCCGTTGCCGATGCGGCTTCGGCCTGTTTGGCGCTGATCTCCCTGGGGATTTCGCCCAGCCGCTTGAGGATGTATTCGCGGTGCGTCGCCGCGAAACGCACGCCATACTGCGCAAACCACTCGATTGGATTGTCGGTGAAGTTCGCAAGCCAGGCGTCGTGCTCGCCTTCGAGGCCCGATTCAAGGCTCAGCTCGTTCTGGTAGATCCGCCACGAGACACCAAGATCTTCGAGCCGCTCGGGGAACGTCGGCCAGCTTGCCCAGCGGCCATAGTCAACATCCTCGTTGAAGACGTGAGCGAACGAATCCGAGGATTGCTTCGCCCTGATGGTGCCTGTCCAGAGATGCAGACGGTTGGCAGTCGTGCCGGTGAGGCACGAGCAGAAGTTCTGATCGCAGACGGTGAATGCGTCCGCCAGCGCGTAGTAAAATGGAATGTCCTCGCGCGTGTAGTATCCCAGCGTCAGCGGCATTCCGGCGAACGCCTTTTCGTCGGAGTGCTTTGCATCCAGCCATTGGTCGTAGCGGCCATCGTTTCTGGCATCGACCTGGTTCGTCCACGAATGCGGCAGAGAGCCCATCCAGGTCGATTTGGTGTCCTTGATGTTTAGCCGGAAGGGAAGGAAGCGATTCCCCTCTTTGTCCGCTTGCGCCACACGGGGTCTCCGTTGGGCAGTGTGATCGCCCGAGGGTCGTTGAACCCGCGCACGCCGCGGAGCGTGCCAAACGTATGGTCAAAGGACCGGTTCTCCTGCATCAAGATGACGATGTGCTCGGCATCAAGGAAGGTGGTTCCGGGTTGGGGCTCGATCGCCATCGCCCGCCGAATTGACTCGGGGAACAGCCCCGTGGCACCGATCCCGGACAATATCGCCGCTTGCTTGATGAAGTCTCGTCGAGAGGTTGACATGGTGACGATCCTTTGCGGGGACGAAAAGGGAAACCAACCAATAGAGTATGCAAGGGTAACCAGCGCGCTGGCCGGATGATATCTCTCGAACGCGAAGATTGTGTGAAGGGGACGAATTGACGAACGAACTCGGCGCAACCCCACTACGACAATGATCCGTGGCTTGCGGTACCGGAGTAACTTATCGCCTCCGGAGCATCAGCCCGAGCAGATTCCGCGACTCAAAAAGAACCGGCAACATATTGACATCAGCGGCGAGATTGTTTTTCTCGTCGACGTCTGAGTCGATGTTGTACAACTCTTCCGACCCGTCCGCCATCTGGATGTAGTGCATCCCTGCCACGACAAGCGACTTCATCGGCCCCTTGGCGGCGGGCTCCCGTCCGCCGTTGGTGAGCAGCACGGGCTTCGTCGCCTCCATCAGCACCGGATCAGGCAGAACGCGAACGCTCTCCTGTTTTCGCGGTTGCCAGTACCGTGCCACCGATCGGCCGCTCAGCGGATGGTCCGGACCCAGACCGAGCAGGTCGATCACCGTGGCCGGCAGATCGCGCAAGCTCACGGGCTCGGCGACCGTCCGACCCACCGGTATTCCCTTCTTACCCACGATCACCAGTGGCACCTGCACAACCTGCCGGTACAAGCTACATCCGTGGAAGAACAACCGGTGATCCCCCAGGTGCTCGCCATGATCCGAAGTGACGATCAACAGCGTATTCTCGAGCACTCCCCTCCGGCTCAGCTCATCAAGCAATGATTCCAGCCGGCGATCCAGATAAAAAATGCAATCGTCATAAACATCAATGGCCATGCGCACGTCTTCGTTTGAAAGTGTCATCTTGTCCAGCACGGTGAACCCCTGCAATATCTGCCGCTGCGACGATGTCGCGGGCCGGCGACCAAAGCCAGGGATCGACCGGTCCGCAACTTCGTACGGGCTATGCGCGTCGTTGTAATTCAGGAACGCGAAAAACGGCCGCCCGGTCTTGGGCCGCTTTCCCAACCATCTCAGAAACGCGCCGTTGATGGCATCCGCGCTCTTGGCGTGCTCTCGTCCGCGCAGGATCAGGTCATGCCAGCGCCCGGTATGTTTCTCGACCAGCGAGTCAAGGTAAGACACCCACGACGAGACGTCGATCCTCCGGCCCAGCGCCACGTAGCGGGTGAAGGTATCGAAGACGCTCAGCGGAAAATCTTCGTAATGAGCAAACCCGCGAGCCAGCCCTGTCTCCCGGCCGCAATAATCGAGATTCGCCACGAACCCCGCCGTATCATACCCGTGCGCAGCCAGGAACTCCGCGAGCGTCGGCACACCGTCCCGCAACGGCGCCTTCCAGTCCGCCGCCTAACTCGTGAGGCCAGCGCCCAGTGAATATGCTTGCATGTGAAGGCAAAGTCCAGGACGACGTCGAGAACGCCCGCTCGAACCGCACTCCGCGGCGTGCCAACCGCTCCAGGTTTGGCGTGGTCACTCGGCCATACCCATGCAAACTCGTGTTGGCGGCACGCACCGTGTCCCAGACAACCAAGAGCACGTTCTGCGCGCCCGCCGCTGCCGGCGGCAAGGTCGCTTGCTGGCGATACTCCGACCAGACGCGTCCGCCGAGGGACACGAACATGGTCCCGACCAGGATCGCCATCAGCCATCCAACCGTACGCCGCACCAACCGCAAGAACCCCGCGCTTCGCGCCCGTACCAGTCGAACCGACTGAACGGCCATCGCAATGGATATGATCAACGTCGCCCACAGCTCGAGCCGAAGCCTTGCGCACAGATCAAGGAACCCCACTAACGAAAGCAACAGCACCGGCACGCCCAGCCGTACCGACCCGCGGATCCTCGCGAACAAAGCGATCAAGAGCGCGGGCACAAGTACCATGACCATCACGCCCGAAGGTACAATCCAGGGGAAGTCCGCCCCGAGGTGATAGAAGTCGCGAAAAATAAATCGCCTGTTCATCACCAGGAAGCCAACGTCGCCGAAGCCCGCGATCAAACCGATCCAGGTCCCGATCAAGATCACCGCGCCCGCCCCAACGCCAGGCAAAGTAGGCTGCGCGGCGGACACAACCGCGCCGGCTCAACTGCGATTTCATTGGCGATAGTCATATAATACAAAATTATTGGGAACCTAACATCGATTGAAGTCACATCGAAAAGTTCCTCGCTTCGTGGACATCGTCTGCATCCAACCCGCGTCTAGCGTCGCAACCTGGAATCGATTGTCCGCAGCTTCTCCCTCAAGTCCTTGCGCCCCGGCTCCTGGAAAACCGCAATCGTCAAGAACCCTCGCGCCTCAAACCCGCGCCCAAGCTGCTCCGCAATCCGTGCCAATTCTTCAGCGTCGCGAATCGGTTGCTTCCGGCCATGCAGCATCATGTACCGACCCAGCAGTTCACGCACGGCATTCCTATTCTGAAAAACCTCGGCCGCCAAGGCCGGCTGGCTCCCTTTCTTGTGGAGGTCGATCAAACGATCAAATGCCGAGAGGTCGCCAGGGTCAGCCGCAATCAACAGCTCCAGCTCCGAGCGCTCTTTCGCGAAATCACCGCGATGGCCGGCAAGCCACGCGTTGATTCGGTGCTGCTCCGCGGAGAGTGACGCGACATCCGGCAGGTGCGTCATGGCGCGTTCCACAGCGTCAATGCGGTCTGTTGCCATGGCCCATTTCAGTCGTGCCCGCCAAACGGCGCGATCGTCCGGCCGTTTCTTCTCGCATTCGTCCAGCCACCGCTCCGCGTCTTTCATGTCGCCGGTGCGGATCGCCAGGTTTGCTCGTCCCAGCCACACCCGATCATCGTCGGGGGCGAGCTTCGCGGCCTCGTCCAGTGAGGTTCGCACCGCATCGATCGCCGCCGCCCCAGTGGTCACTTCAACGTGCCGAAGCAGAAGTTTGATCGCCGGGTCGAGCGCTCCCTGCCCAAGGGCGTTCAAGTCTTCCCACCGATCCTCAATCAGCTCGGTCGCCTCATCCTGCCGGCCCAAATCGATCATGATCGGAACGAGCCCGACCATTAGCGATGTTCGATTGTTCCGCTGATCCCTGGCGGCTTCGCTCACAAGCCGCTCAGCCATGGCAAGCCTTCCGTTTTCCTGCAACAGCCGCATCCGGCCCAAGATCGCGCGTTCCGAGAACTCAGTCCCGGGCACGACACTCGCCCACGCTTTTTCCGATGCCTCGATATGCCCCCGCGCAGCTCGCACCATCCCAACAGATAACGAAGCTCCCCGTTCACGTCCGCCTTCCGCACCAGCAGTGCCTCGAGATTCCGGCAAGCCGCCGAATATCGGCCCCTAGCCACTTGATCTTCAATCTCGAGCATCGCGTCCTTATAACGACGATCACTCCACCAGATCCAGCCACCGACTATCAGACCAGCACCCACCAGCAAGCCAACTCCCAGCGCTCTCCACCGCGGTGGTTTGTCCGTTCTGCCCGATTGCTCCGCCGCGGTCGTTGCTGCCATCACCGTCCCAACAATCTCCATCCATCTCGCCACGTTTCGACACTATCATATCCAAAGCCACGATCCCGCTGAAGTAGCGATACTCCAACACGCCCTGGCTCGAAACGGGACTTCATTTCAACTTGCCAGTCGTTTTCGCTGCTGATAGGCTGATCACTCAAGATCTTCGATCACGAATACCGACGAAACGCAAGGCGAACATGATCCCGTCAACCCGCAACCCGCGCCCCGTATCCGACGAACGCCGATGACCAGTTCGACCCCCGTCGACACCAGCACCGGCAGTGCGATCGGCTCGACAGATCCGGTCCCTCCCAATTCCGGCCCACGCTCCCAACGATCATCGCGCTGTCAGCCTGGTGCGGACTGGTTGCCGGCTTGCTAGAAGTCGCCGCCATCCTACTTCGCAAGCGTCTCTTCGATGCCGACCAGATCCTCAAACTCAGCCACCACTTCGTATGGCTGATCCCGGTTGCCAACCTTTGCATCTTCATCGCGCTGGCAGTGATCGGCTCCGCTGTCGTGCTGATTTGGCCTCACCGCGGCCGCTGGCTCTTCACTCGCGCGCTCGCCGCCTTCACGCTTCTCCCCGCGCTCCTGGCGGCGCTTCCCAAGATCTATACCACAGCCTTGCTGCTGATGGCGGCCGGAATCGCCGTGAGGATCGTCCCGATCATCGAACGCAACCGCTGGCGATTTCACCCTTTCCTCCTTGCCGGATTCCCACTGCCATTGACCATCGTGGCAATCCTCGCTGGTTCTGTCTGGTATCGCGATCACTCCAAACAGGTCGCTGAAAACGCCAGACCGCTTCCACCGCCCGGCTCGCCGAACGTTCTCTTGCTGGTGCTCGACACCGTCGCCGCCAGCCACGCCAGCGTTAACGGCTACAACCGAGCCACGACCAACACTCTCAACGAACTCGCCACCCGCGGTATCCGATTCGACTGCGCCCGATCCACATCCTCGTGGACGCTTCCGTCACATGCGAGCATGTTTACAGGCCGGTGGCTTCACGAACTCTCGCTCGGCTGGCTCACCCCGTTCGATAACCAAAAGCCCACGATCGCCGAGTTCCTCGGAAATCACGGCTACGCAACCGCCGGCTTCATCGCCAATACGTCGTTCTGTGGCTCCGGCTCTGGGTTGTCCCGTGGCTTTACACATTATGAAGATTATATATTCCCCAATCTCACGGCCCTCAAGACCTGCGTCATGGTCAGTCGCGCACTCGAAAACTACGAAGTCGTGATCTACTTCACCAAGGACATTCTCCGATACATCGGCTGTTTTGACGCCGTGGAATTCATCCACGAATCGCTCGATAGCAACCGCAAAGACGCAGCCGAAGTGAACCGAGAACTCCTCGATTGGCTCTCCAAGCGTGACCAGCCCGATCGCCCCTTCTTCGCGTTTTTGAACTATTTCGACGCTCATTACCGTTATGTGCTCAAGCCCGGAAGGCTCCGTCGTTTCGGCGCCGAGCCCGACGACAACTATAAACGCATACTTATTGATCATTGGCAGGATATGGACAAAACCGCCGTGTCACCCTCTGGCGTTGCCTTCGCTTCCGATGCCTACGACGACTGCATTGCCGATCTCGACGAACAGGTC
Organism: uncultured Planctomycetota bacterium; assembly: GCA_963779785.1. GTDB lineage: Bacteria > Planctomycetota > Planctomycetia > Isosphaerales > Isosphaeraceae > CAVRFS01. The sequence continues at coordinate 133,625 of CAWAAW010000103.1, forward strand.
GGTAAACTGATCGACACGCTCGACCGACGCGGCATTCTCGAACACACCTGGCTGATCGTCGTTTCCGACCACGGCGAAAGCTTCGGCGAACATGCGAATATCTTTTGCCACGGTTCCAGCCTGTTTGATACTGAAGTGCGCGTACCGCTACTCATCATCCCGCCATCCAAAATGAAAACGGCCACCGGATTAGCCATCCGCGACCCCGTAAGTCTGCGCGACATCGCCGCCACGATCGTCGATATGGCAGGTCTTACAACAGGCTCATCTTTCCCGGGCGATTCCCTCACAAGGTTCTGGAAAAACCCATCCCCCGCGTCGGGCGGCGTCCAGCCCGCAAGTCTATCCGAACTTGTCCCGAACGACCCCAACAACCGCAACTACTGGGGCCTTTCCGCACCTCTCCCGCCAAGAGCTTCACTCAAGGATTCGGAGTGGTCCTACATGCGCCGCGAAGTCGAAGTCGGCGAACAGCTGTACCATCTCACCGACGACGCCCGCGAACAGCACAACCTCGCCCAGGATCCATCCGTCCAGGACACACTCCGCCGACTGCGCGCGAGCCTCGACCAATGGACCAAAGGCCCTCTGCTCCCGAGCCGGTTCCCCCCCTGACCGCGACTCAGAGCCGATTCGCCAAGCGGTCACCTCGTCAGAATCATTCAGATCTCGTTCCCAGGATTGCGATTGGTGTCTTCGGCACGGCTGGAATCGAATTGCCAATCCAAGAATGCACGTAGCGGCGTTTTTGCCAAGATTTTGTTTGCAATCCGCTCTTCCATCTGGCTAGTATCCGGGCATTCGCGCCGGGTCGTGCAAAACCCACGGGTTTTCACGCTATCCATTGATGAACCGAGCTTACCACATTTATTCGCGAATTCTATATGAAAACATCGGCGTTTCTTCTTAATCCAGCGTTATAGTCTGCCGGTTAGATGCGCTCTGACTTCTCTGTTTGGGTTGCGTAGCGTTCGTATGGTGTAGCCGCTTCAATCACGCTTGTGAGAGATTTTCCGCTTGTTGAGAGGAGTCAGTTGTGCGCATTCTCTGCTCACGTTTCTCGGTGGTAGTTGCCTTTGGATTACTGCCAATATGCTTGGGCGGTCTGAGCGGATGTGGTAAGCCGGCAGATGGAATGCTCGAGGAAACACCGCAGATCGATGCGGAGCAGACAGCGGAAGTCAAAGCCCAATATAAGAAGCGAAGGTTGGACGCGCAAATCAAGGCCAGAAGACAGGCAAGACTGCTCGCAAGAGATAAGCTCGAAAGCTTGTCTTGCCGGTCGATGAGTCACTGAGAAAAGCGGGGTTCTCGAGGGTTAGATTACTCCCAGGCGCAGTCGCTTCAATCGAAATGACAGCAAGGTGTCCGTATCTCGGCGTTCCTGCTCCGGTCCAATCGGAAAACGGATCAGGGACTCTTTCAACAGTCCGGCGGTCAAGTCAGGCCGAAGGATCCTTCGCAACCAAGGTCTCTGCCTACGAATGTGTGTGCTTCTGTGACGTTGCGTCCACACGAAAGGCTACCCATGTTTCGCACTTCCAAAAAAGGATTTACTCTGATCGAGCTGCTGGTGGTCATCGCCATCATCGCAGTGTTGATCGCGCTTTTGCTTCCAGCCGTGCAATCAGCGCGCGAGGCGGCCCGGCGGATTCAGTGCACGAACAATCTGAAGCAGATCGGGCTGGCCCTGCACAATTACCTCTCGGCAAACAACGCGTTTCCGATGGGCGGAACTCCGCAGATGGATCCGACCGCCAACGGCCCGGGCACGGCTTCTGGCCCCTACGAGTGGGAAAACTACAGCAGCTTCGCCATGATGCTGCCGTTTCTTGAGCAACAGGTGGTGTACAACACCTGCAATTTGTTACTCTGCCCGGACACCGGTTTCGGTGTTGCGCAACCTCAGGCCAACACTGCTTACAACACCAGGCTGAACGCATTCCTCTGCCCGTCCGATCCATATTCGGGCATTCAGGATCTGTGCAACTACGCAGGTTGCTACGGCACCACGACTTACATGCCCTATGACCAAGTAAACAGCTCAGTCCCTAATCGAAACCATTCTGATACGACTGGTATCTTCACCATCTGGAAGTCATACGGCATCCAGAGCGTGACCGACGGTACGAGCAATACCATGGCTTTCGCCGAGCAACTCGTCGGATACGGTGCTTCGGGTTACCAGCGGTATGCGGCGTACGGTGGAAATCCCCTGTATCGCGGCAACATGTGCTTTACCCCGGCAAGTTATGTAGCGGCGAGTGGTCGCGTTTACGACGTCAGCGCGATCCCCAATGCGCTCCCCACTGTACAGGGTGATATTCAGGCGATTGCCGCCATTTTCTTGCAGTATAAGACGCTATTAACCAGTCCCAACAAGGTCGTCGATTATCGTGGCTACAGGTGGATCATCGGCATCCCTGGAATGACGATGTTCAACTCGGTTCAAACGCCGAACGAATCGATTTTCAACGGAGCCCGAACAGGTCCTGGTAGCTACAGCGGTAGCGTCGGCAACAACACGGACGAGTCTTGGTCGGTACCCGCGACGAGCAACCACCCAGGCGGAGTGAATGTGACGATGGCCGACGGCCACGTTCAGTTCATCAAGAACAGCATCAGCAAACCGATCTGGTGGGCACTTTCTACAAAGGCGAATGGCGAAGTGATCAGCTCAGATGCTTATTGATGTGATCCATCGAACTTGAATTGGCCTTACCGCAAGAGTTCAGCCCGCGTTGGTTCGCCGCTTGAGCGGTTCACGCTCGGATGGCTCACGGGGCCACACTAGCCCGAAGCGTCAGCGAGGGGGCACTCGCCGGAATCCTCGCTGACGCTTCGGGCTAGTATGATGGACGTCTCAGTCGCGCTGTGCGCAACTCATGAGTTAGCCGCTCTAAGGCCGTCCGTTCGTGGAATGCGTCAGCCGGTAGAGGGCTTGCTGAGACTCGGAATCCAGTGGGTCGGCGGCGATCGCCAGCTTAAACCAAGCGGAGGCCAGGTCGTTGAGCTCGAGGGCCGCGCAAGCGGTCCCGAACTGGCGCATCAGGTTTGCATCTTTTTGCTCTTTGAGTGCGGCGGCACGCTGGACCAGTGAGTTGAGCCGGTCGAGGTTGGCGGCCGACCGGCGGTAAGGCTCAGCCGCTTCGGGATCACCGGAAAGTTGCAGAGCCGCCGTCAAGCCAAACAGGGCTTCGCGACACAGCGGGTCGGCGCCGAGCGCGATCCGGAAGTGGTGTTGCGCAGACTTCGCGTCGCCCCGCGCAGCGCCAGCCGGCCGCGCAGTCGCGCCAAGAGTGGATCATCATCCGGTCCGGTCGCAACCAGCTTCTCGGCCTGGTTCACGTCTTGCCGATCGAGCTCGATGCGGGCCAACATGTCGATCACCTCGGGTTTGTCCCGCGGAAGACCGACTAGCGCCGCCAGTGCGTCGTCCGAGCTGCCCATTCTGCGATAGTTATCCGCAAGGGCCAGCCGCGACCAGCGGTCGTCGGGATCGGCCTCAATATACCGCTCCAGCCCTGCGAGCATTTTGGCCGGCTCCCATGAGATACTTAGCAGCAGACACCATTGGAAGGCATTATGGAACGTAAGGTTCGATAGCTGTGACAATGCGATGAATTCGGCATTCAACTCGTTGCGGCGAAGTTGCGTGCCGTAAATGTAAATCAGCTCGCGGTGAGCCTGCACGAGCCGGGGATCAAGTCTAGTCGCGGCAATGAGCCACTCCTCCGCGAACCGGACGCGGGAGCGCCTCAGCTCGGTCTGACCGGCCAGCAACCGCGCCCGGGGTGCCAAGTGATGGTCGTCGGGCACCCGCGACAGAAAATCGATCGCGTCGTCGCCATGATGCCGGACGACGGCGAGCTGGCCACGTAGAAACCAGTCCGACGGGTCCGGTTTCCGCAGTCGGCTGAGTTGCTCGAGCGCCCTATCAACCGACCCTAACTTTCCATTCTCCAAGTCCGCTTCGGCCTGTTTCCAGATCTCGTCAGGATTTGTCGGCCCGAGTCGCACAGCCCGCAGACCACCGTAGCCTACCGCCAAGGCAACCACGCATAGGAAGAATCGCCAGATCCAAACGCGCAAGCGATTGAGGCCGTCGCGTGTTCCCGCGCGGTTGCCGGTGTCTCGATCGCGAGAATTCGATCTCTCGCGTGCGGATTGTGACGTCGCGAACGGCTCGGCCAAGTCGCGAGCTGATGACGACGAGCCGTACGGCTTCGGATCTGCTTGGGTCAAGGCGCCCTCTTCAGGTCATGAATTTGGGTCTACGCTCCGATTTTACCAGAATCGGCCGCCACGCGTACCTGCGCGGGAGGCGCCGCTGCATTGTTCGCTGGCGGTCATCCGCCAGTTCATGAAGAAAAGCATCGGCGTCAAGCCTTGTTGGCCGTGACGCGAGTTTTCTGAGACGCGACAACCACGATCCCGATCGCCACGCATAAACACAGGACGATGTTCGCCGCCAGTCGCGTGCCGGCCTCTTCCGAAAGTGGCCGTTCGGTACGTGCCAGCGGCAAGAAGGCGCCAGATATGTCGAATAGGAGCGTTCCCAGAGCAGCGCCGGTGATTCCTCCGACCAAGGACCGGACGAGCACGTCTCGACTTCCCGACCCAACTCCGAAAGCAACGCCCGACGCTGCTCCCACGGCCGTCCAGATTCCCAGGTGGATGAGTAATGAAAGGGTGATATCCGCCGTTCCCAATCGGTGAAAATAAATGGGAGTGAGTCCATAGGAACTCGCCGCGCCGAAGGAAGCTCCGAGCACGATGCCCGCGAGACCGGCGGCCAAAACACGAGGTATCGAAAAACGCCCCAGGAAACATCCGGCGGTCACACCGAGGATGAGCGACAGAATGGCACCGAGCAGCGCATACGCCACGGCCGCATTTTGACTTGCTCGCCCAATATTGAGTCTCGTTGCGTGATGCGCGAGTCTCAGTCCGGGAAGCTTGACACCGCTGTCGACATTCTCGATGAAGCGAAGCCGGTCCGCGAGATTCGCCGCGATCCAGGCGCCCACCACCGCAAGGAGTATGCCAACGATCAGCGCCTTGACGTTAGCAGCCGGACTCGGAGTCGCAGCGGGGACCGAATCAATCTTCGCGTCTGTTGCGATAAGCTGTTCTTTTCCTTCATCTTCCACGTTGGAAGCGTTCATTGATGAATCCCTTTATGCGGTGCAGATTGCATTGTAAGCTTTCGACACGAGGGGGATGCGAGATCCGTCCTCGAATGCCAGCGCTTCTGACATTACGCGCGACCCGAGGCAGGAGCAAGTAGGTACGCTGATCGTTGACGACGGCTTCGTGGTAGCCTTGACCGGCTACAATCGGGTCAAGTAACGGCATCCCCGACTTTGCAAACGGAGGCTCTAGAGAGGAAGCTTTCCTACAATGAATGCGGACGTGGAAATAGCGAAATGCGGACGGGAAATAGCGGTTCGAGCTTTTTTGGCGGGCGTTCGGGGCTCGGAAGCCGGGTTGCGGCGGGGTCTTTCTGGAGAACCGGAGGCGAGCGGCCGTAGCGAACGTTGCAACTCAACGGTGGCCGCGAGCTGAATCGTTGAAGTCCCAGAAGCCACGATCGCCGCCCCCGTCTGCTGGAGCGGCCGGCTCGGCGACTTTATTGCTCATACCGCTTGGCGATGACGGCTCCCGTGTGGGCATCGATGATGTAATGTGGCCCACCGCCTTTGAGCCTGGGATTCTTCAGTTCGTAATCGACGTGCCAGCCGTCGTCTTCCAGCACAAGTTGAATCCGGTACACGGACAAGTCCCGGTACAATCGTGCTGCATCTGCTTGGGCAATGGCCAGTACCTGGTCGCCAGCAAGGCCCACCACACTGTTTCCCATGGTCTTCTCTCCGGCGAAGGAGGCTATTTGGTCAGGGTGGATAACCAGAACCACTGGTCAGCCCGCCCCAGCGCGAAGCAGATCCCGTTGTATGAATGCCGTCGTCGGCGCAGATCAGGCATGGTACGCCGAAAAGCCACGCCGATTGCGTGTCGGCCGCGCTTGGACCGGGCTCACACCCTCGGCACTCGGGTTGGGGTGGGTGTGGAACGTGGCGACGACGACGCTACCGGCACGACTGGCGGCGTACTCAAATCCAAGGTCGTTTGCGCACCCGCAGGAGCGCGGCGCACCACCACAATGCCACTCGTGTTATCCATGTAGATCCAGCCACCCTCTTCGTGCCGCTGATCCGGGTCGCCAGGGAGTGAATCATTCCAGGCCTGTTCGAGAGCCTGTTGCACGAGCAGATTGTAAATCAGATCCGCGGCTGTTGGTGCTTGCATTCGCCTTTTCGCTTGACGGCAATTCCCGAAACGGACTCGCTCCAGGCTAGCCTACCGGAAGGGGCAGCCAACTTCAAACGCCGGCCGGACCGCGGCCGCCTCCTGCGGTGGCGGCTGGGACTGAAACCAGGACGCGATCAGTTTGCCCAGGAGCCTGAGCAGCGGATTGCTCTCGATAAGAATCGCGTCCGTGTTCAATACTAACTGCGTCCCGGTTTCCGTCCTTTGCGAGTGAGCGGTGGGTGATGTAAGGGGCAACCCGTTCACAATGCCGCATCGGAGCAGAAAAAAGGCTCGCTGACGCCTCGCTGACTAACCTCCGGTCGGTCAGAAAACGCGCGGGTGGCCGGCTCGCAGAGCGAAGCGAGGCCCCGGTCCCCAATGTTGGCCGCGATTTCTTTGGGAGCCGACTTCTGGAAGGGCGGTGGTCATCGATGCGCACCAATTCGTTCATCCCACCGCAAATCGGAATCGCGGGAGAGACGGACCTTGATGCCCCGCGGCGCGGTCGCAAAGATCGAGGTCGCGGCTTGGCCGAATAACGATCGCAGCCCGCGGAGCCTACAACGACTGATCGGGGATGACCGGAAGGAGTGACCACAATGTCTCGAATCTTCGCGATCTGGACGGCAACAGTCCTTGTGCTTTCACTCGGCGGCCTCTCCGCCTCGGCTGGGGACGGAGGCGCCGGCGGCGGCAGGACCGAAGCGGAACTGACCCCAATCAACGGGCCACTCAGAGCTTCCAAGAATCCGAACTACTTCGAGGATCCGAGTGGCAAGCCGCTTGTCCTCTGCGGATCGCAGACGTGGAATACGCTCCAGGATTGGGGAACGAATGGGACTATCCAACCGTTGGACTTCGACGCCTTCGTCCAGTTCCTCAAGGCGCATGGACATAACTTCACTTTGCTCTGGTTCACCGAGCTGCCGAAATTCCACGGTCTGCCGAGTACCGAGACTTCTCCGCCTGATTTCACCGTAAGCCCGTGGCCCTGGATGAGGACCGGCCCTGAGCTGGCAACCGACGGTGGATTGAAATTCGATCTCACGAAGTTCGACCAGACCTATTTCGATCGATTGCGCACGCGGGTGCAGGCCCTGGGCAGTGCCGGCATCTATGCCGGCGTCTATTTGTTCTCAGGCGAATTCCTGTTGCGTTTTCGTTGTCCAACCGACGGCTACGCTTTCTCTGGTCCCAACAATGTCAATGGAGTCGATGACGGCTACCGGGGCGGGTCGCCGGCGACCGCTGTCAGCTCCGTGACCATGACCACGCCCAACGCCATCACCGATTTCCAAGACGCCTACGTGAAAAAAACCATCGACACTTTGAACGATTTGCCGAACGTGCTCTGGATCGTCTCCGAAGAAGCGCCGATCAATTCAACCTGGTGGAATAACCACTTGATTTCCTTTGTGCGGGAGTACGAAAAAGGAAAGCGCTATCAACATCCCATCGGATACGGAGCGCTCGATGGCCCCACGGATTCGATAATCTACAACTCGGATGCGGACTGGGTCGCCCCGTGGGCCTGGGTTTCTCCCACCAGGTCGTGCGGAACCGGCAAGCCCTCCTGCAAGGTCAACATCAATGACAGCGACCACAGCTACTTCGGGATGTGGAACGATACCCCTGAGAAGAACCGAAACTATGCATGGGAAAATTTCATGACTGGCAACCAGGTCCTGTTCATGGACCCGTACCTGGTTTACTACCCACGCCAGAAGCGGAACCTGTGTCGTTCTCCCATCAACGGCATCGGGAGTGTGCCGGATCAACGCTGGGAGAATTTCCGGAACAATCTCGGATATATCGTGCGATATTCACGCAAGCTCAATCTGGCCAACGTCACTCCCGGGAGCGCTCTCTGTTCGACACGCTACTGCCTTGCGCAGACCCCATCCGTCGGCGCGGAGTACCTGGTTTACGCTCCTTCGGAGGGCTCATTCACGATGGATCTTTCGGCGATGCCGAGCTCGCGGATGCTGGCGGTCGAATGGTTCAACCCCGCGACCGGAACGACGACATCTCAAAGTCCGATTGCCGCCGGGTCATCCTCGCAGTCGTTCCGTCCGCCATTCCGCGGAGATGCAGTGCTATACCTGGTAGATACCGCGGGCCACAAGTAAACGATCCGGATCGCGCTGGACAGAACCATGAGGGACCGAAGATCGCCGGGATCGATCGATCCGCTGTCGCGGTTCGTTTCGGGTCCAGGAGGATCGCTTCGAGCACGCGGCCGTCGTTCGTGTGTTACTCTATTCCAGATTGGCGAACATCGGGGAGAGGACGCATTCGTGGAAGAGACTTGGCGATGATCCAAGTTGATCTCGGGCTGGCGCTGAGGAAGGATCGGCGGTCGATGCTGGCGTGGGCAGTCTGGTCCGCGGCGGCGGCGTTCGGGGCGTACTTCTGCATGTACGCCTTCCGCAAGCCGTTCACGGCGGCGACGTATCCGGGGGGCATGGTCTGGGGGGTCGACGAAAAGACGGCCCTGGTGACGGCGCAGGTGCTGGGCTATACGCTGTCGAAGGTCATCGGCATCCGGGTGGTCGCGGAGATGAGGCCGGAGAGGCGAGCGACGGCGATCTTGGTGTTGATCGCAATGGCCGAGGCGGCGTTGGTCCTGTTCGCGTTGGCTCCTTCGCCTTTGCATGTCGTCTGTCTGTTCCTCAACGGCCTGCCCCTGGGCATGGTCTTCGGCATGGTGATCGGGTTCCTCGAAGGGAGACGGCTGACCGAAGCGCTGGCCGCCGGGCTCTGCGCGAGCTTCATCCTGGCCGACGGGGTGACGAAGTCGGTCGGGACGTGGCTGCTCCAGAACGGCGTGACCGAGCGCTGGATGCCCGCCCTGGCCGGCCTGGCGTTCGTGCCCTTGCTGCTGGCCTGCATTTGGATGCTCACCCGGATCCCGACGCCGGACGACGCCGACGTTGCGAGCCGGAGCGAGCGGAAGCCGATGGATCGGCACGAGCGGGCAGCCCTGGTGCGCCGTTATGCGACGGGGCTCTTCGCCATGATTGGCGTCTACCTGTTGATCACAATCGCCCGGAGCATCCGGGCCGACTTCGCTCCGGAACTCTGGAAGGCGCTCGGAACGCAGGTCACCCCGGCGACGTTTGCCATATCGGAGACGTTGGTGGCGCTGGGGGTGCTGATCGCCAACGGGCTGAGTATCCTGATCGCGGACAACCGCCGTGCGTTCTTCGTCTCGCTTGGGGTGGCCGGGTCCGGGGCGGTGCTGATGGTCTGCGCCCTCACGGGGCTTGGCCAGTCCTGGCTCGGTGGATTCTCGTTCATGGTCCTGATGGGCCTGGGCCTTTACCTGCCCTATGTCGCGATCCACACGACGATCTTCGAGCGGCTGATCGCCATGACCCGCGAGCGCGGCAACCTCGGTTTCCTGATGTATCTGGCCGACGCCGTCGGCTATCTTGGCTACGCCGCGGTGATGATCGGCAGGTCGGCGCTGCCGCGGCAGGGAGCGTTCCTCCGGTTTTACACGGGCGTCTCGTGGCTGATTGCCGTCCTGGCTTTCTTGGGCCTGGCGCTGGGCTGGGTCTACTTCTCCTCGCGGGGAAGAGAAGAGGTGTCCGCCGGAGCCGCGTCGTGAGCCGATCCTCGCGTGCCCTCGTCTTCCATGGCCCTGGGCTGCCGCTCGAGTTGAAAGAGTTCCCGACCCCCGATCCCGAGGGTTCCGAGGTGCTGGTGGAGGTCGTCGCGTGCACGCTCTGCGGCAGCGACATCCACACGATGCAGGGACGTCGCCAGGAGCCGGTGCCGACGGTCCTCGGCCACGAGATTCTGGGCCGAATCGCGGCCTTTGGCCCGACCGCCCCGCGGCGGGACGCGGCCGGCCAGCCGATGGGCCTGGGCGACCGCGTCACCTGGGCGATCGTCGCGAGCTGCGGCCAGTGCTTTTACTGCGGGAGGTCGCTGCCCCAGAAGTGCGCACGCAAGGTCAAGTACGGCCACGAGGCTCTGGCACCCCGTCGCGAGCTCACCGGCGGCCTGGCGGAGCATTGCCTGCTGGCGCCCGGCTCGGCGATCTTCCGGGTGCCGGATCGGCTCCCTGACGAGACCGCATGCCCCGCCAACTGCGCGACGGCCACGGTAGCCGGGACGATCGAGGCGGCCGGCGACCTGGCTGGCCGGTCCCTGCTCATCATCGGCTGCGGGATGCTCGGCGTGACAGCCGCCGCCTGGGCCAGCATTCTCGGCTGCTCGGGCATCATCGTCTGCGACCTCGACCCCGCTCGCCGCACCCTCGCCGGGACGTTCGGCGTGACCCACGCCGTCCCGCCCGTTGAGCTCGCCTCTTGCGTCTTGGAGGCCACTGGCGGCTACGGCGTCGACGCGGCGATCGAGCTGACCGGATCGCCCGACGCGTTCGAGACGATCTACCCCCTGGTCCGGCTCGGCGGCACGCTCATCCTCGTGGGGTCGACGTATCCCGCCCGTCCCGTTCCCCTCACCCTGGAACACGTCGTCCGCCGCTGCCTGACCCTCCGCGGCCTGCACAACTACGCCCCTCGACATCTCCAGGCCGCGATCGAGTTCCTCGACTCCCACCCCGAGTTCCCGTTCCCATCGCTGGTGGAGGACTGGCAGCCCCTGGAACGCGTCGCCGAGGCCGTCGCGAGGGGGCTCGGGCACGACACCTTGCGGCTCGGCGTGCGGCCCCGCTGGAACTGAGTCACTCGCGGAGCTTCGTCAGGACCGCCTCGACACGTTTTGCTTCACCTTCCCGAATGAAATCGATGGTAATCCGATCGCCGACTTTTTTGCCGCGAATGATCCGCGTCAACCGACCGAAGTCCGCGACCGGCTCCTCATCAACGGCGGTAATCAGGTCACCGGCTTTCAAACCCGCCGCTTCGGCGGCACTACCCGGCACAACTGTGGTAATCTCACAGCCACGATCGCGCGACTTACCGAAGACCCCGAGTCGTGGCGCGTCCGCGTCCACCGTGATGTTCAAGGCAAATAATATCATGAAAAGGGCATTCACAAAGGCGTGTAGCAGGATGGGACTGAGTAGAGTTTTCCGCCACTCGTAAATCAAACCCAAGCCCACGCCAACAATGAAAACGAAGCCCCGCTGGGCCAGATCGAAGGGGTGCATCCACGCGAAGACGACCGCCTGGATCAGGACGGTGACGAACACGTGCAGTCGTTGCCGGAGGAAGTTGTGGAGCATACCGCGGAAAAACACTTCCTCGGCGACCGGGGCGATCGCTAAGACCATGACCAGGAATCCCTGCCGCTCGAACCAGTTTGGAGACCGGGCAATGGGTTCCAGGGGGCTGCCTGTTATCGCCGAATCGCCGAAGAAATGAGCCAAGAGGCTGAAATACACGACAAGAATTGCATACATCGCCAGCGAAGCCAGCAGCGCCCAGGACGCTTCCATAATCAAGGCGCGGCGACGAGGGAGATGGGGTAAACTTGCAAGGCGGCGGCGGGCAATCCATAACGGAAAGCCGAACATCCACGCCATGGAGAGTACGGTCAACGGCATCCAGATCCAGGAAGGAATCGCTGAAAAAATGGCCGGATCGATCAGGGTGAAGGCCGCCCTAGTCACGACCAATGGTGCGAAACCGATGAGTAGGTCACTCGCCCGCCAGGGCGTTTCTCGAAAAAACGACTGACGAGAGGGCGGCCCTGGAGTCACCGTTGCCTCTACAGCAGGGTTATCGAGATGTTCCATCGAATCGTCCGGGACGTTCATTTGGTCACATGCTCCGGTGCGGCGACACGTCAGGAAATTCTCATTGTAGCCAAGCAGCACCGTCGCGGTGAATCGTCCCCATGCGCAGTCGTGCCCGTTGCCTTGTCGTCTGGCCGGCCGCTCAGCTATACTACAATTGTCCGTATCAAGGCTGACCGACCCGATCACCCAGAACCAGTCAGGAGGAGAAGATGACACGTATCAACATGGCAATCTGGGTTGTGTTCATATCTCTCGTCGCGAGCTTCAGCGGCCCGGTATGGCCTCAGCAACCAGAGCCGGCCAAGGATACATTGAAGAGCAAGAAAACCGCCTGGCTGCATGAGGTCTATCTGCGGGAAGCCTCCGAGTACAAATTCTTTCTCGATGATCAGAAGCAGCAAGAACTGGAGCTGCGACGTGAGCCGGTGATGCGCTGGACGAGCGACAACGACTACAACGGCGAGGTCTTCGTCTGGACTCATCAAGGAGCGGCGGCGATCGTCGGGTGCATCTATTCGGGGCCGCAAGGCAAGCTTCAGCGCGGCATCAGGCACGAGTTCCATTCCCTGGCTTTGAATCCTCTGTACTCAGGAACGCGGGGTGGATCCGGCTGGCAGCCTCAGAAACCCGGCATCAAGCCCGAGCAAATCGCCGACGCACCGGCACCGGCCAGCAGCCCGGCACGCCGGCTCACGCAAATGCGTGACCTGAGCCGACGCTTCACCGCGCAGGTGCTGAGGGAGAACTCGAAGTGGGAGATGCGCCTGCTGACGCAGCCCATCTACCGCTACGAGATATCGGACGAGAAGTCGCCGGTCGTCGATGGGGCCGTGTTCTGCTTTGTGTGGACAGCCGGAACGGACCCGGAGGTGCTTCTCGTACTGGAAGCCCGTCGCACGGACCAGGGCGTGCAGTGGTATTACGCCCCCGCGCGGTTCACGAACTGTGAAGCGTGGCTCCAATACCGCGGCAGGGAGGTCTGGCGAGCGGATCCCGCCAACGTCGGCATTTTCGATGGAGTCACCACGACGCCCTATGGTGCCTTCCAAGTCAAGTCGATACCCAACCAAGGCGACGAGTGAGGAACGCCGGCAGTGTCTAACCTGATCGGGACTGGGCGAATGATCCGAGTGAAAGGGCGGACTGAGTTCGCCTCGAATCTGGCCTGCGCCTTTCTTGGTCCAGATCAGTAGGAGTCAGAGCTGATCACCTCACCACCGGACCGGGTAGAGAGTGCCTGATAAACGCCCATGCCCGGCGGGCCGACGGTGAAGATATCCGTGTTGACGTTGAAGGTGACGTTGACCGGCTGCCAGGTGGTGGGGTTGAGCTGCCAGGTGTTGATCGAATCCTTGATGAACTTCACCGAGCCGTCCGCGAAGCAGAAGTTTGCCCCACCCGGGTGATAGCTCGACGCAGCGAGCGAGAATTGGTCCCCAGTCTGATCGTAATTATAGTCCGAGCCGTTTGCGTCGGATGTCATCTTGCCGAACGGATTCAGGTAGTACATCGTGGTGATCAAGCTGCCTTCATCGCCACCGTCGTGCCATGCTCCGTTCAGAATGTAGTCGACCGTGCCATCCGCGTCGGCTTGCTGGCTTAGCTTCCCATGGGCTCGCTCGCCAAACGCGAAGGTGTTGCTCGTGCCGTCGGTGATCGACGCAATCCTCGTCGGGGAGATACTCGAGGCACCCGTGACGCTCGGAGTCACCGGATACGTGGGATAGCCGATGTAGTAGAACAGCCCGTTCGCCTGGCTGAGCATGGTCTGATAATACCCCGGGCTGGCCACCTGGGATCGCAAGGCGATCCGATCGAAAGTCCCGACGTTTCCGCCATAGCTGGTGTACACGAGGTACTGGTCGGAGCAGTCCCAACCCCAGCCCGGAACCAGATTCTTCAAACCCGCGATCGTGGCATCGCTCGGGCACCACAACACGCTCATCCCGCTCCAGCAGACGGTGTTGTTCTGTACGACCTCGTTGATCAAGCTGTAGTTGTAGGCATTGGCCATCGTGGCCTGCTCCACGAAAGGGAGCAAGCGCACGAAAAGACTGCTGCCAGTAAAGTAACCGTAGGCGTAAGACCCGCCTAACCCGTTAGGCCCGATATTCTCTCGGCACTGCCCGTACGGATAGATTCCGTGCGCACTCTCGTAGTTGGCCAACGCCAGACCCAGTTGCTTCATGTTGTTAACGCACTGCGCACGGCGAGCCGCTTCACGGGCCGACTGGACCGCGGGCAACAACAAGGCAATGAGCACGGCGATAATGGCAATGACAACCAATAGCTCAATCAGGGTAAATCCTCGACGATCATGGGCCCGGACACTCAGGTTCATCTCGGGGGGTCCTCAAGCGAAGAAGTAAGCCGGTTTTGACAACAGTATGGAGACCAGACTTGGCAGGCGGATTGGCGGGTCGTGGGAGCGAAACGCCCGCGCTGCGCGCCGCTGATTACTCGGAAGCAGCGAGGTCGAAGTGCTTGCCGGGATGTTCCGGCATTCCGTAACCGAAACTGACCGCGTCGTCGCAAGACGGCCGTGGAGAGGAACAGGACTGGAGGTGATCAGTTATTCCCCAGTGCCAGTTCAAATTATCGAAGCTCGCCGACGATCAATACCCGGCTTCTTGAAGAGTCACATGCCGCTCGCTGGTCGCGCCTTTGATTCTGGAAAAAATTTCTTCTTTTCCGAACAATATTTCCGCGCGAAGAGCGAAGGGATGCGGTCTCTGTGCACGCCAGCGCACCACGGCTCAATCGGACACGACCGGTGTTGTTCCATCGCCGGGCTCGGCCGAACGGTCGTCGGGCAGGGTCTGAAGATACGTTCCCAGCAGGGCATCGTCGGAAGGTGGAAGCACCCCGTGCTCGCGGCGATAGAGTTCTTCGGCGAACAAGACGACCAACTGGCGATATCCCCTTCGTTCCTGATTAGAAAGGGCTGGCCAGATACCCACCCATAAGAAGGACTTGGCATCCTTGGTCGTGACGAGCCAGCTTGCCAGGTCGCGGGGCGAGGGGACGCGGGCGCCGGCCGTCGTCTCGGGGCTGACGGAATAGACCGGCACGATGTTGGGGCGATTCTTGGGCGAGAACGAGACCCGGACGGCCGGACTCGTTTGCCGCGGATTGGGCCCCTCGAGATGGGCAAGCCAGTTGGCGAAGAGCAGCCGGACTGCCCGCTGGCTACGTTCCGGCTCGCGCTTGAGGAAGCGCTCTCCCAGAAAGAGATACATCGCCAAGTCATCGGGCACCTGGTAGTCACCGATGCGATAGGTCACGTCTTCATCGATCGCCCGATGGAGGGAATATCGTGGCTGCTCCAGGCTGCGCATGAAATGGAGATATTCCAGCTTGAGCGAAACGACATCCCACTCGAGCTTCGGCTGGCTCAGGGTGGCTTCGTCCAGCGCGCGACGAAGCTGTGGGATCGTGGTCTTGGGATCGGCGACCCAGTCCGCCAACCGGCGCCGCAGTTGGCCGTGGAAGGTATTGACAATATAACGGAGGGTCATGTTTCCTCGACGCCGGAGGTGGGTCGTCGTGCGGAGGACCGCGCGATAGCAGTCCCAGGCGCCCGCCATATCACCCGTCTCCGCACGCCGTCCCCCCTCCACAAGGGCCAGCCACAACAGGCCGCCGGGATTGACGATGGGGAAGCGGTGCCAGAAAAATTCGTCGGCCGAACCCCAGTTCACGTCGGATCGATCGGCTCCCTGCTGTAACAACGCGATCGCCGGGCGATTCTCTTCCACCCAGGCGCTGGAGCTTCGGGTCAAGCTTGGACCAACTGCCTGTGGCGGCAGCGGTTTTCATGGCATACGGCACTTCCGGCAGAGGAGTGAGCTTCTCAAACGCTTTCTGGAAAAACGCAACGCCGTTCTGGTCGTCAGGGATTTGGTAACTCTTGAAGGCCGCGACGTCGAACGGGTCGCCGATGTCGGGGAGCCCGTATAGACTGGTCAGCCACCAGATTGCAAAAACCCCGGCGGCCAGGGACAAGCCCAGGATGCACCACAAGAGTTGCCGCAGCCTTTTCCGCAGCAATTGAAGCATCTTTTGCGACGCGGTACTGACCACCCTTGGCGGCGCGACGGCCGCTTCTTCAACTGGGGCCGGCATGGGAAAGTCGTCTCCAGGCAGATCCAGACCCGAATGTATGACGTTCACCTCATCTTACTCGATCTCCTAACCACGGTCAGGACAGGACAATTGTCCGACAATTGGGAAGATGCGAGCAAGTGGAATCGTCGCGAGTGGCCTGGTTGCCCCAGTACAGTCCGAGGTTCACGATGGCGGTTTCTCGATCAAGATATCACCGAGGTCGATGGTTTCACCGGGCTTGACGATGAAGTCCTTGCGAGCCTGGACCCTTTATCGTCAACGTTGACGGTCGGATAATCGCTGATCCGGTACGGGCGCCCGGGATCAGATCCGGCAAGATGATGCGGCCATCGGCGTTGGTAAGGGGCTCTTTCCGGTAGTGCTTGCGATCGACATTGGCCATGAAACGTCGCATCGGCAGCGAGACATCGCCTGCTGCGTCTTGTTCTTGGTCCGCTCGGGTGGTCGACGTGCCCGAGGATCTAATATGGGGGACGGAATTGACGATGGGCTGGCCGTCGGGGCGACGAACCGCGCCTTGGCCTTGCCGCACGGCTGGAGCCGGATTGTCATTGTCTTCGGCAGCCTACTTACCCGAGAGCTCGACCGTCGTGCCCCGCTCGTGTTCGGCTCGAGGAAGTAGACACGGGAGCGTCTTTATCGGGATCGAGCCCGTGGAGTCGAAGGAGCCGTCGCGGGCGTGGATCGTCATAGTTACCCCGCCAGTTGAGGTGGATGTACTGCGAACGAGCAGCGTGGTGATGATCTCCGCCTTTTCGACCGGCTGCCCCTCCGGCCCGATCAAACGTCCTGATACGGTCTTACCCGGCCGCAGAGCGACGGTGAGCTCGCGAGGCGGATCGCCAGCCTTCACGTCATAGGGAACAATCCGATGAGCATAATATCGACTTCCACCAGGTTGGCCATTGTAGATCATTCGGCTGCCGATCATTCGAGGATGTAGCCGGACGTCGGGCCGTAGACAAACAGGTGCCCCTTGCCGGGCGAGACCACGATCCGGAACGAACCATCGTTCTCGCTGACCACAACGCCCTGCCAGCCGTCGAGCACATTATCCAGGTTTCGAGCGGCGAGATATTGCACCGGTGCGCCCGCGACCGGCCGGCTTATCCCTTGTTCGATCACTTTGCCCCGAATCAGCACGCCCCGGGGGAGCTTGATGTCCATCACCTTTTTAACTGACCCCTTGGTCCACGCCAGCTTATACTCGGGAACCAGGTAGGGTTGATCCTTAGCGGGAAATGCACTGATGCGGAAGTAAGCGCCCGGGGATGGGTTGACCGTGAACCGTCCTTGATCGTCGGCGAGAAAATGAGTGGCGTACCATCCGCCGACCTCCTTGCTGCCAGCACTCAAGTTGATCGCCGCATTGGGGATGGGTTGGTCGGTGTCGGCGGTAGGGACACGACCCTCGATGATCGTCGCCGGCTGGAGGACCAACGTCGTGTCCTTCCGCCCGTCTCGACCGTCGAGTCTGGATCCCGAGCCACTGGTGGGCGAAGCGGATGTCGTGGACGACGGGACTGGTGGAGAGGTCCCGGCCAATGCCGGAGAGCGTGAACCGACCTCGGTCGTCGGATCGGACCGGCCGCGGCCAGACGCTAAGCCCGGATGGGGAATCATCTCCCAGGTTAGACTCCGTCGAACACGCCGACCTTGGTGGGGCGGCCCACGTTCGCGACCGGCAGGTCGACCCCGGCGGCCGGCTGGCCGTTCAAATCGACCAGTTTCCCCGTGATAATTTGCTCGGGCGGGAGCTGAAGATTGGCCGCGGGTTGCCCGGCGTCCGCATTGAGCACCGCCCAGCCGAGGCCGAAGCCAGGGGCCGCGGCCAGCGCATAGACTTCGAAGAAGCCACCCACGAGGAACGAGACGCTTCCAGGCGGAAGCGGCCATCGGGGCCGGTCGTGCCGTGGCCTAGCACGATCCGGGAATCCACTCCGTTCTTCGTGGCAACCCGTGGTTTCCGAGGCCGGCCCGCGATGTCGATCAGCGCACCCACGGCACCGGCTTGCCCGTCGGGTCGAGCACGTGCCCGGTAACCATCATCCGGCCCGGAGCCGCGGTCTGAGGCTTCTCGGACTTCGCCGTGATCCGCGGTTGCTGACTGGTGGCCCGGACTGGCTTTGGGTCATCATTTATGCCAGCCAGGGAGCCACTCAGATAGCCCGCGCCGGTGGCGACGGCTCCCAGTGCCAGCACGGTCAACACGGCGAGTTTCAGCTTGGTAAGAAACATGGATCGGATCACCTCCTGAGCGAGGGCCGCCACCGAGGCCGAGACGGCCTTGCCAGGAGCCTGGCCGCTCGCGAACTGGATCGCGGCTTTTGTCGTGGCATCACACAATGGGGATGAGATGCGAGCCGAGGCGGATTTCGTACCCAGGGTCGTGGCCAGCATGGCGGCCGGCACCGTCAGACCGCGGCGGGTCAACCCGCGGCGGAGCTTGTCGCGTGCCCGGGCCAATCGGCTGCAAAGCGTCCCGACCGGGCATCGGAGCCGTCGCGCCGCCTCGTCGATGGTCAGCCCCTCGAAGTAGCAGAGGACCACCGGCAGACGAAACGGTCCCGGCAGCCGGGCGATCTCGTCGTGCGAGCGCCTCCACTTCTTCACGTTCCAGGGCCGGCTGGACCATGGAATCGACTGCGGTGGTCGATCCCGAACCGGGAGGCCGCATGGAGTCCTCCTCCTCGTGCTTGCGCTGGCGGCCTAGCCGGGCCTTCGCTCTTCGAGCCGTGCGGAGGGCAACCCCGTAGAGCCAGTTACTCAGTAAATCCGGGTTGCCGATCGACCGGGCCTTGCGGGCGAGAACGAGAAAGACGGCCTGGAACGCATCCTCGGCGAGATGCAGGTCACCCACAACTCGCCGGCAGATGTCCAGCACCATCGGCCCATGCCGCGTCACCAGAGCGGCGAATGCGGCTTCGCCCGCGGGATCGCGCCGAGCGTTGAATCGCTCCAGGAGTTGCCGGTCGGTCAGCCCAGCGACCGAGCCTCCCTCAAAGAGCGACTCGATCTGCCGGACAACCGCCTTCGAAGCCACACGCGACATGCCCTCGGGCTCCCTCGCAGAGACCTCAGTTGAAACTCATCCCACATGAGATACTGCCCCGACCTCGGTCATCTTATCCCAAGTTGTGACCGAAAACGGGCCCTTCACGATCATTATGCCGGCAAAGGCCCCGACCATCGCGGAGATCGCGATCTCAAGATTAAAGGCTCTTCTCCAAAGCGTGTGGGTACTTTTTCTGCCCCAGGAAGCTCGATGACCCTTGTTCTTAAGCGGAAAAGCTCACTAGGCTCGACTCGAAAACTTGTCTCGCCGTCTGGCATGGCCGTGAGAACAAGAGTTGTTGTTGCTGTTCATCAGATTCAACAAGAGCAACAACATGGTTCTCCTTAGATTCACGGGGTGCCACACGAAACCGACACCGATCAGCCGCCCGGAGACCAGTCTTGCGATGTCGAGGAATCGCAGTATTCACCCACTCGCTTTGGAGAAGAGCCATAAATGTATGCGTATCGAGGAGGAACCGCATTACATATACTCCTCGAAGTCCTCGAGATGCTCATCATCGTCGGCAACGATTCGTATCATGCCGACGCAGTTTCCCGCCTTGCGAGGCTGCCTCTTCTTCACCAATTCGCTCACGAGTTTTGCCACTGGCTGCTGATTCTCGGTGATGACTAATTCCTCGCCGGGAGCCAACTGATGAATCAAACTTCTCAAATTCGCTTGGGCTTCTTCGAGGGTTATCGTCGTGGACATGGCAGTCTCCTGTTCCGTGTTTCATCGGGCGAGCATTTCGCCAAGCAGGGCTGGCATTTGTTCCATCCTGTCAACGGTTTACTTACGACATGCTATTTTACACCGTGCTCGATCCAAGCGTGAAGCGCTCTAAATCCGGTTGCGCAGGTTCGGAGACACGCACGAAGGTCCCCGGAAGGACGGGGCTGGGCCGATGAAAGGTTGGTCCTGCACACACTTCACATTCATCCCGATTTCGGTGTGCAATTCCCCCCATCGAACAGGGGACTGAGCGGTCGCGGGTCTTGGTCTGGGCTTCGCTGCTGCGGCGCCTTACAATGGTTGGGGTCGTGATCGAAGGGCACAAGCCAAGGGAAACTGCGCCGGGAGCGTCGGCGTGATCGATCGGTTGTCGGTACTTTGTTTCGCGGGGACGTACGGCCTGGCTCTCTTGGCCGAGCTGGCGCGGTTCGTGGTCCGCGGCGCGGTCCGCTGGTACCTGGCGGCGGCCTTGATGGCCTTGGGCTGGCTGGTCCAGACGGCGTTCCTGGCCAACGTCGCCCTCAAGAACCCGCAGGTGCTGGTCACCACGGTGTTTGAGTCGGTCATGCTGCTGTCGTGGATCGTGGCCCTGATCGGGTTGTACCTGATGGTGCGCTCGCCCAGGCAGGTGGCCGTGGGGATGTTCGTGCTGCCGCTTGGTGCTGGGTCTGGTGATCGCCGCGGGCTGGTTCGCGCCGCGGGAGTCGGACTGGCCCGACTGGGGAGGCACGATCGCGTTCTGGGGAACCGTGCACGGGATTTTCCTGCTGGCCGGCGCGGTCTTCACGTGCGTGGCGTTCTTCGCCGGGCTGATGTACCTGGTCCAGATGCGGCGGCTCAAGGCCAAACGGCCGTCCCGATTCGGCCTGGCGCTGCCCAGTCTCGAGCAATCCGAGCGGATCAACCGGGGGTCGATCACGATCGCTTTCCCCCTCTTGACGTTCGGGCTGCTGATCGGGGTGATCCTGAGCCTGGCGGCCCCGGGTGAAGGGCAACGCGGCCGGCACGTCGGCGCACGTGCTGCCGTGGACGGATTCCAAGGTCTTGAGCGCGCTTCTGATGTGGCTGGTGTTCGCGGTCTTGCTGCACGCGCGGTTCCGGCCCGGCGATGCGGGGCAAGAGCATGATGGTGCTGACGATCGTGGCCTTTGGCTTTTTGGTTTTCACGTGGGTCGGCGTCGAGGCGCTGCGGCTGCCCACGGCCCACGGCACGACGACCAAGACCGTGGGGAGGATGACAACGCCGTGAGACTGCTGGCTCTGGGGGTCGACCACCGATCCGCGCCGGCCTCGGTCCGCGAGGCGCTGGCCTTCGACGGGACCAAGTGCGCCGCCGGACTCGATCTCCTGGCGCAAACCTTCCCCGGCAACGAGTTCGTGATCCTCTCGACCTGCAATCGGGTCGAGCTCTACGTCGCGGGCAGCCCGGAGCAGACACCGGAGACCAACGCCCTGGCCGATTTTCTGATCGGGTTCCACGGCGTCACGCCCGAGGTGTTCTCCAGGCACCTGGTCAGCTACCACGATGAAGGGGTCATCGACCATTTGTTCAAGGTGGCGGCCAGTCTGGAGAGCCTGGTGCTGGGTGAGGGGCAAATCCTGGGCCAGGTGCGCCAGGCGTATCAAGCGGCCAACGAGCGCAAGACCGTCGGCCCGATCTTTCACCCGGTGTTTCAATCGGCCCTCCGGGTCGGCAAGCTGGTCCGCGAACAGACCGGCATGGATCAAGGGCAAGCTATCGGTCGCCAGCGTCGCGGTCGACCTGGCCAAGGAGGTCTTCGACTCGTTCGCCGATAAGACCGTGCTGGTGATCGGCGCCGGGAAGATGGGCGAAGCGACCTTGCAGCACCTCAAGAACCTGAACCCCGGCCAGATCGTGATCATGAATCGCGACCCGGAGCGGGCGGTCGCGGCCGCGAGCCGCTGGAACGGCCGTGCCATGCCGTTCGAGAAGCTCGGCCAGGCCTTGATCGAGGCCGACCTGGTCATCAGCACCACCGCCGCGCCCGACCCGATCGTCACGCTCGAGCAATATGTCCGCGTGTCAGCGCGCGGCGGAACCGGCTGGCCTTGATCCTGGATATCGCCATCCCTCGCGACTTCGACCCCCGAATCGGCGAGCTCGACCAGGTGACGCTCTACCACGTCGACGACCTGCGGGCCCAGGCCGAGCAAAACCGGCTCCAGCGGCGAAAAGGGATCGACCCCGCGCTGGCGATCATCGAACGCGAGACGGCCGCCTGTTACACATCCTGCGGCATCCACCACGATGCCGGGCTCTTGCTTCAGCAACTGGGCAACCGCGCCGAGCAGATCCGCCAGCGCGAGCTGGACGCGCTCTTCGCCACTCTGCCGCACCTCGCCGACGCCGATCGCGACACGATCCGTCATTTTGCCATGCGTCTGCAAAACCAGTTCCTCCACCACCCCAGGGCCGCCGTCCGCTCGGTCGTGACCGAGCCGCACGAGGACCACGACCACCCCCATCGCTTCCTCGACGCCGTCCGCCACCTCTTCGGCCTGGGCGATCGGCCCAAGAATTCGCTCAAGAAGATATAACGTTATGAATTTATCAATCTAGAATGAAATCCATGATGAAGTTTGCCAGGAACACGGGCTTTACGGAAGAGGCACCAAGACGCTGAACCTGACTACGGAGACTTGACCATGTCCACGATCACGTTACCGGCCACACCGTCGACGACACCCCAGCGGCCCGGCACGACTATCCCGGCGGAGCAGCGGATCGCGATCCGGGGCGTATCCTGGGACCTCTACGACCGGATCTCCGAAGCGATCGGCGAGAAGCAGCGTGTGTTTGTCGCGTTCGACGGGAAGGACATCGAGATCATGACGAAGGGGTTGGTGCACGAAAATTTTAGGGATCTCGTAACCGATTTTCTCTCGATCGTGCCGGCGGCTTGCGGTATCCGCAGCCGCAAGTTGGGAGAGACCACTTGGAAACGGCCCAAGATCAAGCGGGGCCTGGAAGCCGACCAGTGCGTCTTTTTCGACCCCGACAAGCTGGCGGCGGTCAACAAAGCCCTCGCAACCAAGTCCAACGATTTGGCCCAATACCCTAACCCCGACCTTGCCGTCGAGATCGATATCTCGCGGTCAAAGGTCGATCGGCCGGGCATCTACGCCAGGCTCAAAGTTCCCGAAGTCTGGCGGTTCGATGGCGACGTCGTCCTGATCGAACAGCTCAAGCCCAATGGCAAGTACGCCGAGGCTGAGAGGAGCCGGTGGATCCCCGTGCGGGCCTCGGACATTCGCCGATGGCTGGTCGAAGAGGACTCCTCTGACGATGTCGAGTGGAAACGGCGACTCGCTGAGTGGGCGAAGGGCCTGGCAGCCGGCGGCAATGGAGCCTGAGCACGAACCCCAGTCTGTCCACAGTCTGGGTGATCGGCTCAAGAAGATATGAGTCGGGCCGATTGTTCAGGCCGCAACCGACAGTTCACTTTTCCCGAAGATCTCTCTGCAATCGAAGCGTCAATGTCTCGTCGGTGGTCAGTGACAGCCAGCCGTCTCGCAAGGCCAGCTTGGCCGGCTGCCCCTGGTTGATCACCGGCGAGATGAGTTGATCACCATCCAGGCGATAGACTCCGCTGCGATAATACTCCTCGCCGCCGGATGTGTCGTCTGAGTTGCCGACGATTTCCAAACGTCCGTCGCCGATCCGGAAGACGAAGCGCATCAGGCCTTTTGTTGTCTGTCTCGACTCGCTTCTCCAGGTGCCGACGACGTCGGCCAGAGCGATAGCAGTCGGGACACTCTTCGAGGCCGACTCGATGGCGACGCCAGCCGATGCTGCGCTGTTCTCTTTCTCCGCAACTGCGGAGACAATGATCTGCTTCAGTCAGCCGGGCGAATTCGCTCGGGCCGAGTGCGGGTGGCCGCGCCAGATGGCGCCGGAAGCGAGTAAACCGGTAGCGAGGACCAGACTCAGGATGAACAAGGCTCGGAGTATGGCTGCGGGGATCGTCCCCGATACACTTGACCGCATGGCAATTCCCCACGATCGATCTTCTCTGCAATTGGAAGACGTCGTCTCCCCGTCA
Organism: uncultured Planctomycetota bacterium; assembly: GCA_963779785.1. GTDB lineage: Bacteria > Planctomycetota > Planctomycetia > Isosphaerales > Isosphaeraceae > CAVRFS01. The sequence continues at coordinate 157,635 of CAWAAW010000103.1, forward strand.
CCTGGGATGAACGGATCGTACTCCTACGGCGCCGGGCTCGAGAATGCGACTGCGATCCAGGCTTGATTCTGGGCAACTTTCGACGCAATCTGCTCAATCACCTTGGCGGCTTCTCGGCCGTTGCCCATGGTTGCCGGCGCCTGCGCGACTCGACACAGAGCGTCTTGCTTCTTGTCCTCCGTCGAGATTGTTGCCACGGTCTTGAGTGCACCGGATAAGTCACCCATCTCGGCCTGGATCTCCTCTATGCCGACATAAGATTTGTGGTTCTCTTTGACAAGATTTAAGGCCTCAGTCCAGAGCGTCCTCGCGCTTGCCTGGTTGCCCTGCCTGGCCTCTGCACGGGCGAGCTGTCGCAAGGACTCAATCGCGAAGTCCGGATATCCTATCAACTTGACGGTCTCGCGTGCCCTTTCCAAATCACCGACACGAATGAATAGATCGGTGGCGTCAGCTAGGGGAGTAAGTCGGTACGTTACGCCCTGGATGGCCGCGGCCACTTCGAAGGCTCGCCTCGCCGTCAGTCGTGCTCCCTGGCGATCGCCCGCGCGGGACTGCCTTTTGCCAATCTCGACGAAAGCTTGCGCCTTTTGAAACAGCCCGGGCGATTCTTTCGGTTCATCCGGTAATTCCGCATCGCTCGGGCTGATTGACGCGGCGGTAGCGGTGGCCTCTGCGAAGAACCCCAACCTGGCTTCTTGATCCGCCAGGCTATGAAGTCGATCGGGCCTGAAATCACGATCGCGCCCCTGCATCGCATCACTGATTTTGTGAGCTTCCGCCAGTACCGGTCTCATTCGCTCTCGCTCGTCAGGGCCGAAGCACGAGATGACGGTGAGGAGGCTATCGAGCTTCATGGCTTGTGGAGACGAGGAAGAGGCACCAAATCCCGGGGCGTTGATCTTCTTCAGGACTTCCTCCACATTCCCACTCAGGGCAGCGTCGAGACTGATCGCCTTATCGATCTCTGGCCATTCCTGCCTATCGATGCATTGACGGTACGCCCTGAATGTATCGGACATCGCGGCTCTGGGTTCGGTCTTAAGCTGGATGCGGACCATGTTGGGCCATTCCTGGCGCTGCCTGCTATCATTCTCCGTCGAGATCACGCGAACGGCGATCTGGAATGTCTGGTGAGATGCGACGGAATCGCCTGCCTCAGCCTGCGCCGTCGCCGATCCGGACGATCGGGTGCGGAGACGGATAGTTCGCGTCTGGTTTGATCGTTGCCGCGGCGCGAAGAGCTTCGCGCAAGGCGGCGCGGGCCTCATCCCGCTTTCCCTGCCGCGTCTGGGCCACCGCGAGTCGCCACAACTGCTCGGTCGCTCGCCGGGATCTTCGATCGACCGCACCGCCAGGAAAGCCTGGTCAAAGGCTCGCTGGAGCGTCGAGCTGGTCGTGGGATCATTGCTGTGCTGGCGACCCGGGCTGAGAGATGTCTTCGTCGCGTTATTGGCCTTGGGTTGGTCGTTGACTTGAGACCCGGACGATCCCCCATCCTGTCTGGGTGGGGCCTCGGTCTGCGCTTTTGGAGTCTGTACTTCGGAAACTTGATCCCACCAGACTGATGGTGTGAGAGATAGCACAAAGATCATAAGGCGTCGCATAGGGGTCTCCTTCGAGCCTCAGGCACTTGACCCAATTCGGCAAAAAATTGGGTTGAAGAGACGCTCTGACTGACAAATCTGATTTCTGGATCACCGTTTCCAGGTTTCCACATCATCCGCCGCCCGACTGTAAACCGCCAACTATGGTTCAGATTCTTCATCTGCAAGCTCTCGGTACTTGTCGTTCCACCACTGAACAAGCTGTGAGTGCTGCTCATGGTCAACCCAGGTCAGGTTCTCTGCCACTCCGGGATCGCCGCCGAAGACGATCGGTGTCACGTACCACTTGATACGGCCGGTGAAGCGCGGATCGCCCTTCAATACCGTACCGCTCTCGGGGAGTTGGAACGGTTCCAAATAACTTGGTACGGCTGGCACTGTCGGCACCGTGAAGAGCACACCCGCCGGGTCTCGAACGATCAGGTCATCCCACCCACGCAGCCCCAGGACCTCGTAACCCGGCAATGACCTGTCTATGTCATAGCGAACCGAAGCCCGGGGCGCTTCGGACGCATCGAATAGGACCAGGTACTCGTCTCCGTACCAACCTTCTTGCATTGCTTCCTCATTTCACGAAAGAAGGCGGTGGCAGTGCCCACCCAGAGGAATTGACGGGAGTGACCTCTAACCGGGCCTTTACATGGCCGTTTTGACGTAACTCCTGAAATCACGGATCAACGATCGCTACTCTGAAGCCGATATCGACCCTTTACAGTTATTACAGTCATAAAACCGAGATGTCTGATGGTTGTGAGATCACCTCGCGAAAGCGTCAAGTACCTCACGGATGATACCGCGCCGTGGGTTCTGGATAAAGGCCATCGCCAGATGAAAGAATCACGGCTCATGGGCCCAAATTGATAAGAACCTTGATTCCCAGGAGCGCCCGCAGGAAATCCGACGTCGCCTCTTTAAGATTATATGACCACTCGAACATAGCCACGTATTGGCCAAGAAACCACTTGTTGACTCCACGAAATGGCCGGAGATAGTTGCGTAGCCCGGTCCATAACCCCTCCATCGTGTTGTTATGAACCTCACGCACCCCATCGCCGTCATCATCGCGAGCCCACTCTCGCTTCCCAGGGGTGTGGCACACCGCGACCCGGCCCCGACCCTTCGCCGGCAGACGGTTGTAGCCGGCCCATTCGTCCGTATTCACAAGCGTACCGGGTTTTGTCATCTTGACTACAAATTCATCCAGCGTATCTTGATCCGAATGCTCAACCACATCCAGCCGCACCTTTGCGGATTCGCGCCCCACCACCCCGATTACCGGAGGGCGGTCTTCTCCATGGTCCCGTGGCCTCGGGCTTTGTTGGCCCGCCGCCGGGGCGGATCCTCGGGATCTTGGTGCGGCACCCCTTTTTCACCAGCATTTTGGTACATCTCATCGGCTTCGACCACCTTGTCCTCCAACACGGTCCGATCCGACCCAGCCTGGCCTTGGGCCTGCAAGCGATGGCGCAAGTCCAAGAGATGTCGCCGGCTGCCGGAGAGTTCTCGTGCCAGTTGGGAGGTGGACGTCCCTTGGGCGAAACCGCGGAGGATCAGCACCAGCTGCGAGGGAGGCCGATGGGTGCCCTGGAAGACGGTCCCGGTCCAGGCGTTAAAGACCCGGCTACAGCGCGAGCAGCGATAATCCAGCACAGGCTCACGGAAATCCCGTTGGGTGTAGAATCCCTCGGCGGCATGGCAGCGCGGGCAACGCAGGCCGGCCGGATGGAACAGATCGAGGAGGAACTGATAGCATGCATCCTCATTCATCAAGTCATGGATCGGGAAATCCATCGCCAATGCTCCTGGAAAGCGGGAGACCCTGTCTATTGAATCAGATGCGCCGATGAGCCAAAGTCAAGGGGGCAAGTTTATCAATTTCGGCCCATGAGCCAGAATCACATGGTGGGAGCATGCCGGTTCGGCGGTGAAGCGCATGAAGCCGAGGGAGCAATAGAAGCCGTCCGCATCAGGATTGTTCGTCCTCAGCCGGAGGCGAGTAAAGCGTCCGTTTGCCGCCCCCATCACCGCACGGACAAGTTGAGAGCCGATCCCCTTTCGCCGATGATCGACGTCGACGTAAAGGTGTCGGACCCGCCCCACCGCCGGATCTTCCAGGTAGGGGTCACGGTTCAGCCCGCAGATGCCGACGATACATTCGTTGTCGGTGGCGATAAAGATGGCTTCACCTGGCTGATCGAAACGGTTCCGGCCAGATTGCCAGTCAGTCAGGAGGCGGGAGAGAGCATGGAAGCCGGTCGCTTCCGCCTGCGTCACAAGTGGGTTGAGCCGGTCGATCGGCAGACAGTCGATTCGTTCGATTGCGATCATGCCTTAACTCGACCAAAGGTCTCGATACCGACCGGCACGTTTGTCATGATTGGGTTGTGATCCTGGTCTTTACGAAGTTCCAACGGACGATCCTATCATGCGCAAGTTTCGGTTCAACATCGCCAATCTACTCGTCATCATCTTAGTTCTTGGAGTCGGCTTCGCTGCCTTGAGGGAGTCGAGCGCCCTCTGGGAGAGCGGAATCTTTACCGTGACGCTCGGTATCCTGCTCCTCTCGATTTTGCTCGCCGTCCACCGCTCTGAATCAAAACGAGCGTTCTGGCTTGGATTTGCTCTGTTCGGCTGGGCGTATATGGGGCTCACTTTCATGCCGTCGATCGAGTCCAGGCTAATCACAACCAAGGCGCTGGCTTACCTTGACTCGAAAGTGCCGGGGCGATCTTTGGGATTCTGGATCGCCGATGTTTCAGGGACTGGCTCGGGATCGCCGAGCGATCAGGTTCAAAGCGCCGTCTTCGCCATAAACGGGAATCAGCTTACCACTTCCCGCCAAGGTCAAGTGAGATTATGGGATGCGACGACAGGCAAGCTCCTCAGTGGTTGGGGCGGCACTACCGAGAATTTCGTGCGGATTGGACACTCGCTGTTCGCTCTGCTGGTGGCCTGGCTCGGTGGACAACTCTCTCGCCGTTTATGCCGAGCTTCGAGAGATCCAGAAGTTTCCACGGCGGTCGAGGCGGGAGCGAATCGATAATCCGACAGCGACGGTCGGGGATGCCGGCAAACAGCGAATCGACCGTGGAGTTTGGCGATGGAATTGTTCCCCGATCTGACGACCGAAGCCAAATGCCGAGAACTCCTGGACCGGTACCCAGACAACATCTTCGTAAAGTTTATGTTGGCTAGACCGCTTCGGTCGCAAGGACGCAACGACGAGGCAACAGAGGTACTTCCCCGTCCGTCGCAAGGACGCAACGACGAGGCGGCGGAGGGACGTCCCCTCGAACCACCTCGCTCGCTGGGTTATGACAAGGTACTCTTGATGGATGAGGAACGCATTCGTCAACGCCCCAACGATCCGGTCGCTTACCTGAGCCGAGGGAGGTGTCACCATTTTCATGGATCGGATGTGACCGACGAACGATGTAGACTACAATCGCCCTTCGTGCTATAATCAGGCTGTCTTTTACCCAGGAAGGAGCCTGACGATGTCCGCCCAAGTCATCAGCCGTACTGAGAACGAATTCACCGTTCAGATCACTGTTCCCTACAATCGCTCGATGCTGGACTTCGAGGAAACCCTGCAGCAACAGCTAAACGCCGCTGGTGTCTTGGCGACTCAGGAGGGGCTGCGGCAGTTTGATACCGATGGCTCTCCGATCATGATCGGTTCGATCAAGCTCACCAGCAAGGGGCAACTTCCCAAGGATTACCAAACCTCTACGGCATGGCCACAATCGAACGACACGTTTACCAGAGTCCCCTGGGCGGGTCCACCTATTGCCCCCTGGACCGCGACGCTCGGATCATTGTCAGCTCTACACCCAAGTTCGCTAAAATGGTCTCGAGTAAGTACGCAGAATTCGGCTCGGCACACGTTCAGCGCGACCTCCGCGAAAATCATGGCCGCGATCTTTGCGCTGCCTCGTCCAGGACATCGCCGACGCCGTGGCAACAGTGGCGATGCTCAAGGAGCAAGACTGGAGCTATCACCTGCCCAAGATGGAGACGCCTCCAGTGACCGTCGCATTCAGCTTAGACGGGACGTGTATGCTGGTGTGCGAGGACGGTTGGCGGGAGACGATGGTGGGTACGATCAGCTTCTATGACCGTGGCGGCGAGCGGCAACACACCATCTATTTGGCGGCCACCCGAGTACGGCAAAGCAACGTTCCTGGGCCGATTGGAGGCCGAGATATCACTTGCGAAGGCGAAGTACCCCAAAGCCCGCTACATCGGGATTGCCGACGGGGCGAAGGGGAATTGGGAGTTCCTGAAGCACCACACCGATGTGCAGGTCGTGGACTTTTGGCACGCGGCGGAGTACTTGGGCAAAGCGGCGGCGGTGATCTACCGGAGCCAGTCCGCGACGCGCAAGGCGTGGCTGGACGAGAATTGTCATAAGCTCAAACACGAGCCTGGTGGCGCCACTGCCATCTTGAATCAGTTGAAGTCGCTGGCGAAGGTTCGCCCCTGGGCCAAGGAGAACGAGGATGTACAACGGGCGATCACTTATTTCGAGAACCAGTCGAAGGCGGGACGGATGAACTACGCGGCGAGAGTAAGAAGGAAGGAACCGATCGGGAGCGGAGTCACGGAAGCCGCATGCAAGGTGATCGTCAAACAGCGGCTGTGTGGATCGGGGATGAAATGGAAAGAGTCCGGAGCTGCGGCGGTCCTGAGTCTGCGATGCCTAACCCACACCCGAGACCGGTGGGATCAATTCTGGAGCAAGATTGACCGATGGGGATTTCCGGTGGCTGCATAACCCATTCGTCGCATCCAATAGACATTAACATCATTCGTCGGTCAGACCCCATGGATCTTTCGGCAAAGCGCTGTCGGATTATGACACGTCTATTACAATCGATTCCACCAATGCCAACACCTTTTGTGCCCGTGCGAAGCTGCGGGCAACATGCCCCGACAAGTCATTCAGGGATTGGGACCGGTCAGCGAAATGGAGTCAATTTCGGTCAACATGAGGGCACGCGGCGGGTGGATGCATGAGGTGCGACATGATTCGCGCGTGCGCCGACGTTGCTCGGCACGCTGCCAAAAGCGCGGAGTCAAAGCGAGTCAGGAATTTGGCGTGACAAAGCTTGGAACGGACGGGCCGGCAAGGCGTTGGCGACTTGTTGAGTCCGGCGTGGTGGACAGGGCCACCGCCAATTCCCTGCCGCAGACCGCCGCGGGCCACAAACAGGATGACCAGACCGCCAAGACGAAGCCCCCCGCAGGAAGCTGCTCGCGGATTCTGGATCAGAGCCTGGGGTCAACGCGAGCCCGCTCTTCAAGGAACCGGCCGCTCGAATGACCTAGCACGATGGCTGGGCTTGCTCGAGGGTGGGCTGGACGATCCCCGCCACTCACGCCAAAACCAACTCACTTCACATCGAACACCCGATCCGAACGTTGACGTACGCGCTTCAGTCACTGGTCGGTCGAATCAGGATCTTTATCTTTCATGTGATAACTGTCTCCTTCAATAACAATCCCCTCTCGGTGATGCATCAGCCGGTCGATCAAGGCCGTGGCCAGGGTGTTGTCCACATCAAGGATTTTGCCCCATTCCCGGAAGGGTCGATTCGTGGTGATCACGATCGATCCCAGTTCATAACGGGCGGCGACAACCTGGAACAACTAATCGGCTCCGCGCTTGTCGATGGGCAGATAGTCCAGCTCATCGAGGAGGAGAATGAGACGGCGATTGCGATTGTCAGCTGTATTTCAGGCTGTTACATGGTAGTTCACCCGAGCGAGGAGAAGAAGGGTGGGCTGGTGTGGCTTTGAGTTTTGAGCGCGTTTGTCAACAAGCCGGAGATGTGGTCGGGGCGAGCTGGTCGATTATGTCCAGGAGGCGTACGGAACTGACGCGAGTCAACAAGAGGCCCCGTCCTCAAGGAACGGCTGAAAGAGAACGGGACAGCCGGTTCTTGCGGCGCGATCAAAGCGCATTCGAACGGGTCTTCGCCAGTCGATGATCTTCTTGGGAACGAGATGAAGGACGAAACGGCCTTTGAAGCCGCGATACGAGCGCCGCGAACACGACACGCCGTGAAGCGCTGCCCGTCGAACGGTCGTGTTCTCAAGAACGAGACCGAGAGACAAACGGTCTCATCGACGCGCGGGGAACAAGACACACCGTGAAGCTCTGCCCGTCAAACGATCGTCTTCTCGAGAACAGGACCGAGAGACAAACGGTCTCATCGACGCGCGGGGAACAAGACACACCGTGAAGCTCTGCCCGTCAAACGATCGTCTTCTCGAGAACAAGAACGAGAGACAAACGGTCTCATCAACGCGCGGGGAACAAGACGCACCGTGAAGCTCCGCCCGTCAAACGATCGTCTTCGAGAACAAGAACGAGAGACAAACGGTCTCATCGACGCGCGGGAAACAGAACCCGGAGCGCTGCCGTTCAAATGATCGGAAGCGTGCCGGATTAGAGATCGGTCCAGGGATGGGCAGATGGCGCTCGAGGATGCTCGGACCGCGATGAAATTGGCTGAACAAGCAGGAGAACTCATTGGTGACTGGCGGCAACGTCGTTACCTCCAAGTCTTGGCAGCCGCGCACGCGGAGAACAACGACCTCCAGGAAGCGATCGCACTCCAAGCCAGAGCGCTCGATCTGGCTCTGACCAAGAAGGCAAGGTCAGTCATCAAACGAAGGCTGGACCAGTATCAATCGGGCAACCCGATCAGGGAAGAGATAAGATAGGCGATCGACGACCTTCTTCGCCATCCTGACGACAAGCCTTCCATCGGCATCGTGCTCTGCAAGGCGAAAAACGAGATCGTGGCCGAGTATGCGCTTCGAGATCTTGCGAAGCCTGTCGGGGTTGCAAGCTACATCACGAAGCTCGTCGAGTCGCTCCCGCCCAGGTTTCGCGGGAGTCTGCCAAGCCCTGAGCAGTGGCAAGCCGAACTCACAGGCAAAGCCAAAGGTTCGTCCGACGAGGACGAGCAGCCATGAAGCCCATTTCAAACTTGGGCCGGCCCTAGGATCGGGGATTGACATGGTGACACATTGTCACCATAATGGCGGCATGTCGTAGCCAAGGAGATGCCATGAGACTGCCCGACGAACCCTTGTCGCCCGCTCAGAAGGAGATCATGGAGATCGTCTGGGAGAAGGGTGAAGTGGCCGCGATCGAGGTCCGACAGCTTCTCGCGGATGGACGTGAGCTGGCGCGGGAGACCGTGCGTACCGTTCTCGAGAGGATGGAGGAAAAGGGATGGCTCAAGCATCGCGTGGTGGGAAGGACGTTCTTCTATTCGGCGGTCGTTCCGCGGGACGTCGCGGCCGGCCAAAAGGTGGTTGAGCTGATCGATACCGTTTGCGGCGGCTCGCCAGAGAGGTTAATGACGGCCCTGCTGGACTATCGGGGATTGTCCGCCGAGGAAGCCGCCCGCATCGAGGCACTGATCAAACAAGCGAAAGACAAGAAACCAGGCCGACGGAGCTAGGTGCCGTGCCGATGTTAACCAGACTTCATTGCGCGATCACGATCGACGTCCTGATGCGGGTTAGCCTCGTCCTGACGGCCGGGCTCTTGCTGGCACTCATGGCAAGGAGGAACGCGGCGCTACGGCATGCGATCTTGGTCGCCGGGCTCGTTGCGGCATTCATCGTGCCGGCGGCAATGCTGACCATGCAGGTGCTGCCGGTGTCCCGCTTGCCGCTTGACTTGCCTGGCCGCGTAGGGCTTGACGACTTCGCCGCAGTCACCCAGGTCAACTCGCAACCGCCGAGCAAACCGCATCACGACTCCACGAGTTTCGACCACCCGGCGCCCGCGATCGCTTCCACGAGGGGAGACGAGGCTCGACTGGGTCCTGGGGCCAGTGTGTCCACGCCGTTGGACGAGCGGTCGCTCGCGCCTCATGCATCGAACTGGTTGAATGCTCACGATGGGCAATTCATGGCCACCGGCCTACTCTCGGCGTTGCTGATGGGGGCGATCGTCAAGGTGACCGGGCTCGGGTTCTCGTTGCTGCGCCTGCGACGGATCGTGGCGCGGGCACGTCCCATTGCCAGCGATCAAGTTCTATCCATGCTCGGGCAGATTCAACAACGAATTCCGATGCGGTACTCGCCGCGTTTGTTGGAGAGCTCGGAAGTGCCCGTCCCCGTCGCGGCGGGCGTCGTTGGCGACTATGTGCTGCTGCCGGCGGGATGGGCCGGGAGTCTGTGCCAGGAAGAAATGTTGGCGGTCCTCTGTCACGAGTCCGCGCACCTCGCGCGACGCGACCATTACGTCGTGATCCTCCAGGAGCTCCTTGCCAGCGCGCTCTGGTTTCATCCGCTCGCGCATCTATTTAACCGCATGCTGAATCGCGTGCGGGAAGAGGTGTGCGACAACTATGCGATCGCGATGGTCGAACGCCCTGCATACTGCGAGGCACTCCTGCACCTCGCTGTCGGCCGGCCTGCGAAGTCCGCACGTGGCGCAACTTCGATGTGGACGCGCCACTGGTCGCTCGAAGATCGGATCCGGGGAATCCTCGACGATCGACGGCCGACGAGGACCAAGATATCGGGTCTTGCCCGCTCGGTCACCGTGACGTTCTTTGTGGCGATCGGTGGTCTCATCGCTCTGCCGCGAGTGACGGCATTTCAGCCCGATGAACGGCCAGGCACGATAGCCACGGTCGACTCTTCGCCACGGGACCAATCCGTTGCCGTCGCAAACGAACTGACGAGGAACATCATCAAATCCTTCGCGGTGAGCCGGGAGAAGATGCTTCGTATCGAGAACCTCGCCGGCCGAGTCGAGCTCGTGCCGGGGAGTGGGCCGACGGTCGAGGTCGCGGCGATCGTGCGAGTGGGCGACTTGCCGGACGAAGACGTCAAGCGCCTGATCAACGACATCCGATGGGTCGAGACGCCGGCTCAGGACGGCGAGCCACGCTGGGGCTTGGCGTTTCCCGGCGATCGGTATCCGGCGGTGCGATATCCAGTGGCCGGTGAAACAAAGACGGACTCGACGAACGTCCGCTATCTCGATCAAAGCATTCGACTCTCGAAACGCAGAGCCGAGTCGATCCCGTCCATTGAATTCGACCTACGCATTTCGCTACCCCCCGAGGCTCGCGTCGCGGTCTTCAACGCGGTGGGGCCGATCGAAGCCCGTCACGTCGTGGCTCACATGGACGTCGCGACGCATCATGGAGCTATCAAGCTCGACGATGTACTTGCCCCGATCATTGCGACTTCCGAGCTCGGCGACATCCTCATTTCGAGGCTGAATGCCGATGCGGTCGTACACACCGGGAGTGGCGGCATTGAACTCTCTCGCGTCGCACAAGGACGAGTGACCCTTTCGACGCGTTCCGGTAACTGCAGGGTTCTCCAACCGCCGGAGGCCAGCTTCAACTTGCAGTACTCAGGAGATCATCCAGTCGCCGTGATGGGTGGGAACGTGAACCGCATCTCAACCCAAAGCAACCATCAACGAATGGAATTGCTCTCGCGAGGGACAGGCGGGCCATCCATCACCGTCGCCGGGGGCTCGGGAGAAACCGTCATCGAAACGGGCCCGTAGGCGGGCAAACAGGAATAGATCGAGACTCTCCGGCACCGGCCTCCAAATCCCCTTACATGGGCCCGCGCTTTCCGTGCGCGCTTTTTCTTGGAAGAATGCATCGAAAAGGTCATCGGGCAGTGGAATGTAACCACAGCGATGACAGTATTCCGCTTGGGAACAACACACAAGAATCTACAGGAGCACGATTATGCGAACCCCGTGTATGTTTCGTTGCCGAACGACACGCCGACCAGTTCTTCTTGTGGGCGCTACGCTACTCGTCAACGTCTTGACCGCCGCCGCAACGATAGGTCAGGAACCCGATTCCGCCATTGGCGCGCCCGAGCGGGCGGCCGTTATCGACGGCGTGGTCGAGAAGATCCTCAAGATCTACGTCTATCCGGACGTGGCAAAACAAATGGCGCAGGCGATCCGCGATCGTCAAGCGAAGAAGGAGTACGACACCATCTCAAGCTGCCAGGAACTTGCCAAAGTGCTGACCCGGCATCTTCGAGAAGTCTGCAAGGACGATCATCTCAGCGTCGACTTCTTCGCCAAGGGAATCCCTTATGATTCGGAAAAGAAGCCTGATCCGAAGGACATCGAGGAATTTCGGCAGCGCGGATTGCGACGAAATTACGAGTTCAAGAAAGTCGAAAGACTGGAGGGCGGGATCGGGCTTCTCCAGGTGGATGGGTTCTATCCGGCCGAGTGGATTTCTGAGACGGCAGCGGGAGCGATGGCCTTCCTGGCCAACAGCGAGGCTGTCATCCTGGACCTCCGGCAAAACAGCGGCGGACAGTCGGGCGGGACGTTGCTGTGCAGCTACTTCTTCAAGGAAGAGACCCACCTGACGGACTTCTACAATCGGCCGGAGAACACAACGCGCCAGATCTGGAGCTACCCGGTCGCAGGGGCGCGAAGTTCGCGGACAAGGATTTGTACATCTTGACTAGCCGCCGGACGTTCTCGGCATCCGAGGCACTCGCTTACGATATGCAGGCACTGAAGCGGGCCACGATCGTCGGGGAAACGACCGGCGGCGGAGCCCACGGGACGACGATCTATCGGATTACCGACCATTTCAGCGCGAGCATACCGTTCTGCAGGGCGATCAATCCGGTGAGCAAGACGGACTGGGAGGGGGCCGGAGTAAGGCCGGACGTCGCCGTTCCGGCCAATCAAGCCCTGCTCACGGCCCACCTCCTGGCACTGAAAAAGGAGCTTACGAAATACGCCGGCGAGCGTGGCGTGGCCGACAACTTGAAGCGGGTGATCGCCGACAAGGAGAAGGAGCTGGATGCACTGAAGACAAAGTAGCGATGGCACGGAAAACCGGCGCGAGGGGGCTACGCCGCCAGTTCATTCGCTTTGATAAGTCCATAAGTCCACCAACACCCATTTGAGATTGAAGTTCGAGAGCTGGGCATCCTTGCTGATACCGCGGGAATCCGCGATGTGGAAGTGCGGCGGCTTCTCCCCGTAATGCTTCGTGTAGTCGCCCCACGTCCCATCCGCCTGCGCCTTCGCCTTCCTCGCCCTGTTCTGGACCCGGTGGGGTGAGAAGGTCCAATCGCCCAAGATCGACGTCGACGGTGTCGCCCTTCAAGACGACCTCTCGATCCGGGACGATCTCTCCCTCGAACAGGTCCTTGTCAGCGAACTGGCTGTAGGCTTGAAGCACATACCGGCCCGGCGGCACCAGGCGTCGAACCTCGCGTTGAAGGAGCCGCAAAAAGGTGGGTCGAATGCAGGGGGCGGGTCGGGTCCTCGGGCAGGTGGAAGTAGACGTGGGTCCACCAGGGCTGCTTGGCGGCCCCCGGTCCCTCGAACGACCCGTGGACCCGGACCAGCGGGGCCAGCCGAATCTCGACGGTCTCGCCCTCTCCAAGTTTTCACCGCGCCAGAGCCGGTCTTCTCTCAATCAAGTTTTTCAAAAAACCCGCGATATGACCATCTGCGGCAATGACAGGGCATTGCCGTGCACCACGTGGATCGGACAGCCTGTCGAAGCAACGACTCGGCCGTTGGGGCGAACGTGGACCTCACCGTGCGGTCGGTCGTGGACGCAGTAGTTCCAGCCCTGGTCGACTTCGTGCCAGCGTTCGGGTTGGGAGTGGCAATAGAGGTTGAGGGCGGTCTGGTCGCCCCAGTCGGTCGAGCCCTGGAGGTCTGGTTGAGTGGATCAGTCGGTCGGCCTCGCGGAAGTAGGCGAGCAAGGTCTGAGCGGTCCCCGCGGCGAATCCGCTGTTGAGGAACGGCCGGCTCGATAAGAGCGTGAAGGCGCGGCGGCGGGCTTGGGGTCATGGATCGACATGGTCCAGGCTCGCACCGCCGGGTTGCGGGGAAAAGACACGGGCTCTCGGACGGCCATCAGCTTGCCGGGATGGGATCGGACCAACGTCCAGAGCGTTGCCAGCCGGCTCTGGAAGATCACGTCGCCGGCATCCCAGTAGGCCGCCGGGGTCGCCTCCGGCCAGCTCGCGACGACGTCCGCAAAGTCGTGGAGGCGGCGGATCGGCGGCCGCTCGGCACCGCCGCCACCAGCCGGCCGCGCAACCAGCTCCAAAGCCGGGCGTCCGCGCCAGGATGCGCTGTTCGCTGGGATAAAGCCCGTAGCCGACGGCCGTCACCGGCTCGTCGTTACCGGCCGCGCGAAGCGAACCGAGGAACTGGCGGCGGAACCGTTCGAGGTGCCGCCGGTCGAATGCCGCCAACACCCGGCCGGGAAGCTCGGCGACTTCAGACCGCCGATGATCACAACCACGATCCGGCCTCGCGTGGTCGACCTCGGTCCGGTTGTGCCAGGCCCGCGCCTCGGGCAGATAGGCGATCGCCAGGCCCAGGCGGCGCAGGTCGTCGCAGCAACACAGGCATTCGCACTTGTTCGGCTCGGCTCGAAAGCGGATCTGGCTCAAGGCAGCCCTTCGGAACAGGGTCGCTCCCATGGCGATGTGCCGGTCGGGCCGGCTCCAGGCCCCGTGCGCGGTCGATTCGCCCAGGTAATCGGCGGCCAGGGCGGCGAACCCCGGTCGAGCGCGCAGGCCATCAGCCAGTCGCCGCACGCAGCCGGAATCCAAAATCACATCATCATCCAAAAACATGACCCAAGGGGCGGCGCTCAGAGCGAACCCCTCGTTCCGCGCTCGCGCGATTGTCTGCCATCGATGCGTCTCCTCCGGCCGAGGGGCGCCGATGACCCGGACCAGGCGCGGCATCACTCCCGCGCGGGATTGGGCCGCGATCCCCTGCTGAAACGCGGCGCGCAGCGGCTCCGCGGTTCGGCTCAGCACGACCAGGTCGACCTCAAGGCCGGCATCATCGCTCATCGTGGTTTCTCCACGACTTCCATGACTCACCTGTTAACCGTCGCAGAAAACCTTGCGGAACGCATCAGATCGATCTCCGGGCGTCGGCGGATAGTACTCGACGCTCTCGGCGGCCGTCATCCCCGTCTCGACCCGCAGCAAGACCTTGGCCGTCTCGGGCAGATAGACGATGGATTCAAACAGGAGCGGCACCAGCATCGGGACGTCTGGCGTGTTCCACTCGCTCAGTCTCTCGAGTACCAACGCCTCGAGCTCCGCGGACAGGTGCCATTGGCCGTGCGACAACGAGACCTGGCTCGTGTCAGCGGGCAGAAATGCCGCCGCGATGTCGCACAACTTCACCACTCGGGTGATCGTGAGCCGCGGATTGACCTCGTGAGCGATCTCGACATGGACCTTCTGGAAAAACTGGGCGGCCTCGAACGACGTGGGATCCTCAAGAAGGCTGTCAACCTCGTCCTTGGTCATGCCGTGGGTGCTGACATCGATCCGGCCCAGCGCCGGGAACGGCGACGGGACGGCGATAGTCCCCGCGAGGGCGATCGAACGGAGGTGGTTGTCGCCGAGCCTGCTCGCGCGTGGTTGGGGCAATGCCACGCTTGCCAATAATTGTGCTCATTTTTTATTCTCCTGATAGAATACGTGCAAAGCCGATCAATTAAGGTAAGGTCGAGCCGACATGACGTCGGTCCTCGATTGGATCAATCGTCAGCGCTCGGGATCAACGATGCAAGACGGTGGGTCAAGCTTCGGGTTCAACGTGTCTTCATTCTGAACGAGAATCAGTTCGATTTCGGCGGCGGTGGGACTGGCAGTGTGCGTACGACCCGGAATCCCAGATACACTTGCCGGTTTTTCACTCGGTTCTTATCGCGGTAGGCGGATCGCGCCTGCAATGGGATGTAAATAGAACGAACCGCCGCGCATCACGCGAGCCTGCTGGTCCTCGACTTCGTCGGGTTCGCGAACCTCCGCCAGGGTATTGATCACGGTTTGCAGGCCCGAGACCGAAATAGCCCGCGAGACCGACCCTCGAAGTTGTGTGGTGACCTGTCGGAGCGAAACCTGGAGCTCGTCGCAGGGTCCGGGCCGGTCGTCGTAATATCGATCCTGGCACCACTCGAAGACGTTGCCGGCCGTATCAAAAAGGCCGAAATCGTTGGGCAAGAGTCGGCCCACCGGATGCACCAGCGGGTGCGACTCGGTTGCCGAGTTGGACATGGTCCAGGCGTAGCGCGATACCAGCGAGTAGGAATGACCGAAGTACCAGGTGGTGTTGGTGCCGGCCCGGCTGAAGCACTCCGCCTCCATCTCGGTGGGCAGGCGATATCCGTTCTTGTTCAGCAAGGCTGGGTCGAGCACCATGCCCGGCCCGATCCCGGCGGGGTAGCACGGTTCGAGTTCCTCATCGAGGCTCCGTCTGATTGCAATACTCCAATGCCTCGTACCAGGTGATGTTGTTGACGGGGCATTCCCGACCGAGGTCGAATTGGTTTGCGTGGTTGGGAAAGAAATCAAGGAATTGCGCGACGGTGACCTCCTTGGTCTCGACGGCGATCGTGCGATTGATGGTTCGCAGTCGGAGCGGCTCCTGCCGATGGTCGCGGAGTGGTTCGCCGCCAGGCGAGCCCATCAGGAACGTGCGAGGGCCGGGAGCACGACCATCGTCTGGCCGCTGGGCGTGATGAACCACTCCTTGCCTCGCAAGGCGGCGAGGCCTTCGCTGTCGAGTTGCCGGATCGGCTTGGCCTTGCTTTGAAGACTCGTCGAACTCGTGCTGGAGCACCTTGTCGAGCTTCCAGTTGCGCAGGACCAGCTCAGCCGCCGAGTGAATGCCGCGATCCGGGTCGTCGCGGTAGAGCTCGGCCTAGCCTTGGTGTCAGGTTTTTCCGCAGTTCGGGGGGAACCTTTTCCTCGGGAATGCTCGCCAGGACCAAGAGCAGCGAGCGCCGGAGCGAGGGCTCCGACGGCTGGGAGCCGTCCAGGTACGGGACGAGATCTTGGACGTCGACCTCGAATGCGGCAAGCCGCTCGATCAGCTCGCTGCGCAGCCGGCGATCATCGGCTTGAACGAGGTGCTGCTTGAGCGGATCCGGCTTGCCGAGCAAGTACAGAGAGATCGCGGCGACGGCCTTCCGTTCCGCCAGGCGATCCTTGTCGTCTTCCGAGACCAGCGGCCGTTGCCAGACCGAGGCGGTCACGATTCGCGACTGGGCCGCTCGACCGGCTCGCCTGGCTTGGCCGGGACTTCGATCGCCGAAATCCCCATGGGCCGATATCCCTCTCGCTCCAGCTTGGCACACTGCTTGAGGTGCTCCTCGGGCGATAGTTCATTGAGAGCGCGCGACTCGAAGCCCACACCGCTCCACCACGTCGTGGCGTATGCGATGCCGCTGTGGTCCTCCGTGCTGGAGAACCGCACATCGATCGGCATCAGCGCCAGATCGAGCTGGCGATTGACTGCTTCCTCGACGTCCTTCCAGCTCGCCTTGTTCCAGGTGTCCTTGTCCCGAGGTCGATCCTGGAGCTTCCATCGGACCGAGCTGTACCACGTTCCGTTCTGGTCGACCCACTTCAGATTGGTGCGCGGCACGAAGTTCGCATCGATCAGATCCCTGTAGGCCATTTCGTGCTCGCTTTCGCCTTCCACGCCGACGTACATCTTGGCATCCACTGAATTCGAGGGAAGTCAGCCTGCCGTCCGGTTCGCGCTGAGCCGCGACCCAGAGCGCCGCGTACCGTGGCTGCTCCGGCGGAACAGGACCAGCAATAGCGCTTGGCCTGCAAGCCGGGGCGGGGCGGCGGCAAGTAGCAGGCGATGTCGACCGGCAAGAATCCTTTGTCGCAGTTCTCCCATTGGGCGCGATAAACCTTGTTCTTCTGTTCCACCTCTTGGATGGTCATGTCCTTTTCGAACTTCCAGCCAAGTCCGTCGCGCGATCCAGGCCGCGGCTACCAGGACCTTGCCCTCAGCCGAATAGGGTCGAACGCAGATGGGCCGGTATCCGCAGGGCTCGAGATCGCTTGCCAGCCGGTGGAAGTCTCCCAGGGCTAAGGTTTGGCAGAACGCGAATCGATCCTTGCACATCCCCCGGGCGTTCTCCAGTTGCTCGACGATCGTCGACTCGGGCCACGACTCGTTCTTGAACTCGATGTCGTTCCAGTTCGGCTGGGCCTCCTTGCCTAGCTCTTGGTATAACCGTTTCTCGGCCACCTCGAGGTGCCTGGCCCAGGCATGGTCGTCAGGCTCGCTCTTGAGGTTTACCAGATAACTGCTTGCGCGCCGCCGCCCGGTGCGGGTCGGTGAGATCCTTGAGCTTGGCGAACACAAACCGGAACTGCTGGGGGTTGGCGTCGAGGACCAGCTCGACCAGCTTGTCGGTATGAACGTTGCCATCGGCGTCGACGGTGCTGAAGAAAGCGGCCAGGACGTTGCCGGCGAGGACTGCGCTTGTCGAGGGGCTCTTTCGGGTCGTTGTAGATCGTTCGAAGGGGGGCCGTCAAACACCGACTCAACCGGGCGGAACAGGTCCGTCCATTGGCGGGCCGGGGTCTCCTGAATCATCGCGGCGGCCACGTCGTGCGCCTGGACCTGCCACGCGACGTTGTGCGGGTCGAGCACCGCCAGCGCGCCGCGGCGCGAAGTCGCTGGTGGTTCTTGGCGGTTGGATCTTGCATCACACCGCCAGCATCGCCGCGTCGCCGCCTCTGGCTGATGGCTCTTGAGCTCGTCGCGAATGACCTTCAGCTCCTCCGCGTCGGCCACGTGAAGCCGTTCGACCAGGAAATTGACCTCGCGGGAGTCGTCGGGCAGATAAACCAGGCTGATCGCCAACCGAGCCTCGGAGTCCGACTCCACCAGTTCGCGCTTCTTCATCAACTGGTTGCGGAGGGCGTTTCGCGTCGGCCTCAGCTCTTCCAGCAGTAAGGGAATTCGTTCGGCGCGCACGGTATCCAGCCGGGTAACCAGATCGCCTTGCGCTGCTCCATGTCGAAGAACGCCCAGCCACCCACGACCAGGAGAGCCATCGCCGCGACCGAGGCCATCAGCCGGGTGGCCAACCGTCGAGATGCCGCGTTCATCATTTTGTGCGAGGCGGGCGACCACTCCCGCGGCCGGGTATGCCGGCGGATCGTCAGCCACTCGAGGAAGGACGGCAGGTTGCGCGGCTCGGGCCGGCTCGACCAGAGCGTGGTTAGCTCAGCCAGGCGAAACAGGGCGCGCTCCCGGGGCGTTTCCCTTCTGCATGCCCTCCACCCAGTCGCGGATCGAGTGGACCAGGTAATCGTGGGTCAACTGGTAAAAGGCCCTCGATGCGTCCCTCGCGGGGCGGAGTGCCGTTCGTCTCGGTCTCGGTCTCGACGGTGGCGGAGGTGCCCAGCCGAGGCACGGTGCCGCGTCGGGCTCTTCGGCCGGTGTCAAGAAGCCGCAGCTCGCTGGTCCAGGACCCGCAGCAATTTGCGGAACTCGCCTTCGCGCTGCTGATAGCCCGAGTCCGCCAGCAGCTCGGCATAAGACCGCATCCGCCCTTTGAGCGGGCTGCCGGCCGGCGGCAACAGCGACTCGAGGATCGGTGCGGGCCGCCTCCCGATGCAGGCTGAGCACGGGGTGCGTCGCCTCCGAGCCGATCTTCGCCTTCAAAAAGGCGACGCCGACCCCCTGGATGCCCCCCAGCTTCCTTCAAGCTCGACGGGGTCCATGGCCGGTCCTTGAACATCTCGGCGAACAGGGCCAGCCGGACGCAGATGACCCGGTCGTCCTCCAGCCAGTCCGTCGATCGCCTGGTCGAGAAACCTCTTTTGTTCGTTGGTGAGGGCCTCGGGGTCCTCGGGCAAGGCGCCGTAGCCGCGGCCGAACGCCGCCAGCACGCCCCGGGCGTGCCGCCGGTCGAACAGGTCCACGGCCGTCATGTTCCGGTCCGAGGACAGGTCGATCTCCAGCGTCCGCAGGAACCGCGACAGCGCCATCCAGAAATCGTCGCGGACCAAGACCAGGCACTGCACGTGCTCGCCGTCACACTGTCGCAACGCCTCGACCAGGGGAGCCGTGCTCCAGCGCGGGGCATGACTGGAGGTATTGCTCGAACTGGTCGAGCACGATCAGGAGCTTCTTGCCGGCGGGCAAGCCCTTGCCTTGCCGCAGCCGTCGCAGGGCCTCGGGCAGGTCGAGCTCTTCATCGCCGGCCAGCTCCGGGCAGCGGTGCCGTAGCCGTCGCAACAGCTCGGCCTCGGCTCCCGTGGCCGCTGGCACCGGCCGCGACCGAGACCGTCAGGACCGAGTCTGCTCAGCTTGGGCAGGATTCCGGCGTGGACCAGCGAACTCTTGCCGCAGCCGGAGGGCCCGAAGATCAGCCCAACTGCGAACGCCGTCTCAGCGTCGGTCGCCTCGATTCGCGTCTTCCAGAACCGGACGATCTCGGGCAAGCCGTCGCGGTCCCTCGGGCCGGGCATCAGCTCGAGGAAAAACGACTCGTCCTCGGGGGAGAACGACCGCAGCCCCTTGGGGACGACCTTCGCCAGCCGGTTGCGCCGGGACGACGGGCCGAGCTCTCATCGATGAAGGTCCGCGTCGCCAGCCAGTCCCTGCAGGTCATCGGCCAGGTCGGCCGCGGTCTGGTAGCGGTCGGTCATCCGCTTCGACAGGCATTTCAGACAGATCCGCTCCAGCTCGCGCGGCACGGCGCCATCGAGCTGCCGCGGCGGCTTCGCCTCGCGGTAAACGATCTCCTCGAAGACTTGTTCGCGGTCGTTGCCCGGTAAACGGCCGGCGCCTGGTCAAAAGCTCGTAGAGGATGACACCCAAGGCCCAGACGTCGGTCCGGCCGTCGAGCCGGTGTGCCTCGCCGCGGACCTGCTCGGGTGCCATGTACGGGACCGTCCCGGCCAGCTCGCCCGACCGTCCCGGTTGGGTCGTCTGATTCACGGCCAACCCGAAGTCGGCCACGTGCGGCTGACCCAGGCGGTCGATCAAGATGTTCGCCGGCTTGATATCGCGATGCACGAACTTCTTGGTGTGCGCATATTGCAGCGCATCGGCCACCTGGACGATCAGCCCGGCGACCCAGCCCGGCGCCAGCGGCCCGTTTTTCATCATCTGGCGCAGCGTCGATCCCTCGATGTACTCCATCACCACGAAAATCGTGCCGTCCTCGAGCGTGACCACGTCGTAGACCATGACGATCGCCGGGTGCCGTAGCTGCGCGGCGTGCTTGGCCTCGGCCAGGGACGCCTCCGCGGTCGCCGGCGACTCGATCACGTCTCGGCGCGGAATCTTGATGGCGACCTCGCGGCCCAGCCTATCGTCCCTCGCCAGATAGACCTTGCCAAACATCCCCACGCCCAACAGCTCGCAACAGACAAACCGGCCCAGCGGCCTGGGGAGCGTCTCATCCTCCGGTCCGGTGGTTTCACCGGCTTCGAACGGCCCGGCTGCGGTCTCCTCGTGCTCGCCGGACAGCACGGTCAAGGTGCGGTCCTTTACCTCGTTGGTGGTCGTTTCCAAACTGGTCTGGTTCGAACTCTCCGAGATCCGCGCCGATCTCGAACACGCGGCGCACCAGCGAGGCGTCATCGGGGAATCGATCCAGGTAGTCCTGCAACACCAGAAATTCACCGAACCGGGTGCGAAGCTCGAGCTCCACCGCCAGCAGCGCGACAAAAGAGCCGATCGAAGAAGCAGGATCGGCCCGGCTATTCAGATAATCCTCGATGCGAGGCTTCAGACCATCGCGCCAGGCGATCTCGAAATCGTCGCAGGCCGCCACGACCCGCTCCAATCGGGACTGCGTCAAGGATTGATCGTCGCCGGCCGATCCAATGCCGAGCTTGCTCATCCGTCCCTCGATCCTGGTCCCAGCCCCGGTACCGTTTGTTCGACCCACCCGATGTTTTAATCACATTGTTTTGCACTCAGAGCGGTTTAATCATGCGTTGCACACGGTTCGACGGCAGCGGCGTTGATACGATAACCCGGAGCGTCAGCGAGGGAGCCAGCGGATGCCACCGCGCTGATGCGCCGGCTTCGTATGCAATGCGGGCTACCCAAGTGAAAAACGCTCTAATTAGACATACGGACAAAAGCCAGCCGCATTTCCGTGCCGTTCTCTTGGTTAATGCCCAGGTCTAGACCAAGCCTGCCACCAGCCCCAAATTCAAGCCGCGGCGTCGATTATATGCCGTGCCAAGGGTTGGTTGCCAGCATCTGCGGGTACTCCGCCCTCCCGACGGCCGTAACCCCACCTTGATTCATGTCACGGACATCCCCTCCCTGGCTTGTCTCCACACTGGCAAAATCCAATCTATCCCCAAGGTGATACGGCCCACACGATCGAAACTTACGGAAATACTTTTGTTTAAGCGTGCTTGGCAGACTTTCTGCCTTATATGTCGCAATCGCGGCGCAATTTGTGACAAAGAACTAACGAATTTGGGACGATCTTATCCTGACTCAGTCCGCAATGCCCCAATCATCGATCCCTTGCACCGCGGCCAGGTTCGTTTTCCGCTTCGACTTCGACACGATCGATAAGGAACGGTCATGCCGCAGGGGCGGCACCGAACCCCATGAAAATGGAGTCCACATGCTCGCGTGATTGCTAGAAGTGGACCGTATTTTCAGAGTGAACCCTGGCTGGGCTTGTCCAGCGTGTACTGATCTTTTGCATCGGCCTCCTTATTTGAGTAGGCAACAATGCTTCGGCTCAACCCGTTCCCTTGGCGTGTCCGCGACCGGATCCTCTTGCCAGCGATGATCGCGGTCTACGTCGTGCTGACGGTCGTGCTGCCAGCGTTGACAAGGGGCGGGTGTTGCCCGATGGCGTTGCAAGACGCCTTGGTTCTGCCGACGTCCCCGGTGCTGCTCTGACAACCGCTGCCGGGCTCATGGCTCGCGATACCCGAGACGGTAGAGATCTCCAACGAATCCCCGGCCAAGATAAATCAACCACGCCCAGAGGACGTGGTATGTGGGAAGGGCCCCCCCGAGGGGGCCGTCTACGTGAGGTTGCCCCCGTCGGGGGCGTGGAGTGTGAAGCGGTCTGGGCCTTCTCCCAGACTTCGGCGAAGGCTTCTCTATTGATCACGAGACCAGGCTTATCCGCTGTCATGCAAGAGCATTCCCAGGCCTTTACCAGAATGGGGAAAGCACGCCGGATCGCTCGAAGCTCTACGGGTCTCACGGCCAGAGGCCGTGGTATTAGTTTTCAATAAATCGGCCGTTCTGGATGCCATGCAATGCTCCGAATCGAGCCATCAAGGGCCAGGCGCGAGGCGCTGTCCCGTATCGAGGTTCCAGACCACCACGGTCTGGTCAACGGACCCCGAGACGATGCGACGACCGTCGGGGCTCACCGCCACGGAATTCACCGCGGCTTGATGCCCGGTGAGCCGGTGGACTGGCGTGCCGGTTTCGAGGTCCCAGACCACCACGGTGTTGTCCTCGGACCCCGAGACGATGCGTCGGCCGTCGGGGCTCACCGCCACGGAATTCACCCAACTTTGATGCCCGGTGAGCCGGTGGATTTGCCCCGCCGGTTTCGAGGTCCCAGACCGCCACGGTGTGGTCCTCGGACCCCGAGACGATGCGTCGCCCGTCGGGGCTCACCGCCACGGAATTCACCGCAGCTTGATGCCCGGTGAGCCGAGTGGATTGGGTCGCCGGTTTCGAGGTCCCAGACTGCCACGGTGTTGTCATCGGACCCCGAGACGATGCGTCGCCCGTCGGGGCTCACCGCCACGGAACTCACCCTACCTTGATGCCCGGTGAGCCGGTGGATTGGCGTGCCGGTTTCGAGGTCCCAGACCACCACGGTGCTGGTCCTCGGACCCCGAGACGATGCGTCGGCCGTCGGGGCTCACCGCCACGGAACTCACCCAACCTTGATGCCCGGTGAGCCGGTGGATTAGCGTGCCGGTTTCGAGGTCCCAGACCGCCACGGTGTTGTCCTCGGACCCCGAGACGATGCGTCGCCCGTCGGGGCTCACCGCCACGGAATTCACCGCAGCTTGATGCCCGGTGAGCCGGTGGATTTGGGTGCCGGTTTCGAGGTCCCAGACCACCACGGTCTGGTCATAGGACCCCGAGACGATGCGTCGCCCGTCGGGGCTCACCGCCACGGAATTCACCCAGCCTTGATGCCCGGTGAGCCGGTGGATTGGCGTGCCGGTTTCGAGGTCCCAGACCGCCACGGTGTTGTCCTGGGACCCCGAGACGATGCGTCGCCCGTCGGGGCTCACCGCCACGGAATCGCACCCAGCCTTGATGCCCGGTGAGCCGGTGGATTGGCTTGCCGGTTTCGAGGTCCCAGACCACCACGGTGTTGTCCTGGGACCCCGAGACGATGCGTCGCCCGTCGGGGCTCACCGCCACGGAATTCACCCAACCTTGATGCCCGGTGAGCCGGTGGATTGGCGTGCCGGTTTCGAGGTCCCAGACCGCCACGGTGTTGTCCTCGGACCCCGAGACGATGCGTCGCCCGTCGGGGCTCACCGCCACGGAATTCACCGCAGTCTTGATGCCCGGTGAGCCGGTGGATTTGGGTGCCGGTTTCGAGGTCCCAGACCGCCACGGTCTGTCCTGGGACCCCGAGACGATGCGTCGGCCGTCGGGGCTCACCGCCACGGAATTCACCCCACCTTGATGCCCGGTGAGCCGATGGATTGGCGTGCCGGTTTCGAGGTCCCAGACCACCACGGTCTTGTCCTGGGACCCCGAGACGATGCGTCGGCCGTCGGGGCTCACCGCCACGGAATTCACCCGACCTTGATGCCCCTTGAGCCGGTGGATTGGCGTGCCGGTTTCGAGGTCCCAGACCGCCACGGTGTTGTCCTCGGACCCCGAGACGATGCGTCGCCCGTCGGGGCTCACCGCCACGGAAGTCACCGCATCTTGATGCCCGCTAAGAATTCGCACGAGAGCGGGGGATTCACTCAGGGTTCGCCAACGAAGGATCAGCGCGGGATGAGCGAGGTCGGTGAGCCGGCGTTCGGCGTTTTCGGCCAGGCGTGTCTCCCCCAAAGTCAGAGCCCGGAAGTGGAATTGCTGGGCGAAGCCGTTCGGCTCGCAGCTCAGGGTTCCACTCCCGAAGACGATGGCATTCGCGTTGAAACACACGAAGCATCGAGCGGAGGTACGGTCGAGCTCCGTCGTGCGACTCGGAGGCGAACTCCAGGGCCGTCGCAAGGGCGTAGTGGAGCCCGTCGGGACCCTCGGACCGGACGATTTCCTCCAGAGTCGTGAGGTCGTCGAAGGCCTTGGCGATTCGGCGGGCACAGGAGTGGCGAAACTCCTGTGTCTCGTCCTTGGGCGTCAGGGCCTCGGCGAATTCGCGAACCAGCGGGTGCAGGCGGATGCGGTGTTCGAGGAGTTCCTCGACGAGGCGGACGTCGTGCAATCGTTTCAGGGCTCGTCGCAGCGGGGAAGGATATCCCGGCTTGTGGGTGTGCGACACTCCGGCGAACAAACCGAGCGTGTTGGTCGAGATGGACGCGGCTTCGGCGAACTGTCCCGCGACGCGGAGGAGGAGCCGGGACGTCTCATCGGCCTGCTTCAAGGCGTCCCACTGGGTCTTCAAAGTGGCCGCGACGGCGGCGTCATGAATCGGCTGGAAATTGACACCGGCGAGGTCGGGGACCTCGGTATCCAGGGTGGGAAGACAGCCCTCGTCCTCAAGCCGTTTGCGGTAATCGGCCAGGGCGATGTCGGGCCACTCCCCCAAGAAAGCACCGGCGAGCTCCAGGGCGAGGGGAAGCCAGCCGAGCAGGCGGCAAATCGCCTTGCCCTCTTGGCGTTCCGGGTGGTTGGGGTTGTCACGGATGGTATGACGCGATTCATGGTGGAGGAGCAACTCCAGAGCGGGCTCCTCGGGGAGCACCGAGACCTCGATGGCGTGGAACCGGCCTAGCTCGCGGTGACGCGTCGTGAAGAGAACGCGCGGCGCCAGATTGACAGGGATTCCTTCGGACCCGACCGGGCGAGCGAGTTGAGCGGGGTCCTCAAGGTTGTCGAAGACGAGCAAGGCGTCTCGTCGGCGGTTGAGTTCCTCAAACGCGACTTGAAGTTGTCGCTCGGACGGCTCCGTTCGGACCTCGGGACGAAGCCTGCCGCCGATCTGGGCCAATCCTTGAGCGAGCGGGTCGGCGGCGTTGACCCAGAAGATGCCGTCGGGATAGCTCTTCTGGTAACGGTAGACGTATTCCACGGCAAGCTGGGTCTTGCCGATGCCGCCCATGCCGGTCAGGCCCGCCGGACGGATGCCGACCGGGCCAGGACCCGACAGGCTGGCGTGCAGCCGCGCCAGGTCGACGTCCCGGCCCACAAAGTCCGGGTTGCGCGGAAACGGCACGATGAATGGAGCTTCGACGGCTGGCGTCGGAGGTTTCTCGCGCCGAACCGACCAGCACGAGCTGCGCGGCATCGACGCCCGCCCGCACCAGGAGCTCCGGCGTCTCGGCCTCGTCGATCCCCTCGGCACTCAGCCGAGCCACTCCCTGGTCGAACGCCCTCTGCACCGACCGGCCAAACGCCAGCGCCCCGTAGAACGAGGCCGCGAACTTGATCGCCGCCCGGTCGGTGATGGTCTGGTTCATGCTGACGACGCAGTCCACGACCTCGGTCAGCGCCTCGGCCAATGGCTCGGGTGTCGCAGGCGTTCAGCACCACCAGCCGGAGATTCCCCTCGTTGCAGGAACTCAACACGTCCACGAGAGCCGATCCGCGGATCACCTGGGGCTCGGCCTGGCTCGGTCCGCTGCCCTCGACCTCATCGCGGCCGGACCTTCTTCATGTCCCGATCGGACGCCGACCTCGGGTTTGTACCGAGCAGATCCGAGACCTCGTTCTCTTCGTCCCCGGCCTCCAGGAGGATTTCGTCGGGGCTGCCGTGGCTGCTGAAGTGGACAACCTGGGGCTGGCTCTCGTTGAGCTTGCGCAGCAGATCGACCGGCCGTGCTCCGGGGACCAGGACCAGCTCCATCGAATCGCGAAACGTGCTGAGGCGGACCTCCTCGTCGATCTCCCGGAACTCACGGGGCAGGTCGAGTGGGGCTGTCCCACGAGGGTTAGCGGCGAAGAGCAGGACCTTGATCACCTTGGTCCCTACCGAAAAAGGGTGCGAACGAGAGGGGTTGAGTTAGTGAGAGACATCGGGTTCTTCTGTTTGAGGGAGGAGTTCTCCCCTGTTTACGAAAACGAACGGATTGGTCGTCCCGGCCACGAGACACGGTGCTGTGAACGTGCGGATCGCCCGATAGCCCCGCCACGTATGCGAGCCTTCGTTTATCGTAGTTCCGGGATGATGGCCATGCAATGACCGGGCACCTGCCCAACTTCTCCGATGTGATACAGGGCAGGGGGCCTTCCACGGCCGCATGCTGGGCGGCCAGGGCCGGGCCAAGGCATTGCGCAAGGCGCAGCTCGCGATGAAGGGCCAAATACCCCGACCCGTTCTACTGGGGCGCGTTCCTTTGCCAGGAAAATCCCGGACCGGTCCCGGTCACTTTCACTTTTCACCTTTCACTTGAGTACGAACCATCGACGGACCCAAGCCCAGAGCGCTCGTCGAGCGGTTTGTCGTGGCCGCTCTGCCCTGGCCGACGGCGTGAGTCGCGCTTCCTGTGGTTGCTATTCCTCACCAGTAGGTTGATTGTCAGTGGGCTGCTCCGGCCCTTCTCCGGCCGAGAACTTCCTCGGCGCCTGGGCGAGCTGATTGGCGCCGGCATAGCGCTTGCGCGGGTCCTTCCGCTGGAACCGCACGAGCTGGCTCTCGCCGGCTCCGGATATCCCCTCGATCACCTTGAGTGCCACCTGCCGATCCAGTTCGACGTCGCACTGATCAACCGTCCCCATCCGCCCTGGCCCAGTCCCCTGAGGATCTCGTAGCGGCCCAGCGGCTTGGGACACGTACCGATCGCTCAGGACGCCCGCCATCGCCTCCGCGTCGCGCACAGCGTAACGGAGCGGCCAGACCTGCTCGTCATGCAGATACGTCGCCGATCCCGATCAAGACCGCTGCTCCGTCACGTTCGCCCGTGGCCGCCTCCATCGATCAGCTTGGACCAAGAATCAAGATACGGAATTGGCACTGAGCCTAAGCATTTCAGAATGGCGCCGACGACCATCATCATTGCCTGCACAGTTAGCCTCGACGCCATTATACATTGTTCGCTCTCATGTGATCAGCCGCTCGGTGGCCGTTCACCATACGTGCTTGAACCACGGATCGCACGGATAACATGGTTAAGATCGCGGAGGGCTGAAGCGAGTCCACCTTCGATCAATCGTCGGAATTTACAGTTCTAGATTATGTATTATTTATGTTATTAGTGCTTATCTATATTTTCCGCAATTTGTCTTATTCGTGTTATCCGTGCGATTCGTGGTTAGAATTACACCGGGTGTGAAAATCTGCCGCGATGGGCCTCGGAGAGTGCAGGTAGCTCGAACTCTTGTCTCGGCCCGAAATGGGAGATTCGCCCATGGCACAGTCCAGCACGGACCGTAACCTGCTCTTCGGAATCCTGGCGCTCCAGATGGACTTCATCACGCGCGACGCGCTCATCACCGCGATGGAGACCTGCGCTGCAGAGAAAGACAAGCCGCTCGGTCAGGTCCTCCAGTCGCAAGGAGCCTTGGCCGAGGACGATGATGGATTGCTGGATTCTCTGGTGCGCAGGTTCATGGAGAAGCACGATAACAATGCCCGGCGGAGCCTGGCGGCCGTGACCACGGTCACCGCGATCCGGCACGACCTCGAGAAGATCGGCGATCACGACCTGAGTCTCACCCTAGACTTCGTGGCGAACTCCGCGGAACAGACCGAACCAGGCTCCGGACGCCACGGTCCCTCATGCCGCCGGAGCTGCAAGTTCCGGGGGAGCCCGTTTCCGACTCCTCCAGTTCCACGCCCGAGGCGGCCTCGGAGAGGTCTGGGTCGCCGAGGACATCGAACTCAATCGGGAAGTGGCACTCAAGCAGATTCAGGAACGATCAGGCCGACGATCCCCAGAGCCAGGCCCGCTTCCTCCACGAAGCCGAGGTGACCGGGCGCCTGGAGCATCGGGGCATCGTTCCTGTCTACGGCCTCGGTCACTTTGAGAATGGACGTCCCTTCTATGCCATGCGTTTCGTCAGCGGGACCAGCCTCAAGGATGCGATCGCCGAGTTCCATGAGGCCAAGGCTTCAGACCCTGCCGGCGTCGATCGCTCGCTGGAACTGCGCCGGCTTCTCGGCCGGTTCGTGGATGTGTGTAACACGGTGGCTTACGCACACAGTCGCGGAGTCCTCCACCGCGACCTGAAACCGGGCAACATCATCCTCGACGAGTATGGCGAGACGCTGGTGGTCGACTGGGGATTGGCCAAGACGGGAGCCGTCGATGTGGAATCCGCAGCCGAGTGGGGTCACGCTCCCGCCGGTCTCGACCAGTCAGCACCCCTTATACCCGGGCCGGTACGACGATGGGCACGCCAGGCTTCATGAGCCCGGAACAGGCATCGGGCCGGCTCTCCGAGCTCAGCCCCGCGAGCGATGTGTACAGCCTTGGGGCCACTCTCTACTGCCTGCTGACGGGGAAGCCTCCTTTCGACGAGCCGGACCCGTCGCTCATCCTGCCCAAGGTCTCCGCGGGAGAGTTTCCGCGGCCCCGCCAGGTCAAGTCGACCGTGCCCGTCGCGCTCGAGGCGATCTGCTTGAAGGCCATGGCACTCTCTCCGGAAAGTCGATACTCCAGTCCCCGGGACCTTGGCGACGAAATCGAGCGCTGGCTGGCCGATCAACCGGTTCTGGCATACCCCGAGCCTTTCCCGGCCAGGGCCATGCGCTGGGTTCGCCGGCGCAAGCAATGGGTTGCGGCCGCGGCCGTCCTGCTCATCCTGACCGTGCTCGGACTGGCGATCCACAACTGGCGAATCACCAGGGAGCAAGCAAGGACGACCGATCAGCTCGCCATGACCCGCGACGCACTCCGGGAGCTCCTCAAGGTCTCGGGGGAAAACCTGGCCTTCCATTCCCAATACCGAGAAGCTGCGCGAGCACCTCGCCCAGCTCGTTCTCGATCGGTATCAACAACTGGGCGACAAATTCCCGACCGACCCGGGCGTCCGGCTGGAAACGGCGCAGGTGCATCGCGTGATCGGGGGGATCGGGCGGCTCACCGGTCAATTCGCAAAATCGCAGGCGTCTTACGAGAAGGCAATCGAGGGATTGACGACTCTCTGCGAGAATGACCCGGGCCAGGCGGACTACCGACGGTGGCTGGTGGAGGCCTTCATCGATCGGGGAGAGCTCAACCACATGAACGGTCGGACGATCGACGCGGAGAATGATTTTCATGCGGCAATCGGCCATGCCGACAAGCTTCGGTCCGCGCCGATCTCCCCCGATTACCGACGCGACGATGGCGTCGGCCCTGATCAATCTTTCCGAAATTCTGGTCCTCAAGTGACCAGCACGCAGAGGCTCAAACGGCCGCCGATCAAGCCGTGGAATTGCTGCAGGCCACTTGCCGGTCCCGACGCCGCGTCCGACTCGGACCACCCGGGATCGATGGCTCCTCTCGATGGCGCTCACGGACCGGGGCGTCGCATCCAAGGAAGCCGGTGATCGCGACCGCGCCACCCAGGATTTCGACGAGGCGGCGCAGGTCGCAGGGTCGGTTGCCGAGGACGACGAAATCTATGACGACTCTCAGGATTCCAGCTTGCCTGCATCGCGAACCAGCGAGGGGAACTCTTGAGCACGGACCTTTCGAAGCTCCCGGAGTCCGAGAAGAACTTTGAGCAAGCTGATCAGATCCTCACGCGACTGATCAACAACCATAAAGTCATACCGCATTACCGCGAGGAGATGGCGGCGACGCTCTGCGGCCGGGCCGCCGTCCGCCTCGCCATGAACCGCATCCCGGACGCCCAGCGCGATTGCGAGGCCGCCCTGGACCATCTTGCCTGGTTGATCGGCGAACAAACACGCAAGGGTGCACCGGAAAACCCCGAGTATCTCAGCCTTCTTGGCCAGGTCCTGGCTCGGCAGAGCCGGATTCATTTCCTGCAGGGACGGTCGCCAGAGGGTCGGAGCACCCGTGCCGAAGCGGTCGAAAAACTGAGCCGGGCCATCGAGCTCGACCCCGCACGTGCGGCGGACAAGGTGAGGCTCGAACAAATCAAGGCCGGCCCGGCTCAGTCGGAAGAGTAAATCATCAGGACGTGATGATGACAATTCCCTTGCCGGTGCCATCCGGGCTGGACGCCCTGGTGCTCAACTTGGGATGACACTGGCACTGTGGCCTGCACGACAGCCTGCGCCCCGTGGGTCAGCAGGCCGCCCGACAGAAGCTGCTTGCACTCGAGGGACTCGAAGCATGGACGGTAATTTCGCTTGATGGAATTGCGCGGCATGATGGATCTTCTTCTGGGCGTTTGCCCGGATGGGGCGCGCACCATCCCCGACCTCCGAACGGCGTACGGATGGCTACGTGCCCGGCCTTGGGTGGCAGCCGCCGGGGTGTTGCCGCACCCCGGTGCGCTGCGACGAATTCCGATTCTTGAGGGCGATAGCGGCGTTTGGTCGCCGCTATTCCGCCGACGATTGCGTGGGTTGGCAGGCGGATCAAATGGCAGGACCGGCGGCTCGGTCTCGATCACTACGTAGCCAGGTTGACCCAGGTAAGTTCCGTCCTGTCGCCGTCCGGCGAGACAGTCTTGCGGTGTCGCCGAGCCTCGATAAACAGAATGCACAGCAGGTCGGAATGAAGGCGTCGCGCGGTCGCCACGCCGTTCCGGCTCAGGGTCCTGGCCTGCTCATCGGTGATGTCATAGCCGTGGACCGCCGTGGGACGATCGGGTTTGCCGCGGCGGAACCCCTCGATGAGGGCGGACCGCTCGGCTCTGGGTACGTCGTCGAGGTTATAGAGGACGGCGTCGCACAGGTCGTCTGGCTTTCGGTCTTTGGGAAGCCGTTTGCAGACTCCCACGCCGAACTTCGCGGCGATCCGCGCGGCCAGGTCCTGATTGACTTCATCGGTGCTCACGTAGGCGATTCGCATTGTGGTCGACCTCCCAGGAAAGAATCACGGTTCGTTGCCTTGATCGCGGATCGCTGGCTGCGCGCACCCCGATCGGAGTCCCTGAATCTGAAGGATCAGATCGAAATCGCTTGATCTCGCCCCCACCCTTCTGTAATGTCATAGTCAGCCGACGGGGGGATTCTCAGGCGCGAATCACTGGAAATTTTGAGTTTTCCCGACGATCTCTACCGAGCGCAGGCAGGAAGGACGTAACGAGGGGCCTCGACGCGTGGTTCAACACGGGCGCGGTCCCAAAATTCGGCTGTAAAGTCTGACGGGAGGGCCCGTGCGTATCGAAGGCAGGTACGCGGTGGGAGGGTTCCCCCGTCCGAAAGAGCCTACTCAAGTGAGTGAGTGGTCACTGAAGTCTCGCCCCGAACACTGAGTACTACGTTGAGGGGCCCCGATCATTTCATCGCGATGGCCTGCGGGAAGGCGAGTTCCTCGAGCGGAACTCCCTACCAGACGCATGGCGCACGTTCAGAAAGCAGAAGAATCCCTATCTTTGTAAGGAACGGCGCCTTCTCGCGTATACTCTGAAGACAATACCAGGATCGGCGGTCGATCTTCGGGGGAGCCATGATGAACGACCCGTTCACCGAGTCGTCGCGGACAGATCCCGCCCTGCTGGGCGACGTTCGTGACCCTCGCAACCATGCGGCCTGGGAGAAGTTCATCGCGCGGTACGGGCCGATGATCCGGGGATGGTGTCGCCACTGGTACCCGCGCGAGGCCGATGACAGGGCCTATGACGTATTCGCCGAGTTGATCTTCCGGATGATCAACTTCGAGTACGATCCGAGCAAGGGACGGTTTCGCGGCTGGCTCAAAACCGTGACGCACAACATGATGGCCAAGTTGAAGAAGGACATGATTCCGCAGCCAGACGATGAGTACACTCCACTGGAACTGGCCGAGGCGGGTGACGACCTGACCGCGCGGCTGGCTGCCGAGTTCGACCTCGAGTTGCTGGAGATCGCCAGGGAGCGTGTGCAGCGCCGTGTTCAACCCCACACCTGGCGGGCCTTCGTGGCGACCGCCGAAGAGTGGCGAAAGCCGGTCGAGGTCGCACGAGAGCTCGGCATGAAGGTCGGCACGGTCTTTCAGGCGAAACACAGCGTGATCGAACTGTTGAAGCGAGAGATCGAGATCCTCCAAGGGCCCGCTTGAGATGAGGTGCCTCATGGTCGCTTGTCCGCCGCGCCGCGAGCTCCGCGGGTACTTGATCCAGGACGGGTCTCTCGGACCCGAGCAGATGGAGCAGATCGAGTCGCACGTCGAGCGTGCCCGTCGTGCCAGGAGACCCTGGGCGTCCTGGACGATGAAGACGAGTCCCCGGGAACAACGATACCCGCGCTGCCGGGCTACCGCATGTACAAGTACCTGGGGGCCGGGGCGTTCGGCGAGGTCTGGCTGGCCCAGGACCTGAACTTGCCGCGGGTCGTGGCCGTGAAGACGCTCAAGGTGGGCGCGGCGCGGTCCGAGCAATCCCGGGCGCTCGAGGCTCTCCGCCGGGACGCCCACCTGATGACCCAGGTCGAGCATCCCAACATCGTCCGTGTTTACGCCTGGCTGACCGTTCACGATCAGCATTACCTGGTGATGCAATACGTGTCGGGAGGATCGCTGAGTGACCTGCTGAAGAGCGAGGGTCCGCTCGACTGGCAGCGCGCCGCCCGCTACATGGCCGACGTGGGCGAGGGCCTGCTGGAGGTGCACGCGCGCGGGCATCGTCCACCGCGACGTCAAGCCGTCCAACATCCTCTGGGACTCTCACCGGGACGAGGCCCTGCTGACCGATTTCGGCGTCGCGGCGCGCCTGACCGATCCGGCGAACATCGCCGGCTCGATCCCCTACATGGCCCCCGAGGCGCTCGATGGCCGGGTGTCTCCCTCGCTCGACGTCTACAGCCTGGCCGCGACGTTCTTCCACCTGGTCACCGGCTCGCGCCATTCCCGTCGTCGCGAGATCGCCGACCTGCAAGGAGCAGATCCGCCGCGGCCTGCCCGACCCCGACCCGCGGTGCGCGGGTCTTCCCGAGCCTCTCGAGCGGATCATCCGCGCCGGCCTGGCCGCGGACCCGGATCGGCGGCCCGGCCTGAAGGACTTCGTCTCCCGCGTTGCGGGGAACCTTGAATCAGCTCCTGGTCGATTCGTTCACGATGAGCCGACCGACCAGCCGCGTCCATCCCCTCGACCGAGCTTCCCCCGGCGCCGGCTCGAAGCCTCCCGGCCGGTCCGACAACCGATACCCGAGCCGCCCAAGCCGGCCCCGGTCGATCTGCGTCTGATCGTCAGCCGCCAGGTCGGCCCGCACCGCTTCGTACCCGTCGCCGCGACCCATCCGCAATCAGCCTCCCGGCCGCCTGACCCGCGACATGAAGAAGGTCCCACCGTCCCCCGACCAGGTCCGGCTCCGCACCGGCGACCGGGTGCGGATCGAGGTGTCCGCCAGTCGTCCAGGTTTCCTGACCGTCTTCAACGTCGGCCCGACCGGCACGCTGAACCTGCTCTACCCCGACGGCGATCCCCAGCACGCCACCCGCCGCGCCGATCGAGCCCAACCGGCCGCTGCACATCGTCGACGTCGAGATGACGCCCCCGGCCGGCCGCGAGCGGCTGTTCGCCGTCTGGACCCGCCAGCCGCTCTCACTCCGCCTCGATCAGTTGCACAGTCTGGTCGAACGCAAGAACGGGGATTCTCCCGCCTCCCGGCCCTACGTCGCGACCCGCGACATGAAGCGCGTCCAGCAGTCGGTGCAGCAGTTGCGGCCCGAGGACTGGCACGCCGTGGTGCTGGAGCTGGATCATGTCCTTGAAGGCTCGCAGGGTAGGCACGTCGAGCAGATCAGGAGAAGCGAACTCATGGCCAGATTGGCTTCCGAGGCGATCGCAAATCGCCAATAGGCTCAGTGCATCGGCTCTACGACGAGACGTTATCAGGAGCAGACCTCTGCCACGAGGCCGGACTGGTCGTACACACTGGACGAGCCACCTGTTATGCCAGGAGCCGGACAACCTGGCGATCGTACGAGCCTGGGGACTACGCACTGCACTGCCACTCCAGCGGAGGCATTGAGCTTGCGCGGACGCTGGGCGAGGACCACCCGCACTATGCCGCCAGCCTGAGCAGGCTGGCGGGGTTGTACCGAGCGATAGGTGACCACGCCGCCGCCCTACCCCTCTACCGCCAGGCACTGGAGATCCGCCGCACCGCGCTGGGCGAGACCCACCCGGACTACGCCACCAGCCTGAACAACCTGGCGGTGTTGTACCAAGCGATGGGTGACCACGCCGCCGCTCTACCCCTCTACCGCCAGGCACTGGAGATCCGCCGCACCGCGCTGGGCGAGACCCACCCGGACTACGCCACCAGCCTGAACAACCTGGCGGGGTTGTACCAGGCGATGGGTGACCACGCCGCCGCTCTACCCCTCTACCGCCAGGCGCTGGAGATCTACCGCACCGCGCTGGGCGAGAACCACCCGGACTACGCCACCAGCCTGAACAACCTGGCGGGGTTGTACCAGGCGATGGGCGACCACGCCGCGGCTCTACCGCTCTACCGCCAGGCGCTGGAGATCTGCCGCACCGCGCTGGGCGAGGACCACCCGGACTATGCCACACAGCCTGAACAACCTGGCGGTGTTGTACCAAGACGATGGGCGACCACGCCGCCGCTCTACCCCTCTACCGCCAGGCGCTGGAGATCCGCCGCACGGCGCTGGGCGAGAACCACCCCGACTACGCCGCCAGCCTGAACAGCCTGGCGGCGTTGTACCAAGCGATGGGCGACCACGCCGCCGCTCTACCCCTCTACCGCCAGGCGCTGGAGATCCGCCGCACGGCGCTGGGCGAGGACCACCCGGACTACGCCACCAGCCTGAACAACCTGGCGGGGTTGTACCGAGCGATGGGCGACCACGCCGCCGCCCTACCCCTCTACCGCCAGGCGCTGGAGATCCGCCGCACGCGCGCTGGGCGAGAACCACCCGGACTACGCCACCAGCCTGAACAACCTGGCGGAGTTGTACCAAGCGATGGGTGACCACGCCGCCGCTCTACCCCTCTTCCGCCAGGCGCTGGAGATCCGCCGCACGGCGCTGGGCGAGGACCACCCGGACTACGCCACCAGCCTGAACAACCTGGCGGCGTTGTACCAAGCGATGGGTGACCACGCCGCCGCCTACCCCTCTTCCGCCAGGCACTGGAGATCTGCCGCACCGCGCTGGGCGAGAACCACCCGGACTATGCCACCAGCCTGAACAACCTGGCGGGGTTGTACCAGGCGATGGGTGACCACGCCGCCGCTCTGCCCCTCTTCCGCCAGGCGCTGGAGATCCGCCGCACCGCGCTGGGCGAGAACCACCCGGACTACGCCACCAGCCTGAACAACCTGGCGGAGTTGTACCGAGCGATGGGCGACCACGCCGCCGCTCTACCCCTCTACCGCCAGGCCCTGGAGATCCGCCGCACCGCGCTGGGCGAGGACCACCCGGACTACGCCGCCAGCCTGAACAACCTGGCGACGTTGTACCAAGCGATGGGCGACCACGCCGCCGCTCTGCCCCTCTACCGCCAGGCCCTGGAGATCCGCCGCACCGCGCTGGGCGAGAACCACCCGGACTATGCCACCAGCCTGAACAACCTGGCGATGTTGTACCAAGCGATGGGCGACCACGCCGCCGCTCTACCCCTCTACCGCCAGGCGCTGGAGATCCACCGCACCGCGCTGGGCGAGAGCCACCCGGACTACGCCATCAGCCTGAACAACCTGGCGGCGTTGTACCAGGCGATGGGCGACCACGCCGCCGCTCTACCCCTCTTCCGCCAGGCACTGGAGATCTGCCGCACGGCGCTGGGCGAGAACCACCCGGACTATGCCACCAGCCTGAACAACCTGGCGGGGTTGTACCAAGCGATGGGTGACCACGCCGCCGCTCTACCCCTCTACCGCCAGGCACTGGAGATCTACCGCACCGCGCTGGGCGAGAACCACCCGGACTACGCCACCAGCCTGAACAACCTGGCGGTGTTGTATGCGGCCACGGGCCGCGCGTCGGAGGCAATGCCTTTGATGGAACAGGCCACGGCCATCGATGACCGGATGATCGGACAGATCCTCGCGATCGGCTCCGAGAGGCAAAGAGCTGCGTTCCTCAATACGGTTGTCGACAAGCTTCATACCTTCTTGTCCCTGGTTCTGCAACACCTCGGCGATTCTCCCGATGCGATCCACGCCGCTTTCGAGCTGGTGCTGCGGAGGAAGGCCGTCGCGGCCGAGGCGGTGGCCACCCAGCGCGACGCCCTGCTGGGGGGCAAGTATCCTGCTTTGGAACCTCGGCTGCGCGAGCTCGCCGCCCTGCGCATGCAGATCGCTCGCAAGACGCTCGCGGGTCCTGGACCTGAAGGTCTCGAGTCTCACCTGCAAGGACTCGCCGAGTGGGATGCCCAGAGAGAACGGCTGGAGGCGGAGCTGGCCCGACAGATCCCCGAGATGAACCTGGAGCAGAAGCTCAGGGCCGCCGACCGCCGCGCCGTGGCCCTGAACCTGCCCGAGGGAGTCGCCCTGGTCGAATTCGTGCGATTTCCGGTTTTCGATTTTCAGGCCGTGCCGGCCCGGGGTGAGCCGCGATGGAAACCGGCCCGCTACGTGGCCTTCGTCCTGCCGGGCGGCGCGCCGGACGATGTGCAGATGATCGACCTGGGCGAGGCCGAGCCGATCGACCGGCATGATCGCCGACTTCCGGGCCGGGATCATCGCCGAAGCCGCGACGAACGACGGCCGCGACATGGCGAAACGGCGGGAGGAAGCCGTCCTGTCCGTCCAGGGCGGCGCCGGCTCGGACTTACGAGCGGCTCTGTTCGACCGGTTGGCTCCGGCACTCGGGAGTCGCACGCGGCTGCTGATCGCTCCCGACGGCGACCTGTCGCGGCTTCCCTTCGAGGTCTTGCCCACAGCCGACGGCCGCCGCCTGATCGACGACTATCAGATCAGCTACCTGAGCTGCGGCCGCGACGTGCTCCGCTTCGGCGCAGTCGCCACCGGCCAGCCCGGCGGGCCATTGGTCGTCGCCGACCCCGATTTCGACCTCGAAACGGTCCCCATGCGCGAGCCAGCGCAGCCCAAAGCCGGCTTCTGGTCCCGCCTGCTCGGCCGCGGCAAGAAAGCCACGGCGACGCCGATACAATCGGTCCCAGCACTCGCAACGACCGCCTCCTCCGGGCGCCATTCGCGCGACCTGGACCGCGACCGCGGCGCTTACCATTTCCATCGACTGCCAGGCACGCGGGCCGAGGGCGAGCGGATCGCCGCCCTGCTCGACGTATCCCCCTGGCTCGACGCCACGGCCCTGGAGGGCCGGCTCAAGACCGCTTGCCGTTCGCCGCGAATCCTCCACCTGGCCACCCACGGCTTCTTCCTGCCCGACCAGCAGCGCGACCTCAATCGCGAGGGCCGGGGCTTCGGTTTCGACTTCGGAGAGTTCTCCGGCGCGAAGGACGGCCTGGCCCGGCTCTCGGGACCGATGATGGAGAACCCCATGCTCCGCTCGGGCCTGGCGCTGGCCGGGGCCAACACCTGGCTCAAGGCCGGCAACCCGCCCGAGGAGGCCGAGGACGGCCTGCTGAC
Organism: uncultured Planctomycetota bacterium; assembly: GCA_963779785.1. GTDB lineage: Bacteria > Planctomycetota > Planctomycetia > Isosphaerales > Isosphaeraceae > CAVRFS01. Next base: position 195,802 of record CAWAAW010000103.1, read on the forward strand.
CGCCGAGGATGTCACCGGCCTGGACCTCCTGGCCACCGAGCTGGTCGTGCTCTCGGCCTGCGAGACCGGGCTGGGGCAGGTCCACGTCGGCGAGGGGGTCTTCGGCCTGCGGCGGGCGTTCGTGCTGGCCGGGGCCAAGACGCTGGTGATGAGCCTGTGGAAGGTGCCCGACGAGCCGACCCGCGAGCTGATGGAGGACTTCTACGGCCGCCTGCTGGCCGGCCAGGGCCGCGCCGAGGCGTTGCGCGAGGCCCAGCTCGCGATGAAGGCCAAGTACCCCGACCCGTTCTACTGGGGCGCCTTCATCTGCCAGGGCGACCCATCACCCCTGGGTGCGGTCCGGCCGGGGATCGCGGGCACAGGTGTTGCGACTGACCGGCCGACAGAATGCGGCGTCTCCCCCGAGAGGGGTTAAACACGCCGCGTTCGGCCCAACAGCTCCGAGAAAAATCATCGCATAACGATTACGCCGGTTTTTTGTTCTGCTGCTACTCACGGGCCGGCCCGAATAAAAACTGGTTGCGCCTCCGGTCCTGAATCCGATACTCTTCTCAGCGAATGCGCGGCGGGCCTTGGAGCCGGCCGCTTCGCTTCGCTTGTCCAGCGTCACTGACATTTGCAACGGTCTCCTTTTTGAGTGTGCACCTATGCTTCGGCTCGGCCCGTTCCTTTGGCGTGTCTGCCACCGGATCCCCTTGCAGGCGATAGTCGCGGTCTACATCGTGCTGACGGTCGTGCTGCCAGCAAGGGCGCAGGTTCTGAGCCATGTGAACCTGGAACGGGTCAACCAGCGCCTGGCCGGGCACGTGATCGACTACACGAACAATCATGGGTGCGACCGCCGCATCTATTCGCCGATCCTTGGCATGCCGCGCGACCTCTATGTCTACGTGCCGCCGGGATACGATCCGGCCTGTGCCTACCCGCTGGTCTTGGCCTTCCATATGGCGGACGTGGACGAACATTTTTTTGTCGGGCCGACACTGGTCAGCGGACTCGACGACCTGATTGTCCGGGGCGAGTTTCCGCCGGCTGTTGTCGCTTGCCCGGACGGGACTTACGAAGGATGGAACCGGTTCAACGCGAAACATTCGCTGTACGTCAACGGCGTCGGCGGCCGGCTTGAAGACCACATCGTTCAGGAAGTCGTCCCATTCCTGATGGCGAATTATTCAATCCGCCCGGAGCGCGAGGCGCACGGTCTCTTGGGGCTGTCGGCTGGTGGATACGGCACAATGGGCCTGGCGATCAAGTACCGCGATTTCTTCAGCGCAGTGGCTACCCTGGCTGGGCCGCTTAACCTGCGTTATTCGAACTGCGACGAATTTTACTTCGAGAACTTCAACCCCGAGACGTTCCGCTGGAAAACACATTATGACCGGGATGAGGTCATCGGCAAGTTCTATGCCGGCCTCATGAAGGTGCGAGCCCGGCGGTTCATGAGCCCCGTCTTCGGCGAAGGTGAAGCCGCGGCCGCCCGGATCATGCAAACTAACCCCGCCGACCTGATCCAGACCACCGGCCTCCAACCCGGCGAGCTTGCCATCTACGTCAATTACCCCGGCCGCGACAACTTCAACTTCGACGCCCAGGACGAGTCATTCCAATGGGTAGCCGCCCAGAAAGGCATCGCGGTGACGTTGGTCAGTGATCCCGGGGCGACCCACTCGTTGGCCTACATCCGCAACAACATCCGCCCCGCCTTTTTCTGGCTCGGCCAACATTTGCTGCCCCCCGTCGCCTATTCCAAAGGCAGCCAGCCCTAGCGCGAAGATCCCGAGCAGGGCGTAAAACTTGATTGACGGAGCGCCCAGCATGAAGTGCCAAGGGGCCACGGGGAGCGAGCGACCGCCCAGCGCCAGTTTCGTCCAGACGAGCTGGGGCATCCAGACGACCAACAGGATCAGCATCAGGGCGAATGGCATCCACTGGGACCTTCCCGTGCTTTTCGCGATCACCGCGATCGGGACCAGAAGGAGCGGGAGCGAGTAATCCCAGGTCACCGGCGAGACCAGGAGCATGGCGATCACGACCGAGGCGAACGCTATGTCCCGCTGCGCTGAAGTTCGTGCCCGGTAAACGAACGTCGCAACGATCACGGTGATCGCCAGGTCCGACAGGACAGTGCCCCAGTGCGCCAGGGCCGGACTTGGCCATAGGGGGGTCATCCATCCGCGCTCACCAACCGGGTCGAACAGCTTGTACCAGAGCCCGGCGATTGAAAGGTTGTAGCCGTAGCTCCGGAATTGCGATTGATGAGGTAAGATGATGGTGATGTAGTCGCGATAGGTATCCATGCCCAGCACAAAAGCCGTCACGAGGGTCAGAACCAAGAACGAAAGTGCGGCGGCCATCACTGGCCGGATTCGACCTCGAGCCACGTAATACACGACCAGGTAGGCTGGGAACAACTTGATGGCGGCCGCGACGCCCAAGAGCAGCCCGGCGGTGCTCGACCGCCCGGATCGCTCGAGCGCCCAGATCGTCGTCACCAGCAGGACGAGGATGAGCGTGAGCTGCCCGTGATAGAGGTTTCCATAGAGGGGATGACAAAACGCCAGCGAAGCCAAAGCCGGCAACAAGAGTGCCCCCGGCACGCGAAGCACCATCGCCACGATCAGCAGGCTGCCCAGAAACGCCGCCAGGGAGATCGTGTTCCAGGCCATTACGGCGTCGGGATAGCCCAGCCTCGCCAGCGGCAGGGCCATCAGCACCGAGGTTGGCGGGTGCGCGTTGTAATCGGCGCTTTCCCCCGAATGGTTCGGTATGCCCAGGTGCCGCGGGATGCTGATCGCGTGCTCGGTGTAAACCGGCAGACCGACCAGGTGGTTCCTGGCACTCCCCCAGTCCTGATAGTAGTCAATGATCTGATCGGGTGCCGGCCGCATGGCTTTGACACAGAGGGGGCCGAGCCAGAGGCAGCCGCCCAGGCCCAGAATCAAGCACAGGGCCGTGACCATGACCTCCAGCTTCGGGGCGGCCCAGTTCCGCAAGCTCTCGCCGCGACGTGCCAAGGATTGGGTCACCGCGCAATGCCTCCATCCGGCGTACAGCTCCGAGTGCCGGCCTGTTCGGCCCGGAAAGCGACAATTCCGAGTGTGAAGATTCCGAGCAGGGCGTAGAACTTGAGCGACGGCACGCCGAGCATGAAGGTCCAGGAACAGACCCCGAAGTAACAATCGGTCCGGGTCAGCTCGGCCAGTGCATCCTGGGGAAGCCAGATGACCAGCAGAATCAGCGTTAGGGCCGCCGGCATCCAGTGCGACTTTCCGGCACTCCTCCCGATGACGGCGATCGGAACCAGAAGCAGCACGAGCGTGATATCCCAGGTGACCGGCGACACCAGGAGCATGGCCGTCACGGCCGAAGCAAAGGCGAGGTCTCGCTCCACCAGGGTTCGCGCCCGGTAGGCGAACGTGGCCACAATCGCGGCGATCGCCAGGTCCGAGCCGTATGTCCCCCAGCGGGCCAGGGCCGCACTCGGCCACAAATTGGGGATCAGGGCGACCTCGGCGGCCGGGTCGAACAGCTTTTGCCAGACACCAGCGATCGATTGGTTGTAACCAAAGCCCTGAAACTTGGATTGACGAGGTATGACGACGCTCAAGTAGTCATGAAAGGTATCCAGGCCCAACACCAGGGCCGTCACGAGAGTCAGGGCCAGGAACGAAAGCGAGGCGGCCAGCAACGGCCGGAGCTTCCCTCGGGCCACGTAGTACACAGCGAGGTAGGCGGGAAACAGCTTGATCGCGGCCGAGACACCCAAGAGCAGCCCGGCCGTGCTCGACCGACCCGATCGCTCGAGCGCCCAGATCGTCGTGACCAGCAGGACCAGGACCAGATTGAGCTGCCCCATCTGGAGGTTGCCGAACACCGGCGAGCAAAACGGCAGCAAAGCCAAGGCCGGCAAGAACAGCGTCTTCGGCACGGGGAGCACCACAGCGACGATCGCCAGGCTGGCCAGAATCGCCGTCAAGGAGATGACGTTCCAGACCATGACGGCGTCGGGATAATCGAGCCGCGCCAGCGGCAGGGTCAACAGCACCGAGGTCGGCGGATGCGCGTTGTACTCGATGCTGGGGTTGGGATTGGACGATAGGCCCAGGTGCCGGGGGATGCTCGTCGAGTGAGAGGCGTAAACGGGAAGTCCCACCAGGAAGTTGCGCGCGGACCCCCAATCCTGGTAAAAGTCGTTGACGTGATTCGGGGCCGGCCGCATCGCCTTGACCCAGGTCAGACCACGCACGGACCAACCCCAGGAGCCCAAGAGCAAGCACAGGAGTAGTTGTGAGTTGTGAATTGTGAGTTGTGAGTGAAGACGGCGCATTTGCCGGTCGCCAGTTGTGAGTTGTGAGTGAAGACGGCGCATTTGCCAGTCGCCAGTTGTGAGTCGTGAGCAAAGGCAACGCAAGCCAAGCCAATCCTCAACACGCGATCCGCTTCCACAACTCACAACTCGCAACGATTAGCGTGCTTTGCCATTGCCGACTTTCGCCCCAAGAACTTGAACAGTTTTGGTGATCTCGGCGACTCAATCGGCGTTCGGCGCCGCGGGCCTTCGATTGCAGAGCATTGCGGCAAAGTAGAGGGCCGCCACGATCAAGATCAGCGCGCGGATGCCGATGACGAACGTGACCGACTGAAGCAGACCGCCCACCAGCGCCCCGATCAGATTTGCCCCCAGCGCCTGGTCCTTCCGATCCGCGCTGGCGAACGAACGGGCGAACAGGATCCCGCTGAAGAGCATCGGCAGGCTGGTCACCCCTCCGACCAGCACGACCTTCTGCGCCATGGGAAGGAAACCGAAACGGGCGACGTCGATGAATTCAAGGCAGAGGCAAATGAAAAAGAGGCCGGCGTAGACCGGTGCTTCCGGCAGCCGCGGCAGCCGCGCGACGATGAGGTTAGCCGCCAGGACCATCACCAGGATGCCGGAGATGACCACGGCGTTGACGAACCAGGTGTTCCCCAGGACAACCGACGCCTTGCTGATGTTCTGGACTTCCAGGAGCAGGAATGCGGCTCCCAGGAAGAAGAAATGCCATTCGTTGCGTCGCCAGCGAGTGACCATCGCACCCAGGTCGAGCTGGCTGGTGCCGCGGACGAACAAGAGGACCATGAGCCCGCCCAGAAGGTAATACAAGATCGGGATGCGCGGAGTCGCGAGGTAGATGTAAGGCCAGTCGTCGGTGGCGACCGGCGTGGTGCCGGCGAGAACCACGGGATTTTCCTTGTGCCAGCCAGCGATGGCCTTCGACAGTCGGGGGTTGGCATCAATTTGCCGTCGTGCCTGGTCGAGGTTGCCCGCGATGAACAGGACGCCGCCCCATCCATATTGAGAGACAGGCACGCGGAAGCAGATCGGTTCCTCGCCGAAGACTTCACGAAGGGTGCGTGCCATGCGGTCGATGATGAACGGTTTCTGGGCCTCGAAGCTGAGAACCATGATCCCGTCCTCGGCCAAGAGTGAGCGGGCGAGCTCGAAGCTTTCTCTTGTATAAACATAGTGATCCAGCCGCGCGTTGGTCATCGCGGTGGTCGTATGCGAGTCGAGCAGCCCGAACGAGATGACGTCGAACCGCTCGCGGCAGGTCATGAAGAACGAGCGGGCGTCGTCGTTGACCAGTCGGACGCGGGGCGAGTTGTAGGGCCGCTCCGGGTGATATCGCCGTCCCATCTCAATGATCGCGGGGTCGATCTCAACGGCCGTGACTCGCTCGACGTCATGCCGCAGCGCACCGGCTACGTCGTTGCCGCTTCCCGCCCCGATGCTGAGCGCTGTCCGGGGTTTGGGGTGGACTAAATACGGGATGTCGTACTGGCTCAAGCCTCGCAACGAAGGAGGATAACGACCGGGGTCGGCGGCGACGGTCTGCTCGCCCAGGTCGATGATCGTCTGATAGCCCGTGTTGTTGACCGAGATCATGTACGTCCCGGGCCGCTCTTTCCGGGAAAGGTCCGGATTCAATGCGTACAGGACCAGCTTCTGGTAAGGTGACCAATCGACGGCAATCGCCCCTGGCTCGCGGCTCGCGAACCAAGCGGCCAGGACCAAGCCGGCCAGGAGGCCTGCCTCGACCCGAGCCGGGCGCAGGCCTCCCGGAGCGAGGAGAACACACACCAATACCGCTGCCGTGGCGAACCAGACCCACGGCGGCTGCTCCAAAGCACTGAGCAACACAAAGAGCCAGATCCCCACCAGCCCTCCCGCCACGTTCACGGAATAGGCCCAGATGGGCCGGGGATGGTCGTCCAACAGCCGTCCGATCAGCCGGCCCAGCGGCACGAAGAGACTCCAGAGCAGGATCATCAGGCAGAGCGTCAGCCCCAGGCCCAGAAGGATCGAACACCCCGTCCAGAGCGGACTGGTGCTGACTCCCTCCGCCCAAATGGTGAAGTCTCCCAGAACCGTGAGCATCTCGGTGATGTTGCTCAGCGCGGAACGGGTGATCGGCACCGCCAGGAGTAGAGTCAGTATCAACAGTGGCAAGAGCATCTCCCGCAGGACGATCGGCTTGCGGCAGGTCAAACAACCCATCCCCAAACCCATGAAACAGACGACCAGCACGGTGTTCTGAAGGTAGGCGAATATTCGGATCTCGGTTCCGATCCAGCGGATGAGCATCAGTTCCAGGAACAGGCCCAAAATGCTCACGAGAAAGAGGGCGAGCGTGCGGTTGGCGAGCCCAAGCCGCGCGAAGTCGTCACGCTCCAGCACTCCGTCCGACTGTCCCATTTCTCACACTCCTATATCACCGTACAAAGATAAAACGACTCAGTGCCTGAGAACCCATCGTTCACGCGACGTTCGTGCTCACGACCGTTTTGGTAAAGCGTCTTCCCTCTTCCCTGTCGGTTTCAGCCTGGAGAGCGGCAATTCCCAGTGCCAAGATTCCGAGCAGGCTGTAAAACTTGAGTGACGGAGCGCCGAGCATGAAAGTCCAAGAAAAGCTGGTGAGTGAACGGCCGGCGCTGGCCAGCTCCGTCAGCATGTTCTGGGGGACCCACATGATCGCCAGGATCAGCGTCAGGGCGACGGGCATCCAGCGTGACTTTCCCGTCCTGCGCGCGATGACTGCGATCGGGATCAGAAGCATCGGCAGCGAGAAATCCCAGGTCACCGGCGAGACCAGGAGCATGGCCGTCACAACCAAGGCGAAAGCGAGTTCTCGCTGCGCCGAGGTTCGCGTCCTGTGAACGAATGTCGCTACGATCACGGTGATCGCCAGGTCCGACAGCAGCGTGCCCCAGCGTGCCAGGGCCAGGTTCGGCCACAAAGGCTCGATGGAGCCAGTCTCACCAGCCGGGTCGAACAGCCTGTGCCAGAGTCCGGCGATCGACAGGTTGTAGCCGAAGCTCCGGAACTTGGCCTGCGCGGGCAGGACGATCCGCACATAGTCGTCATAGGTGTCGAGGCCCAGCACCAGGACCGTTACGAGGGTGAGAGCCAGAAACGAAAGCGCGGCGGCCAACACCGGCCGGATTCGACCTTGGGCCGCGTAAAACACGACCAGGAAGGCGGGGAACAGCTTGATCGCGGCCGAGGCACCCAGGAGCAGGCCAGCAGTGCTCGACCGACCCGATCGCTCCAGTGCCCAGATCGCTGTCACCAGCAGGACCAGGATCAGCGTGAGCTGTCCGTTGTAGACGTTTCCGTACACGGGATGGCAGAACGCCAGCGCGGCCAAGACCGGCAAGAACAGTGTTCTCGGCACGACGAGCACCACGGACACGATCACCAGGCTGACCAGAAACGCCGCCAGGGAGATCGCGTTCCAGACCAACGTGGCAGTGGGATAATCGAGGCGCGCCAGCGGCAAGACCAACAACACCGAGGTTGGCGGATGCGCGTTGTACTCGATGCTGCTCTGCGGGTCGAATGGAATGCCAAAGTGCCGAGGGATGCTCGTGGCGTGGGGAGTATAAACCGGCAGGCCGACCAGGTGGTTCCTGGCACTTCCCCAATCTTGATAAAAATTGTTGATTTGTTTTGGTGCTGGTCGCATGGCCATCATCCAAATCGGACCGAATGTGAGCCAAGCCCAGCAACCCAGGCATAACCAGAGTACCGCGACCGGGATCGCCGGCATCTGGAAAGTCCATTTTCGCCAGTTCTCTCTGTAACGTACTAATGTCTGGCTCACCGCGCAAAGCCTCCATTCGCCGCGCCGCCGGTCCGCCGCGCAAACCTCCGGCACACTCGACTCTAGGTTGCGAATTGCTCGCGTGCCGCCGGGAAATGAAACCGAGGCGTTAGGGCGAGCCAGATTCGGAGATTGACGCAGAGGCATTTCGCGGTTGGATTGGGCACGCGTGGTCACCCCCCCTGACCCCCCCTTCGCAAGGGGGGGACGATTAGCCGCGCCTTTTCCCCCCCTTGCGAAGGGGGGGTCAGGGGGGGTGGTTCGTACCGGCCGCGACACGTGCTCAATTCAGCGGACCAGCCCGGTTGCAATTGTCGCGACGTGTTCTATGTATTGGGTATGAGCGAACAGGAAAGTCCAAACTACCGGCTCCTCTTCTGGATGTCGACCTCGGTCGCGGTCGCCCTCCTCGCCGCCTTTCTCACCGCGCGGGGGCGAGTACCGCTTCTACGGTCCGCACGAGATGTCGAAATACCGGGACACCGAGTACTCCTTCACGATCGATATCTACGGCTACAAGTACCAGGGGAAGACTGGCGACTACATCGACGACCACATCCTGGCTTACGGCGCCTACGAGAAGGACATCTTGTTGTTCATGCGAGACTACGTCGCGGCCAGGAAGAACCCGGACGCCGTCTTCCTTGACGTGGGAGCCTGCGAGGGGCAGCACTCGCTGTTCATGTCGCGCCTGGTGAAGCAAGTCCACGCCTTCGAGCCATATCCACCCGCGGCCGACCGTTTCCAGGGGCTCATCGACCTGAACCAGTTCACGAACATCCGGCTTCACCGGGTCGGGCTTGGCGATAAGGACGCGACCCTTCCCTTCTTCGCCCCCCCGGAGAAGAACATCGGCTCCGGGACGTTCCTCGCCGAGCGAAAGCAAGGGGCGGACAATCCGGTCGGCAACTTCCGCATCGTCGTCGGCGACGAGTGGCTGGAGCCTTTGCAGTTGCCGTCGCTCGACCTGATCAAGATCGACGTCGAGGGGTACGAGAAGTTCGTCCTCCAAGGCCTGGCGAAGTCGCTTGGACGATACCGGCCGGTCCTGGTCATCGAGGTCAATTTCCCCCCAATCGGGAGGATCGCGAATGTGGCCGAGCTCAAACGACTCCTTCCCGAAGGTTACCAGCTCCTCGTCTTCCAGCTTACCGGCGAGCGAGCCATCACCGGGAATTACAAGCTCGAACCCATGGGCGAGTTGCAGACCGGGCCGTCCTACTGCATGGTGGTGGCGTACCCGAAAGAGCGAGAGTCGATGATCCGTCGCGATCGAAAGTGACGTGGTCATCACGGGAGAACTCAACTGGCCCGCGTGCCGCCCGGCCTTGAGACGTGGGTTGGTTTCGCAAGCCCTGACCTGGGAGTCGGCCCTTTTGGAACGGGTTTCCTGTCAATCCGCGGACGTCGATTCGAGCTCCGCGCGGAAGGCGGCGATGTTCTGGAGGATGCCGGGCAGCTCGTCGAGGGCGAACTGGGCCTTGACCGCGCCTTCGAGGAACGCGGCCTTGTTCATGCCGTAGACGACGGAGCTGGCCTCGTCCTGGCCGAGGACGAGTCCGCCGGCGGCGAGGATGGCCTTGCAGCCCTCGACGCCGTCGCGGCCCATGCCGGTCATGATCAGACCGACGGTCGCCGATTGGTACAGCCGGGCCGCGGACTGGAACAGCACGTCGATCGAGGGCCGATGACCGCTGACGGCGGGCTCATCCGAGAGCGTGACCCGCAGCCGTGGCGGAAGTCCGGCCAGCGCCATGTGCCGGCCGCCCGGGGCGATCAAGACCCGGTCGGGGAGCACCAGATCTCCCTCCTCGGCTTGCCTTGACCGTCAAGGTGCTGTAACGATCGAGCCGCTCGGCGAAGACGCCGGTGAACTGTCCCGGCATGTGCTGGACGACCAGGATCGGCGGCATTGGCGGGGCCAGGAGCGGGAAGACCTGGCTGAGCGCCTGCGGGCCGCCGGTGGAGATGCCGATGACGATGCAGGCGCAGCCATGCGGCCGGTATCGCCGCCGCGGTCGCTGTCGATGTCGGCGGTGACCCCGAACCGGGTGGCCGGCTCCGGCGCTGGACGAGGTTGGGCCGTGGTCACCGAGGAGGTCGAGGTCGTGGACGGTGGCGTGGCCGTGCGACGCGGGCGGCGGACGCGGCTCTGCGCGGCGGCCAGGACCTTGGCGACCAGCAGGTCGCGGCTGGCGCGCATCTCGGCAAGCTGGTTTCGCTCGGGCTTGGGCATGAAGTCGACCGCGCCCAGCTCCAGCGCCTGCAAGGTCACGTCGGCTCCTTCTTGCGTCAAGGCGCTGACCATGACGACCGGCACCTCCTGCACGGCCAGGAGGGCCGGCAGTGCCTCCAGCCCCGAAACCTCCGGCATCTCGACGTCGAGCGTGATCACGTCCGGCTTGAGCCGCACGGCCTGAAGCACCGCCTCGCGGCCATTGCGCGCCGTGCCGACGACCTCGATCTCCGGAGACGAGTCGCAGCAGGTCCGACAGCAGCCGGCGCATCAAGCGCCGAGTCGTCCACGACCAGAACGCGCACCAGCACCTGGCTCGGATCGCGCTCCGGCTTATCTCATTTCATTCACGTGCTCTTGGTCGGACGTCGCCACGGCGGGCCTCGTCGAACCGGAATCATCCTCGCCAATCGACGCAGATCTGTCGTTCGAGAACTCCTAACTGGAGCCTGGAGCAGCGATCGGGGCCGCGCCCCCCAGCTTGGCCAGCAGGTTGAGGACTCGCTGGCGTTCGAACGGCTTGACGATGAAGTCGATGGCGCCGTCGCGGATCGAGTCCATCAGCGCCTGTTTCTGGTCGAGCGCGGTCACCACGACGACCTTGGCCTGCGGATCGATCGCGCGGATCTGGCGCAAGGCCTCCAGGCCCCCCATCACCGGCATGACCAGGTCCATCGTCACCAGGTCGGGATGGAGCTGCTGGTAGAGCGTCACGGCCTCGGCGCCATTGCCAGCCTCGCCGACGACCTCCCAGCCGGCCTCGGCCGCCACGCCGCAGATCAGTTTCCGCATGAACAGCGCGTCGTCAACAACCAGGAGACGCTTCATGGTGATCTCTCGCGGTCGTCATTGGTCTGTCGCCTCGAGCCGGCCGGACACGCTACCGCCGGACTTGAGCTCCCAATTCGCGATCGCGGATTGCTTGACTTCATTTCAGATTTCATGATCCGCGCCTCCCGGCACCTTGATTGTGACGATGCCCGATGCGGTGTCCAGGGTCAACCGCCGGCCGGAAGTTCCTCCCAGATCGCGAGCCAGGACGGGGATCATCAGGTCGGCGAGGATCTGTTCGATGGCCTCCTGGTTCTGCTGGCCGATATTCAGACGCGAATTATCGCGCAGACTCGGATCGAGCTGGAACATGCTGGCACCGCCCGCGAGCTTGGCGATCAGGCGCGACCGGACCTTGCCTCCCAGTCGCCGCTCGAGGTCGGCGATCACGGCGGGGATCGCCGTGTCGGCGTACTTGCCGGGTGGTCGATCGACCCCGCGCGACGAGGGAAGTACGATGTGGGCCAGGCCCCCCAGCTTGGCCACCCGATCGTAGAGCACGACCCCCACGCACGAGCCCAGAAGGGTGCGGATCTTGGCCGGCGCGGCGGCGACGGCCCATTGTCCGATCGCCACCGAGACGATTGCTGGGGAATCCGGTGAATCGGTCGAGCTTGGAATCGGCACGGTCGACACCTCACCGCGATTCGCGTGATTCGAGCTGAGCCAGCGACGCGGCCAGCACATGCAGCGCATCGCGGCTCGGGATAAAGAGCAACGTCCAGTTGAGGCTCAGTTCCTGCCGGCCGGCCGCGAACTCGCTGTGGATCAGCAGGATCTGGTCCAGCTCCAGGGCTTGCTCCATCAGCGCGAACTCGAGCAAGCTGCCGGCGAACTCGTGCACAAACGTCGGCGGCGTGGGGATCAGCTCATTGGCACCGGCTTCGGCCGTCGGCGCCGGGCAGATGCGCGGCCAGGGCGTTGACATACGCACAGCCGACGATGTTGGTCGTCTCCTTGGCGGCCGATTGCTCGAGCTCGCCCCAGGTCGTCGATGTCCCGACCGGCTGCTGCAAGAGCAGGTCGACCAGGGCCAGTCCCGAGCGGTCCTCGAAGACCAGGAGGATCAAGCCGGTCAGCCGGCCGGTCAGCCCCATCGTGCAGGCGGCCACCAGGGATTCCGCCGGGCCGAGCAGCTCGGCCGCCCGCGCCAGCTCGACCAGCTCGACCTCGCTGATCGCCAGGTGGACCTCCTGGCCCAGCCACTTCGAGAGCGCCTGCGAGCGCACTCTCGGCGCCTCGGTCGAAGATCATCCGCAACAGATGCCGTTGCGCGTCGGTCAGGATCGGTTCCATGGACGTTCTGCCTTGGTCATTCGGACCTCAATGTTTTCCGTGTTGCCGTTTCGCCTCATGATCGACTGGTTGTCATTCGCGACGACGCGCCGGCAGACGTGCGATCAGGTCGATCACCGCGTCGAGGTCGAGGATGAGCGAGACGCGGCCGTCGCCCAGGATGCTCGCTCCCGACAGGCCGGGGATCGTCCGGAAGTTTTTCTCCAGCGACTTGAGCACGACTTCCTGCATGCCGATCAACTGGTCGACCAGGAGGCCGATCGTGGTCTCGCCGTTCTGGACGACCACGACGGTGCGCTTGTCGGAGGCTTCCTCGGCCACGGCGTGGGTGCCGTCGCTCGGCCGGGAGCCGTTGCGAACCGACGGGTGGTCCTTGCCTCCCCAGCGGAAGACGTCGCCGAGCGCGACCAGCGCGACGATCTTCTTGCGGATCTCGATGGTCGGCCGGCCCTGGACCCGGTAGATCTGGCGCGGGCGGACCTCGACGATCTCGTCGATGTGGTCCAGGGGGATCGCGTAGATCTCGTCGTAGATCCGCACCAGCAGGCTGGACATGATCGCCAGCGTCAAGCGGAAGCCGGATGATGAACGTGGTCCCCTGGCCGGGGACGGAGCGGACGTCGACGGTGCCGCTCAGGTTCTCGATCCGGCTCTTGACGATGTCCATGCCGACGCCGCGCCCGGAGATCTCGGTGATGGTCTCGGCGGTGCTGAGGCCCGGGTGCCAGATGTAGGCGATCAGGTCGCGGTCGGAGAGTTCGCGGGCCTCGGCCTTGCCGATGAGCCCCTTGGCGACGATCTTGTGGCGGATTCGCTCGCAGTCGATGCCGCGGCCGTCGTCGCTGACGGTGATCACCACGCTGTTGCCGCGGTGCGAGGCCAGGAGCGACACCGTCCCGGCGCGCGGCTTGCCGGCCGCCTCGCGCTCGTCGGGCGGCTCGAGCCCGTGGTCGACCGCGTTGCGGACCATGTGGATCAAGCGGGTCGGAGAGCTCGTCGATCATCCGCTTGTCGAGCTCGGTCTTCTCGCCGCCGATCTGGAGGATCACCTCCTTGCCGGAGGAGATGGCTCAGGTCGCGGATGACCCGACGGAACCGCTCGAACAGCGGGCCGATCGGCACCATCCGCGTGTCGAGCACCCCTTTTTGCAGCCCGTCGGAGACGCGGCCCAGGCTGTGGATCGCCTCGGAGAGCGCCTTGAGCTGCTCGCGCGCCTCGCGGATCAGATCGAGCTCGTCCTGGATCGCGCGGAAGTTGTCGCGCAGCCGGCGGACGTGAGCCGACCAGCGGTCGTGCGAGCCTCCGCCGGACGAACCCGCCCTTGATCTCGGCCAGCCCCTCGAGCCCGCGGGTGATGCTGTCGAGCCGCTCGCGGGTGTCGGAGGTCAGCGCATGGGCGTTCGAGCCGCGGAACAGCTCCTCCAGGCCGCGGGTGATGGCGACGAACCGGGCCTTGGTGATGACCAGCTCGCCCGCCAGATTCATCAGGTGGTCGAGCCGGTCGCTGTCGACGCGGATCGTCTCGGCGATCTTGCGCCTTCCCGGAGCGCCGGGCGGTTTTGCGGACGCCGGGTTCCGCGCGTCGGGCCCGACCGCTGTCGCCGCGAGCGCGGCCCGGGCCGTGATTCCGGCCCCGAGTCCGCCGTGCACCCTCTCCGCCACCGGCTCGATCTCGCGTGTCGCGTTGCGCAATTCAGCGGTCGCGGCCGGGATGGCATTCGGCCGTTCGGGCCGGCGGCACGACGAGCGGCACGGGTTCGTGTCTCGGCCGTCGTCCCGGCCTCGGGCACGGCGGGCTGGCCGGCTCGAATCGGATCTCGGCCACTCCCTCGACGTCGGCCAGGGCGCGCAGCTCGTCTTGGTCGCATTCCGCGACCAGGAAAACGGTGAACCGCGTCAAGGGATCGACGTCGTCGAGCCGCTCCGCGGGCGGGTCGGTCGAAATGATCCGCGCCTTGGCTGGACAACCGGTTCAAGACCAGCCGAGCCTTCATGTCGGCCAGGGGGAGATTGGGCTCGAAGACGACGGTCAGCCCGATCCCGGTGGCCGTCTCGAAGGGCACCGGCGGCGCGGGCGATTCCGGCCTTCGGAGCGGCCGGCTCTGGCAGTGGGCTGTCGCCGTGGCGATGCGGGCTGGGCGGCGATATTACCGGCGAAATCGCCGCCGCCTCGACCGCCGGCTCGGTCGCTGCCAGATGGGCGACGACCTGTCGGTCAGTGCCGAGAGGTCGACGGTACTCTGACCCTCGGCGCGCAGGTCGCGGTGATAGTCGCGCAGCTCGTCCAGACAGCGGAACGTCAGGTCGAGAGTCGGCCGGTCGAGCGATCGCTTCTTGCTCCGGAGCTGCTCGTACAGGCTCTCGAGGTGGTGCGTCAACCGGTTGACCGGCACGAACCCCATGACGACCGAAGCGCCCTTGATGCTGTGAAACATCCGGAACGCTTCCTGCAGGGCCTTGGCGTCGGTCGGGTCTTGCTCCAGCCGCAAGAGCGAATCGTTGAGCCCGGCGATGTGCTCGTCGGTCTCATCGAGATAGAACGGCAGCAGCTCGGCCAGATCGAAGCCCGACATCGCCGTCTCCCACCTCCGGCGGTCTTGAAACCGCCCATGCGAAGACCAGCAGCGGGTTGAAAAGACCGCGCCCTGTCGATCAGTCAAGCCGCTGGTACAGCCAGGGCTTGAGCTTACTGAGCGGGTCGAGCATCGTATAGATCCCCTCGGTCGGGCCGACCACCAGGTATCCTCCCTTGGCCAGGGCGTCGATCAGGTTCCGGACCACGATCTGCTTGGAATCCGTGTCAAAATAAATCAGCACGTTTTTGAGAAAAATGCAATCGAACGGCTCTTCCTTGAGTGGGGAGAGCAGGTTGTGCTGCTTCCAGGTGACGAGCGCCTTGACCTCGGGCTTGATGGCCCAGCGCTCGTTGCTTCGGGTCTTCGTCGAAGAAGGTCTGGCGCTGGGCCGCGGTCGACAAGCGGACGGCCCGGGCGTCGTAGATGCCGGCGCGGGCGGCGTCCAGGACCGCGCCGCTCAGGTCGGTCCCGAGCAGCGTGGTCTTCCAGCCGGCGAACAGGGGCTTCTTGCCGAGAAACTTGAGGGCGATCGAGTATGGCTCTTCGCCGGTGCTGCAGGCCGCCGACCAGATCCGCAGGCTCTTGGGCCGTTTTCGCGTGGAGCCGCCTGCTGGCTGATCTCGGGCAGGAAGGTGTCGCCCAGCCAGTCGTAATGCTGGGTGTCGCGAAAGAAGTAGGTCTCGTTGGTCGTGATCGCGTCGAGAAACAGAGGCATCTCGGCGCTGCCGGCGGGCGAGGTCAGGAAGGCGTAGTACTCCGCGAAGCTGCTTGATCCCGGTGGCCCGCAGCCGGCGGCGCACGCGGTTGCTGACCATCACCCGCTTGTTCTCGGCGATCCGGATGCCGGCGACGCGGTAGATCAGCCCGCAGAACTTCTGGTATTCCTCTTCGGTCAGCTCGGCTGTGGTGTCGAGTTGCGGGCCGGCACGATCCCTAGACCTTGAATCCGGAGATCACGTGCTTGAGGGCGGTGGCCTGGGCGCCGAACTCCTCGGCGCTGGCCGAGAGCTCCTCGGAGCTGGAGGCGTTGGTCTCGGTCAGGCTGGAGACGCTCTGGATCGCCTTGTTGACTTCGGCGGAGGCTTCGCTCTGCTCCTTGGTGGCCTGAGCGATCTTGGCGATGCTGGCGGCGGTTTCCTCGACGCCCTGGACGATCTTGGCCAGCGACTCGCCGGCTTTTTCCGAGAGCTGGGCGCCGTCGGCGACGCGGCGGGTCGATTCCTTGATGAGCGCGGTGATCTCCTTGGCGGCGGCGCTGGAGCGTTCGGCCAGCTTGCGGACCTCGTCGGCGACGACGGCGAAGCCCAGCCCGTGCTCGCCGGCCCGCGCCGCCTCGATCGCGGCGTTCAGGGCCAGCAGGTTGGTCTGGCTGGCGATCTCGCTGATGACCTGAATGATGTCGCTGACCTGCTCGCTCGACTTCTTGATCAGGACCATGGCCTCGATGGCCTGCTCGACGGAATCGCCTCCCTGCTTGGCGAGCTGCGAGGTCTTGACGGCCTGCGTGCTGGCGACTCCGGCGTTCTGGTTGATCTCGACGATCGAATGAGAAAGCTGCTGGATCGAGGCCGACATCTCCTCGACGGTGGCCGCCTGGTTCTGCGCCGACTCGCTCAAGTAGTTGGCGCTTTCGGCGACGACCCGCGAGCCCTCGGCGAACTGGCTGGCCGATTCGATGACCTGGCTGATGATGTTCTTCAAGTCGCCGATCATGCGAGCCAGGGCCTCGCCCAGCCGGCCCATGTCGTCGTCGCCGCGGACATCGACGGCGACGGTCAGGTCTCCGTCGGAGGCCGCCTTGGCCACCTTCATGAGCTGGTTGACCTTGTTCTCCAGGTCTTTCTTGGCCTGGTCGATCCGCGACTGCTGATCGACGCGTTCGAGCGCCGTGGAGACCAGCCGGCCCACGTTCCGAAGGCGTCGAGCCGACTTTCCGAGGGCGTGATCACTTCTTCGGTGAAGAAGTCCATCGTGCCGAAGACCCGGTTGCCCAGGAGGATCGGAAAGCAGACGCCCGACTTCAGCCCGCTACGGCGGGCGACCGGGGCGCGCGAGCAGGACTTCATCTCGCCCAGGTCGGGGACGAAGACCAGGTCGCGGCTCTGCCAGGTCTGGCCGTTGAGTCCCTCTCCCTCGCGGAACCGCGCTTCGGCGGTGACGCGGCGAAATTCTTCGCTGACCGAGCCCGAGTCGTGGGCGAACCGCAGCGCCTGCTCCTCGGGATTGACCTCCCAGAACGACCCGTACGACCAGCCGAACGCCTCGCGCACCGACGCCAGTGCCGCGGTGATCACCTCGCGGACCGAGCGGCTGCGCCCAGCGCCAGCAGCAACTGGTTGACCGCCCGGATGTCGGCCGCCGTCTCGGCCTCGCGCTTCGCCGTCTGGACCTTCTCGGTCACGACCTCCCAGGCGATCATCGGGCCGATGTATTTGCCGTTCTGGTCGAGCATCGGCGTTGATGTTCAGCTCGAAGAGCTCGGGGCCGACATTGATCGTCGCGGTGCGCGGCAGGTTGCGGGCGTCGCCCAGAATCCGCCGCTGATGCTCGGGGTTCTTGTGAAAGATGTCGATCGACTGGCCGATCATCTGGTGGACCTTGATCGGCAAGTGAGCCTCGAGCCGCTTGAGCGTCTGCTCGGCCTTCGGGTTCATGTACCGCATCTTCAAGTCGAGGTCGGCGTACATCATGTTGACCGGCGCGTTGTCGACCATCTGCTTGATCCGGTTCAGGTCGCCCTGCCGGGCCAGCTTGGAGACCTTGTCGGAGGCGAGCTGGCCGATGACCCGCAGCGCGCCCAGCCGCGCCTGGGAAACCTCCACGGCCTGGTTCGAGAAGAAGTCCAGAGTGCCGAGCACCTGGCCGTCGCGCAAGATCGGCAGAGCGATCGCCGTCTTGATCCCGGCGCGGCGGGCCAGAGGTGCGCGGCAGCAGTCATGCAGTTCGCCCAGGTCGGCGACGTGAACCAGGTCGCGGATCCGCCAGGACCGGCCGTTGAGGCCCTCCCCCTCGCGGAACCGCGCGGTACGCGTCAGCCGCTGAAACTCGTCATCGACTCGGCCCGACTCCATCGAGAAGACCAGCGCGTTTTCCACCGGGTCGACCGCCCAGTACGAGGCATAGATCCAGCCGAACTCCTTGCGGATCGTGTCCAGCGTGGCCCGAACGATGTCGTCGATCGTCTCGGCCCGGATGATCGCGGTGATCGTATCGACCATCGCCTGAGTGTTGGCATTGGCCTCCTTGAGCAGGATCTGAGCCTCCTCGGCGATGTCTAGCCCCGCGGGCGTGCTCATAATGCCCGGGTTGTTGACGATGGTCATGGCGGTCTTCCTCTTCGCTTTGGTCGGAGACATTAAGGTGGCTCTATCGAGTAGGGTGGGTCAACGCGGCACAACCCACTGCAACGGATCGCTTTGTGTCGATGGGTCGCGTTGTCACGATCGGTCATTCGCAAGGACGGCCTTTTCAGACAGTGATTTACGCGCCGGCCGCTGTCGGCTCGCCACCTTTTTCCGGCCACTGGCCGCTGACCACGGCGCTCTGCTCGTCGAAGAGCCGCTCGATGTCCAGGATGATCAGCAGCCGGTCGTCGAGTCGGGCCAGGCCCGCAATGTATTGATGGGACACCGCCAGGACCGACAGCGGCGGCGGTTGGATCTGCTCGCGGTTGATCCGCATCACCTGGGTCACCGCGTCGACGATGCAGCCGACCGTCTTGTCCTGGATGTTCACCACGATCGTACGGGTCTCGTCGTCCACCTCGCGGGGTGGCAAGCCGAACCGCTTGCGCAGGTTGACGATCGGGATTACCGACCCCCGCAGGTTGATCAGCCCCTCGATGAAATCCGGTACCTGGGGAATTCGCGTGATCGGCTTCATCAAGATGATCTCTTGGATCTTGGTGATGGCGATCGCGTAGTATTCATTGTCCAGCCGGAAGCCCACGAGCTGAATGATCGGGTTGTCGCGGCGGGATGCGCCCTCCGCGGATTGCACCTTCCGAGATCCGGCGAACATGGTTGCAAGCCTTGATGTAAAAGCCAGAAAATCGGATCGACTGAGACGACCATGACCAGAGGCTGCGCAGCGCGCCGTCGCCTCGATAATAATTTAATGATCCCGCTGACAATTCCGCGATAAGAGTACAAATGAATAGAAACAGAGGTAGGGAAGGCTGTCCCAAATCGCTCATGTTGAGACCAAGGGCCATCATGGCCGGCTCGATTCCACACGACCACAACGCTCCGCTGTTATCTTACCGCGCTTTTTGTCTTTTGCATTCAAGGCTGTTCTCATTGAGGGTCTGGAATCGCCCGGGCCAGGCGGCCATCCGCGGTGCACAATTGCTGCAATCGGAATTGGTGCTGTGATTGTCAGACTCGTGCGTCCCGGATCGCGGCCGATCTGGAGAGACCTCGGTGATCGCTTCGTGTTACAATGCGTGGCGTGTTGCCGAGGGAAAGCCACTGGGCGTTGCCTTCGGTATTTCCTTTTTCGGCACGGATTCGAGTCCGGACTCCACTAGAAACAGCCGGAGACGAGGTTCGTCAAGGTCCGGCGGGAAACCCGTTCCATGAAGCGACAACGACTGCAACGTATCCTGAGTGTCAGCGTCAGCGTGATCGTAACCTTGACGTTGATGATGTCCGCGGTGGCCCTGCGCGCCGAGCAGGCTCCTCCTGTAGAGACGAAGAAAGCACAGGCCAAGGGCGAAATCAAAGCGACGACGGTTGTACCCAAGGCAAAAACGGAAGAGCCGGCGAAGGAAAAAGAAAAAACCAAGACTTCGACCGACGAGGAGCCGGTGATCACACATCACCGGATCGCCGTGGACGGCAAGGAGCTGAAGTACACGGCGACGGCCGGCTTGATGCCGATCAGGGACGAGAAAGGGGAGGTGGAGGCGCGGATCTTCTTCATGGCGTACACATTGGACGACGCCGGTCCGGCTGCCTCGCGTCCGTTGATGTTCAGCTTCAATGGCGGGCCTGGTTCGGCATCGGTCTGGCTGCACCTGGGGAGCCTGGGTCCGCGGCGGGTCACGCTGACCGACGAGCCGACGATCCCCGCGCCACCCTTCCGCCTGGTCGACAATGAAGCAACCTGGCTCGACCGCGCGGATCTGGTCTTCATCGACCCGGTGGGGACGGGTTACTCTCGGGCCGCCAAACCCGAGCTGAACGCCAAGTTCCACACGGTGCGCGGGGATATCACGTCGGTCGGCGAGTTCATCCGGATGTACCTGACCCGCAACGATCGCTGGGGCTCGCCCCTGTACCTGATCGGCGAGAGTTACGGCACGACTCGCGCAGCCGGCTTGGCCGGACATCTGGTCGACCAGGGGATTGCCTTCAACGGCATTGTGCTGGTCTCTTGCGCCTCGATTTCCAGGGCTTCGTTTTCAATGAGGGCAACGACCTGCCGTACCTGACTTACCTCCCCTCCTACACGGCATCCGCCTGGTACCACAAGAAGCTGCCGGCCGACTTGCAGAATGCCGAGCTGCCGGCGGTGCTGAAGGAGGTCGAGCAATGGACCGACCGCGAATATGCCTTCATCCTCGCGCGCGGCGACCGGCTCACCGGCGCCGAGCGCGCGCGGCCGCCGAGCGGCTGGCTCGCTACACCGGCTTGAGTCCCGCCGATATCGACGCGAACCACCTGCGGATCGAGATGTCCCACTTCTGTAAGGAGCTTTTGAAATCCGAGCGGCGGTCGATCGGCCGGTTCGACTCGCGGTACCAGGGGATCGAGAGCTCGGCTGTGTCCGCCGCGCCCAGTTTCGATCCCAGCCTGGCCGGTGTCCGCGCCCCGTATACGTCCGCCTTCAACAACTACATCCGCGCCGAGCTCGGGTACAAGACCGACGTCCATTATCACATCCTCGGAGAAGGGGTGGGCCGCTGGGATTGGCAGAGGCCGATGGGTTACCCCGCCACGACTGACGCCCTTCGGGATGCCCTGACCAAGAACCCCCACATGAAAGTCTTGATCGCCTCCGGCTACTACGACCTGGCGACCCCGTACCGGGCCGTCGAGCATACCCTGGCCGGCCTGGGACTCGACCCGATCTTGCGCAAGAATGTCACGATTGAGAAGTACGAAGCCGGTCACATGATGTACGTTCATGGTCCGTCACTCCACAAGCTGAAGGTTGACGGCGCGGCCTTGATCGACGGGCGCGGGCGAAATGAGAGGATCGTGGGATAGCGGTCGGTTTCGGTAACCTCCGGAGCGCTCGGCGATGTCTTCACCATTTCCCGGTATGGATCCGTATCTGGAAGCGCCCCACGTCTGGCCTGGCTTCCATCACAAATTCGCATCGGAGCTCAGCACGGAACTGAACGGTGTCTTGCCGGTTCCCTATTACGCCGAGCTCGAAATGCGCCCCGAGCTGGGCATTGTCGAGCAAGAGGGAGAGCGGCAGAGAATCGTTCCGGATGTCACGGTGGTCCGCTATCCCGACGTTTCCGAAGGCGCCGGGGGGCGGGGCGGTGGCCGTGGTGGAGCGTCCTCGGCGGGATATCTCGCCTTCCCTCGATTCGGCAATGAGCCTCGGCAAGATCCGGCATCATTTTGTGGAAATCCGCGACCCGTCCCAGGGCCATAAGCTGATCACGCTGATCGAAATCGTCAGCCCTTCGAACAAGAGAGCCGGGCCGGACCGCGAGGCATACGGGTTCAAGCAGCGCGAGGTCCTGGAGAGCGACGCCAATCTGATCGAGCTCGATTTCGTGCGAGCGGGCCGGCGGATCTTACCCACGGTGGACCTCAAGACTCTGATCAAGACGATCAAGCCGCCGCCCGCTTACCTCGTTCTCATCAACCGGGCCTGGCAGCGCCACCAGTTTCGCGACCCACTATCAAATCTTTCCCGTGGGCCTGCGCGAATGGCTCCCGTGCATTCCAGTGCCACTCAAGCGACGTGAAGAGGAAGTACCGCTGGACCTTCAGTTCGTGTTCAACCGAGCTTATAACACCGGTCCTTACCGCCGGGGTGCGGTTGACTACGCCAAGCGCCCACCGTTCCCGCGTCTGGATCCGGAGGATGCTGCCTGGGCGGCGGAATTGACCCGGCCCTGGCGCGAGCCAGCACCGGCCGGTCCTGGCGCTTGATCGCGCTGTCATGTCCAGATCGGCTTGGTCAAATCAAGCATTGCTTGTTGCGACGGCCCTGGTAAGAAGGGCGGAGAGCCGATACTATCAATCAGTGAGGGATCGGTTTCGTCGGGGTTCGGTTGCGTGGAGAGCTTCATGGCCACAGTCGCTTACGCCCACATCGAATTCAATGCCGATGGCGAGCCGATCATTGCACATACGCGAATCAAGGTCCGCATGATCGCGCTTGACCGGATGGCTCAAGGCTGGGATGCCGAAGAAATCCATCGGCATCACCCCGACCTGACACTGGGCCAGATTCATTCGGCGCTCGCTTATTACTTCGACCACCAGGAGGAGATGGACCGCGACATCGCGGAGCGACATCAACGTGTCCTGGATTTGCGGGCTGGGGAAACAGAGTCGCCAGGCCGGCGCAAGTTGCGGGAGCGGGGATTGCTCCCGTGAGCCTCAATTTTTACATGGATCATCATGTTGACGTATCGATCACGGAAGGGCTCCGAAGGCGCGGAATCGACGTGTTGACCTGCCGAGACGACGGAACCACAACCTGGGACGATGAGAATTTGCTCGAGCGAGCCGCTCAACTTGGACGTGTGCTCTTCTCGTAGGACGACGACTTGCTGGTGATCGCTCGCCGTTGGCAACAGAAGAATCAACCTTTCGCCGGCCTGATCTATGGTCATCAACTGGATCTGTCGATTGGTCAAGCAATCCACGACCTGGAATTGATCGCGGGTGTGTACGATCCGGACGATATTCGCGATCAAGTCGAATACATTCCCCTGTGAGGAGAGGGATGGAGTGAGGGAGCGAACGCCTGAGAATCTAACATTCGCTTCGCCAATCCAGGTCGCGATCAGCGAGGTTCAGCAACGTACCCTTTTCCACGCATCCGCGGATTTCTGGGAATCCTGCTCGCTGGAGGAGTTGGCTCGTCGGCAAAGGGCGTCGGTACTCGCGTCCCCCGAGGAAATACTTGGCGGCCGGCCAGATGATGAATTGGAAGATGAGTTCGAGGAACGTGGTCGTGGCGCGAACGCGAACGTTTTCTCGCGATCAATCAAGCCAGAAATCGTTGATGACCTCCACAACCTTGCCGTTCTCGAAGTAGACCCATCGCCTCCAGTAATTGGCCGTGTAGTCGGGCCGATCGCTGTACTGCCACATCTCTTCGTCGTGGGCTCCCATATCTTGATTCCAGGGGACTTTGCGAAGCGGCTGTCCAACGATCGCTTCGACCTCTTCGCCGCTCATTCCGACACGGAGAGTCAAGAAGCGACTCTCGCTGTATCCCGCCGAGTAGAAGGTACTGTAGCCGAAGAAAGGCTCGCGAATGAGGAGCGCGCGCAAGGTTGCGAGGTGGATGGCGATCAATGAAACAATGGTCATAAACTTCCTTACCGTGAGCCGCTGACGGGGTAGTCGCCCGGTAGAGGTCGCGGCTGAACGCTGTGCTGGCGTGCGACCAATATCCGCAGGTTGCGTGATTTCTCGGTTCCCCGTACCGGACCGATCTTGGTTTTCCTCCGTCGG
The DNA here is from genome assembly GCA_963779785.1 of uncultured Planctomycetota bacterium. Lineage (GTDB taxonomy): Bacteria > Planctomycetota > Planctomycetia > Isosphaerales > Isosphaeraceae > CAVRFS01. The sequence continues at coordinate 219,543 of CAWAAW010000103.1, forward strand.
TGCGAACCGGATCGCCCATGCGAACCCGGAGATCGTGAATCGAACCAAGACGCCCAGAGCGAGTCCCAGGCCGCCAGGCCACAGTACATAGAGGGACAACAGGGCCGAGTCGGCATCAGCCTCTACATACGGTGGTCGATATCCATAGGCGATCGCGGCTCGATGCATCAGATAGAAGCACCAGCCCAGTGGGAGCCACGCCTGCCATGACCGGCTGCGATGTCGCAGTCCCATCACAAACCCCGCAACGAGATAGGCGAATATGGGGCTGAACGAGTCGCTATCTGATGAATGGACATCGATCAGACCGAGCGACAAACCGATCACGGTCCCCTCGATCGCAGCCTGGAAGCGGTTTTGGGTAACGGCGACGCGCAGCCATTTGGTGTTGAAGTGGGACAGTCGCACGGCTAACCCATGACCAGTCTGATCGTTAGACCAAGTGTTGTACCCTGCCTTCGATGGAAGTCCAATCCAATGCTACCAGAAACCAGCGATGCAGGCCCCCTTCCTGGACTTTTTCGAGCCCCCGATTTCGCATACACAAGCGAGAGTCGAAAGCTACGGGGTCGGAGGACCGTCCTCGTCTGTTAGCTTGCTCGCACCGCCGCTTCGAGCCGGTCGCCGCTTTCATTGGCGGTGGTTCAGAATCACTGCCGATCGCCCTGATTTCTCGGTGGATCAATCAACTCATGGAAACAAGTACAGCTTCCCGTTCCGGGAGAGGATCGTTCACAGCGCTTGTGAAGTGAGACGGCCGTTAATGGATTGGCTGGATCGAAGAGATTCCGGGGATCAACAGCCAGGGCGCACGCGCGACGAGTTGATCGAGAACCTTCATTCGGCACTGTCCGAGGTGATCGCGATGAACCGCGCCGCGGACGTGGCCGATGTGGCGGGGGAATTCGAGGGGGTTCGTATCAACCTGCGAAACGCCAAGCCCTCCTCCGGCACCTTCGAGACCACGGCTGCGAGCTGATCCGCGAAAGGGCCAGTCACTCGTGGTCAAGCGGTTGGCTCTCGGATCGATCCGGTGGCTACGAGCAGTTCGCGCTCCTGGACACGGTCTGTGTCGTTGAAGTGGAGCAGCCGTATCGTGACGCGGCCCACGGCGGTGCGCGGTTTGATGTAACCGCCTGCGAGTTGAAAATGATCGGACCAGCGGTCGCGGCGTGGGTGGAATAACGGCTCGATGAACCCGATTTGCTCGTCAATCGAGGCCAAATCACTTCCCTTCCGGGAATTACAAAGCGTACACGCTAACGCCAGGTTGGCGGCGGCGGTGGTGCCGCCATGCTTTTCGGCGATGATGTGGTCGATGGTATGTAAGGCCCAGGCCACTGACTCGGGAATCAGGCAGTACTCGCAACATTCGCCAGCTCGTTCGCGAACCTGCCGTCGCAAGGCGATGGGAATGTGCGTCGTGCTCATGGCCGCTCACCCGTGCGCCTGCCGCTGGATGGCTCGGGCCTTGGCCAGACGAATGAGGTGTTCGAGGTACTCATAGTGCTCCCATTCCCTTCGTTCCTCGTCCGACAGACCGCCTGCGCGGTTCTTGTCGAGCAATTCTTCGATGCGGTTCTGAAGAACCGGCGAGGGTCTGAGGGCAAGAACTTCCTCCGGCGAGGGAAGACGGGCCAGCGTCTCGAGCAGGCTGTTCAGGCCGGCATAGCCCGGCGAGGTCGAAAGCCACTCCCGCAGCCCGAGCTCAAGAATCTCGGGCAGCCGGTCTTCGACCGCGCGAAGGCGGGTTGCGAGCTCATCCGGAATCGTCAACGTAAGATCCATGGCCGGTTCCCTTGAGGCTGGACGTGGTTGTTTCGGGATCGGTGATCAGAAAAGGATGGTTGCCCGCCTTACCGATCGCAAGTCGCTGTTGGGGGCTGGGGATCGTTATCGGAGTTTTCTCGGACCCGATGATTCGGCCTCCGGAATTATACCCTCGCTCTGGTCAGGCTGCGAGTTGGCTCGATGGTAGGAGGCATTAGGGAGCCATCGTTTGAGGCCGCACAGCCGCTTCGAGCCGGTCGCGGTAGTGTTCCAGTCCGAGCACCTTCAGTCCGGGCACCTTGGCCGTGTCGTCCCAGTGCCGCAGCCGGATCGCGTCGCGGTGGTAGCGGTTGTTCTCGAACTGGGCTCGTTCCTCGATTCCCATGGGGCCGCCTTGCAAGGACAGGCTGAGGCGCGACGAGGGTGAAAGGCCGGCGAGGTAGGCGGGGTCGACAGCGCAGAGATAGCGCTTGGCGGCGACGTGCAGCCGGATCGGCTCGGTGACTTCGGGGCCGAAGTGCGCGGATAGCCAGGCGCAGCCGGCTTCCTCGTGGCGGCCGTCGACGCCGCGGTGGGCGAGGTCCTCGTCCTGGCCCTCGAGCAGGTGTCCCACGTCGTGCAAGAGCGCCGCCACGACGAGCCGGTCGGGGGCACCCTCCAGCTCGGCCAGCTCGGCGGCCTGAAGCGCGTGCTCGGTCTGCGAAACGGCCTCGCCGTGGTAGGCCGCTTCGCCGCGACGGGCAAAGAGATCCATGATCTCGTCCACAATACTCATGGCCCCGAACCTCCTCATTCCAGTTCAGCGTCCGCTCGACCTTGAGCGGAGAGCCGGCCGTCTTCGAGGCCGGTCGCACCTGGTCGACCAAGAAAAACGCCGCCGCCACGCTCGTCAGCAAGGCCACGACGGCCAGCACTTTGAAGACACCCTGCCAGCCCAGCGTCACCGACAGATTGGCGACGACCTTGCCGGCGATCACGCCGCCAAAAAGATAGCCGACGCCATCGATGATCCCGCAGGCCGTCGCGCCGCCGCGCTTGCCGCCGAAATCGAGCGAGATCGCGCCGGCCAGGTAAGAATAAGGCCCGATCAGCAAAAAAGCCACGGTTGAGACCAGGAAGAGAGCGTCCCACGTCGCGGCCCGCGAAGTCGGCCGAGCCGAGCAAGGCCAGCACCAGCCCGCAGAGCATCATCCCGCCCAGGATGATCGCCGCGCGGACACCGCGGCCGAAGCGGTCTCCGAGCATGCCGGCCACGATTACCGAGACACCACCAAACAACGGGAACAGCGAGCTCATCTTGGCGGCCGTGCCCGGGCTCAGCCCGAGCCCTTCCACCAGGTAGGTCGGCGTCCAGTTATTGAACGTCTCGCGCAACAAAGTCACGCCCAGCGAGATCAAGCAGACGATCCAGAAAGCCGGGCTTCGCGCCAGCGTGGCCCAGAGCGGGCCCGCCGCCTCGGGATGAGGATCCTCACCCAGCTTGCCGAACAGGTTCGCCGGGTTTGTCTCCGGCTCGGGCAGATCGAGCTCCTTGGGCGACTCGCGGATCAACGCGAAGTTCAGCACCAACAAGGCCCCCAGCACCCCAGCCGCAATCCAGAAGACGCTTCGCCAGCCGAATCCGGCGCTGATCAAGAAACCCATGAAGTAACGCGCGAGCGCATCGCCGAACAGGAAGCTCAGGCTGATCACGCCCATGACCGTGCCGTAACGCGCATACGAAAACCATCGCGATGTGATCTTGATCATCCCCGGCCAGCCCAGCGACTGGATCAGCCGGTTGGCGAACCAGACCAGGGTGAAGATCGGGACCGAGCCCCCGAGCGTGAAGAGCATCGTGCAGACGACCGCGCCGGCCATGCCGATCAGGTAGTTTCGACGCCCGCCCAGGAGGTCGACCAGGCTCCCCGCGGCGAACTTTCCCACCGCGTACCCGACCGTTCCCAGCGAGACGGCCCATCCCAGTCGGTCTTTCGCTTCCGATACGTTCGGCGCCAGCCCCCGCGCGGTCAACTCTTTCGCGATCGCCAGCATCGATACCGAGAGGTTCGACCGGCAAAGGTAGTATCCCGCATAGCCCAGCACCATGAGCCCGACGGTGAAACGCTGCCAGGCTCTCAACCTCGCGGCCCGGTTCATGCAATAAAGCCTCCGATTCCCCGAAGTGTAACACAGCGGCGTTTGGCCGACGCGAATCATCAAAAAAAATGCCTGGGAAACAAGGCCAGGTCTGATCAAGCAATCAGCCCCGACCTCACTCCCAGGCTATCGAACAACAATATTGATCGCCCTTTCCTTAGCTTAGCGACAGAGCATCAATATTGGTCGGCACTGACGACCTCGCCTCCGGCCCGCGTGATCAGGTAGACCACGATGTGCGGGTCCATGCTCTCCTTCAAAAAGTGCACCGAGCCATCGGCGAACCCCACGTTAACTCCGCCGGGATGAAAGGAGTACAACTCATTGTTGCTGCTGCAATTGATCATGCAGAGACCACCGTTGCACCGAATTCCGTCCGCGGTCGACCCGCAAAGGTGAGCGTAGGTGTAGGGATCGGCCCAGGCGCCTCCGCCATAGTTTGTGGGGTTGAGCACGCCGTCAACGGGACTGCCGTACTGGTTGTAGATCTGACGGGCGTGGTTGTAGCCGACGGGCCGGCCGGCGTCTTCGCCCAACATGATGGTGTTCGATGTACCGTCGGTAATACTGGCGATCCGCACGTGCGGGATCGGCGTGTTCACAATTCCGGTCGTGGTGTTGAAGGTCGCGAGGTTGGCGATGACTCCGGTGTCAACGTTTCCTCCCGTCGTCACATTGGTGAGGCCCAACGCCAACAACAGACTGTTGTGGAAACCGCACGTGGGGAAGTAATCGGTCCGACCCCAGATTTGCGTCGGGGGGCTGGGGATCGGATTGGCGGACCCGTTGCCGAATCCGCTCCAGCACGTGTTGTAGTAATTGATTGATGATGGTGCCGGTGACGAGGGACAGATGAACGCGTTGATAACCGTCGAGTAAGCGGAACATTGGCCAACGCCGGTGTACAGGGACCCTGTACCCACGATCGGGGGCACATTAATCTGGTCGAACGCACCGCGATTGAAGTTGATCGTGTTATAGACGTTCTGTTGCTCCAGGTACGGGAGAATTCGCGTGAAGTTCCCGGCAACCTCCTGGCCGCCGGGGTTGCTTCCGAAACCCTGTGTCGAGGGGTCCGTGTCGGGGAGATAAGGAGGGGCCAGGTAGTCAACGTCCGGCGGAAGCCATCCGTTTGAACTTTCGAAGTTCAGGTGCGCCAGGCCGAGTTGCTTCAGATTGTTGGTACACTGGGCGCGCCGGGCGGCCTCGCGGGCCGACTGGACGGCGGGTAGCAAAAGAGCGATCAACACGGCGATGATGGCGATTACCACCAAGAGCTCGATCAGAGTGAACGCCCCTCGGGCTTTGAAGCGGGTGCGAATCATGCGAGTCATCTCCAGAAGGAAAGCAACGAAACGAACACGGCCGCGTTCGTCACGCGATCGTCCGCGGCCTCGAATCAGTAGACTTAGTTTTTCATTTCCAGTTCAAGCGTTCCGAGATCGTTCGAGCCCGCCTTGACCTCGGCCTGGAGCAACGGCTTGCGCGAGTCCATGTAGCGCCCATTGAGCCGGTCGCGCCCTTCCCCGATGCCCTTATCACTCTTGGCCAAGACGACCGTCTTCCCTTTGATTTTCGTCGTTTTCGACGGTTCCGACCCACTCGCGGCCGTCGGATCATCGGGCCATCTGACGAGTACCGCGTATTTACCCGGGGCCGCGCCGTAGCCCAGGGGATGGCTCTCGACCCGGAAGCTGCCGTCCTCCTGGACGGTCGCCGACGGGATCATGGCGGACGCGCTCGCGGGGGGCGCCTCGGCACCGGCCTGGCGGTGGAAGACCAGTACGGCCCCGGCGGCGGGCTGACCATTGCACATCACTTTGCCTGTTACGTCCGACAGGCCCTCGCCGGTCCCGTTGCAGGAAACACACACCAGGCAAGAGCGGCCGCGGTCACTGTCATTAGCATGCGATGAATCATCGGACGGGGACTCTCCATCGAAGTCGAAGCATCAGCGCATGGATTGATGATGAGATCGAAGCGGCGTAGGTGTCCGGACGTTGTATTCAACCGGCGATCTTGGTCAACGAGCAGAGGTGGCTGTTGTGAATGCCTCCACGACGGGCCGAGCAATCCAGCACTCGGGCGGTTTCAGACCGAAGAGATAAGCGACGGTCGCGGCGGTGTCGTAGGTATTGACGGGCGTGGCCAGTTCTTTCCCGGGCGCGATGCCGGGGCCGGCGATGATCCAGGGGATCTCGATCTCGCCCATGGTCGCGCCGCCGTGTCCTTTTCCTTTGCCTCCATGGTCGGCCGTAACCAGGACGACGGTCTTGTCGGCGATGCCCGCGTCCTTGAGCGACTGAAGGATCAGGCCGATCAGGCGATCCGCCTCCGCGACGGCCTGGTAATACTGCGTCGTGCCGTGGCCGTGGGTGTGGCCGGCATCGTCGACGTGGTCGAGATGGATAAAGGTGAACTCGGGCTTCTTCTCCTTGAGATAAGCGATGGCCCTCTCGGTGGTCTGCACGGGACCCTTGGGGTGCTCGACGACGTCGGCGGCTTTTCGTTCGAAGAGGCGGGAAAAGCCGTCCCAATCGTGGAAGCAAGCGATCTTCGCCGATGGCCGCTGACTGCGCAAAAGGCCGAAAATGGTGGGGAACATCCCGCCCGAACCCACGGCGGTCGGCGTGATCTCGAACTTGTTCAGCTCCCAGTCGTTGCTGGTAATACCGTGCTGCTCGGGCCCCGCTCCCATGATCATCGAGGCCCAGTTCGGACTGCTGACCGTCGGCATGACGGCGCGAGCGTGGAGTGTGCTCGCTCCCGACTTCATCAATTGGTGCAAGTTTGGCGTCGCCGCTTTGCGGATGCCGTCCGGGCTCAGGCCGTCGACCCCGATGATCACGACATGCTCGACGCCAGGCACCTGAGCGATCGCCACGCCCTGGCTTGCCAGCGCGACGAATAGCGTTAGCCACGATGCCGGTCGACTCACTGCGCACCACACGTTGGCTCGGTAGCCCATCAAATCGTCTCCACAAGCCGTTTGTTCAGGGAGACGCGGATTATAACGCACTTTCAAGGAAGACGTGTGGTGTTTCCGCAAATTTTCACGGAAGGTCTCAAGAAGTTGACGCTAACCTCACTTATTCATGGGCGCTCTGGAGCCAGATTCCGCCATCGACGCGCAGAGCCGCGCCGGTGATGTAATCGGCGTCGTCGGAGGCGAGGAACACGGCGGCCTTGCCGATGTCCTCGATCGTGCCGAAGCGGCCCCACGGAAGTGCCGGCGCCGGCCCGGGCCATCACTTCGTCGCCAAACGCCTCGTGCTCGCCCGGCGTGTCGATCCAGCCCGGCTCGATCACGTTGACGTTGATTCGGTGCGGGTAGAGCTCGGTGGCGATCGTGAACGCCAGTTGGTTCAATCCCCCCTTGGCGGCGTTGTAGGCGACGCTCCGGGCATAAGGGATATAAGCGTGACCAGCTCGAGATGAAGACGATCTTCCCTCCGCCTTTACGCTCGACCATGTGCCGCGCCACCAACTGACTCATGTGGAAGCCGCCGGTCAAGGTCCCCTCGATCACCTTGGTGAAGGTCTCCGGATCGTAGTCGAGGAAATCCGCCCGTCGTGAATAGGCCGGGTTGCTGACCAGGATGTCGATGCGACCCAAACCGGCGATCGCCCGCTGGACGATGCTCTCGCATGAGCGCGCTGAAAGGCGTCTCCTTCGACCAGCACCGAGCGCCGGCCCAGGCCCTGAATCTCGGCGACGACCGCCTCGGCTTGGGACGTCTTCTCGCGGTCGTTGATCGCGACATCGGCGCCGGCGCGGGCCAGCTCCATGGCACAGCCGCGCCCAATGCCCCGCGCCGCGCCCGTCACCAGCGCTGTCTTGCCCAGAAGCTTCATGGTCATGCTCGGAAAAAGAAGAGTCGATGTCAAAACGAACAGGATAACCATCGAGGAATCACCGAGCAACGATCGAGGTTTTGTCACTTCCCGATCACCGGCAAGACAATTCGCGATCGGCATCGTACAATCGAGTTTCAACGGCTTCGTCCGCCGGGATGACCGAATCCGCTCGCAATCGGAGAGCGCCCGACCATGTCCACGATCCGTACCCCGAAACGTCCGCCCAAACCGACCAAGGCTCCGTCTGGTTCGCCGTTCGCAACCGACGTGACGATCGCCGACCTGTTAAAGCGGCTGGGGAACATCCCGGCCAATCGCGTACGGCTTCATCCCACGCCAGGTACTGCGACCGAGAAAGACTTGCTTGAAATCCTTGATCGAGAAAATCGGCCCTGTGAGTTGGTCGAGGGGACCTTGGTGGAGAAACCGATGGGTTTCGAGGAGTCGGAAATCGCTGGGACGATATCTCACTCGATAGGGTCAATTCGTCGCGGCCTCGCAAACTGGGGATCGTCACCGGCCCCGACGGTACCATCAAGCTCTTTGCCGGACTGGTTCGCATCCCCGACGTTGCCTTTGCCTCCTGGAATTGCTTCCCAGACCGCAAGCGGCCCAAGACGCCGATTCCTCAGATCGCTCCCGATCTGGCCGTTGAAGTCCTGAGTAAGGGCAATACCAAGCCCGAGATGGCGCGCAAGCTGGATGAATACTTCAAGGCCGGCGTTAAGCTGGTCTGGCTGGTCGATCCCAAGACCAAGACGGTGCGAGTCTATACGGCCGTCGATCAGTTCGTTCGAGCTCACTGCAAGACCAGACGCTCGACGGTGGTGATGTGCTGCCGGGCTTCTCGGTGCCGGTCGCCGAGCTGTTCGTACTCGCTAGAGCCCGACTGAATCGGGGCGTATGGATCGACCTTTGTTAATGGATCGTCGTCGCATTGAATGCATCCGCATGCGGTTCGTGCTCGCCGGACTGATCGTGCTTTGGCTTTGCCCAGCCTGTTGGTCGCAGGCACAACCGCCGGGCCAGCGACTTCATCTGGCTCGAAGGGGAAGCGCCGAGCGCGACCAACGTGAAGCCGAACCTGGCCGGGTGGGGAAACAAGCAGTTCCTCTCGGGCGAGAAATGGCTGCACCTGTCGATCGATGCCGACAAAGTTGATAAGGAGCTGCCCGCCGAAGGAGCGCTCTCGCGTTATGACTTCGCCATCAAGAGCCAGAAGGATCACGAAGTCTGGGCACGGATCGGATTCGAGTTCGCCCGCTCGCCGTTCGACGTGGCGGCTGGACGACGGGGTCTGGGCAACGATCAGCCCCGACGCCTTGACCTCTGACCTGATGGAGATCGACTTCTTCTGCGAGGTCGCCTGGCTCAAGCTGGGCAAGGCGAACCTGGCACCGGGTGCACACCGGCTGGAGTTTCGCGTCGGTAAGCTGCCGGACGACAAGGGAAAGCCCCAGCGCGTGCTGTTCGCGCTCGATGCGATCTGCGTCTATCCCGGCGAATTCCGGCCCAATGGCAAGTTCAAGCCGGACGTCGACGGCCGCGACGACCACGACCGCCAGGCCGCGGAAACCGTTTTTCGTCTGTCTGACGCCGGTCCAGACGGAGCCAGGGAGAGCATCGCGCTGGCGGGCCAGTGGGAGATCTGCCGCGATGACGAGCAAGCAGCCCGGTCCCGTGGCCGTGCCGATCCCGGCCTTACCTCAACATCCCGAACTGGCGGGCCATCGCCGTCCCCGGCGATAAGAACACGCTGCGCCCCGACCTGGTCTTCGCCCATCGCGTCTGGTATCGCACCCGCGTCGAGGTCCCCGCGACGGCAGCCGGCCGGTCGTTCTTCCTGGTCTTCCCACAGAACAATCTCAATACAACCGTTTATGTCAACGGCGTCTATTGCGGCTTCGACAAGAACCCGTTCGCCAAGGTGCAAATCGACGTCACCAAGGGGATCAAGCCGGGGCTCAACGAGATCTGGGTCGGCATCCGCGACGCCTGGTATGGATACTCGGCCAGCGCGAGCGACCCGATGAAGCTGCGGCGGACGATGGAACCTGCCCAAGAAGTTCTTCGGCGACGGGTTCCAGGACCTGGCCTACCCGATCTGGAACCACCCCGAGTCGGGAATCCTGGCGACGCCCGTCCTGTTCGCGGTGGGACCGGCCTACGTGGCGGACGTCTTCATCAAGCCGTCGGTATCGCGCAGGGAGCTGGCGGCTCGAGGTTACCCTGAACAACCCGACCGGGCAGCCCGTCGAGGGCGAGCTCATCTGCGAGGCGGTCGACGCCGCGGGCAAGGTCGTCAAGACATTTGCGCCTCGGACAATCGCACTTGAGGCCGGGGAAAACCACGACCGTTGCCTTGGCCGAGCCATGGGCGTCTCCCTCGCTCTGGTGGCCTGACGAACCCACGGCTCTATCGCCTGCGGACTACCCTGAAAAGTGGCGGCCAAACGCTCGATGTCACTCGAGACCCAGTTCGGTTTCCGCGAGTGGACGATCGCCGGCAAGGACTTCCGCTTGAACGGCATCCCCTGGCACGGCTGGGCCGACACTCACGACCACGCCACGCCTGGCGAGAGTGGCTCGACTTCTACCGCCAGACCAACCAGACCTTCATGCGGTTCTGGGGCACGCGCTGGATGGGCCTGACGCCGGACGATGCGCTCGACTTCTTCGACAAGAGCGGCGTGGTCGTCCGCCGCTCGGGCATGCTCGACGGCGAGGCCATCGGCTACATGGCCATCGAGAACGATCCCGCGCTCAAGAAGCAGTACGGGTCCGAAATCAAGATGGAGCTGATGGAGAACTGGCGAGATCAGATGATCGCACAGGTCAAGGGCGAGCGCAATCATCCGTCGATCATGATCTGGTCGATCGAGAACGAATGGCTGTATATCAACTGCATCAATCTTTATGGACATTTGATGGACCGGTTCGAGGACGAGGTGGTCAAGGTATCGAACGCGGTGCGAGAGGTCGATCCGACCCGGCCGACGATGACCGACGGCGGCGGCGCGACCAAGTCGAACCGGATGCCGGTCCACGGCGACCACTACACGGCCGGCCCGTTCTCCGAGTATCCCACCTGGCCTACGAGCCCAACGCCAAGGGAGGCGGCCGTGGCCGTTGGGAGTGGGACTTGAAGCGGCCTCGGTTCATCGGCGAGGAGCTGTTCGCGGCCGGTCACAACCCGGCTTACGCTTACTTCGGTGGCGAGGAGGTCTTCGTCGGCCAGCAATCGGCCCGACGCGCCGTCGGCATCGCCGTGCGGATGATGACCGAAGGAGCCCGCTGGAATGGCTACGGTGCGATCCATTTCTGGCAGACGCAGGACGCGGCGACCGGCCAGTATGCCGCCAATGCTCCTCGCGCTGTCTTTTGCCGGCAATGGGACTGGACCTTCGGCGCCGACCAGACCGTGGACCGCACCTACGGCATCTTCAACGACACGCACGATGACTTCTCCGATCACGTTTACCCGCTCCTTGAAGTTCGGCGACCGCGAAGTCCGCCGCCGCAAGACCCAGCACAACGTACCCCCCGGCGGCAGCCTGGTGCTGCACGATCCCTTGACGTTAACTCTGCCGACCGACCTCGAGAACTCACCTCGGATCGAGGGAGAGCTGGTCCTGTCGCTGCACACCCGGAGCGGGCGAGGTCTTTCGAGACATCAAGGACGTCTCGGTATTGAACCTTGGGGCCAAGCCGCTCGGGCTCGCCAAGCTCGCCGCCAGTGGACTGGCCGTTTATGACCCGGCCGGCGACGTCGGGCGGTTGCTCGAGACGCAAGCGATCAAATACACGGCGCTCAACAATTTGAAGACGCTCCCTGCTTCGGCGAAGGTCCTCTTGATCGGCAGAGATGCGATCAGCGCCGAGGATAGTGCCTCGACTCGCCTGGCGGCGTATGCACTCGAGGGCAAGCGGGTGATCGTGCTCGAGCAAAGCTCGCCGCTCAAGTACCAGGCACTCGGCTCGGCGTCGATGGAAACCGCGAGCAATCTGGGCCGCACCGCCTTCATCGAGGATGCCACCCATCCGGCCGTTCGCGGGCTCAAGCAGAAAGATTTCTTCACCTGGCAGCCCGGCGAGGTCGTCTATCGCAACGCCTACCTCAAGCCGACGCGAGGGGCCCGCTCAATCGTCCAGTGCCACGATAAGCTCGCCCATACCGCACTCGCCGAGATCCCGATCGGGACCGGGCTCTTGCTCCTTTGCCAGCTCCGGGTGGGCGAGACGCTGGCGACCAACGTGGTGGCGCAACGGCTCCTGGTCAACTTGCTCGATCACGCGGCGACCTATCGACAGGAGTTCCGCCCGGTGGCGACCGTGGTCGAGGGAGCCCCCGGGCTCGCCTCGGCACTCGAGCGGATCGGCCTGCGATCCGAGTCCCGTTCCGATCCGCTCCAGGCCATGACCGCGCCCGGCGTGAAGATCGCCGTGATCGCCGCCACTCCTGCTCGCCTCAAGGCCCTGGTCGAGGGTCGAGGCCGGGTCGAGGCGTTCCTTGAGGCCGGCGGTTATCTCGTGCTCAACGGCCTTACGCCCGAAGGGCTGGAGTCGTTCAACACCTTGGTCGGCTTCGACCACATGATCCGCCCGTTCGCTCGAGAGCGGGTCACCCTCCCGGCTGTCAAAGACCCTCTCATGGCCGGGCTGACATCGGCCGATGTCGTGATGTATTCATCGGAGCGGATTTTCCCGTGGCAGGAGGGAAACTACGTTTCGTCCGAGATTTTCAGCTTCGTGGTGGACGTCGACGACGTCGCCCCGTTCGCTCGCTTCGAGAACGACTTCTTGCGGAACATGGTGAACGGCATGGTCTCGGCCGACGGGTGGAAGTACATCGTCAACGTGCCCGCGCCGCCCGGCCGCCGTTGGATTTCAAGCTGGTCTTTCCCAAACCGCAGGAGATTGCCGGAGTCGAGTGGATCGGCAACACGTTTTATTATCCGGTCACTTGGTTCGGGCTTTTGTTTGACGGTAAGGAGAGCGGTAAGTCGTCGTTCCCGGTCAAGCCCAACAACGAGCCGCAGACATTCGCGATCGACCCTCCGCTGACCGGACGTGAGATCACCGTGCGGCTGGACGAGTGGCAGGTGATTCCCGGCAAGGCCCAGGTGACGGGTCTGGACAATATCCGGCTGTTCGCCAAGCGGCCGCCTGGGTTTTCGGAAAAGGTCCGGCCGATGTTGAATGTGGGAGGGCTGGTGCATTACCCCCGCGGCTCGGGGGGAATCATCCTTTGCAACCTGAAGTTTGCGGAGCCTGACGATGCTCCCGAGAACCCGGAGAAGAAACGGGCGATCCTGGCTGGTGTGCTCCGCAACTTGAAGGCCCCGTTCGCCGGCGGCCGGACGATCATCGCCGGGGCCAAGCTGGCGTATGAGCCGCTGGACCTGTCGAAGCAGGCCAATCAGTACCGTACCGACCGAGGCTGGTTTGGCGATCGGGCTAAGACCTTCGCCGAGCTGCCAGGCGGCCGGCAGACCTTGGCGGGCGTTCCGTTTGTGATCCACGACTTTCCAACCTCGCCGGTGCCGACCGTGGTCATGCTCGGCGGTCCGGGCGTGCCAGGTGGTCTGCCCGATGCGGTGCGAGGCATCCCGGTGAACCGGAAGGCCGATGCCTTGTTCTTTCTCCAGGCTGCGCGGATCGATCGCCGCCGTGACGACACGGGAAATCCGCGAGCACAAGGCATTCGAGCTGGCCCATTACATCGTGACCTATGCCGACGGCCAGACTGCAACGGTACCGATCCGGAGCGAGATCGACGTCGACGACTATCGCCAGAAAGCGTCGACGCCTTTGCCCGGCGCCCAAATTGGTTGGAGCCGCCGTTATCCTGGCAGCGACCTGTATGCCGTTGCTTATGTCCAGCAATGGACCAACCCCCGGCCGCTCGTGGAAGATCAAATCGATTGACTTGGTCTACACCGACGGCGAGCGCCGGGGGGTGCCGGCCTTGATCGCGGTGACGGCGGCCTCGGCCAACAGTGGCGATCGCTAGGCAAAGATCTCGGTGACGACGCGCGGTTTGTAGATTGTGCTGATGAGGCCTTCTTCGAGGCCGTGGACCGGGTAGGTCAGGCGCTTGAAGTCGAGGCCCAGGAGGTGGAGCATCGTGGCGTGGAGGTCGGGGACGCTCACCCGGTCGGTGACGGCTTCGTAGCCGAATTCGTCGGTGGCGCCGTGGATGTGGCCGGACTTGACGCCGCCGCCGGCGAGCCAGCAGGTGAAGCCGCGAGGGTTGTGGTCGCGGCCGTTGCCCGCTTCCGAGACCGGTAACCGGCCGAACTCGCCGCCCCACATCACCAGGGTCTGGTTCAGCAGACCGAGCCGATCCAGATCGGCGACCAGGGCCGCCGTCGGCCGGTCGGTCCGGCGCAGTTCTCGCGCAGGCCGGTTTCGAGGTTCGTGTGCTGGTCCCAGACGAAATCCATGAAGACCTGGACGAACCGGACCCCGCGTTCCACCAGCCGGCGTGCCATCAGGCAGCGCCTGCCGTAGGAGGCGGTGACCTCGTCGTTGAGGCCGTAGGCCTCGCGGGTGGCGGCGGACTCGTTGCTGAGGTCCAGGGCGTCGCTGGCCGAGATCTGCATCCGGGCGGCAAGCTCGTAGCTGGCGATCCGGGCGGCAAGCTCGGATTCGCCGGGATGGGAGCGGCGGTGGTCCTCCGCCAGGGCGCTCAGGTAAGCCTGGCGGCGCGACTGCACCTCCGACGTCAAGGTTCGGCTCGGCTTCAGGTTCAGGACCGGGCTCCCGACCGCGCGGAACGGGGTCCCCTGGTAGAGCGGGGGAAGCCAGCCGGCCGACCAGTTCCGGATCCCGTCGAGCTCTCCCTTGGGATCTTCCAGGGCGACGTAGGCCGGCAGGTTTTGATTCTCGGTCCCGAGGCCGTAAACCACCCACGAGCCCGCCGAGGGGCGGCCGGGGATCGTGCGGCCGGTGTTCATCATCCAGATGGCGGGCTCGTGGTTGATGTGCTCGGTGTACATCGAGCGGACCACCGTGAGCTTGTCCACGACGCGAGCCAGGTAGGGGAGCAAGTCGCTGACGTCGATGCCCGAGTTTCCGTGCTTGGCGAACCGGAACGGGCTCCGCATCACGGCCCCGACCTTATCGGCGTTCATGGCGTCGATCACGCCGGGGAACCGCTTGCCGTCGTGACGCTCGAGCGCCGGCTTGGGGTCGAGCATGTCGACGTGGCTCGGACCCCCCGGCATCATGAGCTGGATCACCGAGCGGGCCTTGGGGGCGAAGTGCGGAGGCTTGGGCTTGAGGTCGTCCGTCCGCTCCGGCGTCCGTTCCTTGGCGTGAGGGTCCGCGGCGCGGAGGTCTTCCGCCAGCAACGACGCCAGCGCCGCGCCGCCGAAGCCGGCGCCGACGTGCCGGACCCACTCGCGTCGCGTCCAGGCGTTCCAGGCGTCCGGAGCTGTCATGGGACAGCGGACCTTATCATTCAGGGCGTAGCGACAGTGATTACAGTAACTCAGTGAAGCGAAGGATGCTAGGTCAGCCTCGCTTGATGCTTCATTGATATGTGGTAACCAACATTATCTCGATCGATCAATCAACATAAAGAAATTCCGGGGCATTGAGCAGCACCAGGCAGAAGTCGGCGAGCGCGAGCCGGAAGGCGGCGTCGCGGGCGGGGCTTGCCGGCTTGTCGGCGCCGGCTTGGCCGAGCGGCGTCACGCGCGGGTCTGGGCGGCCAGGAACTCAAGGGCTTGCTCGGTCTCGTTCTTGACGGGGTGCCGGGCGAAGACCAGGCGGTAGGCGAGGTCAACCTGGCGCGCGGGATCGGTGCCGGCCTCGTCCCGGAGCCGGCCGGCCGTTCGCTCGGCCTGGGCCAGGATCCATTCGCTGTTGAGCATCAGGAGGGCTTGCGAGGCGACCGTCGAACCGCGCCGTTTCACGCAGTTGATCGTCATCCGGGGCGCATCGAAGGTGTCGATCACGGTCAAGGGTTGCGAGCGTCTGTGGAGCATGTAGATGCCCCTGCGGCGGTGCTCGGGAGCGTCCTTGGCCACGACCTGCCCCTCGGGGTCGACCACGACCTCGGAGGCCGGGCCGTACATCGTCAGGTTCAGCGACCCGGCGATCGCCAGGATCGAGTCGTGGATCGCCTCGGCGTCGAGCCTGCGGAACGGGAACCGGCCCAGCAGTTCGTCGCGAGGGTCGGCGGCCGCCAGCTCGGGGGACTTGCGCGACGACTGGCGGTAGGCGGTCGAGGTCACGATCAGGGTGTGGAGCGCCTTGATGCTCCACCCCTGGCGGACGAACTCGGTCGCGAGCCAGTCGAGCAGCTCAGGATGGGTCGGGGCCACGCCGGTGCGGCCGAAGTCGTCGGGGGTGGGGACGATCCCGTTGCCGAAGTGCTGCTGCCAGACCCGGTTGACGAAGACCCGCGCGGTCAGGGGATGATCGGGCCGGGTGAGCCAGCGCGCGAAGGCGAGCCGCCGCCCCGTGCTCGGAGCTCCGGGCCAGGGAGGGGCGATCGCCAGCGGGGATGTGCCCCCAGCGAGAACCTCGGGGACGTCCGGCAGCACCTCGCCCCCGCGGTTGTAGGCCTCGCCCCGTTTCAGGAGGTAGTACGGATCGGCTTCAGGCTCCGTGTCGGTCAGGGCCCGGACCCGGGGAAGCAGGATCTTTTTGGCCTCGAGCTTGGCGATCTCGTCCCGCCAGCGCGTCGCCTTCTCCTGGTATTCGGGGAACGCGGCCAGGAGCTCTTCGTCCTTGGGCTGGAAATGGCTGCTGAGTTTCTCGTTGAGGTATTTCTGGATCGGGCTCCGTTTTGGCTCCGGGAGCTCGAGGGCGATCTTGACGTCGCTCCGGATCGCCTCGGGGAGCTGGTCGAGCTTCTTCTGGTAGAGACGGGGTTTGAACGTCTCGGCGAGCGCCTCGATCTTGGCCTTGATGGGGGCGACCTGGCTGTCGATCGCGTCGTTCGCGGCCTTCGCGGCGTCGCGCTCGGCCTGGTTGCCAAGCTCGAGCAGCCGCTGCTTCGGGACCCGCCAGTCGAGCGGGGTGTACGCGGCGGCGAAAATGGCGGAGACCGCGTAGTAGTCTTTGTGGCTGATCGGGTTGTACTTGTGGCTGTGGCAGCGGGCGCAGCCGAGCGTGAGACCGAGCAGGGTCGAGTCGACGACCTGGACCGTGTCGGCGAGGACCTGGGCGCGGTCGGGGGGGAAGTTGTGGACCGGGCGATCGGTCGGGTCCACGCAGGTGCGGAGGAAGCCCGTCGCGATCAGGTTATCGGCCAGGGCCGGCGTGAACTCCTTGGCGTGCAGGTAATCCTCGAGCTCGTCGCCGGCGAGCTGCTCGAGCAGGAACCGATTGTACGGCTTATCGGAGTTGAGGGCGCGGATGACGTAGTCGCGGTAGTGGTGGAACTCGCTCCGGACCGGGTCGAAGCCGTCGCCGCCGTCGGACTCGGAATAGCCTGCCGCGTCCAGCCAGTGCTGCCCCCAGCGCTCGCCGTACCGGGGGGAGTCGAGGAGCCGGCCGACGAGTCGCTCGTACGCCCCCGGCTTCTCGTCGTTGAGGTACGCGTCGATCTCGGCGGGCGTGGGGGGCAGGCCAGTCAGGTCGAACGACACCCGGCGCAGCAACGTGGTCCGGTCGGCCTCGGGCGCAAAGCCCAGGCCGGCGCGCTCGAGCCTGGCGAGCAGGAAGGCGTCGATCGGATTCCGGACCAATGCCTCGTGCTCGGGACGCACGCGAGGGACCTCCGGCCGCTTCGGGGGCTGAAACGACCACCAGTTCCGGTCGTCGTCGCTCAGGGCCTTGGCATCGCCTCGGAGGATCGGTCGTCGCGGAGGCTCGGGGGCTCCGGCGTCGATCCAGGACCGGATCAGGTCGAGCTCGGCGGCGGAGACGGGTTTGACCGAGGCCTCCGACCGCCCAATGCGCGTGGGCATTTCGTCGTCCCGGATCCTCCGCACCAGCAAGCTCTCGGCGGACTTGCCCGGGATCAGGGCCGGCCCGGTTTTCCCTCCCTTTCGCATGGAGGCGACCGTCCTGAGATCCAACCCCGCCTCGCGCTTCCTGCGACCGTGGCAGACGAGGCAGTTGAACTCGAAGATGTCGCCAACCTTGCGTGCCAGGGCCGCCTCGGGCGAGGTGGAAGCAGAGGAATCCGCCGTCGAGGACTCGGTCGGGGCTCCGGCGTCGATCCACGCCTTGATCCGACCCACCTCGTCCCCTTCGAGCTTGGGGAGTTTGCCCGGCGGCATCGTCTTCTCGGTCACGAGCCGGACGAGCAAGCTCTCGCTCGCCTTGCCGGGGACGATCGCGGGGTCGCCGCTCTCTCCCCCCTGGAGAATCCCGGCCATCGAGCGAAGGTCGAGCCCCCCCTTGCGGCTCCCCTCACCGTGGCACTTCTGGCAATGGGCCCGCAAGAGCGGGGCGATGTCGCGTTCGAACCCGGGCGCCCCAGCCTTTGCGTTCGTCGCCGGGGTCGCGGTTGGAGCCGGCGGGTCCCCCTCACCGGCTGCGAAAGCCGGCCCCGCGACCAAGAGCAATAACCCCATCGCGACAACCGATGGGCAGAAGCGCCAGATCTCCTTGATGATCGGCTCCGAGGGATGAGCGAACCTGTTCACAGGGGTGGTTTCCGTACTTAAAGGGTCCAGCCGATCAGGCTTTCTGGCAGGTCGACGTTTTCCGAACAGGAGAGGTCGTATCATTCTGACCGGCACGCAAAGGTTGGTCAACCGCTCAGCCATTCCCGATTCCCCGTGACGTCCCCGGCAGCCGCGATTTGCTCGAGCGACGTTCTGGGTCTTCCCCAACTCGACGTCTGACCCATCGCCAGCAAGCGTTCGTTCCGTGTGGTATAAATAATATGCGCAACTTGGAGGATGAAACCATGCGAAGAACAAAGACGGGCTTCTTGCCGAGTATTGATGTCATGGAGCGTAGGGTGCTGCTGTCTACGGCCGCACCCCTCTTGTCCAAGCCCGCGTTGAGTGGAGTCGTTCGCGACGTCAAGGCCATCATCCACACGCTGGCCAAGACGGAGGACACCGTCCAGGCGAGTGCCCAACTCACCGCGCTATCGTCACGGATTCCGTCCGGACCTGAAGGGCTTGCCCCGTCATGGCAGAGCGACATCGGGCTCTATCGCCCTCATTCCGCGAGGTCGATCATTACGACGCAGAGGCGGATCCTCAGCGACCTTCACCGTTACGTCCAAGGTGGGAACGATGGTGGCGACCCACCGGTGACCGGGTCGGGCAGCGGTGGGAACGATGGCGGCGACCCACCGGCGACCGGGTCGGGCACCGCGACCTCGACCACTTCCGGCACGAGCACGGGGGGTACGTCCACTCCGGTGCCCACGCCAAGTCTCGACAGCGTAACGATTCAGAACACGACGGGCATGGCCCTCGTGGTGACCGTCCATCTGGAGGAGTCGCAGTTCCTGCAGCCGTTTATCACCGAGACCATTCCGGCGCAGGGGAATTCGACCGTGCTCTTCAATTTCGGGACCGCGACCAATGCCTTCATGACGATGGACATCAGCAGGGCGGACGGGGGCCAAACTCCGCCTCCGTTTACCGACATCAGTCTTTCGCAGCCGATGAGCGGCTACAGCGGGGCGCTGTTCTCGATCTCCGTGCTCGGTCCCTATTTCAACGTGACCGACCTCTGATGTTATCAACCCCGGGGGGTTGTGCTTCAGAGTCTGTTCCGGGACGGCGAGCGGGGGGCGTCAGCCCCCTGTCTTCGAGGGCCGTCGCTCACCGGACAGGGGGCTAACGCCCCCCGCTCGCCCCGAACCGCCCCTTCTGGAACAGACTCTCAAAGCCAGGGGCGATTGCCGTCCCCGGGAATGTTTCCCCTGCGCGGGGCGTCAGATGAGCTCGCGGATTGGGTCTCGGCGGTCGAGGAGGAAGTGGGGGCGGTCAGTGGCGTCGTAGATCATGGTGTTCTGGACGTCGATGCCGAGTTGGTGATAGAGGGTGGCGAAGACGTCCTGATAGTGCACGGGCCGATCCTGTGGTTCCTCGCCCAGGCGGTTGGTCGAACCGATGACCTGGCCCATTCGCATGCCGCCGCCGGCCAACAGGGCGCAGGACGCCTTGGGCCAGTGGTCTCGGCCGGCGGATTTGTTGATGCGTGGGGTGCGGCCGAATTCGCCCCAGGCGATGACGCTTACATCCTGGTGCAAGCCTCGGGCGTGCAAATCTTCGACCAGAGCGGTGATCCCCTGGTCGAACCTGTCGAGTTGAGGGGGGAGCTGGCTGAAGTTGCCGCCGTGCCGGTCCCAACTGCCGAAGGAGAGGGTGACGCAACGGGCGCCTGCTTCGACCAGGCGGCGGGCCATCAGGAACTGGTCCATCCAGTGGGGGCCGGCGTCTTCGCCGAAGGCGGGATCGGCACTGCCGCGTCCGTAGCGATCTCGGACTCTGGGATCTTCGCGTTCGAGATCGAGCGCTTCGGCCAGTTTGCTGGAGGTAAGGACCTCGAAGGCGGCGTTGGTGAAGGTGTCGAGCCCCTGGGAGTTGGCCTGTCGTTCGGTCCGGCGACGGAATGCGTCGTAGCTGGTGAGGAGCGTTCGGCGGTCACGCAGTCGGTCCAGGGTTACGCCGTGGAGTCGCATTTCGGTCATTTCGGGACCGTCGGGCAGGAACGGAGAATGGGCCATTCCCAAAAAGCCAGGACTACCCGGGTTGGAGTAGGGGAGATGCTTGGTCTTGATCGTGAGACCAATTGATGGAGGTATGGCCGGGTCGACGGGCCCCTGGAGCTTGGAGAGCACAGATCCCAGCGAGGGATGCCCGTCCTGTCTGCCCTGTGGACCGATGGGATAGCCGCTCAGGCACATGTCGGAACAATGCTGGTCGAGATTGCCGTAGAGCGAGCGAATGATGGTGAACTTGTCCATCATCTTGGCGAGACGCGGCATGTGCTCGCAGATTTCGATGCCGGGGACATTGGTGGAAATGGGGCGGAAGGAGCCACGGATCTCGGCCGGCGCGTTCATCTTGAGGTCGTACATGTCCTGGTGCGAGGGGCCGCCGGACAGGTAGATCATGATGACGGCTTTGTGCGATCGCCTGCTCGAGTTCAACGATCCTGCCGCCGCCTGGGCTTTGAGGACCTGGGGCAATGCCAGCCCGCCCATGGCCAGGCCGCCGATTTTCAGAAAGTGACGCCGGGAGTGGCCGTCGCAATACGTCGCAGGTTTTTGGCCAAGGATGGAAAGCATTGCGGGGGTCTCCCGTGAATGGCTGGGCGCTCTCGATTATACATGGCGGGCGTGTTCAAGGCCGGGCGGACGGCGTTCATGGTGGTTTGAGAACGGCGATCCGGAGCGGCCCGAGATCCTGTCATGGACGTCCCAATCCCAATGATCAGGGTACAACTGAGGATCGACATTGTATTTCGCTGTTGAATTTTTGTCAAACAAACGATTGGTCGAGTAGCGATCGCATGATGGTTTAGTGGCGGGCGGCTCTATCGACTTACGCCTTGACCGCACCGCGCAGTACCGCAAGGACACCGATACTGTTCCGGCGCGTCAGGCGAAAACCCCCGTGATCGCGCCGACCTTTCTGACATTATGCCGAGGGACGGCCTTCGGGTCCCTGCATCGGACTGGAGTCAGGTCGGGCAGTCACTTCGCGCCGCCGTCCGCCTGTTTTCGATGGCGGTTGGACGCGTCCAGGAGCTGGTTGATGAGGTCGCGGCGCTTGAGGTTGGCCCGGAGTTGGTCGAGGACTTTCGACGCGTCCTCGCGTTTCGCGGGATCATCAGCGAGAATTTCGGCCAGTTTCATGGCGGCCCGGAAGCGCGGAAACTCGGCGGTCTGGGCGGCGATCGCCTCGCGGAGCATCGTTTCCGCCTTCTCCGCGAGGTTGTCGTCCTTCAAGGCTTGGGCGTGGCGATCGCGGGCCGACACCCGAACCACGACCGGGGCCTTCTGATCGCCCGACAGGCGGCCCAGGGCGGCCAGGAAATCGGCACGGCGGTCGTCGCCGAAGGCCGCCTCGAGCTCTTCGAAAAGTGAGTCCACGTTGTCTTGAGGACGGCCCGCGGAGTTGACGAGTTCGGCCTGGAGGAGTTCCCGCGCCCGGTCGGCCCGGCCGTTGAAGCGGAGGACGTGGGCCGTCTTCAAGAGCAGGTCCTGGCGGCCGTCCTGGTCGAGATCGGGGAAGTCGGCGGCGATGGAGTCGACCATGCCCAGTGCCGAATCGACCCGCCCCTGGAGCAACTCCCGCTGCGCTCCGAGGAGGCGTCGCCATGCTTCTTCAAGGGGACTCTCCGGGTCGAAGAGGCGGACTGCCCATGCCTCCGACTCGTCGAACTTCCGGAGGGCGTTGAGGCAGTAGGCGCCGAGGTAGCGGGCCTCGGTCGTGCTGCCCCGGTCCTGGACCTCTTCCGTCAGCCGCTGGCAGTAGGAGAGGCAGGCCGCCATGTCGGTGACGTCGTTGAACAGGAGGTCGATGATTTCCAGCGACACCTCGGTGCGCCAGACCGACTGGGGGTACTTCTCCAGGTGTCGTTTCCAGACGGCCAGGGCGTCCTCTTGCTTGCTCAGGCCGTGGAGCGCCTTGCCGATCTGGAGTAAAGCGTCGTCGGCCCACTTGTCGTTCGCGAGAGCCTGGGTAAACGGATTCAATATCTCGACGGCTTTCTCGTTCTCGCTGAGTTTCACCAGGCAGAAACCGGCCCAGAAGCGAGCCTCGGGGGCCTGCGGGGCGTCGGCGTGGGCGTCGAGGAAGCCGCGAAACTTGTCCGCGGCCTCGCTCCAATCCTCCCGATCGGTTGCCCTCCGGGCCTCGGCCAGGGGATCGTCCTTCGACGGGGAGGCCGCCTTCGGCGGGTCATCGCCGGTCCGGGGCGCGGGCGACCCTTCTGGCCGGGAAAGCAGTGTGAGAAATACGATCGCGGCGATCATGAGACATTCTCTCCTGTAGAAGCGGTCAGGCCCTGGGCGGAGACAAGGGTCGAGGTCGGTTGCTTGGAACGGGCCTGCGGCTCGAACCGGGCGTCGAGGTCGCATGGGAGGATACCGACCTCAGCAGCCTCGGCACCGAGCCGGCCGTGGAGTTGGCAAGCTCCAGCGCGAGGACCTCATGCGAGGCAGGCCGTCCATGAAGCGGCTCGACCCGGGACAGGACGATGCGGGCCGCGTCTTCCCGGCCGGGTGATGCCGCGTTGGCCCAGCGATAGATCCGCACCTCCATGGGCGTGCGATGTGATTGGGGCCTGATTGTCGCGACCGACGCGACAGCCGCACTCACTGAGGACTTCGCGGGGGCGGGCGGTGTCGATGCGGGCTCCCGATCGGTCCGCCGGACATGTCGGGCCAGCAACGCCATCAGCAAGAGGCTGGCTGCCAGCGCCATCCGCTTCGCGAAGGTTCGTCCCCGTCGACGAGGCGGGAAGGCCATCGGGCAACGGCGGGATTGGGTCGCGGCCGGGTCGTGCCGCAGGGACAGCTCTCGAAGGAGAGCCAGTTGCCGCAAGTACGCCCGAGCGTCGGCGTCGTCGGCCAACGCGCGCGGGTCGTCGACGGGTTCGCCGTCGAAGAGCCGCTCCAGTAAGAGTCGCTGTTCGTCGTTCATGGGGATAGCTCCTCGAGCTGCTCGCGCAGCTCGTCGAGGATCTTGGTCCGGGCGCGGTGCAGGCGGCTCATCACAGTGCCGATCGGGCATCGGAGGGTTTCGGCGACGTCGCGGTAGCTCAGCCCCTCGGTCTCGTGCAGAACAAACACGGCCCTCAAGTCAGGCGATAATCCTGATAAAGCCCGCTCGTATGCTTGCATCAGGGGTACCTCGCCGAGTTCGGGGGGGCTGCGGAGGGAGACGCTCGCGTCGTCGGGTAAAGTTGCGATAATCCTTCGGCCTTGCCGCCAGGTGCTGGCCACGTTCACGGCGATGCGGAAGAGCCAGGTGCTGAAGCGGCTCTCGCCTCGAAACCCCGGCAACGACCTCCAGGCGCGAAGATAGGTTTCCTGGACGAGGTCGTCGAGGTCCGCCCCCCGGCAGGCGAGACGGCCGAGCAAACGGCGAATCCTCGGCTCAGTCAGGGCGACGAGCTCGCCGAAGCCATCCCGATCCCCAAGCCGGCATTGCGCGACGTGGCTGTCGATCCGCGCGTCGGACGCCGGGTCTTCATCGCTCGGGTTCACGTTGCTCTTGGCACCGGATTGCGTCAGCATTAATCCATTAGACCGGATCGGCCGGGCGTTATTCCATCGGTCGAAAAATGCCCGTGATCCGACACGCGGCCGTCAAAGGCTGGAATAAATCGGCCGTCGCTCGGTCTGATCTCTCATGCAGCACCGAACCGAGCGAGACCCGCTCGACCGATTGCCAATGGCGGAAATCCGAGAAGGAGCGGCCGGATGTACAAACAGTCATTCTTACTTCTGCTTTTTCCCATCTTGGCGGCGCCCACGCTGTCAACGCGAGCTGATCAGGATGTCGGAGGCGTTCGCGACAGGATGGACGCGGCGGTCGCCTTCGTCCTTGAGGGTGAACCGGCCCCGGCGGTCGATGACGCCACTTATCTACGGCGCATCTGGGTCGACCTGGCCGGCCACACGCCTCCCGTGCTCGTCGCCCGCAACTTCCTCGATGACAAGGACCTCGGAAAACGAGAAAAGATGGTCGCCCGAATCCTCGATTCCGAGGACTTCGCGGATCACTGGGGCCGCGTCCTGGCTGTCTGGGCGACTTCCGAACGGCCGGTCGCCCGCGATGCCTACGACGGCCGGGTACTTCACAATTTCTTTCGCGAGCGACTTCGCAAGAGGGAACCGTATGATCGGATCGTCCGCGATCTGATCGCCGGGTCCGGGGCGAGCGACGTGAGTGGGCCGGCCAACTTCATCTTGCGCTACGGGGCTGACCCGGCCCGCCTCGCCGGGGCGGTGGGGAAGAACTTGCTGGGGGTGACGATCCAGTGCGCCCAGTGTCACGACCACCCGTCCGCCCCGTGGAAGGAGGGGGACTTCTGGGGGTTGGCCGCGTCGTTCGCGCGGGTCCGGAAGATGGAGTCCGGAGGCGACGACAACCTCAAGGCTGTCGTCGAGGCCCGCCGGGGCGAGCTGAAGCGCAATGATCCGGACACGCCCGCCGTGCCCGCGAAGGCCGAGGGGCAGGACGGCAAGAAGCCAGCCCCGAAGCAGGTCGTCGTCAAGCCCCGGCTCTTGAATGGCAAGCTGGTCGCCGACGGCAACCGCCGCGCCGCGCTGGCCGGCTGGGTCGTCGCCCGAGACAACCCGCTCTTTGCCCGCAACCTGGTCAATCGGGTCTGGGAGCAGTTGTACGGGAAGACGCTGGTGCCCAATTTCGACAAGCCTGCCACTAAGGCCGACTCTCAGGCCGTGCTCGCGTTGCTCTCGGAAGACTTCGCCGCGAACGGCCACGACCTGAGGAGACTGCTCCGGATCGTCGTGCTCAGCAAAAGCTACAGCCAGGCGTCGTCGCCCCGGGTCCGCCCGACATGGGCGAGGCCGGCGGCCCGCCCGATGTCGGTCGACCAGCTCCATGCGTCGATCGCCCAGGCCACGGGGTACGACGGCCCGCCGGTCGATACCGACGGGACACCGGCCGACGGCGATGATGATGATGATGATGATGATGATGATGATCGCGACGTGGACGAAGCTCCATCCAGGTCCGCGCCGGCCGGGGAAGCACCGTCCGCAGACCACGAGAGCGAAGGCGACGAACAAACACCGACCGAGCAGCCGAGGCGCTCGGCGAGCCGGCCTTGACCCTGCAACGCGCCCTGGTGCTCCTGAACGGCGAATTCGTCAGGGAGGCGTCTCGATCGGCCGTGCGAGTCTCTCGAGCACTCCAGGGGCGCACGGGGGACGACTCGCGGATCGAGTGGGCGTGCCTCGCGACCCTTACGCGTCGGCCGACGGCGAAGGAGCAAGCGGTGCTCCGCGCCCTGCTGGCCGAACCGAACGGGCTGGAAGACGTCTACTGGGTCCTGATCAACTCCTCGGAATTCCAGACCATCCACTGAATCAAAATCGAAACGGCCAAGGGCTTTCGCCCGTCCGTCGGTCCGTCTTTCTGATGTACGAGAGGAAAATGCTCATGTTCACGAACGTGCAAGCCGGGATGGGCCGTCGAGGGTTTCTGGCGCGAGGACTGGCCGGAACACTCGGGCTGGCCTTCTCACCGCTCATCCAGGCGCAGGTCGCCGCGGCGGGGGCCGCTGACCCGAGGGCCAAGCGTTGTGTCGTCCTCTGGCTCAACGGCGGTCCGAGCCACATCGATACCTTCGACCCCAAACCCGGGGCAGCGACGGGCGGCCCATTCAAGGCGATCGATACCCAGGTCCCCGGACTGAAGCTCTGCGAGCACCTGCCCAAGCTCGCGGCCCAGACGAAGCGCCTCGCCGTCGTGCGATCGCTCACCTCGGCCGAGGCTGACCACGACCGCGCCTACCAGTTCCTTCATACCGGCAATGCCCCCCAGGAGACCGTCTCGTACCCGGCGCTGGGGGCGGTGGTCGCCAAACGCTGGTCGGGCGAAGAGTCCACGCTGCCGACCTACGTTGCGATCAACGGCGGCGGCGCGGGCCCCGGGTTTTTCGGGCTCGACTTCGCCCCGTACGTGATCGGCGATCCGTCCTCGCCGTTCGCCAACGTGACGCCCCCCGAGGGGGTGACTGATCGGCGGATGGGCCGACGGCTGAAGGCGCTCGACGCCTTCAACGCGGAGACCTCGCGGCGCGATCCCGAACTGATCGCTGACCATTCCCGCGTCGCGAGCAGGGCCCGGCGCCTGATGCGGAGCCCATCTCTCAAGGCGCTGGACCTCTCCAAGGAGTCGCCCGAGACGCGGGCCCGATTCGCCGCGGAGGGGGACGGCGGTGGGTTTGGCCGGGGCTGCCTGCTGGCACTCCGACTCCTGGAGCAAGGTGTCCGGTTCGTCGAGGTGTCGCTCGACGGCTGGGACACCCACTCCGACAACTTCAGCGCCACCTCGGCACTCCTGGCCAAGCTCGACCCCGCCTTCGCGGCACTGGTCAATGCCCTGTCCGAGCGGGGGATGCTCGACGAGACGCTGGTCGTTTGCATGGGGGAGTTCGGTCGCACGCCCACGATTAACGACAACGGAGGCCGCGACCACTGGAGCGAGGCCTTCAGCGCCGTGCTGGCAGGCGGCGGCGTCCGCGGTGGCCAGGCGTTCGGATCGAGCGACGAAAAGGGGGCATCGATCAAGGATCATCCGGTGACCGTGCCTGACCTCTTTGCAACCCTGCTCTCGGCCTTCGGCGTGGATGGTTCCAAAACCTACCAGACCCCGGAGGGACGGCCGATCAAGCTCGCCGACAAGGGCCGAGTCGTAACTGAACTGTTTTCCTGAACCGTCCGCGAGCGCGGCAGGTGGTTCGAGATGTAGACCACCGGCTCATCGTGCAACAGCAGGCTCACCAGGTCGAGGGTCCGCACCTGCCAGTGCGCGGTCGGCGTCGGGGCTTCCGTGTGTTTCTCTCGGTGAGGTCCCCATGGTTGCTACCGGCGTTCAGAGATGCGCCTTGAGAAACGTCCCCGTGTGCGAGTCCTTGCACGCAGCGACGTCCTCGGGCTAGCGATCGGCCTGGTCATCTACTTCGCCTACGGCCGGCGGCATAGCGTTCTGGCTACAGCGGTTTACGCTGGTGTTGCACACAGGCCATACTAGCCCGACGCGCCAGCGAGGGGGCGCCCGCCGATGGGCAGGGTCTGGCGGCGGCTCTCCCCTCGCTAGCGCGTCGGGCTAGTGTTAGGACGGTTCAGTCCGAGCTGTATGCGACGCGTAAGTAAACCGCTGTAGTTAAAGATGTCGATGGAGGAGACTTTTGATGGGGCCGGGACTTTCAGCGGCCCTTTGCGAACGGGTCGGCCGGAAATGCCAGATCCATCATCAATAGCCGGAAGTCGGGCCGGTCGTGGAGCGGGGCCAGCGCCGACTCGGTCCGGAAAGCGTTCACATTCCGGTAGCCGCTGGCAGCCGCCCGGTGCAGCAATCCCATCGCCTTATCGGTCTCTTCTTGCACTGCGGCCACCGAGACCCCAGCGCCGTCATGACCAGCCAGGCTCGCTAGCGCCACATGGCAGCAGGCCGTCTCCAGCCACTCTTCGCCCGACCGCGACGGTAGCCCGTCGTACAGGCCCAGCGCCCGCCGGGTATCGGCCGCCGCCCGGGCTGGGTCGCCCAGGTCGCGGAGGGCCAGCCCACGCCGCCGCAACGAGTGGGCCAGGAGGCTGCGGAACCACGGGTTCGGGCTCTCTTGGGCCAGCCGTTCGTGAATGGCGATCGCTCGTTCGTAGGCGTCGCGCGCCTCGGCCGCCCGGCCGCGTGGGCGGATCACGTCGCCGAGATAGTAAAGGGCACCGGCGAGGCCATACCGATGGTTGGGGACCTCGGGGTTGTCGTCGTTGAGCTTCTGGTAGAGCGCGACCGCCTTGCGTTGCTCGGCCTCTGCCTCCACCGGCTGGCCCGTCTGTGACAGCAGGATGCCAAGGTCGAGATGGCCATTCGCCAGGCTGTCTCGGAACCGGGTGACGCCTGGGTTGTCGTCAGCCAGCTTTTGATAGATGACCAGCGACTTGCGGTACTCCGCTTCCGCCTTCGCCGGCTGGCCCGTATCCGACAGCAGGTAGCCGAGGTTGTGGTGGCTCTGCGCCAGACCGCTCTGGACTTCGGTTTGTGTGGGATCATCGTTTGCCAGCTTCTGCCTGACCGCCATCGCCTCGCGGAACTCGGCCTCCGACTCCGTCCACCGGCCCGTTTGATACAGCATCAGGGCGAGCGACGAGTGGCAGTCCGCGAGCCCGATGCGGAATTCGGTGACGGCGACGTTGTCGTCGGCCAGCTTCTGATAGATCGCGATTGCTTTGCGGTACTCGGCCTCCGCCTCCGCCGGCCGGCCCCGATCCCACAGCACTTTGCCCAGGTTTCTATGGCCCAGCCCCACGCCGTGTCGGAAATCTGTAACGGCCGGGTTGTCGTCGGCCAGCTTTTGCCGGAGTGTCATCGCGTGGCGGAACTCGGCTTCTGACTCCGATAGCTTGCCCGTAATCTGGAACAGGCTGCCGAGGTTGTTGTGGGTGAATGCGAGTCGGAGTCGGAATTCGGTGACGTCGGGGTTGTCGTCGGCCAGCTTCTGGTAGATCGCCATCGCCCTGCGATACTGGACCTCCGCCTCCGGCGGCCGGCCCGTTCTGAGAAGCAAGTTGCCGATCCGGTTGATCGTGCTCGCCAGGTCGCGCCGAGCCTCCTTCGCCGCTCCATCGGCCTCGGCCAGCACTTCCTGATCGGACTGGGCCTGGCGGAGTACCAGCAGGCCGTCATTAGCGTGACCCGTGGTGTAGAGGAGATAGCCAAGCCGGGACCGGCAATCGGCCAGGGCGGCCCGCAACGGCGAGGCCGGGGCCGGGCCCGCGGCGGCGGCCAGCAGGCCGTCAGCCTTGCGGTACGTCGCCACCGCTTCGTCGGTCTTGCCAATCCCCTCCAACACGGTCGCGATGGCTGTCAGGCTGCGTCCGACGTCGGCCTTTGTCTCCGCGCCGGCGCGCGGGTCAGCCGCCAGCTCCTCCTGAGCCGCCAGCACCCGGCGATACGCCGCCAGCGCCGCCTCCTTGCGACCGACTGTGTTCGTCAGGTCGGCCACCTCGTATTCGGCCTGCGACAGCGCCCGCCGCGACGCCAGGTCGGTCTCCTTGCCCAGCAGGGCGCCGAGCTTGCCGTAGAAGTCCGACGCCGACTTCAACAGCCGGTCGCGCAGCTCCTTGAACTGCTCCTCCTTGAGCAGGAAGTCTTCGCTGACGCCGGTATGGAAAGTCTTGATCGCCTCGACCGCCAGGTCGTACCGCGCCTGCACGGCAGCCTTCGAGCGAGTCAACTCGACGTTGGACGTGGCCAGCGCGGTGTTGGCCCTCGACTCGCGATGGAGCGAAGCCGAAAGCTGGGCGTTGGCCGCCGACTGCACCGCCAGCACCGCCGCCGTCCCGACCAGGGCCACGAGGATTGCGGCTGCCACCGCCGTTACGCCCGTGCGGTGGCGGCTCAGCCAGCGCGCGAGCGTCCGGGTCCACGGCTCGCGGTAGGCCGAGACCGGCTCGTCGGCCATCCATCGCTCGATATCCTCGGCCAGCAGCCGTGGCGTGGCATAGCGATCCTCGGGCTTCAGGGCCATTGCCTTCCGGCATACCGCCTCCAGCG
Source organism: uncultured Planctomycetota bacterium (assembly GCA_963779785.1). Lineage (GTDB taxonomy): Bacteria > Planctomycetota > Planctomycetia > Isosphaerales > Isosphaeraceae > CAVRFS01. The sequence goes on from CAWAAW010000103.1 coordinate 249,503, forward strand.
CCGGGTCGATCGTGGCGTCATGCTGCCGCGGAGGCTTGAACTCGCCGCGCCGGACCTTTTGGAGTAGCTCGCCGACGACGTTACCCTCCAGCGGGGGCTTCGCAGTCAACAGGCTGTAAAGCGTGGCGCCCAGGCTGTAGACGTCCGACTGCGGCCCCAGGTGCTCCAGGTCGCCGGCGGCCTGCTCGGGGCTCATGTAGGCCGGCGTGCCCAAGGTGCTGCCGGGCAGGGTCTCGGAGCTGCCGCTGGAGGAGCTGGGAACCATCATCCGCTCCTCCGCGCCTGGCTCGGCATGGCCGGTGGCCTTGGCCAGGCCCCAGTCGACCACCAGCGTCTCGCCGTGCTTGCCGACGATGATGTTGCCCGGCTTGATGTCGCGGTGCAGAATGCCGCGGCTGTGGGCGTAGTCGATGGCATTGCAGACGTCGGTGAACCGCCGCAGCAGCTTGCGCAGTTCCAGAGACCGCCGGCCGGGATCCTTTTTCAGCATCTCATCCGCGTGGAAGTGCTCGATGGCCTCCTTCAGGCTGTCTCCGCGGATGAACCGCATGGCGTAATACGGCCGGCCATCGGCATACGAGCCCAGGCCGTAGACCGGAACGATCCCCGGGTGCTCCAGGCCGCCGGTCACCTCGGCCTCCAGCAGGAACCGCTGGCGGCTGACGGGGTCGTCGGCGTGGTGGTCGAGGATTTGCTTGAGCGCCACCTCGCGGTTCAGCTCGCCGTCCAGCGCCACGAAGACGGCGCCCAGGCCACCTCGGGCGTGCGGCCGCAGCACGCGAAACCGCTGACCGTCCCCGGTCGTCGCGCCGACGGAGTACGAGGTGGTGCGGTCGAAATCGACCTGTTGCGTTAAGTCGTGCCCGGAGGGCAGATGGCTGAGCGTCGCCCCGATGTCATGGTCGCCGAGCCTGGTCAGGCTCTCGCGGGTCGATTGGCCGGCGCGGAGGCCGGCAAGGGTGCGATCCACGTCGCCGCCGTGCCGCTCGATTTGGCGAGTCACGAGAGCCTCGATGGCCGCGCGATCGTCAGCGTTCAGGTCGCCACGTGCGACCAAGTGGTCGGCCACGGCCGTGGACTTGTCGCGGGTCCAGGCCTGGAAGGCGGCGACGAGGGCGCCCTGGTCGATCAGCTCGTTCTGAAGTGCGATCGCTCCGAAAAGGAGATGGCGGTCAGCCGCGGCGGTCATGGCAAGGCTCCGATCATCGGCGGTCGAACGGACAAAGGCCCCAGCCTCCGGGACCGGCCTGGGAAATCAGTGGCTTCCCCTGGATTATCGCAAGTACGCCGTGCATTTGCATACGAGCCGCCGCGCATCGTCGGCCAGCCGCGATCGTGACCGCGTGGGTGCGTCATCTCCAGCAGAACACGCAGTCGCCTTCCGTCGGCCTGCCCGCGGCGCACCCCCGGTAGGTCCTCGAGCGCCGCATCGGGCACCACGAATGAGTTCTCCAGCAGCTTGGTGCCGTCGTTGACCAGCTCAGGATCGTCGTGGCCCGGGAGCAACTGCACCGCGAAGAACTCTTACACGCTTTCCTCGAACCGCAACAGAGCGATCGGTTTCCCGCGAGTGAGGTCGATGACGCATACCCCGCAGGTTCGCTCGGCGGCCGATAGTCGCTCAGTGATCAAAATGCCGCTGAAGGCGGCCGACTCCCGAACCTGGGACATCTCGACGAACACCAGGTCCCCCAGCCCACCGCGAAGATCCAATCGATTGCCTCGGTCTACAGCGGTGCCGAGCGCCACAGGGAGCCGGCCCTGATCGCGGTGACGGCGGCCTCCGGCACCAGTGACGACCGTTAGATCCTGCTCGTCATCAAATAGGAGTCTACCGTTTCAAGACCTGTTCGGTTAGGATGTTTCCGAATCAGGTGGCCAAGTTATGGCCGAGCGATCGAGGGAGACATCCCGTGGGGACCATCCTTATCCTGGCAGCAAATCCGAAGGGGACGGGTCGTGTTCGCCTTGAGGAGGAGGTCAAGAAGATCGAGCAAGGGCTCGAGCGCGCGAAAAATCGTAAGATGTTCAAGGTGGTCGTCAATTGGGCTGTGACCGACGACGACTTGAGACGTGCGCTGCTCGATAACGAACCGGAGATCGTCCACTTCGCCGGGCACGGAACCGGGGATGGCCAGGGTGGCACAGGTCGAGAGTTGATCCCCCCGGGAGAAGTTGACGCAGGCGGACTGGTATTCGAGGATGATGGTGGGAACGTTCAACTCATCTCGGGCGACGCCTTGGCCCGGCTCTTCGAGTTATGTTCCAATACGGTGAAGTGCGTGGTTCTGAATGCGTGCTACTCAGAGGCCCAGGCGGATGTCATCTCCCAGCACATTGACTTTGTGGTTGGGATGAGGAAGGCGATCGGCGACCCGGCGGCGATCAAGTTCGCCGTCGGCTTTTATGACGCTCTATTTGCCGGAAAGGATTTCGAACAGGCGTTCAAGTTCGGATGTAACGCCATTAACCTGAAAGGCATTCCTGAGCACCTGACCCCGATTCTGAAGAAGAACATCGGAACCGTAACTGTTAGCACACCTTCTCCGCCGGGTGGCGCTCCAGTGGCCGGCACTAGCCGCAGCCGGGCCGTCAAGCCTGGCAAGAGCGTTACACCGACAGCAAAGCCGTCATCGGCCTCGCCGACAAAGACGACCGGGCCGATCCGCGTCTTCTACTCGTACTCGCACGAGGACGAAGTCCTGCGTGGCGATTTGGTAAAGGCTTTGGCCCTCTTGAGAAGGCAAGGTCATATCGCCCCGTGGCATGACCGCATGATCGGGGCGGGCGACGAATGGAAGGGGGAGATCGATAAGAACTTGGAGGAGGCTCAGCTTATCTTGTTGCTGATCAGTTCGTCCTTTCTAGCCTCGGATTATTGCTACGACATCGAAATGAAGCGGGCGATTGAGCGGCACGACCGTGGCGAGGCGAAGGTGATTCCGGTCATCCTGCGACAGTGTGACTGGCAAGGGGCGCCGTTTGGCAAGCTTCAGGCGTTGCCCAAAGATGGCAACGCGGTCACGTCATGGGCTAACAAAGACGAAGCGTGGACTGACGTGGCCAAGGGGATACGCCGGGCGGTCGAGGCGATTACCGCAAACCCTCGGTGAGCCCGCCTTCCAGCGTCGATGGGAAGGCGGGCGCCGGGGAACGGGATCCATCGATCGGCGACCTCAGCAAAGCGTTAGATGGCGCCGAAGAGGGCATTCGGCAGCGTACATGCGAAAGGATCGAGCGGCTGCTGAACGGACTCGGGCCCGAGGCACGGATACGCCTTGCCAAGGAACTACGTCGGAAGGATGATCCCACGATTCAATCGCAGGATGACCCGATCCCGTTCCTCCTGACGATCCTGTTGGAGCGTCGAAGGTTCAGTACGATCGTCGGTCTCACGGCGGTGCACGAGGGCCTTTGTAAAGATCCCGATTGGCCGCAGGCCGATATCCTTGTCGAGATCCTTGAAGAGGTGACTCCCCTTGTGATCGATGAGGGGCTCGCCCGTGAGATTTCGACCAAGATGAATGTTCAAAAGTCCGCGTTTTTCGTCGTACCCGACTATTATAGCACGACCCTCGAAATATTGATGGCGCAGCGGACGGGAAAGGCATGAAGTTCAAGCCCCATGAGAATGAAGGGGCGGCTGACGACTATGAAGGGACGCCGTTGATGCGGCGAGGTCGGGAATTACCAGTCGGCGCGCCGGAGAATGCGGAGTCCGTGGCGAAAAGCATTCTTATCGATCTGTGCGAAAGTCAAGATGTGCGGGATTCTTACGCACCATCCGTTAGAATCGATGAACTTATCCAGCGTCTCGCGGGAGTTCTTCTCGTTAATAGTCGACGCGAGAACGAAGGGAGGACGCTCTATTGCTTTCACAAGCTGCCGAAGAATACGGCGAAACACGGCGTGCATACCGAGGCGTTGGCGCTCATTCGGGACAAATTGGACGCACTTAGGCCGTCCAATCCGGAGCAGTGGGAAGACTTGCCAGCGTTTGTTTTCCTCCTTCTAGCGGATGAAAGCAAATTGCAAGGCCTGCGGAGCATCATTGTCACGATGTTGAAGCGGCATTTCAAGCACAAGACGAAGCGAACCGGGCATGGCGCGAACGACTGAGAATCCCAGAAGCTCGATCCCTCCGCTTGAGGCATTCCTCAAGGAGTCGATCGCGCTCGTCGAGCACGGAGCGGTCCCAGAGCAATGGCACGTTTTCGATTGCAAGAGCGCCCAGGCGATCCGTGCCGCGCTCGCTTCGCGGCGTCCGTTGCTCGTGAGGGGCGAGCCGGGTGTCGGCAAGACGCAACTGGCGGCCGCCGCGGCGTATATCCTGAAGCGGCCGCTGGTGACCCGTGTGGTCGACTCCCGCACCGAGTCGCGAGATTTGCTCTGGACATTTGACGCCGTGATGCGACTGGCGGACGCCCAAACGGCGTCCGCGTTCTTGCCCGCAATGAAGAAACCCAGGCCCAAACTCGGTGAATCCCCTGCCGAGCAATTGTCGCTTACCAAGCAGAATCTCCGGAAGGTGCTCGACGTCGCGGACTACGTGCGGCCGGGGCCCCTCTGGTGGGCATTCGACTGGGAAAGCGCTCTGCAACAAGCGAACCAGAGCGGAACCACTCCTCCCACGCTGCGCCGCGAAGACGACCCCAAGAACGGGCGGGTCGTCTTGATCGACGAGATCGACAAGGCGGACACGGACGTTCCCAACGGTCTGCTGGAAGCGCTGGGCGCGGGCCAGTTCTCGCCGCAGGGACGAGCGGAACCCGTGCGAATCGTCGAACCGTTCCCGCTCGTGGTCGTCACGACCAACGAGGAGCGCGTGCTTCCCGCCGCCTTCGTGCGCCGCTGCTTCGTGCTGCATCTGAGATTGCCTGACGACCAGGAGAAATTGATGAATCTCCTGGTCGAGCGAGCGAAGGTCCATTTCCCGAAAGCCGGCGACGATCGTGAGGATCTCTTCAGCAAGGCCGCCAAGCTGATCGCGGACGAACGCGCCGATGCGCGCCAGCGCTTCGTCAAGCCGCTGCCCGGCCAAGCCGAGTTCCTCGACCTTCTTCGGGCCGTGCTGGAGCTGGGCGAATCGGACGGCAATCCCGTGGAACTTCTCGATTCGATCGCGCATTACGTTTTGAAGAAACAGGAAAGCCCCGGCACATGAGCGGAATCGGCTTCACACGTGGCATGACGGGTCGGGCGGACCTGATGCGTGCCCGCCGTCTGGGAGACCCTGAGCTTGAGGAGTATCTCGCCGGACTCCTCGGCTATCGGTTCGTCGCGCCCGAACCGCCTCGGATCGAGCCGCGAGCAGCAGCGATCGACGAAGCCACGCCGGCCAGTCCCCTGCGCCGACTTCCGCCAGCGTGACGCACGGCATTCCATTCTGGCAGGCCACTCACTTCGATGTTCGTGACCGACCCTCGGCCGAAACGGGGGGGATCGCGCACGGAGCGGCCCCTCCGGAGGACCGATCCGCCGAAGAAACCGGAACGCAAGCCCGTCGATCTTTCTTTCTTGCCGCTGTCGTCCAACGCGAGCTTGCTCACTCGCTTGCGCGCCGCTTCGCCCACGCAGGCGATCAGCGGCGAGATCGACGTCGACCGAATCGTCGAGGAATGGGGCCGGGGTCAGTTCCTGGCGGCGATGCCGAGGTCGTCGCGAAAGAGCTGGGGGCGATCGGTCCAGGTGTTCGTCGATCGGTCGCGCCGCCTGATCCCTTACTGGGAGGACCAGACGCTCGCCTGCCTGGCGATTCGCGACATCTATCCACCGGACGGGTTTTCGAGCGTCGTGCTGCCGGAAGGGTGTTTTGAGCCCTCTACGATGAAGATCGGCCGTCAAGTGGTCGACTATCAGCCCCCGCCGCCGGGATCGGCGGTGGTGGCGCTGAGCGATCTGGGAGCACTCGCGCCGAGCGGCTCCGGGCTCGTCTCGCTCTGGGCCGAACGGGGGCGACGTCTCCGCGATCTGGATGTGAAGCCGCTGGCGGTCGTTCCCTGCCGCCGCGCGGCCTGCCCGAAAGAGCTGAGCCGATACTGGACCATCCTGCCCTGGGAAACCAGCGCCGATGCCGACGCTCCCGCGCTCAGCGAGCAGGAGACCGAGGCCCTCGTCCGGCAAATTCTCACGCTCCTCTCGTTCACGCTGAGGATCGAGCCGCAACTGATCCGCTTCGTCCGTCGGCTTCTGTCGGCGGGCCGCGGCGAGCCGGGCATCGAGTCGCGGGTCTGGCAGCACGGCGCCTTCGGCGACCCCCATTGCGAAGCCGCCGAGCTTTCCAAGAGCCAGGCCGACTCTCTTCGTTCTGCGCTTCCCAGCCAGGATCGTGGGCTTCGACGCCAGATCTACGACCGCGTCGAGGCGTCTCACAACGACATCTACGAAGGGCGTCTGGTACGCGGAGATGGGGAATCTCGGAGCCGATGAACTGATCGACGACGACCGGCGCCGCGAGATGTGCGCCTGGTTCGAGTCGCAGGCTGATTTGCTCGAATCGAAGACGCAGACCGATGAGAATGGTCCACTGGCGGCCTGGCATCGGGAGGTCTCGGAGCGGTTTTTGAAAGTCGCCTATCAAGATCGCGATGGCCTGGGCTCTGTCTTGCACCGGATCTGGTCGATCGTTCATCGCAATGATCCCGATGCCGTGCTTCCCGACGGCGCGGATCTCAGCTTGTTGCCACGGGAAACCGAAGGGCGCATGATCGAGCTTCGCCAACTTGGCGATCGCCTGATCGCGGGCCGGGAGCCCCGCGACGGCAGTCCTCTCGCCTTGCTCCGCACGTCCCAGAGTCGCCTCAAGATCGAGCCGATCGACGACTTCTGGGAAGGCGGCGTCGCGCCGGCATGGGCCGACGGTTGGGGGAGAGATCGATTTCGGGCCTTGGGTCGAACTCGTTGTCGGCGACGTTGAACAGCGCCTCCGCTGGATTCCGCCAGGCAAGTTCTGGATGGGGTCGCCCGAGGATGAAGAGGGGCGATATCCCGACGAAGGACCACGGCACGAGGAAACCATCGCGTCGGGCTTCTGGATGTTTGACACGCCCTGCACGCAGAACTTGTGGGAAGCCGTGATGGGCGAAAACCCCAGCGAATTCAAAGGGCCGGATCGTCCGGTCGAGAGCGTGAGCTGGGATCAGTGTCAGGAATTCCTCAAGCGTTTGAATGCAAGGTGTCCGGGGCTCGAATTGAAGCTCCCATCGGAGGCGCAATGGGAATACGCTTGCCGCGCGGGGACAACAACGCCGCGCTATCGCGAGGATCTGAACGAGATCGCGTGGTACAGCGATGAACAGCGGTCGTGAGACCCATCCGGTCGGGCAGTTGGTCCCCAACGACTGGGGCTTATACGACACACTGGGCAACGTCTTCGAGTGGTGTGAAGATGTCTGGACCGAAGATTACAACAAGAAAAAGGCCGCCGCAGGTCCGCCCACCGGGTGTTCCGGGGCGGCTCGTGGGACAACGTCGCGCAGAACGTGCGTGCGGCGTACCGCTCCCGCTACGAGCCCTCGTTCCGGCTCTACGCCCTGGGCTTCCGCTGTGCCGAGTTCAGGGCTCCAGGACCGGCAGGTCGGAAGGAGAGACAGGAAGCGGAGCGAGCGGGGGAGCGAGGCGGAGTGGGTGCGGAGCACCACGGAGACCGCGACCCTGCGAGCGGAGCGGGCTGGATCAATCTCGACGCGCCGGAAACGGATGCCGTGTCGTTCGTGACGCCGACGCCGTTGCGTGTGAGTTCGGACGTCGAGCAAGTCGTGCTTCGCACGACTGACGCGTCCAAAATGGGCATCGGCCATCGGTCGGGACAAGTATGGGCTCTGGGCGGAGCTCACGATCGAGAGGAACGCCACAAAGCCGCCCACGAAACGCGCGGCCAAGCGGAAGAGGAGGAACGCTCCGCCGAAGGCTCCACTCGGCCCGGTCCGCCAGCGCCTCCGCTGGATTCCCGCCGGGACGGTTCTTGATGGGGTCGCCCGATGACGAGGAAGGGCGATACTCGAACGAAGGACCGCAGCACGAGGTCACGATCGGCGAAGGATTCTGGATGTTCGATACGCCTTGCACTCAAGCGCTCTGGGAAGCGCTCATGGGCGAGAACCCGAGTCGACTTCCAGTCGCCGAGCCGGCCGGTGGAGAACGCGAGCTGGGAAGATTGCCAGAAGTTTGTTGAGAAAATCAATGAAAAGGCTTGAGCCTTTCTCTCTCGCTTCCTTCGGAAGCCCAGTGGGAATACGCCTGCCGCGCGGGGACGACAACCGCGACTTACGCCGGCCCTCTGAAAATCGAGGGCGAGAACAACGCGCCGATCCTTGACGCAATCGCCTGGTACGGCGGGAACAGCGGGATCGATGCTAGCAACGGCTACGATGGCTTCGGATGGGAAAGCAGTTCGAGTTCGACAAAGCCGGGACACACCCCGTGGCCAGGAAGAAGGCAAATCCCTGGGGCTTGTACGACATGCTCGGGAATGTCTGGGAGTGGTGCAAGGACGTTTGGGTGGAAGATTATACTGAGAAGTCTCGTGCGGCGGTATCCGATACAGCGTCCGCCCGCCGCGTGTATCCGGGGCGGCTCGTGGGACGACGACGCACGGTTCGTGCGAGCGGCGTACCGCTACCACCACGGGCCCTCGTTCCGGTTCAAGACCTGGGCTTTCGCTGTGCCGAGTTCAGGCGGGGTCGTGAGCGAAGCGGCGCGATCGGGTGAGGACGGGGGAGTGAGGCGAAGGGTGCGGAGCGACCCGTAGACCGCGACTCGCCGCACGCGCAGTGGCCGTCGAAGGAAGACGGCGGATTGACCGCATACGTCTTGAAGAACCGACCTTGCCCATGGGTTCTCCCTGGGGGCCAAATGCCGAACAACGCGTCGTCCGCCACGAGCGTGGACTCACCCTCTCCAGCGCGGCATGCCCCCGACCTGGGCCTCGGAATGGGGCGAGGACCAACGGCATGGTCCCTGGTGCGCATTCGAGGTCGGCGACGTCGTCCAGCGCCTTCGCTGGATCCCTCCCGGCGTTTTCTGGATGGGGTCGCCGGAGGATGAAGAAGGGCGGCTTTCGTGGGAAGGACCGCGGCACCTGGTGTCGATCGATTCCGGCTTCTGGATGTTTGACACGCCTTGCACCCAGGCGCTCTGGGAAGCCGTGATGGGAGAGAACCCCAGCCACTTCAAAGTCGCGGATCGTCCCAAGGAAAGGGCGGATCGTCCGGTGGAATCGGTGAGCTGGGAACAGTGCCAGGAATTCTTGACGGCGTTGAATTCCCGGCTCAATGGTCTCCAACTGTCCCTTCCCTCGGAGGCTCAATGGGAGTATGCCTGCCGCGCTGGGACGGAGACCGCGCGATACTCGGAAAACCTCGATGCCATCGCATGGTACGGGGATAACAGCGGAAATGAGACCCACTCCGTTGCCGGCAAGGAAGCGAATTCCTGGGGCCTTTACGACATGCTGGGGAATGTATGGGAGTGGTGCGCGGATGTTTGGGTGGATGACTATGCCAAGAAAGCTCGCGCGGCGGCGGAATCAGCGTCCGCCCACCGGGTGATCCGGGGCGGCTCGTGGCGCAACGGCGCTCGGATGCTGTGCGCGGCGTACCGCGACCACGGCGAGCCCTCGTACCGGCTCGACGACCTGGGCTTCCGCTGTGCCGAGTTCAGGCCCGGGTCGTGAGCGGAGGGAGCCGGGGGAGCGAGGCGGAGGGTGCGGAGCAACCCGTAGCCCGCGACCCGGCGAGCGCAGCGGGGCACCGGGCAAGGCCCTTCGCGTGCGCTTTCCGGGGCGGAAGGCGCAGCTCCTTACACTCGCGGTTACTGGAGGCCGCCGATCTTTCGGTCGTCAGCCGCCCGCGCCCTCGCTCGCGGCATATTCGCGACTTTCGAGCGGCCACGCCAAGCGAGTCGCATCCTGTTGGCGACTCCCGGGATGTCCGGTTATACCGACGCCACAACCTAACTCCAACTCCAGTAGCGTATTATGGATCGGAAAAATGTAGCGATTATTCCTGCGTCACGTTTAATTCATTTGTTGATAACGAGATACGGAAAAGCACGCTCTCGGGTCGGGTTTTGCCGATTATTCCTGTGTCACACGTAACTTCTTGGCTTACAGGGAGATATGTCAAATACCTCTTCGGATTACCAATTGTACCGATTATTCCTGTGTCACACATAACCACAAGGAAAGCAGAACGTTACGGCAGATCGCCGCGGTTCCGATTATTCCTGTGTCACACGTAAGTCTCAAGGCCTGTCATCAGATGAAGCAAAATGGCTGTTTCTCGACCCGACAAAGTGTGTGCGCTCTTCGAGCGTCGTGCATCGGCAGTGACCCAGCCGTTGCGGTGGGCCAGCGCCTCGATTCGTCGAGGCTGGAACCCACCTTACGCCGCTCCCAAGACCTTCTCGTACACCCTCTCAGTCCGGCCGCTGGCGTGGTCCAGAAGATCGACACCCAACGGGTGGGGTGATGAAAACCAGGCATAATTCTGACATCCTCGGGTTACGCGTACTGGCGGATCTGTTGCGCTCTCGGTCAGGAGTTACTGCGCAAACGACATAAGGAACGCAGGAAGGCAGGAAAACAGGAATCGCCCAGAGACGAAATGGCCCGGTTCAATCCACACCAAGATCTTCGTTAACTTCGTTTGCTTCTGTTCCAAGATTCTGTCTGCACCATGCGCCGACGATTCTCCCTGCTGCAAATGCGTTTTGAACAGAAGGAAACGAAGGTAACGAAGTGCGTGCTAGGAGACTAATGTGCCGGCGGAACAAGGCACGGAAAATCTGAGTGTCGTTTACGATCATCGCGGGCCTCGCCCGGTGAACGCGATCATTGAGAATGTCCGCAGTGTAACCCAACGTTATGGGTTTTCTGGTCTCCTGCTTCTCCTGCGTTCCTCATGTGACGGCTAATGAGAGGCAGTTCGCGCAACAAATCTGCTCGGAAGCGTTAAGTGCGGCAGGGCCGAGTTTTCATCGGGCCACCCAACGGGTTACCCCGCGGTCCGCTGCGCAGCACCGCCGGGACGTCCTTGAGCGCCGCGTCCGGCACCACGAATGAGTTCTCCAGCAGCTTGGTGTCGTCGTTGATCAGCTCCGGATACCGGCGGCCTGGCAGCACCTGCACCGCGAAGATCTCTTGCACGCCTTCCTCGAACCGCAGGAGTGCGACCGGCTCGCCGCGCGTGAGGTCGATGACGCAGACGCCGCAGGTTCGCTCGGCGGCCGACAGCCGCTCGGTGATCGGGATGCCGCTGAAGACGGCCGACTCCCGCACCTGGGACAGCCCGACAAATGCCAGGTCGCCGGCGAAATCCAGCCCGCGGGTGAAACCCGGCGTCGACGCGATCGACTCATACCGGCCGGTCCTCGGGTCGAGGTAGCCAAGCGTGCCGGCGCCTGACTCGCAGACCCATAGCTTCCCGGCGTACGATCGCGGCGAATGCGGCATCGACAGCCCTTGCGACAGGAGAGCGCCGCTGTCGACGTCCATCACGATACCGCCCTTCGCCTTGTTTTCGCGCCAGCCGGCCGGAGTGTCGGTCGCTCCCAGGGCTGTGACGTACCGCGGGCGGCCCTCGACCATGGCCAGGCCGTTCAAGTGACAGCGGTCGGTCGGCTCCAGGGCCGAGACGAACGGCGGCCGCCACCTCGGCGTGAAGCTGGCCGAGCGGTCGAACGTGCAGAGGCAGGAGAACCGGGTGTTGACAGCCCACAGCTCCTCGCCGATGCCCCAGGCCATCTCGTGGATCTGGATGTTGCCCGTGACGTGGCAGGAGCGGGGCAGGAAGCAGGCGTCGTGCCGGCCGGGCGGTTCGAGCTTGGCCGTGACGGCCGGGACGTCGACATACTCCCAGACCTGCATCGTCGTGCCCAGGGCGAGCCGGTCGCGGTGGAGAGCCAGGCCCATGGGCCCTTGGAACGAGCGAAAGTGGGTGTTGAGGTGGTCCCCCTCGTCGCGGACCATCACCAGCTTGCCCGCCTGGTAAGTGGTGACCAAGAGCGAGGCGCCCAGGCGGCGGAGCATCGCCGGGAAGTTGGGCGTGTGCACGGCCCGCAACGGCGCCGGAGGCACCACGCCGTCTGGGCTTGTCGGGGCGGGCCGGCTTCGTCGCTCATGACAGGGGCTCCTTACAGGGCGATATCCACGACGGCTCATCAAGTTGCGGCATTGTGGACCCGATCCAAGCTTGCTGTCAAGGATTGAGTGAATCGCGATCGCCGAGGCCCGCGGTCGGCGCCGTGCCAGACGACCTCGCCCAAGCGACATCGACCCGCCGGGGAATCAGCCCGAAGCGTGAACTTCTTGTCAAATCGGGACTTATGATCGGCCAACCCTGGCTCAAAGCGGTTGCGGAACCGCGTCGGTTCGGGTACAATGCAACGTTCCGATTTCAAAGACAGGCTCGGCGGGATCCTCGCTCCCGGGGATCGGGTTGTGATCGGGCTTGAGGGCCGTGAGCCGGCTTCCGAACTGACTTGTTGAAGAGGGATCGACTGACCGTGGATACCGCTGTATTGCTTCCGAATGCTCCCCAGCCGCTGGACATCCAGGAGGAGCTCAAGGAGAGCTACCTCAACTATGCGATGTCGGTCATCATCAGCCGGGCGTTGCCGGACGTCCGCGACGGGCTCAAGCCGTCGCAGCGGCGGATCCTGGTGGCGATGCGCGACCTGGGCCTGACCCCGGGCGGCGTCCACCAGCAAGTGCGCGGGCATCGTCGGCGAGACGATGAAGCGATACCACCCGCACGGGGACAACTCGATCTATCCGACCCTGGCCCGCATGGCCCAGTGGTGGAACATGCGGCACCTGTTGATCACCGGCCAGGGGAATTTCGGCAGCATCCACGGCCTGCCGCCGGCGGCGATGCGGTACACCGAGGCCAAGCTCAGCCCGGTCGCCGCCGAGATGCTCGAGGACATCCAGCTCGACACGGTCGACTTTCAGCCCAACTACGACGAGAAGTACCAGGAGCCGCGGGTCCTGCCCGGCAAGTTCCCCAACCTGCTGGTCAACGGCTCGGGGGGCATCGCCGTGGGGATGGCGACCTCGATCCCGCCCCACAACCTGGGCGAGGTCTGCGACGCCCTGATCGCCTATATCGACAACCCGCTGATCGAGCTCGACGAGATCATGGAGTTCATCCCCGGCCCCGATTTCCCCACCGGCGCGACCGATCTGCGGGCGAGCTGGGCATCAAGGAAGCCTATCTGACCGGCCGGGGCCGGGTCATCGTCCGGGCCAAGTATGATATCGAGGAGCTCAAGGACGGCCGCAGCCAGATCGTCTTCACCGAGATCCCTTACCAGCTCACCAAGGAGATGCTGCTCAAAAGGCTGGCGGATCTCGTCAACGGCGGCCGGATCACCGGCGTGTCGAACATCGACGATTTCAGCGACCGCAAGCAGCCGGTGCGGATCGCCGTCACCGTCAAGAAGGGCGAAGATCCCAACGTCGTCGTCAACCAGCTCTTCGAGTACTCGCCGCTCCAGGACACCTTCAGCGTGATCATGCTGGCCCTGGTCGACGGCCGGCCCAAGACCTTGCCGCTCAAGGAGTTCTTGCGGCTGTTCGTCGAGCACCGGGTCAACGTGATCCGGCGCCGCACCCAGTACCAGCTCCGCCAGGCCAGGCAGCGGGCGCACATCGTCGAAGGGCTCTTGATCGCGCTGGCTTATATCGACGAGATCATCCGCGTGATCCGCAGCTCGGCCAATCCACCCGAGGCCCGCACTCGCTTGATGGGCATGGCGGTCTCGGCCGAGATCCTCCGCCGGGCCTTGAACGACCCGGAGGCCAAGGAGTCGACCAGCCTGACGAGGATGCAGGCCGACGCGATCCTGGCCATGCAGCTTCAGCGCTTGACCGGACTGGAGGCCGACAAGCTGGCGCAGGAGTACATCGGGCTCAAGGCCGATATCGCCGGCTACGAGCGGATCCTGGCCGACGAGAACCTGATCCTCGACATGATCCGGGCCGATCTGCGCGAGATGAAGGACAAGTACGCCGACCCTCGCCGCAGCATGATCTCCGACGAGGAGCTCGGCGACTTCGACAAGGAGGCGCTGATCCGCGAGGAGAACATGGTGGTGACCGTCACCCACGACGGCTACATCAAGCGGCTCCCTCCCAGCACCTACCGCGCCCAGGGCAGGGGGGGGCGGGGCATCGCCGCGACCAATACCAAGGAAGGCGATTTCCTCGAGCACATGTTCGTCGCCCTGACCCACGACTACCTCCTGTTCTTCACCGACAAGGGGAAGGTCTACTGGCACAAGGTCTACGACCTGCCGCTGGCGTCACGGACGGCGGGCGGCCGGGCGATCGTCAACCTGCTGCAACTGGGCGACGGGGAGCGGATCACCGGGATGATCCCGGTGCGCGAGTTCCGCGAGGACGAGTGCCTGTTGATGGTCACCCGGCGCGGGACCGTCAAGAAGACCGAGCTGGTTGCCTTCCGCCGCCCCTTGGGCCGCGGCATCATCGCCCTGGGACTGGAGGAGAACGACGAGCTGATCGGCGTGGCGCGCACCAAGGCCGGCGACCACGTCGTGCTCTCCACCAAGGAGGGCATGTCGATCCGGTTCGACGAGTCGCGGGTGCGGTCGATGGGCCGGCCGGCCTACGGCGTCAAGGGGATCGAGCTGCGGCGAGGGGGACGAGGTCATCGGCATGATCGTGGCCAACGGCGACGACGACCCGGCCAGCCTCTTGACCGTCTGCTCCAAGGGCTACGGCAAGCGGACCCTGCTCACCGAATACCGCACCCAGAACCGGGGCGGCAAGGGCTTGATCGACATCCAGACCAGCGAGCGCAACGGGCCGGTCGTCGCCGTCAGCAAGGTCACCGACGACGACGAGGTCATGCTCACCACCAGCGGCGGCATGGTCATCCGCACCCGCGTCAGCACGATGCGCACCATCGGCCGCAATACCCAGGGCGTCCGGTTGATCAAGCTCGACGAGGGCGATGCCGTCAGCAGCCTGGCCAAGCTCCCCGAGGACGAGCTCGGCGACGTCGAGGCCGACCGGCGACGGCACGGCCAGCCGATCATCGACGGCGAGGCAGACGGAAACAGCGATGCCGACGCTCCGCTCGATGGCCTTCATGAGCCCCACATCATGGACGACGGCGTGGGCGAGGCCGAGGCCAGCGACCACATCGACCTTAACGGCGATGACGACGACGCACGCGACGACCTGCCGCCGGCCCAGGCCTGAACGAAGGCGTATAACGCTTGTCCGGATGGTCCGGCCGATTAACCTGGAAACGCGACAAGAAAGGAAGGATATCAGCATGGAGAGCGAGCTTCCGATCAAGCGAATCCTGGTGACGGGGTGTTGCGGCTTCATCGGCGCCAATTTCGTGCGCTATCAGCTGGAGACCGATCCGGCGATCGAGATCACGAACCTCGATGCGCTGACGTATGCGGGCAATCCCGACAACCTGGCGGGGATCGTCGAGAGCGAGCTCGCGCTACCGCTTTGTGCACGGGGACATCGCCGACCGGCCGCTGGTGATCAAGCTGGTGGCCGAGGGGGGGTTCGACGCGATCGTGAACTTCGCCGCCGAGAGCCATGTCGACCGCTCGATCAGCGACGCCACGCCGTTTCTGCGGACCAATGTCTTTGGGACTCAGTGCCTGCTCGACGCGGCGAGGGCGGCCAAGGTCCCCCGCTACGTCCAGGTCTCGACCGACGAGGTCTACGGCACGCTCGGACCCGACGACCCGGCGTTCTCCGAGACCAACCCGCTGGCGCCGAACAGTCCCTATGCCGCCAGCAAGGCCGGCGCCGACCTGCTGGTCCGCGCCGCCCACCACACGTTCGGACTCGACACCGTCATCACCCGCTGCTCGAACAACTACGGCCCCTACCAGTTCCCCGAGAAGCTGATCCCGCTGTTCATCACCAACGTGATGGCGGATATTCCGGTGCCGGTCTATGGCGACGGCCGCCAGGTGCGCGACTGGATCTACGTGCTGGACCACTGCCGAGGGATCGACGCCGCCTTGCGCCGCGGCCGCGCCGGCGAGGTCTACAACTTCGGCGGCGAGAGCGAACGGTACAACATCGACGTGACCCGCGCCATCCTGAAGCTCTGCGGCAAGACCGAGACCCTGATCAGATACGTCACCGACCGCCTCGGCCACGACCGCCGCTACGCCATCAACTGCGCCAAGGCCGAAGCCGAGCTGGGCTGGCGCCCGACCGTCGCCTTCGAGGAAGGCCTCGCCGCCACCGTCGCGTGGTATCAGGCCCACACCGATTGGGTCGACCGCGTCCGCTCAGGAGCGTATCGCGACTGCGGAGCGAAGTGACCAGTTCGACCATCAGGTCAATCGCGAGTTCGAGAGAGGTATCCGCCCATGCGTGCGCTGGTGACGGGGGTCTCCGGGTTTGTGGGCGGGCATCTGGCCGAGCACCTGGTCGCCCAGGGCGATCTGGTGGTCGGTCTATCGGCCTCGGGCCGGTGGCCGGCGGAGCTGGCGCACCTGGGGAAGACCGTGCGGATCGAGCCGTTCGACCTGGTCGAGACAGGATGAGGCCGAGCTGGCCGAGCTGGTGCGCCGCAAGCAGCCCGAGGTGATCTATCACCTGGCCGCGCAGTCCAATCCGCAGGGGAGCCTGACCGACCCGCGTGGCACCTGGACCCTCAACCTGGTGGGAAGCCTGAACCTGCTCGAGGCGGTCAAGTCGTCGGGCCAGAAGCCGCGGGTGATCCTGGTCGGCTCGGGCGTCTCTTATGGCAATCCCGCGCCCGAATTCATCCCGGTCAGGGAAGACTGCCCGTTGCGTCCGAACAACCCGTATGCGGCGAGCAAGGCGGCCGTCGACCTGCTCGGGATCCAGCACCACCTGGCTTACGGCACGGACGTGGTGATGGTCCGGCCGTTCAACCACGCCGGGCCGCGGCAGTCCTCCCGGTACGTGCTGGCCGCATTGGCGCTTCAGGTGGCCGAGGTGGAATCAGGCCGCCGCGATTGTCTGGAGGTCGGCAATCTCGACGTCGTCCGCGACTTCACCGACGTCCGCGACGTGGTGCGCGCCTACCGGTTACTGGCGCAAGGCGGGACGCCCGGCGAGATCTACAACCTCGGCAGCGGCCAGGGCACCAAGATCGCCGACGCCCTCGAGCACCTGCGGTCGCTGGCGAATGGACCCATCCCGGTCCGAGTCGACGCGGCGCGGGTCCGCGCCGTCGACCTGCCCTTCCTGGTCGCCGACGCCTCCAAGCTCCGCGACGCCGTCGGCTGGGAGCCGAGCTATCACGATCGAGCAGACCCTGGCCGACATGCTCGATTTCTGCCGCCAATCGTTGTCTTAAGCAGGACAGAACATCGCATGCGATTCATCGAAGTAATCAAGATACAAGCAAAAAGCAGCGAACCGACTTTCAGGCAAAGGATCCGCGCCCATGCTGCCCGAGATCACTCAGACGATTTTGAATGCCAAGACGGCCAAGCAGATGACGTTCGCCGCGCTGGCGGACATCGTCGGCTGCAATGAGGTGTTTCTGGCGGCGGTTTGCTATCGCCAGGCCAGTGCCAGTCACGAGCAGGCCATCAAGCTGCTCGACGCCTTGGGGCTGGACCACGCCCTGGCGCCGAGCCTGACCGGCTTCCCCGTCAAGGGTGGGCTGATGCCGACCGTCCCGGTCGACCCGCTGCTCTACCGCTTTTACGAGATCCTCCAGGTCTACGGTCTGCCGCTCAAGGACGTCATCCAGGAGACGTTCGGCGATGGGATCATGAGCGCCATCGACTTCACCATGCAGGTCGAGAAGGAAGCCGATCCCAAGGGGGACCGGGTCAAGATCACGATGTCGGGTAAGTTCCTGCCGTACAAGCGATGGTGATTGGGTCAGGCTCTCGGTTTCCAATCTCCCTCGCGGTTCGCCCTGAAGTGGTAATCCGATCCCGAATTCCGTATGATCGAGGGAGTCGAATGTTGAGATTCCGGCACTCCGGGAGCCGATTCCATGGCCGTCCTGACCACCCGTGCCCAGCCCACCGAACCGGTCGTGTTCCCGCCCTCGAGAACGGCGACCGCCTTATCCGCGCTGAGTTCGAACGCCGCTATGAGGCGATGCCCGAGCTCAAGAAGGCCGAGCTGATTGAAGGAGAGGTTTACGTGGGTTCTCCCGTACGTTACCGGCAATACGGCAAACCGCACATTCAACTGACCACCTGGCTCGGAGTTTACACCGCCAGTACCCCGGGCGTGGGGGCGGGTGACAATGCCAGCATCCGCCTGGACCTCGACAACGAACCTCAGCCCGACGCCTTTCTGATGATCGAGCCTGAGCGTGACGGACAAGCGAGGATCAGCGCGGATGATTATGTCGAAGGAGCCCCGGAGTTAGTCGCCGAGATCGCTGCCAGCAGCGTCAGCTACGACCTCGGAAAGAAGCTCCATGTCTATCGGCGCAGTCGCGTCCTCGAATACGTCATCTGGCGAGTGCAGGATCGCCAAGTCGACTGGTTCGTGCTCCGCGAAGGGCGTATGAACCTCTGGCATCGTCGGCCGACGGCATCCTGCGCAGCACGGTGTTCCCCGGCCTGTGGCTGGACCCGGCCGCGCTGTTGCGCGGCGATCTAGCCGCGGTGTTGGCTATTGTCCAGCAGGGCCTGAACTCGCCCGAGCATGCGGACTTCGTCGCCAGCTTACGGGGAGCCTGAGGTTGGGCTGAGGCTCCGCGTGACTTGCCTCAAGCCGGCTTCTTGAGATACTTGTCAAACCAGTCGACGAGCTGGTTCAGGTCCTTATCGATTCCGAGCCAACCATGCCCAGCCCCTTTTTTGACCACCAGGTTTGTCTGGACCCCGGTCTTCTTGAACTCCTCGACAATCCGTTCCGACTGTTGGAGGGGGACGAGCTGGTCCGCATCTCCATGGATGATGAGCGTAGGCGGGTCGTCAGGGGTGACATGGGAGATTGGTGAGATCTGTCGGGCGATCTCCTGGAGCCGCTTCGGATCGGTGATTGGTACCCACATCCTGCTCTCTTTGTCCATTTCCTTGTAATCGAATGCGGCCCGGAACGGTGGGCCATGATCGGTGGCGACGAATCTTCTCGTTGCCCGTCTTGCCGTAGTTGAGAAAGTCGGTCGGCGGGAAGAGGCAGGCGACGGCCTGTACCCGGCTGGAGACGCGATCCACGGGATCCTTGGCGTTCGGGTCACCCTCGGCCCCGGCTGTTCCCAGCATCAGCGACAGGTGACCGCCCGCCGAGGCTCCCGTGACACCAAGGCGATCCGGGTCGATCCCGTAATCCTTGGCGTGATAGCGGATGAACCGCACAGCCCGGTTCATGTCCTGGATGATCTCGGGAAGGGTGTAACGGGGTTGGCTGCCGTGGACAACCGCGAAGACGGTATAGCCTCGATCGGTCAGCGGTCGGACGAAGGCCGGCAAAATCGCCTCGTGCGTGGAGACGAAGCCGCCGCTGACGACGATAATCACACCGATCCCCTTGGAGTCCTTCGTGGGCGTGAAGACATCCATGGTCAAGGCGGTCCCGTACTTGCGGCCATAGATCACGTCTTCCTTGCGGTTGAAGGATGGATCAGCGGCCCATCCGGCCGTGGAAATCAGAATCAAGCTTGCAGCCAAACTGAGGATTGTCGTGGTCCTGGCGGGTTTCATCGCCGCGGCTCCAGAAGGTCGAAGTTCGTTGCGAAGAGGGTCCAGAAGATCAGCATAACCGACAGTCGATCGAACTTACCGCGCATCCCTCGGTCGCCGGCACGGGCGAACTTTAGGGCACACATCCAAATCCTTCGTGTACCGCGGCTCCGTGTACTTGATCACCGCATAGCCGCCTACGACGAGGTAGCGAACTTTATGCTCGTTGAAAATTCTCAATAGATCTTTGAAGTCTGAGTTCATCCGGCTCCATACCCTGTTCGCAGTGATAGAACTCGACCAACTCCCACGCGGCACGATAGATCGCGGCGTCCCCTTGTCGCTGCCAATACTCGATGTCGAACGAACGACCAGCCTCTTGGATATTGCCGAAGCGCTCCATCACGAAATCGACCTGAGCCTCCTCAGAAGGCGCGGAGTCCACTGTGCCTTCTTCTTGCCTTTCGGGCAGCTTCCGAGAACGCGCTCTCATCGCTCACCTCGTTTCTTTGGACACTGGTCGATGGTCTTGCGGCTGTCGCCGAGAAGCGAGTTGGTCAAGATCCGTGCCGTTGCATCGGGCGGCAGCGTGCATTGTCCTGGTTGCATCGTCGTGACAGCCTCCGTGGTGCCTTGTTAGTCGCCAAACCCAAGGTAACATGAGGCTGTGACCTGCGTCTATTTCAGCGGTATTGACCCTAAAGGGAAATCAGTTGGCCCCGCGAACTACTAAAATTGGCATAACCGACAGTCGATCGAGTCGCGGCACTCGGCAAAAGAACGGAAAGGGGCATCGAACCGACTTGCGCCATCTGCTTGTTCCCGGTCGAGAGGACTCTTATCATGAGCAGTCAATCAAGGGAGATCGACTGAATCGGGGCGCGTCTTGCCATTTGTACATAAAGGACGCGGGCCGCAACAATCGCGCAAGACAGGAGAACCGACGCCAATGGCCACGACGAGCAACTATCTGGCGCTGGATCTGGGGGCGGAGAGTGGCCGGGGGCTTTTGGGCCGCTTCGATGGCCGGGAGCTGGCGCTGGAAGACGTGCACCGCTTCCCCAACGGTCCAGTTCGGATGCTGGACACGCTCTATTGGGACCTGCCTCGGCTGTTCGACGAAATCAAGACAGCGATGCGCAAAGGAGCCACGCATTACGGTGAGCTCGACGGCGTCGGCGTCGACACCTGGGGCGTCGATTTCGGACTGATCGGCCGAGGCGACACCCTCTTGGGCAACCCGGTCAATTATCGCGACGCCAGGACTAACGGAATGCTCGATGCGGCGTTCGAGCGGATCCCACGCGATCGGATCTATGAGATCAGCGGCTTGCAGTTCCTGCCGTTCAACACGGCGTACCAGCTTCTGTCCTTGGTGCTGTCGCGCTCGCCGCTTCTGGATGTCGCCGAGACGTTGCTCATGATGCCGGACCTGTTCGGATGGCTCTTGACCGGCCGCCGCGCGGGCGAACGCACCGATGCCTCGACGACGCAGTTGCTCGACCCTCGCACCGGCACCTGGTCCGACGAGCTGTGCCGCGGCCTGGGGATCCCCCGCGCGATCTTGCCCGAGCTGATCGAGCCGGGGAGTGTCCTGGGCCCGCTGCGCCCGCGCTCGTCGAGGAGATCGGTCTGGCTCGTTCCGTGACGGTCATCGCACCGGCGACTCATGACACGGCCAGCGCCGTGGCTGCCGTGCCGGCCTCGACAAAATCGAAATCCTCTCTCCTCCGATGCGCCGCCGGATTGGTGCTATCTCAGCTCGGGAACCTGGTCGCTGCTGGGTGTCGAGGTCAAGCATCCGGTGATCAACGCTGAAACGATGAAGTATAATTTCACAAATGAGGGGGGTGTGGCGGGGACGACGCGTCTGTTGAAGAACATCATGGGGCTCTGGCTGGTCCAGGAATGCCGCCGAACCTGGGCTCGCGCCGGGCGAGAGCTGTCGTACGAGGAATTGCTCGCCAGGGCCCATGTCGCCCCCGCTTTCGCCGCCTTGGTCGATCCCGACGACACGGCGTTCCTGTCTCCCGGCGACATGCCGGCGCGGTTGGCGGCCTTCTGCGTTCGGACCGGCCAGGCGCCTCCGGTTGACGAGGGGGCCCTGGTTCGCTGCTGCCTGGAAAGCCTGGCGCTCAAGTACCGCTGGGCGATCGATCGGCTCGAGGCCATCCTGGGCACGACGATCAAGACGATCCACGTGGTTGGCGGCGGGACCAAGAACACCTTGCTTTGCCAGTTCACCGCCGACGCCTGCGGCTCGGCCGGTGCATGCGGGGCCCGTCGAGGCCACCGCAATCGGTAATATCCTGATGCAGGCCATCGGCCGCGGCCGGCTCGGCTCGATCGCCGACTTGCGCGGGGTCGTCGCCCGTTCGTTCCCGGTGACCGTTTACGAGCCCCGCGACACCGCCGCTTGGACCGACGCCGCCGGCCGATTCGCTGCGCTGGTGCCGGCTTGAATTGAGGATTTGACCTGTCAGCCGGCGTGCGATCACTTAATGCTGGACGGCGACAACGCGAAAGCCGATGTGGTCGCTTCTACGCTCCGGCTCGAATCCGACGCGCAAGGCCGACCGGCACGGCCACCCCTCGTCTGCCCAGCAGCCGCCCCGGCGCACCCGGGACCCGGCCTTGTTGTCGTACAGATCGGGATCCGTCCCGCCCGGTAGTTTGGGATGAGACCAATCCCGGCACCACTCGAAGACGTTGCCGTGCATGTCATGCAGCCCCCACACGTTCGCCGGGTAGCTGCCGACTTTCGCCGCCCGGTTCAGCGATGGCCCGGCCTCGGCGCCGTTGTACGGCTGCCCCTTGAAGTTCGCTTGGCTGCTGCTCAGCCTGTCGCCAAATGCGGTTGCTGTCTTTGTCCCGGCGCGGCAGGCGTATTCCCACTGGGCTTCGGTCGGCAGCCGGAATTCCCACGCCTCGGGCAGAGTGCCGGTCGCGCGTGCCTGCTCGGTCAGCTTTCGGCAGAACGCTTCCGCTGCGGCGAAGTTGACATTATAGACCGGGAAGTCGTCTCCCTCTCCAGCCGTCAGTTCACCCGGAACCGCGCCCATGACCCGCTTCCACTGTCCCTGTGTCACCTCGTATTTGCCCGCCCAGAAGCCTTTAGTGAGCGTCACCGCGACCTGGTCCTCGCCTGGACGTCGTTCCGGCTCGCTCGGCGGGCTACCCATCACGAACCGGCCGGCCGGGCACCAACAGAGCTTGATGCCGGTGACCTCGCGCTCGTCCCCGGCCTTGGAACCGGTGAAGGCGGGCGGGGTGTCGACCGTGTCGATCCCGGTAGTGACGGCCGAGGCGACGCGGCAATGGCCGCCGAGCAGACTGACCGCGAGGAGTAGACCCATGCAGTGACAACGACTGGACGGACCCATTAAACTTCTCCTGATTCGCTCGACGCCCCCGTACTCGGAGGAGAAAGTGAGAGTGAGGAGCCAGTCCGCTCAGGAATGATGTCCGCTCCGGCCGCGTTCGATCTCGCCGGTTCCATGTTCATCCCGTGACCTCCGTGGCTTGGTTGTCGGCATCCCTGGCGTTCGGCCGGACGCGGTGATGCTTGCCGGCGACCAGTCCGCTCAGGACTGCGCCGAATAAACCGAAAAGGATAATTCCGATTGATTGACCGACCTGGTCATACTCGATGAAACCTTGCGTCGTCCGTGGAGACATCGGCTTAAGATAGGGCTGGAGTAGGGCGAATCCCTTCTCGATCAGCAGGCTTGGCCTCGGTTGCGGCCCGAAGCCGAAGCTGTTGACGTCGCGCGGCGGCAGGAAGTCGATCAGGAGATAAGTCAAGCCGAAGACGGCGAAGCCGGTCGAAAAGGTGCGAATCCTTCCTTCTCCGACGATCGCACCGACAACGGCCGCTGCAAGGGTGGTGATCGCAAGAGTGTAGATCACGGTTGCCCAAAGTTGATCCGAATTCCGCAGGGCGGCGAGGCTGAGGCCCACACAAAGGACGAGGGCCATCAATCCCACGATGTTGTGGCGTGCTCGAAATCTAATCATAACGGACTCACAGAATTGATGGGTGACTGACAATATACCTTCACCAGGCCACAACCTGGAGGAAGTTGCTCAGACCATCTCGTCGCGGGCTGTTCCAAGGCGCCTCGTCGTTTCCTCGTCAAGGTTTCAGGGCAGACGCGATGGGTATGAGTCCAGGGAATATAAATGCATATATTATGACAATCAGACCGACTAGGCAAGCGAGGGCCACGCTGTGCTTAAAGACGAACTGGAAGATCGCCGCTTCTCGGCCCACTTGCTGGGTTGCGGTGCTCGAGACGACGATCGACTGTGCGTCGATCATTTTCCCCATGACGCCCCCGCTCGAATTGGCCGCGGCCATGAGGATCGGGCTGATGCCGAGCCGCTCGGCCGTGACTTTTTGAAGGTTACCAAAGAGCACATTCGAACCCGCATCAGTGCCCGTGAGGGCCACCCCCAGCCAGCCGAGCAAGGTCCCGAAGAAGGGAAAGGCGGGGCCGGTCCGGGTCAGGCTCAGACCGAGGACTGTATCCATACCTGAGTATCGTGTGACATAAGCGAGGCCGACCATGAAACTGATAGCCAGAAGCGAAGGCGTCAGATGGATCAGCGTGTGGCCGAAAATCCGGACGATCCGCGCCGGGCTCATGCGGCTGAGTAGCGCCGCCAGCACTCCGCCCAGCGTGACGGCCGTACCGGGCAATACCAGGAAGTTCAGGTCGGCAATCGCCTCCTCGGGCGTAGGCTGGGCGACCACAGGCGGCACTCGCACGACTGCTCGGTCCAGGTAGGGCATCGGTTGTTTCAGACTGGTCATGGTGAGACGATCTTTGATCGCCGGCATGCTCCACAACAGGATGAATACGGAGGCCATCAAGAAAGGTGCCCAGCCGTTGAGAATCGCGAAGAACGAGTGGCGCCGGCTTATGTCGATCAGTTCGCCGGCTTTGGCGTTGGGGGCACCCGGCATCGCCGGTTCATCATGGTGCCGAAGGTTCGTCTTCGGATGCCAGATCTTCAAGAAAGCCACCATGGCCAGGAGTGAGAAAAGGGCGGCGACGATGTCGACTAATCCCGCTTCCTGGTAGTTCGACCAGTAAAACTGCGTGAGCGCGAACGAGAGACCACTGACGGCCAGGGCCGGCCAGACTTCGAGCGTCTCGCGCCAGCCGACCATGCTCCGGACCAGCCAGAGCGGCAGGATCGCCGAGATGGGAGGAAGGATTCGTCCAACCGTGGCGCTGAGGGCCAGTTCGGGAAGCCCGGTCACGGTCGCCAGCGCGCGAATCGGGTTTCCGACCCCGCCCCAGGCGACGGGCGCGGTATTGGCGATCAGGCATAAGGTCGCCGCCTGGAACGGCTCGAAGCCCAGCCCGATCAGGAACGAGCCGGCGATCGCCACCGGCGCTCCGCCGCCGCCGGTCCCTTCGAGAAAGGCACCAAAACAAAAGGCGATCAGGATCAGTTGTAGACGCTTATCGGACGAGAGCGCGGCGATCGATTCCCTCATCACCTGAAACTGACCCGTCTCGACGGCGATATGATAAAGGAAGATCGAGGCGACGATGACCCAGGCGATTC
This sequence comes from uncultured Planctomycetota bacterium, assembly GCA_963779785.1. Taxonomy (GTDB): domain Bacteria; phylum Planctomycetota; class Planctomycetia; order Isosphaerales; family Isosphaeraceae; genus CAVRFS01. The sequence continues at coordinate 274,715 of CAWAAW010000103.1, forward strand.
TCAGCAGGCCGAAGATGACCCCGAGGACGCCTGAAGCGGCGACCAGCGTCGCGGGCATGCGAAACACGACAAGCGCCAGGAAGACGGCCATCAGCAGCCCGGCCAGGGCCGCGACCCAGACACGTGCCTTCAGCACGATCAGCGCGAAGAAGAGCGTGATCACCGGCAAGCCCGAGACCAAGGTCGACAGTGGCCAGGCAGCGAGTGGGTCGTAATTCTGCGGCCAGGTCATCGTGTGTGGGACTCCATCAATTGAGGATCAATCTCACGGGCGGATCATCGTGCCATCACGCCGTCGGGTCGTTCCCCAATGGTGATCGAAGGTGGGGGTGTCGGGGAATGGGTACTTGGCGGCCAGCTTTTCGTCAATGTCGATTCCCAATCCGGGGGCCTCGTGGGCATACATGAAACCATCCTTCGTCTCCGGGCAGCCAGGGAAGACCGCGCGGGTTTCGGGCGGGAAGACGGAGCCCTCATGGATGCCGAAGTTGTGTGTGGCCAGCTCGAGCGCCAGCCCGGCGGCATGGCCGACGGGAGAGCAGTCCGGGGGACCGTGCCAGGCGGTCTTCACGCCGAAGAACTCGCATAGTGCGGCCACCTTCCGCGCCATGCTCAGGCCACCGATCTGGGAGATGTGAATGCGGATGAAGTCGATCAGCCGTTCGGCGATCAGTGGTACGTATTCCTGCTGGGTGTTGAACAGCTCGCCCATGGCGATCGGCACGCTCGATTGCTGGCGGATCAACCGGAAGTGGTCCTTCTCCTCGGGCGGCAGAGGGTCTTCCAAAAAGAACAGGTGGTACTTTTCCAGCTCTTTGCACAAGCTGACTGCCTGGCTGGGAGAGATCCGCTCGTGCACGTCGTGGAGTAGCTCGACCTCGTCGCCCAGCGTCGTCCGTAGGTGCTCGAACAGCTTGGGAAGGGCACGCAGGTAGGGGCCGGGCTCCCAGATCGACCTGGGGTTGGTTGGCCCGACCACCTCGGGCCCGGCTGCGGCAGGCTCACTGGGCGTGGGCCTGAGGCCGCTGCCGTAGGTGGCCAGGCCGGGGATCGCCATTTGAACGCGGATATGACGGTAGCCTCTGGCCATGGCTTGGCGCGGCGTTGTCCTCGACCTGTTTGATGTCGCGCCCCTGCACGTGGGCGTAAACCGCGGCGGCGAACCGGCATTTCCCGCCCAGCAATTGATAGACAGGCATATTAGCCCGTTTGCCTTTGATGTCCCAGAGAGCCATGTCCACACCGCTCATGGCGTTGAAAAGAACGGGGCCGTTTCGCCAATAGGAGCTGACATACGAGGACTGCCAGATATCCTCGATCTGATCGACGTCCCGGCCGATCAGGAAGGGCTTGAGGTACTTGTCGACGGCGGTTTGCACCGCGTAGGCCCGCTGGGTGAAGGTGGCGCAGCCCAGACCATAGAGGCCCGGCTCGCTCGTCGAGACCTTGACGATAACCAGGCGGACCCGGTTGGGGGCCGTGAGGATGGTGTTGATGTCGGTGATCTTCAGAGGCGGCAGCCCTCGGGGCGACTCCAGCTTTGGCTGGACCGCCTGGGCCAAGGCACGACTGCTGCGGAGAGACAAGATGAGAGCAGCCGGCCGCGGCACCAGCCGACAACCAGCACAAGACGTCGCGCCGATCCATGTTCGACCTCCTTTCAGGCATGTTCCCACGGGAAAACGAATCGCTAGCGCACGAAGGATGTTCGGAGCGTTTGCCAATCTAACGGGCGCGCCTGGCCGCTGCAATCGCCTGATCGGTATCTCTTGTGAAAGACATTTTCGCCGAGGCAGACGTCTGTGCAGAAGCAGTCCGAATAGGATAGGATTAACCCGATCGAAATAGTTGACTCGTTCGTATCAAGGCCCAAAAGCAAAGGAGTTGAGTGCTATGTCCCAAGACGACACGAACAACCCCGACCGCCGCGCGTTCCTCCAGGCCGGTGCGCTCGCCACCGCGGCGGCTCTGAGCGCGACCTCCGGCGTGGAGGCGCAGGACGCCGCCGCCAAGACGGCCGTTCTCCCCAAGCGGAAACTCGGCAAGACCGGCGTCGAGATCACCTTGCTCGAAATGGGTACCGGGGCTCTGCGCAAGCGCGGAACCCTCGACCGTCTGCTCCGCCTGGCCTTCGCCAGCGGGGTCCGCACGTTCGACACCGCCAATCTCTACGGCACCGAGCCCGGCTTCAAAAAGTGGTTCGAGTCGGCCCCCGAGGTTCGTAAGCAGATCGTCCTTGTCACCAAGGACGAGGTTGCCACGCCTGGCGAGATGTTGAAGAGGATCGACCAGCGGCTGGCAGCCCTGGCGACCGACTATGTGGATTTCTACTTCATCCACGGGCTTGGCGACAGGCACACGCTCGACGATGCGATGAACTTCGTCAAGAGCCAGGAGTTCAAGGAGACGACCGAGGCGATCCGGAAGTCGGGTAAGGCGAGGTTCTTCGGCTTCTCGACTCACCACAAGGATCGGGCCCAGATCATCCAGGCGGCGGCCGAGGGCGGGATCGTCGACGCGATCATGCTTCAGTACACTCCCTGGCTTGACAAGGATTCCCCACTCAACAAGGCGCTCGACGCCTGCCATGAGAAAGGGATCGGCCTGATCTCGATGAAGCAGGTCGCCGGTCAGTTCCCCTCCCGGCCCAAGTTCGACGTTCTCGAAGAGGTGGTCAAGCGGACTCCGATGCTCGCCGAGAAGAAGCTCTCGCCGTACCAAGGGCTGCTGCACGCGATCTGGACCGACGAGCGGCATCAGCGGCTCTTGCGTGTCGATCAAGACGACCGACCAGCTCCGCGAGGATGCCGACGCCGCTCGTCGCTACGAGCCGATGAAGACGGCCGAGATCAAGCAGCTCCGCGATGCGGCCCTCGCCTTCGGCCCGACCCTCTGCGCCGACTGCGATGGCCGTTGCTCGGTCGCCGCCGGCACCAAGGCCGAGCTGGGCAACCTGACCCGCTTCCTCACGTACCACGAGCACCACGGCATCCGTAGCGAGGCCCGCCGCCAGTACGCCGCCCTTGACCAAGAGGCTCGCGACTGGTCCGGCGCCGACCTCGAAGCTGCCCGGGCCGCCTGTCCCAACAAGCTGGATTTCGCCAAGCTCATGCCCGAGGTCGAGCGGCATCTGGCCTGAGTGAGTGAGCCCGATCGCATCGCATTGCATTGAAAAGCCAGGGCCGATTGTGGGAAGTGACCGCGATCGGCCCTTTTTGTCAGGGAATGCGAGCGATGATCAGATGGTCGGCGCCGTCACGGGCGGTGCGGACATTCATCCGCAATTCGCCGTTCGCCGGAGTATTGGCGATGATCCAGGCGAGGTTTCCGTGTTCCTGCGTGAGATAGCCATTGGCCGAGTGAATGACGTCGCCCACCTGAAGGCCGGCCTGTTGGGCTGGAGTACCTGCGTAAACCTGCACGACTTGCATGCCCCGGCCGCCGGAGTCGACCGCCGGTTGCTCGTCAATGCCCAGGAAACGCCCCTGGCTCGGCGCTGCATACACCGGGGAGTTGCCATATCCGTAGGTATAGGACGGATAGGTGTAGCCCGACCCGTAACCGTATCCATACCCGTAACCAGGATAGCCGTAGTAGCCGCCCAAGCCGAAGTAGTAGTTCGGATAGTAATACCCGTTGTTATAGCCGTAGCCACCGTAGTGATAGCCGCCATGATATCCGCCCGAGTGGTAACCGCCCGAGTGGCCGCCTCCACTATGGCCTCCACCGTGACCGCCTCCGCCGCCGTGACCACCCCCCGCCTCCGCCACCGTGTGCAAAGGCTGATGGACCGGACCCGACCCAGACGGCGATTGCCAAGGCAAGGACCGTCATCGGCAATCTCGCGCCGCGCCGCAATGGGGAAACCATCGAAGTGCTCCTGTTCGTGTTTCCTTGTCGCCTTGTTCCTGAAAGAGCATGCCCCGGCCGGGACTCCTCGTCGGGCTTAACCACGGCCCGACAACCTTGTTTACGATCCCGATTGCGGAATCGGCCCGGGGTCACTGCGGATTTTCCCCAGCGTTCTTCGGAATGACGGCAGATCGTGGCGGATGTGTCGAAAAAGCAACTCCAAAAGATCCCGAAGCGACCGACATGAGTGGCGAGCTCTTGAGATGGCCCCGCCTCAGTCAGCCGTGAGAACGCAGCACAGCTATCGCTTTTTTCTCCCCAGGTCTTGACCCGGTGCCGATCCCGCGATATACTGTACTAGTTAGCTAGCACACTAGAGGGCCAGGACGAATGTTCTTACTTGATCTGAACTCTGGGGACGAGCGACCGATTTACGGTCAGATCGCGGATAGGGTGAAGTTCGCGGTAGCCGGGGGCGTGTTGCGGGCGGGAGATCTGGTGCCCTCGGTGCGAGAGTTGTCGAAGCAGCTCGTGGTCAACCCGAACACGGTGGCGCGGGCGTATCGGGACTTGCAGGCGGAGGGCTTGCTCGAATCGGTACGAGGGATGGGGCTGGAGGTGGCCGAGGGGGCGGCGGAGCGTTGCCGGGCGGCGCGGCGGGAGATCGTGCGGCTGCGGCTGCGGCGGGCGATCGAGGAAGCCCGGCAGAGCAAGATGGACGCGGTCGAGATCGAGGCCATCCTCCGCGAAGAGTGGGCCAGGGGCAACGAGTCAAGCCAACGGCAATGTCTGAGACCAGGAAGAGCAGAAGGGAATGCGACATGATTCAGGCACAGACACAGTATGCGAACAGGGGCGGTGATCCAGGTCCAGGGGTTGACCAAACGGTACAGGAACCAGACGGCCGTCGATGGGCTATCGCTGTCGGTACCCGAGGGCTCGATCTTCGGCCTGCTCGGTGAGAACGGAGCGGGCAAGACGACGACGATCCAGATGTTGCTCGGCCTGGTCAAGCCCAATGCCGGCCGAATGGATGTGCTAGGACTCGACCCGGCACGGCAGGGGTTCGACGTGCGCCAGCGGATCGGCTACGTGCCGGAGGTCCCGGTGCTTTACGACTGGATGACCGTGGCCGAGATCGGCTGGTTCGCCGCCGGGTTCCACCTGGATTCCCTGCGGACCACCGCCGGTTATCAGACACGGTATGCCGAGTTGACCCGCGGGTTCGAGCTGCCGTCGGGCCGGAAGATCAAGGAGCTCTCGAAAGGGATGCGGGCGAAGGTGTCGCTGGCCCTGGCCTTGGCGTCGGACCCATCCCTCCTGGTCCTCGACGAGCCGACCTCGGGGCTCGACGTGCTGGTGAGGCGGGAGTTCCTGGAGAGCATGGTCGACCTGGCCGGCGCGGGCCGGACGGTCTTGCTTATCGAGCCACCAGATCGGTGAGGTCGAGCGAGTCGCCAGCCATGTGGCGCTGATGCATCAGGGGCGGTTGATCCGGGTTGAACCGCTGGACGAGCTGAAGTCGAAGACATTCCTGCTCTCGGTGATGTTCACCAGCCGCGACCACCCCGCCGCGCCGCCGGAAGGCCGAATGATCGAGCTGATCGATGCATCCGACGCCCCGCGACAGGCGCGCTGGCTGGTCCGGGCGGCCGACCGCGCCGCCTGCGAGTCGATCCGGGCATTGCCAGGGGTCGAGGGACTGGAAATCGAAACACCGAGCCTCGAGGAAATCTATATCGGCACCATGCGCGGCCGACGCCCCGCGCCTTCGCCCCCGCTGGCGGTACACGTCGCGTAATCAACATCGGCGATTTAGCGGGAGTAACCCGACCATGTATATGCGATTGTGGTGGAAGGACGCCCGGCAGTTCTGGACGATCTGGGTCTTCGTGGCCCTGGCCGCGGCGGCCGGGCAGTGGGTGGCGTTGAATTACTACGGTCCCGAGGTGCGGCAAGGCCCGCTGTCTTGTCATGGCCTTGGCGTGGAGCGTCTTGTACGCGGTCGTGGTGGGGTCGGCCGCCTTCGCGGGCGAGCGCGAGACGGGCACGCTGAGGCTGCTCGACATCCTGCCCGCGGCACGACCGGTGGTCTGGGCGGGCAAGTTCTCCTTCGCGCTGATCACCACGATGGCGCTGACCGCCCTGCTCTTCACCATGGCGGCGTTCAGCACCGAACATGTCGGTTACTTCGACGGCGGGGCCCTCCTGTTCACGGGAGACTCGAAGTCCTTGTTGGGGGTTTGCCTCGGGCTGGTCGTACTGGTGGCGCTGGCGTGGGGACTGTTCTGGTCGTCGATCCTCAGCAATGCATTGACCGCCGCGCTCGCCACGGCCGGTTCCACTGCGATCTGCATGATCTATCTGATGGCGAAACTCGAGGAAGTACTGCGATGGTTGCGAGCATCACCAAAAACTCAAATTGACATCGCCGAAAATCCATTTGTGGTATTCGAGATCGTGGTGATCCTTGCGACCCTGGTCGCCTCGAATCTCTTGTTCACGCGCGGCTCGCGACGGCGGCGACTACCGTTTCAGTTCCAGTCGCCCATCGTGATGACGCCAGCCGACCCGGAACAACGCCGGCCGGTCGCGCTCCGGCGTCCGTCGCCGGTCGCTCAGGCGACGGAGCCGCGAGTGGCCGAGGCAACGACTGTCCGACCAGTCGCCGCGCCGCTCCAGGCTGGCCGAGGCCCGGGCCCTGAGCGTGGGAGACCGTGCGCGAGGGCGCGACGACCTGGTGCCTGCTCGCGGTGATCGGGCTGGCTGTACCCTTGCCATTCTACTTGAGCATGGGCCGATCTCGAACCTGGTTTGGTGCTGCTGCTGGACACGATCATCGCGTTGGTGGCGGGGATCAACGTCTTTGGAATGGAGAACCGAGGGCGGACCCAACGGTTCCTCACCCATCATGGGGCGCGGCCGGGTCTGGTCTGGCTGGTGAAGCTGGCGGTCTGGTGCGTGGGACTTGCGATGATCTGGGGACCGCAGGCCATCGCGTTCCAGATACGCCGATTTGGGCGTGAACTACGCGGGGAACGATAACTGGATTCGGATCTTCTCGGTGATACCGCTCGGCTTCGCGGTCGCGCTGCTCTGCGGGATGACCGATCTCGCGAGGGCTCACGGCCGTGGTCATTGCCATGGTGATGACTCTGGCACTGGCAGTTGCCTCTACTCGCGCTGGTCCGGTCGTACCTGTTGCTGGACCTGGGCCTCTTCGTGATCCCGGTGGCGCTCTTGGTCGTCTCGTGGGCCTGGAGCGGCGACTGGCTGTTGGACCGGCCAGCCCCCGGGCGTTGGCTGCGCCTGGGTTCGTTGCTGACTGGGATGTTCGCGGTGCTGCTGGGTTCCTACACGGGAAATCGCGCCTGGAGCGTGCCGGACATCGGCCCGATTGCCCCGCCGCGTGCCTGGATCACCGCTGAGTCCGACCCTCTGCCAGCCGGACGCAACGCGGCCGACCTCTACCGCCAGGCGATCGGGTTGTTGAAAGCCCCGTTCTCGGACCTCAAGCTGAACCGCGATGCTCTCGACCTGGTCCGGCGCCGCGGCCTATCCTGACTGCTGGTTCCTGAGACCCGAACAGTTGACGCTGTCATCATCCGAATCCATGGCCACCCTTGGCTGGGAACCGATGAGTAATCTCGGCCGGCTGGTCATCCAGTCTGCTCGCGACCGCCTTGACCACGGCGATCTCGACGCTGCCTGGAAAGACCTGATCACCCTGTTCCGAATCGTCCGGCACCAATCCGACGGAGCCGCGATCAGTCGGGGCATGGCCGCCCTCGTGACCGAGCGCGAGGCGCTGGATCTGGCGATGGAGTGGGCGGTCGCCTCGCGCCAGACGCCCGAGCGGATCCGCTCCGCGTTGGCGGCGATTCGTGACCTTCCGAAGATGACACCGGCCGACGAGGTCGTACGTGCCGATGCCCTCCTCACTGAGAAGAACCTCAACCTGCCCGCACAGAAACTGGAGAAAGAACTCGAATGGCGCAACGGACATGGCCTGGGGCTTACGGGAGAATTCTGGACGGCTGCCTGGCTCGATTGGTTGACAACACCGTGGGAGCGTGCCCGAGCCCGGCGGGTCAATCGGTTGATTGCGACCGCGGATATCGAGAAGGCCACGCTCGAAAACTGGCAGCGCGACAGTATACGATCCAGGTTACCAAACGGACCGGAAACGGATTTCCCATACGATTTGTCGAGCACGCCACTCGCGAAGCTGCTCTCTGCTGACGTGAATGTTTATCTCGCTCCCCACGACTTGAACGAGGTTGGACGGCGGGCGCTGGTGCAAGTGATGGCTCTCCGCGCCTGGCAGCTCCGGCACAACGGCCAGTTCCCCGACTCTCTCGACAAGCTGGTCCCCGAGGAACTGCCCAGCCTTCCCATCGACCCGTACTCGGGACGGATCTTCGGCTACGTTCGCTCAGGAGGGCAACCCCTCGTCCCGCTCGGCAAAGCCCTCATAGTGTCGGAGTCGGAACAGCGAGCAAGGTCGCAACGACGGGGTATTGGCTTCTGTACAGCGTCGGACGAGACAAGCAGGATAATCGCGCGCTGATCACCCGGGGGCCCGGCCAGCCAACTGACATCGTCTTTCCGATTCCTCCCGTGCAAAGCGACGGCGCCGTGGATCAGAAACGTTGATATTCAGCCCGCGGCGGGCTGATCCGAGAGCATGACGGAATGCCTGCTCGATCGTGGGGCAGTCCTCGCGCTTGCGGATGTTTTAGGTTCACTCTTAAGTCGCGCACAGTGCGACAGCGGCGTCCATCGTACCAACCCGAAGCGCAAGCGAGGCGACGGCTGCCGAGAATCCTCGCTTGCGCTTCGCGTTGGTATGCCCGTACGCCATGCGAGCGTGAACCGCTATAGGCGAACCGGGTCGATGTCACGGCCGATTGTCATTTCGTCTTTTTCGGCCACTTGCCGCCATCTCGCTCGAAGGCTTCAGCGGTGCGAGCGAGTTCTTCGGGTGAGCCCGCGTGCCGCTTACGGAGATGAAGCTTGCCGTCCACCTTCTCAGCCCAAACGTGTCGCTGCGTTTGGATGACGCGGTAGAAGCCGGTTTGATCACGTTCTTCAATCGCCCGCAAGGCATCGCTGAGCGAATGATTGGCGTCGAGATGGAGAACTCGCACCCACGCGGGCTTAGCACCCCGCTTCGGCGGCTTCCACTGTTCGATGGTGAAGAAACCGTGAGCCATCGTGGGTCCTCCGAGTAACATCGGCCCAAGATTTTGCGAAATTCTGAAATGGAAAACCCCTTGGGATGGCACTATGGTGAAGAAGAGACCAACCGCGAAAGGATAACGACCAATGACACGAGTGGCAATCGCGGCGCCGAGAGGGATCGAGACGCCTGGGAATCATGAGCCGGCTGGAGTGCGGACGGACGGGGCGCTCTTGCAACAGTTCGTGTCCCGCGTGGACCCCGTTGCTGCCGAGGCCGCGTTCACCGCTCTCGTTGATCGGCATGGACCGATCGTTTACCGCGTGTGTCTCGACGTGCTTGGCAGTCCACACGAGGCGGAAGACGCGGCCCAAGCAGTCTTCCTTGTCCTGGCGAGAAAGGCCCGGTCGATTCGCAAGCCCGAGTCGCTCGGCCCATGGTTGCACGGGGTTGCCTTACGCGTCGCACGGCATGCGCAGAGGGAGGCGGTGCGTCGAAGGGTTGCCGAGCGGAACAAAGCCACAATCATGCGCCAACGCGAGACCGCGGAACTGGGGTCTGATCCGATGGACTACGCCGAGCTTCACGAAGAGATCGATCGCCTTCCTGATAAATACCGGCGCCCCATCATCCTTTGCTACATGCAGGGACAGACCCAGGCGCAGGCGGCACTGACGCTCAACTGGCCCCTGGGAACCGTCCAGATTCGCCTGCACCGCGGTCGCGAACGGCTCCGGTCGAGGCTAACACGCCGAGCGCGGCCTGATCGCCCTGACAAGATCCGAGTTGGCGACTTCGCTCACGATCCCAGCCGGCGTACTCGGGCGAGACTGGACCGAGACAACCGCGCGCGCCGCGGTCCGATTCGCCGCCGGTCAAGGGACGGCCGGGCTGGTCGCGCCTCCGGTGAACAGCCTGGCCGAGTCCGTGCTTGCGGCCATGTTCTCGCACTCGTTGAAGGTCTTCTCGCTTTGTGTGATCGCGCTTTTTCTCGGCACCGCTGGTCTTTACTGGAAGATCTCATGGGCCGATGAAGTTCACAAAAGCCGTCCGCAACGGGAACCCAAGCTGGCGACAACTCCCACCACGAAAGCGATGCCAACGCCAAAAGCGGCGATTCCGAATGGGGTGGGCCTGATCGCCAACAAGACCGAACAAAAGGCGGGCCAATCCCAGCAGAAGCCGCGGGCAATCCCGCATGTCGACACAGCCGTCAAGGCGACACCTACGCCGGTGCTCTTGCCGCGGGCTGATCCTGTCGATGAGGTCGCTCTCGTAAAGTCGCCGGCCGCACCAGGCCGATTCCGGAGTCTGGGCGCGGCCGGTGGGTCGTCGGAGAAAGCGCTGGCGGCGGGACGCGAGTTGTTCGAGAGAGTCTGGGTGAAGAACGACCCGAGAGGACATCGGGGTGACGGTCTTGGGCCGGTTTTCAACGGACAATCGTGCGTCGGCTGCCACAACCTCGGAGGAACGGGAGGCGCTGGCGGAGCCGACCGGAATATCGAAATTGTCACAGCGGCTGACAACGTCGGTGAATACGCGGGTTACTCTTACTTTATGAGCATGGACTTCGGCGCGGGAAAGTTTGAGTACCGGTTCGGCGGTGATCCCCCCGTCGTCGTCGCGTCGTGAGCTTCAAGCCGACCCGAGACTCCTGGCCGCGATTCATCCCGGCTTTACCGAGTCGCGCAGCGTGGTGTTGCACCGCTTCGGGACCGATCCCATGTACAACGCCTGGCGCGAGCTGGTACCTGGTCAACACGGATCGATCCTGATCCGAAGCTCGCAGCGGAACCCACCCGCGTTGTTCGGAGCAGGGCTGATCGACGCCATCTCGGACGACGCGATTGAGGCGGCCGCGAAGCGAAAGCCGGCCGGCTCGGGCCAGGCCAAGGGACGGATAAGCCGTTTGAAGGATGGGCGCATCGGCCGGTTCGGATGGAAGGCGCAAACAGCGACGCTCGAAGAGTTCGTTCTCTCCGCCGCCGCCGGTGAGATCGGGCTTGAGCTTCCCGGCCGCCATCAAGGAGCCGACCCTCGCCTCCCCGGCCTCGCCGCCAAAGGTTTGGATATGGACCAGGGTGAATGCGACGACCTGGTCGAGTACGTGCGGAGCTTGCCCGCTCCCGTCGGCATCACACCTGCCACTGACAAGGAGTCGGCGCCGGTTAAGGCCGGCGAATCCACCTTCAAATCGATTGGCTGCGCGAGCTGCCACCTCCCGAAGTTGGGTGACGTCGAGGGGATTTTCAGCGATCTTCTCCTGCACGACATGGGTCCCCAGCTCGGGGACGCTGACACCTACACCGTGTTCGTGGGTGAGCCATCAAGGCCCGAGGGCCCCGCGGTCACGGATCGCCCTGGTGCCGGCAACGGCCCCGCATCGGTGCGGGAGTGGCGAACGCCGCCCCTCTGGGGCCTTCGTGACTCGGCCCCTTATCTGCATGACGGCCGAGCCGCGACGATCGCTCAGGCCATCACGCTGCACGCTGGCCAAGGCGCCACGTCAGCGCGTCGCTACGCGGAGCTTTCTGCCCGTCGCAAACAACAAATCGAGGCGTTCCTCATGTCGCTCGCCGCCCCTGGCGTGGATCGTTGACGAGCTTTGCACGGGGGGATTCGGCGTCGGCGTCGTCGAGAGCGTCGAAGGTCAAACCGGCGGCGGGTTGCGCTCGGCAAAGAGCCGCTGGTGCCAGGTTGGGTACGCGGGGGTCACATCGCTGGCGGCATCGAGCCTGGCGACTTGATCGGGCGTGAGTTCCCAGCCGACCGCACCCAGATTCTGACGGAGTTGATCCTCGTTGCGTGCGCCGATGATGACGTTCGCGACGCTGGGGCGGCGGAGCACCCAGTTGATCGCCACCTGAGGCACGGTCTTGCCCGTCTCCGCGGCCACCGCGTCCAAGGCGTCCACGACCCGGAACAGGTAATCATCAGCGATGGCGGGGCCGCCTGCGAGCGTATCCTGATGCCGAAGGCGGCTGGTCTCGGGCAGGTCTTGCCCGCGGCGGATCTTGCCCGTGAGCCGCGCGAAGCCAAGCGGGCTCCACGCGACGCAGCCGATCCCTTGGTCGAGTGCCAGCGGCATCAACTCCCACTCATAATCGCGGCCGACAAGCGAATAGTAAGCCTGGTGGGCGACATACCGCGCGAGCCCATATTCCTTCGAGACGGCGAGCGATTTCATCAGGTGCCAGCCGGAGAAGTTCGAGCAGCCGATGTAGCGGATCTTCCCGGCTTTGACCAGGTCGTCAAGGGTGCCGAGCGTCTCCTCGACCGGCGTGGTCCGGTCGAAGGCGTGCAGTTGATAGAGGTCGATGAAGTCGGTACCGAGCCGTTTCAGGCTGCCCTCAACCGCACGGACCAAGTGATAACGCGATGATCCAACGTCATTGGGCCCGGGCCCGACGCGAAAGGCCGACTTGGTCGAGATGATCACCTTGTCGCGGCGTCCCTTGATCGCCTGCCCAGGATCTCCTCGGCCATACCCGCCGAGTAGGCATCGGCCGAGTCGAACATGGTCAAACCGGCGTCAAGGCAGATGTCGACGAGCCGAGTGGCCTCAGCCGCGTCGCTTTCGCCGAATCCTTTGAAGGAACCTTGTCCGCCAAACGTGCCCGTCCCGAGACTGAGGACAGGGACTTTGAATCCAGAGGCTCCGAGCTGGCGGTGTTCCATGGTTTTCTCGTAGCGTACTGGAGGTTGAGGAATCGGAACCAAGGTATCGCTCGGCGAGGCAGTCCGCAAGCCCACTCAGAGGATGGACCGAGGACCAAAGTGAGGCCAACCTACTCCGCTCTGGGCGGAGCCAATAATCGTTCGCATACGCGGTTCCACACCGCCTGCGTGACCCGCTCGGCCGCTTCACGGCACTCGATGATCCGCCGAGTACAGTTCAGGTACTCGAAGCATTGCTGTGCATCTTCTTCCGAGGGCTGTTGCGCGAGCGGAGGAAGATTGAGAGCAGCCTGAAAATCTCGAAGAATTCGATCGACTGACGCCCGCGGTTTCCTGTGTGGCTGTTTAAGAGCGTTCCAGACTGGAAGGCAGACGGAATTTCGCTCACCTTTGATCATGCCAGGATGCATAATAATGATGCTTAGATCGAGGGTGCGAGCGCGGACGAAGGTCCGGGGGCGGTGGTTGAGGATGACGTCACGGGCGACGTCGCGGGCAATGTCGCGGGAGATTTCGATGTCGCGGGAGAGGTCGAGATCAAGGTCGAGGGCGAGGGCGAGGGCGATCGCGATCTCGCGGTCGCGGTCGATGTCGCGGGGGAGGGCAATGGCGCGGTCGAAGGCGAGGTCGAGGGCGAGGTTGAGGGCGACGTCGGGGGCACTGGCGAGGGCGAAGTCGAGGGCGAGGTCGAGGTCAAGGGCGAATGCTATCAAAACAGCACGTTTCGCGGCGGTCTTTTTCGGAGACAATTCAACCTGCACAATCCCTTCAGCCCACGCTAGCAGGTTCTTCAGTCGGTTCCGAGGTGACTCGTTTTGCCGTCTCGGTGGTCAGCGTCAAGAGGAAGTCATCGGCATCCGGCTCCTGCAAGCCGGCCAGCAACAGGTGGACCTCGCGCCAGCGCTCCTCGGCCAGGGTCTTCCGGACAATCTCTCGGGAGCGCCCTGCCTTGTAATAATGGCACGCGGCCAGGTATTCTTGCAGTGTCAAATGCGAGAATGAGTACTTCTCGTGGGCCCGCTGCACGAACAGGCCCTGCTTCCCCTCGATCTCTTCCACCACCTGGCGTCCATTGATGTCGTCCGGACGGTCGACGCCGCTTCGTAGGAACGCCTCGACCGCCTCCGCCAGTTCTTTGGCCGTGAAGAAATATTGTTGACGCTCATAGGCGGGCCCGGCGATTCGTTCCAGCATCAACAACTCCCGCCTGGTTGAGAGTCCTGGGAACACAGGCTCCCCAGGAACGCGCTTGGAGGCGGCCCATCGCTCCATCAGGATCCGCAAGGCGTCGCCGTAAAGGTCGGCCCGGTTCGTGGGTAACCTTTGGCGATCGTCGTAAACCAAGCAGAGGAAGGTGGCGAGCAGCGGGGTTCGGGCCAACTCGCGCGTGGCTTGGTGCTGCGATTTTTTCAGAAGATCCCATAGGTTGGCCGCAGTAGCAGGCTCTCTGTGGAACCAGTTTTGGATGAGGTTCTGAATCTGATCGTCCGTGAAATCCGTCAACAGTGCGTCGGTGAAGCGAGGGAAATAATCCTTATAGAAGGCTGTTCTGCAAGATGTGATGTAGCGACACCGCGGGTGCCGATCGGTTAGGGTCCGAATCGCTTGAATCATGTCGTACAGCCTATCGGCTGGGACTTCGTCCAACCCGTCGAGCAATACCAACAGGCCGCCGGCTAGGAGCGCGGCACGGCCGAATTTCGGAGGGAAGCCAATTCTTCGTAGCTCGTCGTCAATCAGTCCCGCCAGATCCAAAGGGGCGTTGCGCAAGCCGCGGAGTTCCAGCAGCACCGGTAGTAGGTTGAATCGATAACGCGACACGATGGGATCTGGAGACTCCTGGCCGGTCGTTTCGAGCCGGTCGCTCCGCAGGGCCATTAAGCCAATGTAACGGAGGAACGTCGACTTGCCCGCTCCCGGTGCACCAAGCAAACTTAGAAACTGGTGTCGCTCGTCGTTAGCAACATCGAGACCGGACCTGGGCTCATTCCGATGCAGGTCATGAGAAGCCAGGTTGCGCCCTCTGTGAATGAACGATTCCTGGAGCTCGTCCAGGTTCCTGTAACCGCGCAAGAAAGGCAGGCGGAACGATGCGGACTTCAGTGTAGATCATCGCTAACTCGACGGGCTCAGACATTCCCAAAATCTTGATACGTGCATTTTTATGCTCATAGCTCGACCGATACTGGAAACAGGCAGCCTCAGCCTGATTTCGGGAGTAGGCATCCCCGTCGTGATCTCGCTCGTATCTCCACTGCGTTGCTGCGTTTCCAATGTACCAGACGAGATCGACGAGGGTTTTCGCCGACTTCACTTGCTCGGCGAGTTTTTCGAATGAAGCATAACTCAGAGCCCCGCTCGCCACACGGCGTTCATCGACCGATCGGAGGCTGTGCGAAAAGAATCCCTCCGATGCGCTCGCTCCAGACCGCACAAACATTTCTGGGATTTCGTCCTGTCGGAGCCCTTCGAGAAGCAACGCCACCTTCGCGAGATCGAAAGCCTCCTGCAGGGTCCGCCCAAACCCGATGGCCTGATAGAACGACGCCGCGAAGACAATGGCGGCCGTGTCGCCGATAGGCTGATTCATGCCGATGGCGAAGTCGATCGTTTGCGCGATTTCCTCGACCTGCGGCCGCGTCCAGCAGGCATTGAGGACAACGACGCGGATGTTGTCTTTCAGCGTTTGGAAGAGCTGGACCAAGGCCTTTAATTTGACCGGTTGGGGCCGGCGCATTCTCGTCTAGCAGGATGATCTCCGCACCGGAGCTTCCATGTCCACCAAAGTGAACGATATGCGGCTTGTGCTGCAAGAGAGCTCGCTGCAAGTCTCCCGGACGGACGCCTAATACGGCGATCAATTTCGAACGAATCGCGATGCTCGGAGGCGCGGATCGCGGCGGTTATCTCGCGAAACTCCACATCGAGCTGCAAGGGGTCAGTGGCGGCAGGAGCGCCGGCCGAGATGCCAAGTTCGCGGGTTCTCTGAACCGTCGCCGCGGGATTAGCGGCCAGAAAGAGGATCTTAACCTTGTCCATCGCGTGTCGGGCGGTCGAGCCCGCTCTCATCGGATTCTCGGTTCCGAGTCTTTTCAACGTGGCTTGTGGCCTGCTCGGGACCTTCGCGTCGCGACCATGCGCCGCTCGACGAATCGTGGCGAATGGATAGGCCACCGCTCGGTTATTGTAAGGTTTCGGGACCACGAAGGGAATCAAGATTTATAAGTATCACGTTGCAATACGGGGCACGAGCAATCCATCGGCCGTTCCTGGCCACCCCGCGCGTTAGCCGGTCTCACGACCGGTTCGCTTCATGAACACCACCGCTTCATAAAGTCCGGTCTTGCTCTGGCGTCGCCGCATGCGGTCGATGCGTTCCAGCCCGAAGCCGAAGTGAGCAAAGATGCTGGCCAGGATTTCATCACTCGGAAGCGGATGCCCGTAAAACTTGCTATTCCCGATGACGTAGGCCAAGCGGCAACGGTCAGCACAGACCATCGAGATTTCAGTGGCATGGGTATAAATGTCATTAAAATATTTAATGACATAACTCGCCATCAGTGAGCCGGCGTCATCAATATTTTGTGTATAGGGAGCAAGCAGCGATTCAATCAGCGGATTGGCGGGAGACACCCCGGCCGCAAGTACCGAGGTTGCCTTGCCCCATGTGCCACCGATGGCATCAGTTTCAAGCTGACCAACCGCCTGAGCATCCTCGATGAAATCGAAATAGAAGAGATGCGGTCTAGTTTCACGGGCATAGCTGAAGCGGTTCGGGTATGGCGGTGACGTGATGACCGCGGTCGCCTTGAAACCAGTAGGAAGCACCTTCGACGCTTCCTTGCTGTTGCCTCGGTAGATCTCGACTTCCGAACAGGGCAGAGCCGCTGCTGCTTTGATGTCTTCCATCATTTGCCTGAACTTCAAGTTCAGGACATCGGCTAGATCATGCATTGGGGCCGGTTCGTCGGCAAACGTCAATGACACATGATTGTGCTTCGCGTTGCTAACCGGCACCAGAACTCCGAGAACGCCCATCTTCAGCAGGTCGAGATGGTGCGGAATGGCGTCAAATTTCGACAGTACTTCCCGCACGCACACGAGCTGCATCAGGTTTCCCGGTGACCACCACCGTTCCGGGTGATTGATTCGGGGTATCGATTGCTCATGTTCCTTCAGATACGCAGCCGCTTCGCTCTCGCCCGGCAGCTCCCGAAGAGCCGTTTGACAGGCCGTCTTGAAGGCATCGAAGCAAGCCTTGATCGCGGGAATATCCCTGTAGGTACGGGTTTTGACCGTGCCCACAAAGAATAGGTATGGATTGATTTCGATGCTGCATGCCGGGATGCCCCGGTATTTCATGCACAACGGCACGGTCCCGACTCCGCTGAAGGGATCGAGAACGACGTCGTCGGCATTCAGGCTGAAATGGTCCGCAATGTCATTCGCGAGATGCGGCGAAAAGCTCGGCGTCAGCCGATACCAGCGATGAATCGGAAGGCTGAGTTTCCCCTGAAACGTCACCTCCTTGGTATTGCGGTCGGTGAAACTGGGCCCGCTCTCGAAGAATTCGAGCTGAGTCACTTGGTAATGCTCCGCAGCATGGTGAGAACGGGCAGGCGGATATCGTCGCGGTTCACGCATTTGGAAATCCAGGAAGTCGTACTCGGAGAATGCTTTGATCATGTTGTAGCTTTCGCGGCCTTCCTTGATGACCCAAACGCTTCGATATCTCTTAACGATGCCGGTATTGCTCTGATTACAGAACAGAGGCATGATCGGCAGGATTCCGCTCACCAGGAAATGCCGGGCCAGCGCTTCATCGGCCTGTGTTCGCTTGCTGTACCCCGTCGGTAGCAGTGACGAACTTCCATGCCGACGCCCACCAGATTGATTTGCGGACTGGAGGTGAGCAATCTAAGTTCAGCCAGGCATTAGGCTTGAATGCGGGTACGAGCCGCTTCCGGCTGCCCTGAACCGCGAGGATCAAGTGATAACGCGATGATCCAACATCGTTCGGCCCGGGCCCGATGCGGAAGGCTGACTTGGTCGAGATGATCACCTTCTCACGGCGTCCCTTGATCGCCTGCCGGAGGATCTTCTCGGCCATACCGGCCGAGTAGGCGTCGGCCGAGTCGAACATGGTCAAACCGGCGTCCAGGCAGATGGCGACGAGCCGAGTGGCCTCAGCCGCGTCGCTCTTGCCGAATCCTTTGAAGGAACCTTGTCCGCCGAACGTGCCCGTCCCGAGGCTGAGGACAGGGACTTTGAATCCAGAGGCTCCGAGCTGGCGGTGTTCCATGGTTTTCCCAAGGTATCTCGCCGCGAGGGCGTTCGCAAGCCATTGACGGATCAACGCCGGCGCGGAGGGCAGCATGACCGGGCGATCCGACCCAGTGGGCCACCGCGCTATACGTCGACTTGGGACCGATCACCGAAATGGAGTCAGTTTCGATCAACAGGACGGCAGCGCGCTTGGTGGCTGGACAGGGCATGGCGCAATCGGCGCATACTCCGACGTCGCTCGGCACGTTGCGAAAAGCGCGGAGTCAAATCGAACCAGGGATTTGGCGTGGCAAAGCTTGGAACGGACGGGCCGGCCAGGCGTTCGCGCTTGTTGAGTTCGGCGTGGTGGACAGGGCCACCGCCAATTCCCCGCCGCGGACCACCACGGGCCACAAACAGGATGACCAGACCGCCAAGACGAAGCCCCCCGCAGGAAGCTGCTCGCGGATTCTGGATCAGAGCCTGGGGTCAACGCGGGCCCGCTCTTCAAGGAACCGGCCGCTCGAATGACCCAGCACGATGGCTGGGCTTCTTCGAGGGTGGGCTGGACGATCCCCGCCACTCACGCCAAAACCAACTCACTTCGCATCGAACACCCGATCCGAACGTTGACGTACCGCGCTTTGGTCACTCGTCGGTCGAATCGGGATCTTTGTCTTTCATGCGATAACTATCTCCTTGAATAACGATCCCCTCCCCGTGATGCATCAGCCGGTCGATCAAGGCCGTTGCCAGTGTGTTGTCCACGTCAAAGAGTTTGCCCCATTCCCGGAAGGGTCGATTCGTGGTGATCACGATCGATCCAACTTCATAACGGGCGGCGACAACCTGGAACAACAAATCGGACCCGCGCTTGTCGATGGGCAGATAGCCCAGCTCATCGAGGACGGGACGGGAACTCAGGTACTCACCAGGCACCATCAATACACGAATTAGACGGCGCTTGCCAGTGTACTGCGACCTTGGTGTTACCGCGCGAGACTTCAGAGCCAGTTTCGAGCGAGAAGGGAGAGCCACTCGCGGCTGGGACGACCGTGCCGACGTGGCGGGCGCGCTCGTCCGACGTGCTCGGCGCAGACGTTGTAGCGTCGAGTAAATTTTATATCAGTATGTTTCGTAGCAGCGTATCCCCAGCAGGTTCCGGGCTGCGGATGAGGCGGTTAATGAGCACTGTCGTGGGCTGGGCCACCGCCAGATCGTGCGTTGCAGGCTGCGGTGCTGACCGCGACAGGTTGGCCAGCTTGCACAGTCGAAACTCGTAGATGAGCCGCTGGCGACGCTGGATCAGGGCCTGGGGTCGCGATGAGCCTGTTGCGAACGATTCGGACGCTTGAGGGGGCAAGCGCCCCGTCAAGGGTGGGCTGGACATCCCAGCCGTTCACGGCGGCTATTCTCACCTAACTCATTCGCGGCGGTTCCGGCTCCGTGCCGGATCGACGACGTCACGCACTGGGCGAGTCGGGATCGCTGTGTTTGATTCACATAGCTCTCTCCTCGTCGAATCCGCGCCGCTCGTGGTTCACCAGCCAATCGAACAAGGCCCTGGCCACGTCGCCGTTCGCGTCGAAGGTGATCTGCCGTCGCCCAAAGCCGGGATTTGTGCTCAATACAAACGGTCGGGATTCTTAACGGCTCGCGACCATGCTGAACAGCCGCCGGGCCTCGCTTGTTGACAAGCCAGTGGCCCAACACCACGGGTGTGCACAACGCAGCTCCAAGGCCACTTGATCCAGCATATCGCGTGCGCACGTGGGCGCAAGCGGGCTGAGCGAGGAGGCCAGAGGAGCTTTGAGCCAGTTGGCTCAGTTCGGCCAACTGAAGACGAAAGGGAATGGCCAAACCAAACCATCGGGGCTCCCTCCACGACCGAAAGGAGAGAGATCCATCGCGAAAGCGCGTTTCGATGGAACGAGACAAAGAACAAGACGGTCTTGCGCACCGCTTCTCGAAGGAACGAGACAAAGAACAAGACGGTCTTGCGCACATCTTCAGAAAACAGACACGGAAAAAGACGCCGCTGGTGGCTCTCTACAAACGCTCACAACTGGCTCCGATTTCCTGCTCGGCAACACTTGGGAACAAGACCAAGAACAAGACGCTTGCTTGTCAGCCTATCGTCCTCTCGAGAACAAGACACAGAGACAAACGGTCTCATCAGCGCCGGGAACAAGGACCCCGAGCGCTGCTCACCAAACGATCGCCTTCACGAGAACAAGGCAGAAAGATAAACGGTCTAATCGACGGGCTGGAAAAAGGACCCCGACGCTGCTCACCAAACGATCGAAAGCGCTGCCGAATCCGAGATCGGTCCCATCGACTCCACTTTGTTTTTTCCTCCACCTGAAGGTGATCCTCGATTTGACCCATCTCTGCCCCTGTTCTACAGTTGAATGAGCTTGAATGCTGAAGACGGGTCGAACCCGTCCAACAAACCTGGAACAACCGATGGCGGCAACCGATGGCATCAATTGATTTTACGAATAGGGTCAGTGAAGTCATCGAGAGTGTACGTTGCGGTATCTTGCTGAGCGAAGCGCCCTATCAGGAGATCCTCGACCTAGCCCCAGCTTCCAGCGATGAATCAAACCTGGAAGTCGTTGCCCTGGCCGTTCGTCACCTGGGCGATCTCTGCGATTGGCACCACTACCGTTGCGCCGAGCAGTGGCTCGAACAGGGAATCTCTTCTGAGGACCTGCACTTGGAGGTGCGGCTACTTAACGAGGGAATTAACAAGCATGAGGACGCGGACCGCCGTAGCCCAGAGTATCAAGCGACGATCCGGTCAATCGGCGAGGGCTTCAGGGAGATCAAGGAGGTTACACATCGCCTCTTTCGGGCGGCGCGGGATGTCGAGACACTGATGGGGTTTGACCAAGAGGTCACGGACAGGCTCGTCGCTACGTTGGGAACCTGGGACAAGTCAGCGGTCCCGGAGAATCTCCTCGACTTGCTTCCCGAGGAAGTCAAGTTTCCACTACGCAGGCCAATACACGCAGGCCCCTACGATCACCGGCTGCACCTGCTCGTACAGGTGCTCGTTTCGCGACTCGGCGAAACGGGCTGTTCCAAGGACGCTGTGATCAAGCAATGCGGCCATGTCATTGCCGACGTCCTGCACGCCGCCGACGAGGATGCGACCAATGGCTTGGTTCTAAAGCAGGCGACTCTTCTCGCCGAGGAGTTTGTTCCAAGTGAATCGAGGGATGCCGTCGGGCTCTGCTGGCGAGGCCAACTCGCCTGCATTGAGGGGGATGACGACCTCGCTATCGAGTGTGCTAACAGGGTCTGGAAGATGACGGCCAATGCCTCGCCGAAGTCTGTCAATCAAGTGATATCCTTCTTCGCTTTGGCCCAGCGTTCGGATGATTGGAGCTCCCTATCGTGGCATCGTCTGGACTACGCCCAGAGCCAATTGAGCGAGATCGAGGCGTCCTGGATTGACGTCGAAGAGCGGCTCGCCTCGGCGATGCTCCGACGGGCGGCCCGCAAGGGCACCTGGGACACGTCGCTCCTGTGCTCCGCGTTTGTCCTTCATGATGACGGCTTCTACCTCGAGCCCAACGATGTACCCTCTGAATGGTGGGTCTGGATGTCTGAACACATCGGTCATTTGAACTACTATACGGAGAATTATTACACCTATTGGAACGGGGCCTTCGCGGCCCTGGGCGCTAACACGGACCCCAGGCTTGCCCACAACGCCCTCGTCGTGCTGTTGGCCGCGCTGCTCTTCAACAAGTCCAAGCGGATCGAATCGCCCTCGATCCAAGAGCTCTTGAGCAGCCTGAGTGAGCTCCATGGGCTGGCACGATGCCGGAGAAGAAGAAGGCCGCTCTGGAGATGGTCAAGCACATCTACCGTGAGAAGGATCTCGGTAACCTGACCGCCGCCGATCGCCTCGCGATCACGAAGGCCCTTGAAGACACGATGGGATCAGCCGACACCATTTCGATGGCCGAGCCTTCGTCAGATGAATCCTCTCAATCTTCGAGCAAGCCTATCAACCCAACCCTCCTGAACCAGGCGGAGGTCTATCTGAAGACACAGATCAGTGAGGCGACATGGGCCAAGGTCTCCTCGAAGGCGAAGAACGACTACAAACACGGCGAATTCATGTACATCATGGCATCGAGATCCGAGGGAGAACTCGGTAACTTTGACAGCTTCGTCATGCATTATTTGAATGGACTGCTGGCCGACATTCATGAGTCTCTCAGGGGGCCTCTTTTCAAGAACAAAGCTCACAAACGTGAGTTCCTTGCAGTGTTCGGGAAAGACTATCCCGAGTGGCCAGAGTTGCTCAGATTCTTAGATGACCTGGAGAAGATCGCGGGGACAACCTTGTGCACGTGCCTGCTGAGCCAAGGGGTAGCTCTCCATCAGGTGCGGATACTGCGAGAGCCCTTCGACACCATGAGGTCATGCCGCAACAAGGCCGTCCACGCAAAGGACCGGATTGATCGAGAGCAGGCTGCCGTTCTCCACGATCTGCTTTTGAACAAGGGGCTCGTTCAGAAAGTCGTTGAGTACTTCCCCAAGGTACCGAGACGCTGATCCACGTCTCGTCAGGGTATAGCTCAGGGCCTGATATGACGCATGCCCTGTCGGCCGCGCGGTCGCCTAGGAGGGAAGAATGCCATGCAGTCGAAGTGTGCGCGTGGCGGGCCATCGTGGCTCACGGCGTCCCTTTCGAACGCCGCCGCTCGCTCCGGGCCTCTCGAAGCTCCTGCTCCATGAGGTCGTCAACCTCGGCGTTGGTCATGCCGCTCTGCGCCACCCCTCCCAGATCGGGGCGAGGATCTCCTCGATCGACTTTGTGCCTCTCTGATCCGCACCATTTAGGTAGGCGGTGACCACGTCATGCGCGTGGGCGGCCGGGTCCTTGCCCCGCGCGGGCAAGCTCGGCGAGTTTTTGCTCTTCCTCAGGCGTGAGCGTGATGTGAGCTCATGGCGGGACTCGGTCGAACATAGCCGGTTCGTCTACCGCTTGTACTTGCTCGTAAGTTTGCCGCTTGGAGACACAATGCCGGAACGGACGAGGGAACTTCTGGAACTCCTCGGGAGTCATGCCTCGAACCAGATCGGCGATCGAGGCCGTAAACTCCGCCATGGTTTCTCCCGCCACCTTCTTAGGTTGAGCGCTTGCCGTACCGGCCGTCTTCGCCGACGTGCCAGACCGCAAGGATGTTTTGCGCGTTGCGGACGCAGATTTGGATGTGCGCTTCTTCATAAATCCAACTCCTCTTCCAGATCCGTTTGGCACCCTCGGTGGGAACGTAGACGGCCCTGGCCGTATCGACCGGTCTCGAGTTGTCGCTGGCCAGGGTGTAAAAATTGTTGAAAATCGCACAATCGAGGTTCTTGTGCTGATTCCCGTTCTCCGGGATTTCCGAGCCCTGCTGGCGCCACTTCTTCATCATAGCAGTGTGCAACGACTTAAGCGATTGCACATTCGCCGGATCCAGCAGGTCCAGGCAATTGCCAAGCCGTATCATTGCCCCCACAACCGCTGGTTTCTCGAACTTTTTGAACTTTCGCGACCACCACCATGCTTGCTTAGGTGCGTACTCCCAGAAGTAAATCCCACCGCCCAGCCAATCGTCGGTGTTACTGCTTGGTTTGAACGCATGCCCGTTAACGAGTCTATCAGCCAAATGGGCGGTCGTCCCGTGAAAACCGACTATCGTTCTGTTGTAGTCGAGAAAATCGAACATCCGCAAACACCGAAAGAGGTCCGAGAAGTGTTTGCTTCAGTCTAACATCCGGAATTCAGGCCTTTCGCTGACCATCCTGGAATCCCGTGAGGCCTGCCTCGAATCCTTTGCGGGATGGCCGATAGCGGTTACGAGTTTCTCCAGCCTTTTGATTCCTTAAAGGATTCGATCCCAGCACGAACCTCGGTCGTGGTAGAATCGATTTCTTGCTTGTCAGAAAAGTTCCGTGCGTTCCCCGAGGCGCAGCGAGTCTCGCTTCGGAAAGGTGAGTCGAGATGACCGAATTCCTTGCTTATGACGAGTTTGTCAACTTCATCGCCGCGGGGCCTTCCTCGCAACTCGTCGCGGTATTCCAACCGTCTGAGATGACCCGCCAACGCGTCGCCTCGCTCGCCGCGCGAAAAGACATCTGGCCTAACCGCGGAAGAGGCTTCGGAGCTTGACCATTACCTCCAGCTCGAGGATCTCATGAGACTGGCCAAGGCTCGCGCACGGCAGCACCTGACGTCATGAGCCAGACCTATGTCTCGGTCGAATTGCGACGACTGGTCCTTTTCAGGGCCGATCGGCGCTGCGAATATTGTCTCATACATGAGGACGATACTTTCTTCGGCTGCGAAGTCGATCACATCATAAGCGAGAAGCATGACGGCCCGACCGTTGCCGACAGTCTGGCTTACGCATGCCTCGTCTGCAACCGGAACAAAGGGAGTGACATCGGATCGATCTCCGCTACGACTGGTGCCTTGACCAGGTTCTTTAAGCCGCGTCTTGATACCTGGTGTGACCACTTCTCACTCGACGGCGTCGTCATCAAACCTCTTTCGGCAATCGGCCAGGTCACCGAGCGTATTTTCCAGTTTAACGCAATCGAACGCCTCAATGAGCGGGAAGCACTCCGAGCGCAAGGACGGTATCCAATAGCTTCGCCTCCGAAGTGAGCGTGACACCCGATCGACCAGGTCGTCCGCAACAGCCCCGGAGGTATACGGGCCGGCCGTAAGGAACCGCTATGAAGTCCCCATTGAAATTGCCCCGAGAACAGATCGAGGCATTGCGGCCGGGGGACGTTCGGCTCTACCTCACGGGCCGGGGTTGGTTTCCCAGGCCCGACGGCTCGTCGTCCAAGGCCGTCGAGTTCCACAATCCAGCGTACCCCGAGGTCGAATTCTTGCTTCCGCTCAAACGAGAGGTCGGGGATTTCGCTCTCCGCATGGCCGATGTCGTCGTCGGCCTGGCGACGGTCGAGAAACGATCTCCGTGGGACGTCCTGAGGGACTTGTCGGGACCGCCAGGTGATGTTTTCAAACTGCGCGTGTCGGCTCCCGATGCCACGCTTGGCAATATCCCCCTGGATGAAGGTATCCAGCTATTGCGCGGTGGTCGAGATCTGCTCTCGGCCGCGGCTTACAGTACACTTCGGCCGCAAGCCCTTTATCCTCAGAAGATGCCCAAGGAAGTTCGGGAGTTTCTGCGCACCTGTCGTTTAGGGCAGACCGAGCGGGGAAGCTTCATTGCCACTATCGTTACACCAATCCCACCCGAAATACAGACATCGATCGATTTTAAGGATGAAGAGTTTCGTCTTGGACTGGAGCCTTACCCCCGCCGGGTCACCACACGCTTGATGTCTACACTCGGCCTCGTCTCGAACGCAATCCAATCGGGCGAGCCGGGCCAGATCATCGAAGCGGTCGAGGACGGCGTGATGCGAATCTATGCGAAGCCTTGAAAACGATGAAGCCTACGGGCGAACAGTCTCGGCTTGATATCTCAGTAAGTTGGGCTCGAAACCGTGTTCACGTCCCCAAGAACGTCCCTCAAACGGTTTCCTTCCCTCAAGATTCGTTCGCTTTCATCGAGGAAGCCACTCGACAACTTCGCAGGCTGGCATTTGCCGGATCCAAGAAATACGAAGCGCAATACTCGCCGTTCAAAAAATGAGGCGGCCGTTGTTTCCCGATCTATCTGGAAGAATTGTCGTAAGCGTTCACGGGGCAATCTAGCATTTTCGGCTTGAGTTGGTTACACATTGGCAATGAAATCGACATCTGAAATATGTCCCCAGTGCCAAGTCCTTTCGTCCAAGGTGGCGGCGCTCGAAGCGGAATTCGGCGCGCGTGCGCGAGCAGTTGGCTGCTGCCAAGAAGGATTCCGCGACGTCGTCAAAGCCGCCCTCTTCGGACATCGTCAAGCCGAAGCCGCCCGAGACTCACGACGGCCAAAAGCGTTCCATTGGCGGCCAGCCCGGCCACGACAAGCATGCACGCGAACCCTTCCCGCCCGAGCAAGTCACTGCTTTTGTCACTCATGAACTCGATGCCTGTCCCTGCTGCGGCGGTATGTTGCGGCTCAACCAAACGTATCCCCGCGTCGCCCAACAGGTCGATATCGAAGGGACGCCATTGACCATCGAACAGCACACGTGCCCCGAGTACTGGTGCGATCGCTGTCGAAAGCCGTGCTGGGCGCCGCTGCCCCTGAGAATCGAACGCGGCGGCTTGGTTGGCCCGCACCTCACGGTGCTCATCGCGTTCATGAAGGGTGGTTGTCACGCATCCTATTCGACGATCCGGACGTTTATCCGCGATTGTGTTGGCGTTACCCTCGCGCGAAGCACGTTGGCCAACACGATCAACAAAGTCATGCCGCGCTTGATGGCCCCTATGACGAATTGCTCCGCATGCTGCCCGCCGAGATGGTGTTGAACATTGATGAAACGGGCCACAAGTGCAACAAGGAGTTATGGTGGACGTGGTGTTTGCGGGCGGACTTGTACACGATTTTCAAGATCGACCCGCATCGCAGCGCCGACGTATTAATGGATTTGTTGGGTCAAGATTTCGAGGGCACGATCGGTTGCGATTATTTCTCGGCGTACCGGAGATATATGCGTGAGTGCGACATTCGTATTCAGTTTTGTTTAGCGCACTTGATCCGCGACGTGAAGTTCTTGACGACGCTGCCGGACGCGGCGACGAAGGCCTACGGCGAGCGATTGCGGCGTGCGTTGAAGGCGTTGTTCGAGGTGATCCATCGGCGTGACGACGTGTCGGCAGTTGCATTTGAGCGGCAATTGAAAGCAGCCCGTGATGTGGTACTGGACGCAGGCATGAGGGACGTGCCGATGACCCGGCATGCGGAAAACATGGCCAAGCGATTTCGCAAGCACGGCGCGGCGTTCTTCACGTTTGTGACGACGCCGGAAGTGGATCCGACCAACAATAGTGCGGAGCAAGCGATTCGATTCGTCGTGATTGATCGGCACATCACGCAGGGGACACGGAGCGAAACCGGCCGGCGTTGGAGCGAACGCATTTGGACGACGATAGCCACGTGTGCTGGACAGGGCCGGTCGGTGTATGGTTTCCTGAAGGAATGCGTTGAGAACTGGTTCGAGGGTCAACCGTCGCCTTCACTGTTGCCGTCGGAAACGCCGGCATGAGAGAAGCGATGCGACGAGTGTAAGTGATTTGGAATCGTGCGCCACGTGTGAGGGTTGACGTTACAAACGCTGGTGTGACGCAAGGTCGAAAGACCGGGAAATCACGGAAGCGAATCGAACGCCAGCCCAGATCGAAGGAAGTGATATGCGCGAACCGATCCGAGGGATGAATCTCGCCGTTCGTTCGCAAAACGTATTCGCGAACTGGGTTGTAGTGCGCAGAACCGAGATGCCAATAACAATAGCCTATTGGATCGTGAACGGATACGAATTGTCATCGCGGCCGATGTTGGTGGCGAGCCCGCCAAGGTCCGAGTGGACCTTGACGAAGCCGACTTCCGGAGCGCCTGCGAAGCAATCCGCGACGGAAAGAAAGTGGCGCTGGCCGGGATTATCCGCCATGATGTCAGGACACGCGAATATGAACTCTCCGACCCGACTGATTTCGAGATCATCGATTAGCCTCACTTGGGACGGGCAAACAGCCGATCGAGGGTCGCGTCGGTCACCTCATCCTGCCCTTGATTGTCGATGACCAGGGCAGTCCCACTGGGACTGACCCAGGTGACTCGATTGCCCAGTGCGAAGATCGGGCTCAGCTCGGGATGGTGCGCCAGGATTCGGAAGTACGCCTTACCCAGGAATCGCAGCCGTAACGTTGGGGTCGAGGGCTTGAAAGCTTGATCCACCCAAGCCTCACCAACTCTTCGGAACCGTCGATCGCCGATCGCCCGCTGAGTCGCTGACGTCTCGGCCCTTGTCCCCGTCTTCAGTTCCGCGAGGCCTTGAGCCAGGTCGATCGCCTCCTTGCCGCTGGTCGCGAGAGGCACCGTCGGCGCACTGGATGCGCTGGGATTTGTGGTCGCAGCCCTGGAATTATCTGCACGTCGAGATCCGCCGCTAAAGCCAGCCATCGTTCCACCGCCCATGCCACCGAAGCCACCGCCCGTGCCACCCATCCCGCCGCCCATGCCACCCATCCCACCGCCCATGCCGCCCATGCCGCCCATCCCCATGCCGCCCATCCCATGCCACCCATGCCGGCCATCCCACCGCCCATGCCACCCATGCCGCCCATCCCTGTGCCGCCCATGCCGGCCATGCCACCACCACCAAAGCCGCCACCGCCGAATGGTATGAAATTCGGGGCCGAGCGTCGCCTTCGGGGGCTGGTCCGGCGCCTGCCAGGACCGGCGCTCGCGGATGACTCGGGAACGACGAGGAGGCTTGTGAACGGAGTCGCGATCGAATAGTCGCGGGCCAGATGGATCAACTCCTTCTTGACCTCGGCCGACTCGCCGTTCAGTCGGATCTGGTCGAGGAGATAGCCGACCTTGCGCCTCGCCCAGATCGGGGCGATGAAGTTGTATTCCGCCGCCAGCTCGGGGAATTCCGTCTTGAACGACTCGGAGAAAAGGATGTCTCCCGCATGGCCCTTGAGTGTGAGCGCGGCCGGGCCGTGTCCTTCGTAGCGGCCGACCACCTGGAGTTGCTCGCCCGCGAAAGAGGTCGGGAAGTCGGGGTGGATACATCTCAACCAGACGCGGGCCGCCCTTGATTTCCAGCTCGAGGTCGGTCCGTACCGGGCGCTGGATCTTGGCCGAGAACGCGGAAACCTTCACGTCCACATCCTCGGTCGGGCGCACATACGTGCTACAGCCGCGGGTCTTTTCCGCCAGCAGGTCGAGCAGGTGGGCATCGACGTCGTCGCCAACCCCGAACGGGTAGATGCGTATTCCATCGCTGTTACCTCGATCGACGATCTTGAGGATCTTTGACGTGTCGGTCAGGCCGACCGTCGGCAAGCCGTCGGTCAGAAACACGATCTGGAAGGTTCGCCCGGATCCTCTTTCCGTCCGAAAACCGAGCGCGGCCTCGAGTGCGGCGGAGATATCGGTTCCTCCCTCCGCTTTGAGATCTTCGACCCAGGCGCGGGCTTTTCGCAGATCCTGGGCCGTCGATGCCGACAGGCTCTGGCGAAAAGGTGTCGGCGTGGTGGCGAACGCGATCAGTGCGAAGCGGTCATCAGGCCCGAGGGTGTCGAGGGTGTGCTTCAAGGCGGCCTTGGCCTGCCGCAGCTTCTCGTGTTCCATGCTCCCCGACGTGTCGAGCACGAGCACGAGGTCGCGCGGTATGGAGGGGTCCTTGTCCTTGGCCAGGTTGCTGGGGCTGAGCATCAAAAGGAAGAAGCCTCGATCGCCGGGCGACTCGCGCTGGGTCAGCAGCGAAAAGCCGATCCGCTCGGCCTTCGGAACGAAGAAGAGCTGGAAGTCCTTGTCGAGCTTGCAGGCATTCCGCTCGAAGCTGACGACCGCTTTTCGATCGCCCTGGCGGTCGATCGCCACATCGTGGCTCGGGCTATAGATCGGCCCGAGCGGGTCGGGACTGTCGATGCGGACGACCATCGTGAAATCCTTGACCGTCGCCGGGACCGACTGGCCGTTTCGGAGGAGGTATTGGTATGAGATCATGCCTCCCTCGACCGGCAAGATCGACGTGTACGTGATTTCGATCTTTTGGTCGCCCTTGCGCGGGACGGGGTAGATTCGCACTTTCCAGAGGTCGCGTGAAATGTATTCGAGCAAGCCGGGGTCTTGGAGCCGGCGGACGATGTCCTCGTAAGTTTGCCGCGCTTTTGACGCGTCGATGGCCTTACCCCGATACCGCTTGCCGCCGACCCACATCGAGAAGTCGCGAACTGAGGCGCCCGCCGGGAGTGGAAAGAGATACTCGGCCTCCAGGTCGCGGTCGGTGCTGTTGTGGTACGACTGCTCGACCTTCGTCGTGGCCACCTGCCCCACGATCGCGACCTCGATGCGCTGATAGGTCAGGCGCAAGGGCGGCAATTCGCGGTCGGTTGGGATCAGCAGCCCGTCGGCGCGCACCAGGGTCGATCCCGCCAGCCCGATCAGGGCCAGCGCGAGAAAATTGCCGCGCATGGATATGGACTCCCAGGGAAGGTGAGGTCCGCTCTGTTGAGAATCGAATGTCCGATCCGTGTTTTGTTCTCTGGGAGATAGACGACCAGGCCGGCCGTGGTATTCAGGAATTCGGAAGAACAAGGGTAAACAGACAGGGAGCTACGTTCCCCGCTCGCCACCGAATTCGCGAACGAAAGGCGAGCGGGGAGCGTCAGATCCCTGTCTGCACGACCGGTCAAGCCAGGATGCCTTTCACCACGTTCCCATAGACGTCGGTCAATCGATAGTCTCGCCCTGAGGAGCGGTAGGTCAGTTTTTCGTGGTCGAGCCCGAGCAGGTGGAGGATCGTGGCGTGCAGGTCGTGGACGTGGACCCGGTCCTGCACGGCGTCCCAGCCGAACTCGTCGGTGGCGCCAAAGGCCAGGCCGCCGCGGACCCCGCCTCCTGCCAGCCACATGGTGAAGCCGTAGGGATGATGGTCCCGCCCATCCTGACCTTGGGCGGCCGGGGTCCGGCCGAATTCGCCGCCCCAGATTACCAGCGTCTCCTCCAGAAGTCCGCTGGCCCGCAAGTCCTGGAGCAACGCGGCGATAGGCTGGTCGGTCGCCCGGGCGTTTTTGGAATGGCCGCCCTTGAGGTCGCCATGCTGATCCCAAGGTTGGAAGCCGCCGGTCGTGTGGTACAGTTGGATGAATCGCACGCCACGCTCAGTCAGACGCCTCGCCAACAGGCACTGTCGGCCGAAGACCTTCGTCACCTCCTGGTCGATGCCGTAACGCCGCTTCGTCACCTCCGACTCGCGAGACAGGTCGAAGGCGTCAGGAGCCTGCATCTGCATGCGATAGGCCAGCTCGAACGTCTCGATGCGGGCGCTCAGCCGGCTGTCTTCGGCTCGCCTACTCAGGTACAGCTCGTTGAGTTGCCTCAGAGCATCCAGCTCTCGGCGCTGTCGCGCCGGACTCACACGGTCGTTCTTCAAGTTGCGGATCGGTCTTTCCAGGTCGGAGACAAAAGTTCCCTGGAACGCCGCCGGCAAGAAGGCGGCGCCGTACTGCCGGCCACCCTCGATCAGTGGTCCGGGGCCAATCGCGAGGAAGCCGGGCAGATTCTGATTTTCCGTGCCCAGGCCATACGACACCCAGGAACCCAGGCTCGGGCGAGTCGCCACCCGCTCGCCCGTGTTCATCAAGAGGCAGCCGCCGGGATGGTTGGGGTCGTCGGCCACCATCGATCGAATGACACAGAGATGATCCGCGCACGCCCCGACGTGCGGAAAGAGCTCGCTCACCTCGAGGCCCGACTCGCCTCGCTTGTGGAACTTCCACGGCGAGGCCAGTAAATTCCTGGTCTGGCCCAGGTAAAGCTTCGGCGAGGGCTTGCCATGGTCACGCGTCAGCCGAGGTTTAGGGTCGAAAGTGTCGACCTGCGACGGACCTCCGGGCATGAAGAGGAAGATCACACGCTTGGCACGCGGCGGAAAGTGAGGCACTTTGGGCGCGAGCGGATTTGCGGGCAAGGCCGCGCGGGCCTCGTCGGCTAAGATAGCAGACAGGGCCAAAGCGCCGAAACCGGCCCCTGCGTGCCGGAGCAACTGGCGGCGGCTCGGCAACGCCGCGGAAGTGTCGCCATCGATCATCGCGCCCTCCTGCCCGCTCGTGGAAAAGATCCCATTCAATCGAGATAAATAAACTCGTTGCTGCATAGAACGATCTGACAATATCGCTCCCAGGGGTTGACTTCGCCGTCTGCGGTAAGCAGACGCAAGCCGACGTCGATCTCGTCGCGCGTCGGAGGCCGGCCCAGGGCGATGGCGTAAAGTCGTTGGATGCGCGCTTCGTCGCTCGACGTCGCCTCATTCGCTACCCGCGCAGCCAGGGCTTGAGCCATGTCGCCGACGAACGGGTCGTTCATGAAGAAGAGGGCCTGCGGTGCCACGATCGATTGGCCTCGCCGGTCGACGATCGATCCCGGATCAGCACGGTCGAACAGTCGACCGAAGTCGGATGTGTTGGCTCCGGTGCGTGCCGAGAGAAGGTACAACGTCCGCCTCGGCACCCCTTGATCCAGGAAAGCCGGGCCGCCCGAAGCGGCGTCCAGCCGGCCGGCGACGACCAGAAGACTATCACGGATCGCCTCGGCATCGAGGCGCCGGCGACTCATACGTCCAAAGAGGCGATTATCCGGGTCTCCGGCAGCCGCGACGGCGGCGGCGCGGCCACTCTGCTGATAGGCCGACGACTGCATGATCAGCCGGTGCATCGCCTTCACCGACCATCCCGATTCCACGAAACGAGCGGCCAGAAAGTCGAGCAACTCCGGATGCGTCGGCCGTTCGCCTCGCGCTCCAAAATCATTGGGAGTGCGGACCAAGCCTTCGCCGAAGTGATGCTGCCAGATCCGATTCACCATGACGCGGGCCGTCAGGGGGTGGTCCGGTCGCGCCAGCCATTCGGCCAGTTGACGCCTGCCGCTGTCGTTGGTGATTTTGACTCGATGCTCGCCGGTCAAAATCCGCGGGAAGCCGCGAGGGATGGTCTTGCCGGGCTTTGTCGGGTTGCCACGCAGATAGACCGGTGCATCCTTGAAGCCTTCATGACGGGTGCCCTTGGGCCCACCGTCCTGCACGACGACGGCTCGGGGGATCTCGCGCGGAGGCTTCTTCTTCAACTCGTCCAGCTCACGCTTCAGGGCGGCCAGCCTGGCCTGGCTCGCTGCGGGAGGTTGTTGCTCGAGCTCGGTCCGTCGCCGTTTGGCCGCGGCGTCTGCCGCCTCAATCTTCGCGACCTCATCCTTGGGAAGGAGTGGTACGCGGACGAGGGGAGTATTGCCGGGCACGGGGCCGGGGATCAGCCGGGTGCTGAAGAAGATGCCGGCCAGGGCGTAATAATCCTCGGTGGAGATCGGGTCGAACTTGTGATCGTGGCAGCGAGCACAGGCGAGGCTGAGCCCGAGGAAGGTCCGGCCAATGACGTCGATTTCGTCGTTGACGTAATCGGCGATCATCTGATCCTTATCGACGTCACCGGGCACGAAGTCGGCGATGGCCAGCATGCCGGTGGCGACCAACCCGTCCGCATTGATCTCACCAGGACGCGTGGGCGGGAGCAGATCACCCGCGATCTGGTTGCGGAGAAACTCCGGATAAGGCAGGTCGCGATTGAATGCCGCGACAACCCAGTCCCGATAGCGCCAGGCCTCGCGAAAGTCGCTCTCGGCGGGCAATTGGATCAGGTCGCGGGCGTCGGCGTAACGCACGACATCGAGCCAATGCCGGCCCCAGCGCTCGCCGTAGTGAGGCGAGGCCAACAGCCGGTCGATGACCCGGGCGAACGCGTTGGGTGAGCTGTCGGCCAGGAACGCGTCGACTTCTTCAGGTGAGGGGGGCAGGCCGATCAAGTCGAACGTGGCCCGACGGATCAAGGTACGTTTATCCGCCGGTTCCGCGGGTCCGAACCCTTTCTGCTCCAAGCTCGCCAAAATGAAGCGGTCGATTGCGGATCGCGCCCACGATTTGTCTCGCACTTCAGGAGCGACGACAGCTTTGATCGGCTGGAATGCCCAGAACCGCCGCTGCTCGTCGGTGAACGGGCCTGTGCCGCTTTTCTGTGCCGGAGCGTGTGTTGCAGCCCTCTCACTGGGCCAGGGAAGGCCCATCGCGACCCAACGAGACAGGACCTCGACTTCTCGATCCTTCAACTTCTGTTTGGGCGGCATCTTGGGCTCATCCTGGTAGCGGACGGCCTGGACCAGCAAGCTCTCGCCGGGCTTGCCGGCGACCGCGGCCGGACCGCTGTCGCCGCCCCGAAGCACGTTCACGCGAGAGGTCAGGCGGAGCCCTCCCTTCGGTGCTTTCGTGTCGCCGTGACACGGCCAGCACCTCTCGACCAGGAGAGGCCGCACGTCCGTCTCGAAGAACGTGGTTTCCGCAAGAGACAGGTCGTCCGCAACCGCGACGGGGAGCGCCAGCCCGCCGAGCAGCATCACGAGGAAAGCGGAGTGGAGGAGGCGGGATGATCCGGATTTCAGGGTCCGCCTCCTTTAATCAGGTGGCCATGGCAAGAAGCGGTGTTGACGACTCGCTAGCGGCGCTACGAAACGTCCCAGGGTTAGCCAGTTGTCGAACATTTGTTTGTCGTTCGCAGCCTAGTCATTCTACATAGACTCCCACCGCTTGCCCACAATCAAGAACTCATCGCAAGCGATGTCAATCGCCGGGTATTTTGTCGGGCCTCGATGCCTTGCAACTATCGCGGACAGCCTGTCTATCGCAAAATAAGTGCGTAACCCGGTTTTGGCCCGGCTGTCGTGACGGCATTGGAAGGGTGAGCCATGCAAAGCAAAGCGACCACGGTCGAGCAGTACCTCTCGGAATTACCCGAAGATCGACGCAAGGCTCTCGAGGCGGTTCGTCAGGTCATTCTCAAGAACCTCGACAAGGATTACGAGGAAGGGATTCAGTACGGAATGATCGGATACTATGTGCCGCACCGAGTGTACCCTGCCGGCTACCATTGCGACCCCAAGCAACCGCTGCCGTTTGCTGGGTTGGCGTCCCAGAAGAACTACATGTCGCTCTATCTCATGTGCGTCTACGGCAACTCGAACCACGCAAAGTGGTTTCAAGAGGCCTGGGCCAAAACCGGCAAGACGCTTGACATGGGAAAGTCATGCGTGCGGTTCAAGAAGCTGGAGGACCTGCCGCTCGACGTCATCGGCGAGGCGATCAAGCGCGTGACGGCAAAGAAGTACATCGAATACTGCGAGTCAGCGCTCAAAACGACAACCAAGCCGGCGTCGAAGTCCGCCAACAAAGCCGGCAACTCGGAGGAATCGCCGAGTTCCAAGAAGTCGCGGACATCGACCCGAAAAACTCCACGGAGCGAGACCTGAGGCGTGGCAGAATGTGGCGCAAAGTGAGACTTTGCTGCCTTCAGCCTAATGCGAAGCCCCGGCGAACGTCGCGGCCAGAAGGGTCAGTACGTTCTGGTTGATCAATTGCTGATCAATTCCCGATACCTGGTTCTTGTGTTCTAGATTGTTCGGGTCATCCGTGAAACCGATGCCAAAGAAGAATTTGCTCTGCTCGAAATCGATTCTCCCGAGAAACCCCAACGTGCAACGATCGTGTGTCACCAGACCCGCGACAACTTCGAATCGATTTAACTTTGTGTCGCAATTCACGTATTGCCCTAGACGAGACTGCGCAAGTATCGCGGTACAAATAGCCAGATCCTTGAAGACGGGTCCGTACTTGTTTTTCTTGGCATTCAGGAAGCAGCGAAAGGCCGGGTAAAGGATGACCCGGGGGTCGAGGCCAATCGCTTTGTCCATCTCGGCGAGAGCGCGGTCACTCTCGGGCTCGGCGAGATACAGCATAATCGCATGCATGAAGCGGACCACGGACGATTCGGAGTGGAGATGAACCACGTTCTCGATATCCGCCAGGGCTCGGCGTTTGTCGCCTTTGAACATCAGAAGGACCGTGCGCTGGAGATATCCTATCGCATCATCAGGTCGAAGCCGGACTACTTGGTCCAAATCGGCTAGAGCACGATCAACGTCTCCTTGTCCGGCATAAAGTTGAGCGCGACGATTATAAATGTCATCGCTCTTCGGAAAACTCTTTAGTGCCTCCGTCAAATCGGCGATTGCCCGGTCGGTCTCGCCTTTCGTCGCGAATGAGCATCCTCGAAAGTAACGAGCGTCTCCGCCGTCGCATTGATGTTCGATCGCCCAGGAGAGATCGGCGATCGCCTGGTCGTAGTCGTCCCTTCTGGCCGCGATCATTCCCCGGACGGACCGCGAGTACGGGTCGTTGGGTTTTAGCTCGAGTGCTCTGGTGATATCGGCCAAGGCAGGTTTGAAAGCGGCATCATCCCCGTCGAGTTTGACGAGCATAAACCGAACATAACCGCGCATCGCGTAAGCACAGAAAAGGTCCGACTTTTGCTGGATGAAGAAGTCCAGATCATTGAGAGCTTCGGAGAAACGTCCCAGACTGATCAGCACGCTGGCGCGGTTGAAACGAATTTCCACAGTTCCGGGACTACAGACAATCGCCTGATTGTAATATTCTAGCGACTTAACCCACTTTTTCTCTTGGTCACAGACATGGGCTTTCTGGAGAAGTGCTTCCACCGTGTTCGCTACGGCGTATGAATTGGTCAGAACCGCTTTTTCCTGATCGTTTGAGCCGGCTTCCTTGGCGAAGGGGTTCTGTAGATCGGCATCCAACAATCCTAGAATCTCCGCGACGCCCACAGGGCGCGGTAGCGGGACGTCTGTTGGGACCACAAACTCGTTTCGCTTGAGCTGTAAGTCCTTGGGTGCCGAAACGGGATCGTACGAGTCCAAGTCGACTGGAGGCGAGGGGACACGGTCTTGACCATATACGGCCTGTGTCGAGGCAATGCCAATCGCTATTCCTGACACGACGCATTGGATGACTGCCGAGATCGAGCGCTTTGACGACCGAGAACGCTGTCCCAACGACTGGTCGCTCATGCCTCGCCTCCATCCTGGAGCACGGACTTGCGGATCGGCCTAGACTCCTTGACTGGGTAGAGTTATAGCAACTCATCACATTCTGTCGAGAGGAATCGAGCATACCCACTTGCCTTCTTGCCTTCCGGCCTTCGCGGTAGTCGCTCGTCAGGCAAGTCGATAGACCCGGATCGCATTGTCGTGGAACAGTTTCCGCTGGGCAGTCGGAGGCCGGTCGGCGACAATCTGGCGCAGTGCCTCGACCCACTGGCGATAGGTCGCGGCGAGAGTGCACACAGGCCAGTCGCCGCCGAAGACGACGCGATCGGGGCCGAACTGATCCAATACGTGGTTGACGATCGGCGCGAGGTCGTCGGCCGTCCAGGGGCCCGGCGCGGCCGAAGCGACGATGCCCGAGACCTTGCACACCACATTCTTCCGCTCGGCGAGGCGGCCGATGTCGGCTTTCCAGCCGGAGAGGTCCTTGGTCCGGACGCTGGCGTTGCCGCAATGGTCGAGGATGAACGACGTATCGGGGCAGGCGTCAATCAGCTTGGCCGCATCCCCGAGCTCGCCGGGTCGCATGCACAGATCGAAGCTCAAGCCGAGCTTGCCGAGCAGGCGGATGCCATCGATGAATGGCTTGTCGAGGCAGTGGCCCGGGGGCGTTTCCGCGGCATGAAGCACCCGGCGCAGCCCTTTGATCGCGGGTTGATCCTTGTAGCGGGCGAGGTAGGCCGCGAAACCCTCCGCCGCGGGTCGGCCCGAGATCACCGCGCCAGCCATGGTCGAGCCGCCCCGACGGATCAGGTCGAGTACGTAATCAGCTTCGGCCGCCTGCTGCGACGGATCGACGTCCACTTCCATGTACACAGACTTGACGACATTGAGACCCTGCGTCGCTTGCCGGTAGTCTTCCATCAGGAATGAGCGGTCCAGCTTCGCGTCGCCCTTCAGCCAGGGAAGCTTGAAGCGAGAGAGATCCCAGAGGTGCTGGTGTGTATCGACGATTGGCATTGTCAGAGGCTCGTCCGCCCGGGACGTGGTTGGCAGCCCGACCGTGACCGTCAGGGCGGCGGCTTGTTGGAGGAATTCACGGCGAGAGTTCGCGGCGTTCATGAATGACCTCGACTTTTATAGAATAGGAGGCCAACGGGGCCAGCGGCCAATGCGCCGGCAAGCGCGGCCCCGCCGGAGAGTCCGACAAGACCGCGGCGAGTCAGTCCGGGTTTCCGCATTTTGTCACCCTCCACGTCAATGGACCGAAAGGACCTCGGGAATTGATCGAGGAACGACCTTCAACCCTACCAGAACGGTCGCCTCGAAGCTCGCACTCAATTGGACTGGTTCGAGGTTCCCGCTATGTTATACTGAGCCTGGCATTCTACAGATGTAAGATTCGCTGGTCGGAGATGAAGATTGTGCCGATTCTGGCTCCTGCCGTGGATGCGGGGATCATGATATGGACGGGTGAGCTCACCAAATCGTACGGTTCAGCCGCTTCGCCCGTATACGCCCTGCGAGG
This sequence comes from uncultured Planctomycetota bacterium, assembly GCA_963779785.1. GTDB lineage: Bacteria > Planctomycetota > Planctomycetia > Isosphaerales > Isosphaeraceae > CAVRFS01. The sequence goes on from CAWAAW010000103.1 coordinate 312,801, forward strand.
GGTGACGCTGGAGGTGATGCGCGGCGAGCGCGTCGCGTTGCTGGGCAAGTCGGGGTCGGGAAAATCGACGCTGCTCAACCTGCTTGGCGGACTTGACCACGCCACGTCGGGCGAACTGCGCGTGGCGGGGCACGATATGGACCGGCTCTCGCGGCGCGAGCTTTCTCGATTCCGATCGGCGACGGTCGGCATGATCTTCCAGTCGTTCAACCTGATCCTTTCACGGACCGCGCTCGAGAACGTCGAGCTGCCGATGATCTTCGCCGGCCGATCCCCGCGGGAACGTCGCGCCCTGGCCAAGCAGGCCCTGGAATCGGTCGGGCTGGGGCATCGCCTGCATCATCGCCCCACCGAGATTGAGCGGCGGCGAGAATCAGCGCGTTGCGGTGGCACGCGCCCTGGTCAACCGGCCGGAGATCGTGCTGGCGGACGAGCCGACCGGCAACCTTGACAGCGCCACGGCGAACGAGGTGATGGGTCTGATCCTCGAGCACGTCGAGCGCCACGGCGCGACGCTGGTCCTGGTCACGCACGACGAAGAACTTGCCGGCGCATGCACCGATCGCGTGCTCCGGCTCAAAGATGGACGGCTGCTTTCCTAACGAGAATGGCGACCGATGGAGAGACACTCCGTGCGACTGACCGACTTGCTGACCTTGCCCGTCGTCGCCTTGTGGCAGCAGAAGCTTCGAACGCTTCTCACCACCCTGGGCGTGGTCTTCGGCGCGTTCGTGCTCGCCGCCAGCCTCTCGATCGGCGAAGGCGTTCAGGAAACGATCGACCGCGAATCCCACCGTCAAGACATCTCGAGAAGAGTCCAGGTCTTCCCGAATTGGAACCCACGCCAGCACGACGTCCGACTCCCGCGAAGTGAAAGTCGAAGGAACCATGACGGACGCGCGGCGCGACCGGATACGCAAGTCGCTCGCGGAACTGACGCAACGGTCCAAGCCGGTCACAGGTACGCACGGAACTATCACGTGAACGCTTGAACACACTTGCCGCTTTACCGCACGTCTCTCGCCTGATCCCGCTCGTATATAACAATGGTTTCGCCCTTCTCGGGAAGAAATCCGAGGGTGTGCAGATCGTCTCGGCGCGCCCGGACGACGAGGCCTGTCGGCGCCGGATCGTCGCCGGCCGCTTCTTCGACACTCCGGACCAGCGTGCGGTGGTCGTGAGCGAATTCCTCGCGTACCGCCTCGGCCTCGTGAACGATGCGGACATCGAGGGCTGTGATCGGCAAGCCCCTGCGTCTCGAGTTCCGCACCCAAAAGTCCGAACCGGGATCTTGGCATCTACGTCATGGGGCTGCGCGGAATCATGAGCCGTGAAGGACGCGCCGCGCTCGACAAGGTGACGGCACGCCTCCCCGGAGCTCTCGACAAGCTCGGCCTCACCAAGCCGGAAGCCGAGGTCTTGCGCAAGGCCCTGCAAGGGGGTTCCGCCACCGAGCCGGAGGTCTATCACCGAGGAATATCACAATCGCCGGTGTGATCCGTGCACCGACCGACGAGGAACAGAAGGGACCCTGGGATCCCTTGCGCGTGGATTCCGACGTGCTTCTGCCCTACCAGACCGCGATGGATCTTTACTTCCGAGAATCCGATACGGAAAAAGACGGCGTGAATCAGGCGGTCCTGTTCGTGGATTCCGAGCAGAACGTCAAGGACGTCGTCGCTCGCGTCAAAGAGCTGGGCCTCGACAGCCGAGCCGCCATCGAATTCATCGAGCGACAGCGACTCATTTATCTTTTGATTTTCGGCGGGATGACCTGCGTCGCCGCTGTGGCGCTTCTTGGTCTCGGCCCTGGGCATCGCCAATACGATGCTGATGAGCGTCCTCGAGCGGACGCGCGAGATCGGCATCATGAAAGCCGTCGGGGCCGACAACCGGGACCTCCAGTTCATCTTCCTGGTCGAAGGCGCCTTGATCGGCCTCCTCGGCGCCGGGCTCGGCCTGCTTCTCGCCTGGACCGCCTCGTATCCGGGAGACGCCTGGGTCCGCTCGATGGTCATGCGTGACATCAAGATCGATCTGAAAGCCGCGATCTTCGTCTTCCCCCCTGGATGGCCGTGACGG
>CAWAAW010000104.1:0-109051 GCA_963779785.1 uncultured Planctomycetota bacterium
TGTTGCTGTTCACTGTCCTTGTGACCACGCTCGCCGCGGTATACCCCGCGCGACACGCCGCGCGGATCGACCCTGTGTCGGCTCTCAGGCACGAATAGATCCGACAAACATCGATTAAGATTAGGAAGAGGATTAAGATTAAGATGACGAGTAAGATTAGGAAGACGATTAAGATTAAGAGTAAGATTAGGATTAAGACTCTATTCGCCTCGCCGAGCCCTGTGCAAGGAAGGCGATGGCGTCCCGGAATGCATGAATGAAATCCTACTCTTAATCTTTATCTTGCTCTTAATCATCTTCCTAATCTTACTCTTCATCTTACTCTTTCGATTCTCAGGCTCGTCCGACTTTCAAGTGGGTGCGAGACTCGTCAATATCAAAGTTTGCCGCTGCTACTTTCGTTCCTCCAGCCACTTCTTCAGGTTTCGATAGAGGGGTGACGCGTAGTACGACTGGACGATCTCTTGGTACTTCTCATATCCCTCGTCCTGTTTGCCCTGCTGGAATCGCTGACGTGCTTAGTTGAGCGCTTTTTTGGCTGGCTCGACGTGCTTGGCCCTGAGTTCGGCGAACGCGGCGATGGTGTCGTGAGCGTCATCCGCGAACTCGAAGTCGTCGCGGAAGGCGAGGAAGCCGTCGATCCAGGTTCCATCCTTGGCCTCGCGAATCAAGGGCAGGTACTTGGCGGCGCCGGCGGACGCCCTGGCCTTGATCTCGCGGCCGAACTCCTCGGCGCCGCGCTTCTGGCCTTCGATCCGTCCTATTGCAACTCCATCAGCCCGAGGTCGGTCAACCAGAGGCCGGCGAATGTGCCCGGCTTGTCGGTGCGAGCCTTCGGGTCGGGCCGCCAACCGTTCCACTAGCCGCCCGGCCCGTTGCGAACCTGGAAGCCGCCTGTGAAGGCGTTCCACGTCGGGTCGAGTGTAAACCGGGCGTCCCCTTTGGCTTGGCCTTCCTCATACTAGGCAGGCGGTGCCGTTGAAAGGAAACTGGCCGTTCAGTCCGTATGTACCGGTCACGGCTTCCCCCTTCTGCGCGAGCTTGACCACGCCGATTGTGGTACGCCACTCGCCCTGAAACGGGCCGGCTGGCTCGTCGGCGGATGCCAACGCGGCGAACGCAGACATAACCCAGGCCAGCATGCTGACGATTCGTCGCATCTCAGTCAGTCCTCCGTGTCAATCGTTTGAGATCTCGATCAAGTTCTGGTCCGGATCTCATCTGGATTCGACCTCGCCTTTTACTGGCGAGGGACAGGCGTGCCGCATGCGCGGCAGGTGGAGGCGCCCAGGTGGATGGGCTTTTTGCAGCGGGGGCAGATGCGCATGCCGGCCTCGAACTTGACGGCGGAATTAGGGGGCCCGGCCTTGCTGATCAATGCGGTGTCAGCGACGGGATCGGGGCCGGGTAAGGTCGTGAGCAAGGAGGTCGTCTTCTCGCCCGGCTTGTCGGTGCGACTGGAATTAGCCAGATGGGGGGCGGCCCATTCTTCCAGGGCGGCCAGGTCGTTGGCGTCCATTTCCTCGGTCCGTGCTTCGGGATCACCGGGTACCGATTTTCGCCCGGGCGTTGACGGGTGCCAAGCGTTTTCAGGGACCGGGACAACTCGCCCGCAGTCGGGGCATTTGCCCGCCGCGGGTCGCCCTTTGATGGGGACCTTGAGCCGCCGGCCACAAGGGCAGTGAAACCGCACGAAGCCATCGCCGGCCGCCTCGATCTCCTCAGGCGTCGGCCGTCGCAAGCGGATCTTCGCGCCGCATTTCGGACACTCGATCCGCTCGGGACCATCAGCCGGAACTTGCAGTTTTTCGCCACACCGGCAGGAGACCCGAGGCATAAAAAGGCGCCCGATGGTTAGTTGTTCGTTGCGAGCCGCCGGAAACCATGCAAACCTATCGAGAAGCTTGCATGGGGGCACGACCGGCGACTCCCTTGAGCAAACTCTCCGGTGAGATGAGGCTGTTGAGGCTGCCCGAGCGGAACCCTTCGAGGTCGAGCGTGACGAATTTGAAGCCGAGGGCGCGGAAGGTCCGGATCAGCTCGCCGCGCACTTCCAGCTCGACCAGGCGAGCCAGGTCATCCAGAGGAACCTCGATGCGGGCCAGGTCACCTTTGTGGTAGCGGACCCGGACGATGCGGATGCCTCGCTGGCGGAGCCACTGCTCGGCCTGGTCGATCATCCGGGTGCGTTCGGGGCTCACCTCTTCACCATAGGCGATCCGGCTGGAGAGGCAGGGGGTCGCCGGCTTGTCCCAGGTGGGCAGGCCCCAGGCCTGGGCCAGCGCACGGACGTCGGCCTTGCTCAACCCGCACTCCTGGAGTGGGTGCCGCACCCCGTGCTCGCTGGCGGCGCGGAGGCCGGGGCGGTAGTCCCCCATATCGTCGGTGTTGGCCCCCGAGGCGATCACGTCAACTCCAAGGTCCGCCTGCATCCCCGACAGCCGCCCGTACAGTTCGCTCTTGCAGAAATAGCAGCGATCGGTCTGGTTGCGCAGATAATTTGGGTCGGCGAACTCCTCGGTGCGGATCACCCGGTGGCGGACGCCGATTTTCCGAGCCAGCTCTTGAGCTTCCTCAAGCTCGCCGGCGGCGAGGCTGTCGGAGACCGCCGTCACGGCGATGGCCGCATCGCCCAGGGCTTCATAAGCGGCCTGGACCACGACCGTGCTGTCGATCCCCCCCGAAAAGGCGACCGCCACTCGGCCGTAGCCGCGCAGGGTTTCCACCAGCTTGTCGCGCTGGGCATTCCGGGTCGGGTCGGTTTCAGTCCATGTGCTGGGCAAGATGCACCTCTCTCTGGCGAAGACCAAGCCCCTTCCGGTTCCGGCCGGCTCAGCGAGGCTCGACGAAAGACTTCCACCATTGTAAGGGCCACGGACGATTGGCTCAAGAGTCGGGTTGCCAACGTTACGCCAGCTTAGGTGCACGTCAGCTTTTGCGCGTGCCGGCTGAGGAAGGAAATCGCCAATAGGAGAAACCCAGATTTTTGTGTAAAGTGTGATGGGTTTGGTTGTTTGGAGAGCTAGCCGCGGCCCTGGTCCCTGGCGCCGTATCGGCGGTCGTCTCCACGACCTGGAAACAATCGTCGGTAAAGGCAGCGGTCCATTACATCGCAGAGAGTGCCTCTGCCGCCATGGTCCCGGCCGCGGTCGTTCCGCTTGCCGAAGGAGCGTTGAGAGCCATGATCCTGAATCGACTGAAATCGGCTGCGGTGGTCGCAATTTTGGTCGGCGTAGTCGCGAGAGGCGCGGGCGTATTGGCCCAACCGTCATCACCGAACCTCCTCGCACGCGGCGATCAGCCAGTCCCTGAACCGCGCGATGATCGCTATCCCCTGACGATGACCAGCGGGACGACGGTCGAGATGGCCGGCCAGTTCCTCAAGCCTGACTCTTCGGGAAAGGACACGGATACCGACGGCGACGGACTGACGGACTTTCAAGAAATCCATAAATACCAGACCGATCCCAGGAAACTCAGCACAGCCGATGACGGGATCCCCGACGGCGACTGGCAACGGCGCCGGGAGTTCACCTACACGATCCGGTCGGTCGTTAAGGTCATGCCGCCGGTGAACCTGGAATGCCTGAACGACGACTACCAAGATGCCCGCGTCCGAGTACGAGGCTCGAATTTTGTCGAGCTGGAGGTCATCCACTATCCGCTGAACAGCAACGCCAAAGCCATCCGGAGCAATCCGGACTGGCGGCGCGACGCCGAGGTCATGAAGGACTACCTGCGTCCCGGCATCACGACCAATTGGGATGCCGGCATGCGGCGCGACCTGGTGGCCGCGCTCAAGTCCGCGGGCATCGACCCGGAGCAGCTCGACGACCGAGAGCTTGTCATCCAGGTTTCTCGTTGGCTATTCGCGAACTCGAAATTCACGAACATGTTCTGCACGCACTATATCCATTACCCCGAGGGACACGCGGCGATCTACCCCGGGACCGAGGCCAAATTCGAGTCGGACAAGGGGAACCGCGCCTGGACGACTCAGGAGCAGCTCGAGCACGAGCTATTCGGCCGCTCGATGTTCGCCCACCGGATCCACGGCACATGCACGTCATCGGCCGTGTACCTGACGTCCGTCCTGCGTGCCGTGGGGATCCCGACCCGCATGGTCCTGGGCATTCCGCTGGTCGATGCCAACGAACCGCGCAGATGGCGATGGTTCGCGACAAGATCACGAATCACCGGGTGCGCCGCACACTGCTCTTGGGCCTCACCGCGCCACGGGATATGCCAACCATACGTTCAACGAGGTCTTCGTGGGTGGCCGCTGGGTCCGCCTGAACTACACGACGCTCGGGCAGAACAGCCTCGACGCGAACACCATGGGGCTGCTGACTCACGTCAACACCTTCAACGACCTGAGCGAGGTGCCGCTGGCCGCGACCTGGGGCAAGCGATACGCCTTGGGCGAGCGCGACGCGGTCTTCCGCTACGGCAACCCTTATCGGTGTGAGGAACTTTCGGACCATTTCGGCAAGTACGCCCGGGTGGAGAATCCCTTGAAAAGAGAGCACCGGGCGATCACGATCAGTCGGGCCTACTGGGCGGACTCGGCTGACGCCCCCGACATGATCAAACAAGCGAATCTACGGTCCCGAAACGATGGTTCCGGTCACCTCTTGCTGCACGGTGAGGAGTGGTTCGACGAGGAGCCTTGGCAGCAGTTGAAGATTTTCCTCCAGGCGGCGGGCAAGGAGTTTCTGTTCAAGGCCGCCGGCCATCCGGAAGTTCGCGGGCGAATCACGACGGGCTCTTTCACCGGTGGCTCTCAGAACCTCCGGGAGATGGAGGTCCTCATCCCTCGGAATGAGTACGCCAAGATGGAGCCCGGGGTTGAATATACGCTGACACCGCGAAACGAAGTGGCTGGCTACGAGTGGAAAACGAAGGGACGCGTGACGATCATGAAGCCGCGTTGAAGAACAGAGACACGAGCTGATCGCAGGGTGCTCTTTGAGCACCGATCCGATCCGGGGCGGACCTCCGCGCCCGCCGCGTTGCCTGGGACAAACGTGAGCCGAACCACCGGGTCGCCGGACCGACTCAATGGTGCGTCTGGGCGAGATGTGACTTCCTCGCGACCAGCCGCATGGCGTCGGCGCCATCGCGAGGGCCTCGAGGGCGTATTGACGGGCGATCCTTCTGAGGAGGGGCGTCAGGATGATCTCGCCGTCCTGGACCCGAACCGCGGCTGTCGTGAACTCGCCCGCGACGCTCAACGCGACGGTGGGGTCGTCCGGCCAGAGGGCCTTGCGCTCCCGGGCGATCTCCAGCGCCGGGCCGGTCGTCCCATCTTGATCCAGAGCCGGTGCAGATCCTGCAACTGTTCGTTGAGCCCCTTGCGGAATCGGACGTTCCCCGTGGCTGGGTTCACCAGCGGGCGGCGGTAGGCGAGACCCTTCTGATAAGCCGCCGCCGCGTCGTCAAGCCGGCCGAGATCCTCCATCGCCTCTCCTAGTCGATGCCAGGAGCCGGCGCAATCGTCTCGATGGGTGATATTCACTGGGTCGGACCTGTGCAAGACCTCGCGGATCGCGATCGCTCTTCGAAAGGGTTCGAGGGCCTCGCTCGGCCGCCCGTTGTCGACATGCAGACGGCCGATGCAGTGGTAGCACGTCGCCAGGGTGCCCCGATTCGAATCCGGCAGGGCGTCGACTTGGTCGAGACCTTCGAATCGCTCGGCGGCGCGCTGGAAGTCGCGAATCGCGTCGGCTGCCCGGTCGATGCGATCTTCGGTCGCGGCAGTCCAGAAGAGAATTCGGGCGAGATCGGTCTGAGTCCACACGCGTGAAGGATTTTCCCCGTTTTTCCCTTCCATCAGTGCGGCTGCGTGGTGAAGGATCGCAATTGCCTCGTCAGGGCGTTGGTCCAGTAGTTTCAGAGCGAGGCTCTGACTCGCGACCAGGAAAATCGCCGTGGGGCTCCCCGGAGATTCGTCGGTTGTGCGATGCAAGTTCGCTTCGGCGATGTCACGGGCGCGTGGAAGGCAGCCTCGGCGTCCAGCTCCGGCCCATATCGCTGTCCATGTAACCCGAGTGGAGGATGCAGTCGGCCAGGGCGCTTGAGAAATCGACGTTATGAGGATCCTGGTCCACTCGCGCTTCGGCGATCGCGATGGCGCCCGCCATTGTTCCCGAGCCTTGATCCAGACACCGTTCCCCTCCTCCGTCTGGCCCAACCGGCGGAGCAGGCCGCCTCGCCGCATGAAACAATACGCGAACCAAAAGTGGACACGGGGGTTTGCCGTCTCGTCACCCGCGAGGGATTCATAGAGTTTCTCGGCGTCTCGCCAGCCGGATAGGGCCTCCTGCTCGCGCCCCGAGTAGTTCTCTTCCAGGTGGCGGGCAATCTGCACGGCCGCGAACGCCGCTCGCGACGGGTGGTCGGGTCGTCGTGCGATTGTGTGCTCAAACCCTGGTAGAGTTCGGTGACCAAGGATTGCAACTGCACGCGCCCGGCCAAAGGTCCCCGGATACCCAACTCGCCCCTCGCACTGATCGTAGCGAGCCTCGCGAGTGTGCGCGTGGCCTGGAGCAGGGCCTGATCGGCGCGTTTGCGCTGGCTCTGAACTTCGGCGAGGTTGGTCTCGGCGCGGCGGCGGAAGGCCTCGGCCCGCCGCCACTCCCAGGTCACGCCGATGAAGCCGATCGCCACGGCCAGAGTCAGCGAGGCCGCCAGGCTGGGGAGGACCGGTTTGCGGCCGCATTTGCGCCACAATATCCCGAGCGGTCCGACCGGTTTGGCTCGCACCGGCTCACCGCGCAACCAACGACGCAAGTCATCCCTGAGTTCGGCCGCGCTCGCGTAGCGATGGCCAGGCGCCTTGGCCATCGCCTTGAGGCAGACGGTTTCGAGATCGGCCGGGACCGTGCTATCGAGCCGTCGCGGAGGGCGCGGTTCTTCCTCCTCAATCTGGACCGTCAGCAATCGCCCCGCACCCGTGAATGGCCGGGTGCCAGTCAGCAGCTCGTAGAGGATGACTCCCAGGCTGTAGACGTCGATTCGGGCGTCGAGTTTAGCTTTCTCGCCCCGCGACTGCTCGGGAGCCATGTAGGCCGGCGTGCCGAGCACCTGACCCTCGAACGTCAGCGAGGCATCGCCAGCGGCGCTCTTGGCCAGCCCGAAATCGGTCAGGTACACTCGATCCTCGCGATCGATCAGCACGTTCGAAGGCTTGACGTCGCGGTGGATGACTCCGAGGCGGTGAGCGTGTTCCAGCGCATCGGCCAGTGAGGAAATCCACTCGACGGCCTGGCGGACCCGCGGACGGTAGACGGCCAATTCATCGGCCAGGTTCCGGCCCTCAACGAGGGCACTGACCAGGAAGGGCTCGCCTTCGAGCCGACCGGCATCAAAGACCGGCACGATATGCGGATGGCGCAAGCCCGCCACGCTCCGGGCCTCGCGCAGGAACCGCTCGACCGCCTCTTCCGACTCGAGCGTCCCGTGCCTCGGCCGTTTCAGGGCGATTGCGCGATGCAACGTCGTGTCCCACGCCCGGTGAACGACCCCGAATGCTCCTTGCCCGATTACGTCCCCCAGCTCATAGCGGCCGATGCGGGCCGGTGGCCTCGCCACGACGCCGGTGCTCTCCGGTTCGGCGGATTGTTCTCGCGTTCGGATCGTCTCTCGCCGCAGGTCCGATTCGGACACGACCAGGTCGATCAGGGCACGAGGATCGTCGGCGATCTCGGGGAAGCGCTCCAGGTACGACGCCAGGCCGCAGGACTCGCCGGCCTTGAACCGGAATTCCATCTCCTCATGGATCAGCTCGACCAGCACCGTTTTTCGATGGGCGATCTCCTCGGAGGCATACGCCTCGATCGCCGGTCGTTTTCCTTCCCGCAGTGCCTCGCGGAATGATCGGACGATCTGCTGGATGCCCTCCCAAACGACGCTATCCAGCGCGGGTCGGGGGGACAAGTGGGTGCTTACGGAGCAAGCAGCCGGAGGGATCGACCGTGTTCCTGAATGGATCGCTAGATCTTCCGCCATCAGGGTGTCTCAACGTGGGTATTGTCGGCCTCGATCAGTCGCTGAAGTCGATGCTTAGCCCGTTGTCGCACGCGGCGGACGGTACGTGCCGAGCAATCAAGCCGCTCGGCGATTTCGCCGGCCGTGTAACCGACGAGGATCTGCTCGACGATAGGCCGATCCTCGGTGCTCATGGTCCGAAACAACTGTTCGACGGTCTCGGCGAGGGTCGCCGCTTCGGCGGGCGTCGGGGCGTGGTCGGGAAGCCACGAGGGGGTTCCATTGGCTCCGGATGGATGTACCTCGCGACTCGCGTCGCGGATGTGCGCAAGCAGATACTTCGCCGCTTGCGACACTTTCGCAGCGTGATGATTGTGAGCAACGCCCAAAGCTCGTCCCAGCCCGCCAGGTCGAACTCGCCCCGATTGTTACGAAGGAAGAAGCTCTTGTAGGCCGAAAGCACGACCACTTCGACGTCGGCCCGCTCGCGGAGCCACGTCTCGAACCGGCTGGCAGCGAGGGCGATGAGCCGGCGGTAGGCGAGACCCTTCTGATAGGCCGCCGCCGCGTCGTCAGGCCGGCCGAGATCCTCGATCGCCTCTCCTAGCCGATGCCAGGAGCCGGCGCAATCGTCTCGATGGGTGATATTCACTGGGTCGGACCTGTGCAAGGCCTCGCGGATCGCGATCGCTCTTCGAAAGGGTTCGAGGGCATCGCTCGGCCGCCCGTTGTCGACATCCAGACGGCCGATGCAGTGGTAGCACGTCGCCAGGGTGCCCCGATTTGATTCCGCCAGAGCGTCGGCTCGATCGAGGCCTTCCAATAGCTCCGCTGCGCGCTGGAAATTGCGAACCGCGTCGGCCGCGTGGTCCAGGTGGTCTTCGGTTACGGCAGTCCAGTAAAGAATTCGGGCCAGTTCGACCTGGGACCACAGCCTTGAAGTATCATCTCCGAGGCACTCATCCATTAGCGCGGAGGAGTGGTGAAGGACCGCGAGTGTATCATCGGGTTCTTGGTGCCGGAAAACACTCGTTCGGTTATCCGCAGCTTCGCGGCACCATGATTGAGGATCGATTTCAACAAGTTGACGGGCGCGGCGATAGGCGGCCAGAGCCTCGGGCATCCGGCCCAGTTCCCTTTCGATGCGAGCGAAGTGGAGGTTGCAGTCGGCCAAGGCCTTCCGTAATTCGGGTTTATCGGGATTCCGGGCAAGTTGCGCTTCGGCGATTGCGAGTGTGCGCCGCCACTGTTCCTCAGCCTTGAACAAGAGGCCGTCTCCTTCCTCCATCCGGCCCATCTGGCGGAGAATAGAGCTCGTCGAGTGAGACAGTAGGCGAACCAGATTTGGACGTGGGTGTTCGTCGGCTCGTCCTTTGCGACAATTTCATAGAGTGTCTCGGCTTCGCGCCAGGCGGACAGAGTTTCCTGTCCGAAGGCCCTCCCCTCCGAAAGACCGGCGATCTGTGCGGTCGCGAAGGCCAGATCGCGACGGATGACCGGGTCGTCGTGCGATTGCTTGCTCAAGCCCTGATAGAGTTCCCTGAGCAAGGACTGCTCTTGCACGCGGCCGACCCGAGGTCCCCGGAAACCCAGCGAGCCTTTCTCACTGAAGAAACTGAGCCTGCGAGTGTGCGCGTGGCCTGGAGCAGGGCCTGATCGGCGCGTTTGCGCTGGCTCTGGACTTCGGCGAGGTTGGTCTCGGCGCGGCGGCGGAAGGCCTCGGCCCGCCGCCACTCCCGGGTCACGCCGATGAAACCGATCGCCACGGCCAGAGCCAGCGAGGCAGCCAGGCTGGGGAGGAGCGGTTTGCGGCGGCATTTGCGCCACAATATCCCGAGCGGACCGACCGGTTTGGCTCGCACCGGCTCACCGCGCAACCAACGACGCAAATCATCCCTGAGTTCGGCCGCGCTCGCATAGCGATGGCCAGGCGGCTTGGCCATCGCCTTGAGGCAGACGGTTTCGAGATCGGCCGGGACCGTGCTGTCGAGCCGTCGCGGAGGGCGTGGTTCTTCCTCCTCAATCTGGACCGTCAGCAATCGCCCCGCACCCGTGAACGGCCGGGTGCCGGTCAGCAGCTCGTAGAGGATGACCCCCAGGCTGTAGACGTCGGTTCGCGCGTCGAGTTTGGCTTTCTCGCCTCGCGACTGCTCGGGAGCCATGTAGGCCGGCGTGCCGATCACCTGGCCCTCGAAGGTCAAGGACGCATCGCCGACCGTCGCTCTTGGCCAGCCCGAAGTCGGTCAGGTAGACCTGGTCTTCGCGATCGATCAGTACGTTCGAAGGCTTAACGTCGCGGTGGATCACCCCAAGGCGGTGAGCGTGCTCCAGCGCATCGGCCAGTGAGGAAATCCATTCGACGGCCTGGCGGACCCGCGGACGGGAGACGGCCAGCGCATCGGCCAGGTCCCTGCCCTCGACGAGGGCGCTGACCAGGAAGGGCTCGCCTTCGAACTGACCGGCATCAAAGACCGGCACAATATGCGGATGGCGCAAGCCCGCCACGCTCCGGGCCTCGCGCAGGAACCGCTCGACCGCCTCTTCCGACTCGAGCGTCCCGTGCCTCGGCCGTTTCAGGGCGATTGCGCGATGCAACGTCGTGTCCCACGCCCGGTGAACGACCCCGAATGCTCCTTGCCCGATTACGTCCCCCAGCTCATAGCGGCCGATGCGGGCCGGTGGCCTCGCCACGCCGCCGGTGCTCTCCGGTTCGGCGGATTGTTCTCGCGTTTGGATCGTCTCTCGCCGCAGGTCCGATTCGGACACGACCAGGTCGATCAGGGCGTGAGGATCGTCGGCGATCTCGGGGAAGCGCTCCAGGTACGACGCCAGGCCGCAGGACTCGCCGGCCTTGAACCGAAATTCCATCTCCTCATGGATCAGCTCGACCAGCACCGTTTTTCGATGGGCGATTTCCTCGGAGGCATACGCCTCGATCGCTGGTCGTTTTCCTTCCCGCAGTGCCTCGCGGAATGATCGGACGATCTGCTGGATGCCTTCCCAAACGGCACTATCCAGCGCGGGTCGGGGGACAAGTGGGTGCTTACGGAGCAAGCAACCGGAGGGATCGACCGTGTTCCTGAGTGGATCGCTAGATCTTCCGCCATCAGGTTGTCTCCGCGTGGGTATTGTCGGCCTCGATCAATCGCTGGAGTCGATGCTTGGCCCGTTGTCGCACGCGGCGGACGGTACTGCCGAGCAATCAAGCCGCTCGGCGATTTCGCCGGCCGTGTAACCAACGAGGATCTGCTCGACGATAGGCCGATCCTCGGTGCTCATGGCCCGAAACAACTGTTCGACGGTCTCGGCGAGGGTCGCTGCTTCGGCGGGTGTCGGGGTGTGGTCGGGAAGCCACGACGGGGTTCCATTGGCTCCGGATGGATGTACCTCGCGACTCAGGTCGCGGATGTGCGCGAGCAGATACTTGCGCCGCTTGCGACACTTTCGCAGCGTGATGACGGTGAGCAACGCCCAAAGCTCGTCCCAGCCCGCCAGGTCGAACTCGCCCCGATTGTTACGAAGGAAGAAACTCTTGTAGGCCGAAAGCACGATCACTTCGACGTCGGCCCGCTCGCGGAGCCACGTCTCGAACCGGCTGGCAGCGAGGGCGATGAGCCGGTGGACAAACCGCTGGAAGACGGCCGTCTCGGCCGCGTTGTCGCCCGCGCGGATGCGCACCATCAAGTCGGCGAACCCATCGTCCGGCGACATCAGCGGACCAGAATCGGGGTTTGCTTCGCGGCCATTCGAAACCATCGCAACACCTATCTCGACCACCTATCCAGGTCCCACGATCGCCTCAAGACGACCTTCGAGAGGATCGGCAGTGATCCTCTTTTCCACCTCTTCATCCACGAGCAAGCTGTCGACGGTTACCCGGATTCCGACAGAAACGCGCCCAATCGTCGCTCCGTGGACCAATGTGACTTCCCAATCGTTTCGATAAAAAGTTTGAGACTGTAGCGGCATCACTGGGTCCACAATCCCGTCTGTTGTTCGAGACTACGGGGAACAAGAGCCCGTCGTCGTCGCTACCGTGTCAAAAGCTCCCTGATTTTCCAACAGAGGAGGGGTGAGTTCAAGCATCAATGACCGGAATCGAGCCGATTGTCGAGGTTCGTGTTGAATTTTCACCGCAAATTTGGCCGGGGTTGAGCCACTTTGGGCATTTCCTGGGTTGGGTCACGATGACGATGCCCGGACTCTCATCGACTCTTCACCGAAGGCAACTGTGTAGTCACTGCCGGCGACCTCCCGGCCTGGACGGGAAATGGAAGACGAGACGGAATCCCCGGAGATTTCCACCATGAAGAGCCAAGGGCGTTCTCGCCGGCAAGAGAAACGATCGCGTTCGCGTCGGAAGGCCCTATTGCCTTGGCTCGATCTCCTTGAGCCTCGCACCATGCTTACGGTCTACCCGGCGATGCTGGTGAGCGACATCAACCCGGGACCGGCGAGCTCGAATCCCGCGAATGGCGCAGCCTTGAACGGACTATTCTACTTCGCGGCCAATGACGGGACCGACGGGACCGAGCTCTGGCAGAGTGATGGCACGACCTCGGGAACATCGATGGTCGCGGATATCAATCCCGGCGCGGGTTCGTCTTATCCCGCGAACCTGACGGCCGTCGGCAATACCCTCTTCTTCACGGCCATCATCAACGACGAGGCTGAGCTCTGGGAGTCCGATGGGACCGCTTCGGGTACGACCGAAGTGACCAGTACGAACTTCGGATCGTTCGGTCAGTTGATCGGCATTGGTGGCGAGTTGTACTTCACGGCCGACGACGCCAATGGTCAGCTCAGCCTGTGGCAGAGCGACGGCACGTCGGCCGGCACGACGATCCTGGTGGACGCCACGGGCCCTGCCGATCTCATCAACATCGACGGCAGCCTGGAGTGGGTCCAGTACGTACCCGGCAGCGACGGCCAGCAACAGCAGGTCGGGTCTTACGATCCCCAGGCGGCGCCCGGGGACCAGTTCCAGTATTTTACGGCTCCAACTGACATCTCCGGTCTCGGCGACCTCACCTATGCGGCAGGAACCACTTTCCTCGTCGCCAGTGTCGTCGGCAATCCCAACTACACCGGGTCGGACCTTTTCATCCTCAACGACTGGAACCCTATCCCAATCAGTGGTAGCCCGACCAATGGATCGGATCCCTACGATTTGACGAGCTTCAACGGCAAGCTTTACTTCGGGGCATTCAATTCCACCTACGGACAAGAGCTTTTCTCCGCCACCCAGCAGGGTGCTGAACTATTCAGCGACATCAACCCCGGCCCCGCCAGCTCGTCGCCCAGCAACCTGACCGTGGTGGGCAACGTGCTTTACTTTAGCGCGTTCGACGGCCAGTCCGAGAACCTTTATCAGATCGATGGCGCCGGAGACTTGACTGACGTCGCCGCAATGCCGGGTAACGCGATCGGATCGAGTTTCACGGGTGTCGGCAATAGCTTGTTCTTCACCGTGCCGGATGCCCTCTGGATTAGCGACGGGACCTCGTCGGGAACGCAGCAGGTTTCGTCATTTGTCGACACGCCGACCGACCTGACCAACGACTCAGGCGGGCTCTTCTTCACCGCCAACGACGGAACACACGGTGACGAGTTGTGGGAAGACCAGCCCACGCCTTTCAGCGTCACGACCTCATTCGACCGGGGACCGGGCTCGATCCGAAATGCGATCGACAACGTCGATGCGGGCGTCGGCGATCCGACGATCACCTTCGCCATCGGCACCGGCCAGCAGACGATCGACGTACTCTCAGCGCTGCCGGCGATCACGAATCCGACGATTATCGACGGCACGACTCAGCCGGGATACTCGGGCACGCCACTCATCGAGCTCAATGGAGCCAAGGCGGGTTCCGGCGTAAACGGATTGACGATCGCGGCCAGCGATGTCACGGTGCAGGGCCTGGTCATCAGTGGATTCGGGGGCTATGGGATTCTTGTAACCGGCGACGACGCTCTCATCGAGAACAGTTACATTGGGACCGACCCGACCGGGACAATTGCTGAGGGCAACAGCGGTGGCGTCTGGGTTGTGGCGACGGGGGACACGATTGGAGGGACCTCCACTGACGCCGGGAACGTGATTTCGGGGAATCGAGGAGACGGAATCACCTTGGTAGGTAGTGACTCGACATTAATCCAAGGTAACAAGATTGGGACGGATGTCTCGGGGATAAACGCCCTTGGGAATAGTGCGCACGGTATCTTAGCCTACTATGGAGGATCGGGCGACACGATAGGCGGTACCTCCCCGGCCGCTCGCAACATCATCGCCGCCAACGGCTCAGTCTTCTGGGACGGCATCGAGCTCTTTGGGGTGGCGGACAACCTCGTGGAAGGGAACTATGTCGGGACAGACGTCACCGGAACCATCGAGCTTGGGAATGGGGATAATGGCGTCGATTTTCTCAATTGCAACTCGAGTACTGTTGGCGGAACGGTATCCGGTGCAGGCAACCTTATCTCCAGCAATTCCGGTAGCGGGATCATTGATAACGGTTCTGGAAATGTGGTGGAGGGTAATCGGATCGGCACGGATTCCTCAGGCTCGAAGGTCTTGGCCAACGCGTATAATGGAATCATCGTCGTCGGGGCGGACGACGGCACCATCGGCGGCACAGCCGCCGGCGCCAGCAACCTCATCTCGGGCAATGTCGGTGATGGCATCGACATCCTTCAATCGTCGGGTTATCTTGTTGAGGGGAACCTGATCGGGACCGACCTGACCGGGGCGACGGCTCTGGGCAATAGCAACGCAGGCGTCGAGCTCGGGGTATCCATCGAGGGAAACGAAGACAACACGATCGAAGGCTCATCGTCAGCCTCCCGGAACCTCATCTCCGGCAATGCCTTCGCCGGCGTCTTGATCAATGGTCAAGGCACAGAGGACAACGTCGTCGCCGGCAATTTGATCGGCACGAACGCCGCCGGAAACGCCGCGTTGCCCAATGGCACTTCTCCTTACTCCGACCCCGTAGCGGGGATCATCGGCGGTGGCATCGTGATCGAAAAAGGCGCCTCGGGCAACCAGATCGGCACCGACGGCCTCAGCGGCGACTCCGGCGAGGGAAACGTCATCTCGGGCAACGACAACGATGGCATCGACATCGTGTACTCCGGGACGAACGACAACATCGTCGCGGGCAACTTGATCGGAACCGATCCGACCGGCAAGACCGCATTGGGGAACCAGCACGACGGGGTTTTCGTCACGGACGGCCCCGCTGGGAACACGATCGGTGGGACCATCGCGGGCACGGGAAATGTACTTTCGGGCGACATAAACGGTGTCGAGATTTCCGTCAGTGGTACGAGCGACAATCTCGTCGAGGGAAATGATATCGGTACCGACGTAACCGGGACCGTCGCTCTGGGCAACCTGTACAACGGCATCGAAATCGACTCGGGCACCACGTCGAACACGATCGGCGGCACGGCGGCCGGTGCCGGCAACGTCATTTCGGCGAACAAGTACGAGGGGATCCTCATCTACTCGACGTCCAACGTCGTCCAGGGGAACTTGATTGGTACGGACGCCACCGGGACGAAAGCCCTCGGCAATGGCGACAGCGGCGTGCTCATCGAGGGCGCGCGACCAATAACACGATTGGCGCCGCGTCTTCTTCTGGGATCGGTCCCGATTATGGCGGCAATCTGATCTCGGCCAACACCTCGGATGGCATCCTCGTCAGCGGCTCGACGACCAGCGGCAACCTGATCGAGGGCAATCTCATCGGCACCGACACGACCGGCGAGCACTCGCTCGCAAACTCCGGCGCCGGCATCTGGGTCTCCGCCTCGGTCAACAACACCATCGGCGGGGCTTCCTCGGGTTCCGGAAACCTCCTCTCGGGAAACGTCGGGGCCGGAATCGTCCTAGCGGGACCAGTTCCACGCTGGTCCAGGGGGACCTGATCGGCACCGATCTCTCGGGGACCAAGGGATTGGCCAACGATGCCATGGGGATTCTTCTTTACGCCGGCGGCTCGGGAAACACGATCGGCGGCACGACTGCCACGGCGCGGAACGTCATCGCGGACAACGGTTCCAACGGCTCTCGGTATGGGATCGAGGATGACTCGTCAGGCACGCTGGTCGAGGGAAACTACGTGGGCACGGACGTCACCGGCTCGGTCGCCCTGGGCAACGTCGGTGGTGGGATCTTCGTCGCCGCGTCCGACAATACGATCGGCGGCGCGTCGTCCGGGGCTGGCAACCTCGTTTCAGGGAACGCGGCCAGTGGAGTTTTCATTTATCTCACGTCCGAGACCTTGGTCCAGGGGAACCTGATCGGGACCAATGCGAGCGGAACAAAGGCGCCGGCAACTTGAATAGTGGCATTTATGTTTATGACAGTTCGGACAATACGATCGGCGGCGCAGCGGCCGGCGAAGGCAACCTGATTTCCAAGAATAACGGCAATGGGATCGAACTCGGCTTCAGTAGCAACGACAACCTTGTCGAGGGGAACGACATCGGCACCGACGAGACCGGGACCGTCGCTCTGGGCAACTTGAACAATGGAATCGAGGTTGATTCGGGCAACTCGTCGAACACAATCGGCGGCACTTCCTCCGGCGCCGGCAACCTCGTCTCCGGAAACACCGCGGCGGGAATCGTGCTGAACGGAGCCAGTTCCTGCGCTGATCCAAGGGAACCTGATCGGCACCGACGCCACGGGATCGAAAGTCCTCGGCAACGGCGGTAACGGCGTGCTCGTGGAAAACGGCTCGACGAATAACACGATCGGCGCAGCGAATTCATCGGGGATCGGCCCGGCTTATGGCGGCAACCTGATCTCGGCCAACGCCTTCGATGGCATTCTGGGCATCGGTTCAAGCACGAGCGGCAACATCGTCCAAGGGAACGAGATTGGCACGGATATCTCTGGAACGGTCGCCCTGCCCAACCAAGCCGGGATCGTCCTGAACGGGGGGAACGACACGACGATCGGTGGTTCAAGTTCCGGTTCCGGCAACCTCATATCCGGAAACACAGGCGCAGGGGTTGTCGTCAACGGACCGACCGGTGTCTTGATCGATGGCAATCTGATCGGCACGAACGCAGCCGGAACAGCGACGCTAGGCAACCGGGGGCATGGCATCGAACTCCTTTCCCCGAACAACACGGTTGGCGGCGCAACAACTGGATCAGGGAATGTCATCTCGGGCAATCTGAAAATCGGGCTGGCACTCTGGAGTAACAATGAAGTTGTCGAGGGCAATCTGATCGGTACGGATGTCACGGGAACCATCGCATTGGGCAACGGGCAGGATGGTATCAACCTTTCGGAAATCTTCGACGACACGATCGGCGGAGCCGTCGCGGGCGCCGGCAATCTGATCGCCGCGAACGGCGGCTACGGCATCTACGCGGATACGACTGATGGCCTCATCGCGCAGGGAAACCTGATCGGAACCAATTCCGAAGGCGCGGCCGGCCTTGGAAACATGTCGGGGGGTATCCTGTTGAGCTCCGCCCAGGACGACACGATCGGCGGGACGGCGTCGGTCGCGGGCAATGTCATCTCGGGCAATCAGGGCGAGGGCATTGACATCTACGGGGCCTCGGAACTTGCCGTGCAAGGGAATCTGATAGGGACCGATCCGAGCGAGACGAAGGCACTCGGCAATAGCGATAACGGCGTGCGTTTCGTATACGGAGGCGTCAACGACACTATCGGAGGGACGATCGCCGGTGCAAGCAACATCATCGCCTTCAACGCTAGCAACGGTGTGTCGGTCGAGCTCAATGTCGTCTCCCCCAATATTGACACAGCCATCCTCGGAAACGCGATCTTCTCGAACGGCGACCTGGGAATCTCCGTGGACACCACCGCGCCTCAGGCGGCGCCGATAGTGACCAGTGCGATCACCAACGGTTTGCAGACCACGATCACCGGTACAGTCACGGGGGCCGCGAACAGCACCTTCCGCGTCGAGCTCTTCTCAAACCCCGCAGGCACGACCAGGGGGCGACTTACCTCGGCTACGTCAATGTGGCGACTAATGGGAGCGGTTCCGGGACGTTCAGCTTCGAGCCGGCGACGGCAGTAGCCGCCGGTCTGAATATCACGGCGACGGCCACCGATCCCAACGGGAATTCGTCGGAGTTCTCGACGGCCGTGACGGTCCAGGCGAACGTGACCAGCGATGTGTCGGTCGAGTATGGCGGCTTAATCTTCAATCGAGCTACGCGGCAATTCACGCAGACGCTGACGATCACGAACATCAGCGACGCGGCCATCATCGGGCCGATCGAGCTGGTGCTCCTCAACCTCAAGAACGCCACGCTCGCCAACCAGACCGGCATGACGCAGGGCAACCCCTACATCACGGTGCTAAACAGCGGCTCGCTAGGCGTCGGCCAGAGCTTGACTGTCACGCTTGTCTTCAACGACCCGACGCTCGCCGCGATCAGTTACACCGCCGAGTTTTTGGCCGGAACGATGCCGACCGACGACGATTGAAGGTCCAAGGACCAGAAGCGACGTGAGCTCGACACTTGGGGGGGCCGATCAAGAAGGGGACGGGCGCCTCGAAGACTCGGAATCAGTCCCCTTTTGCTTGCGAATGCCTGTTAAAGGGAGCCCGTTCATGCGATTGTCGCGTTTGATGCCTTGTGCCGCTGTTGCTGGGATACATCCTCATATTGGCTGAACCGGCCGCTCGCGCCGACCAGGTCTGGAACGTGAGTCTCGATACCACGAATCTGGCCACGGATTACACCGGGCCCTTCGCACTCGACTTTGAATTGGTCGGCAGCAACGGGAACACGGTCGTGCTCAGCAGGTTTTCGTTCGGAAGCGGTGGTGCCGCTGGACCGGGCTCCGCGTTCCTCACCGGCGGAGTGAGCGGCGATCTTGGGTCTAGCGTCAGCTTCAACGACAGCGCAAAATTCTTCAGCGACTTCAACCAGCAGTTCACCCCGGGTAGCACGCTCACGTTCACCATGGACTCCACTCTCCCTCACGTCCTCGGGAGGCGGCACGGATAACTTTTCCATGGTCGATCTTCCAAAGTTATGACCCCATCAATGGTTACAACCCTTACTCGGGAACGGGAGGGACGCCGATTCCGACAACCGACCCGAGCGGAGCCGACACCTTCTTCAACTTCAACATCAACGGACCGGGGCAGACAACTGTCGAAAGCTTTCCCGACATCACCGGGAATATCACAATCACTGTCACTCCGACGACTGCGGTTCCAGAGCCGCCGAGTGGTGTGATCGCGCTCGTCGGCATGATAGTGGCCTTGGTGGCACTCTGCTTTCGGCGCGGCGATGCCTTGTCATGGAGTGCTCGCACGGTGATGGTTCAGAGGCCGACCGGCTTCCCGGGAGCGAATTGACCAAAGCCGCCGCTGCAAGCGGCCTATTCACTCAGGTCAATGGTCACCGTGATTCGTCCCACGACCTGCACGATACGTGCAACCGCCTCGTCGATCTCGGCCTCGATGGTGCGGTGCACCCAGGCTGAAGCGGACCGAGGATCGTAGACGGTCATCGGGGACGCGCATGGCCATGAGGGTTGGGGAGGGGCGAGCGGAGCCGCTGGCGCAGGCCGAGCCGAGCGAGGCGGCGATGCCGGCCATGTCGAGCTGCAAATTCCCGGTGTCGTCGGGAGCGGCCCCGGGGCAGTAGTTTCAGATTACGCTGCTCAGCAATCCCGGGCTCGCATATTTCGATGATCTAAACGGTAACCTATTGAGTTAGACCGTCTCCAATGTGGGGGGAGTGGTCAACATCGCCATCGCCGCCGCCGTTCCGGAGCCTTCTTCATTGGCGATGATGGCCATCGCCAGCCTCAGCGGTCTGGTCGGTTACTGGCGGAGTCGAAGGCGAGGACGCTAGGCCGGCCTCGTCGCTGGCTTGACGGAGACGAAGCGAATCTCGACCCGCTTGTTGAGCGCGGCGGCGATGCGACGGAGCATCGCCAGCGAATGTCCATCATAATCCGCGTCTTCAAGCCGGCTGATCACCGACGCAGTCGTTCCTACCAATGCGGCGAGTTCTTTTTGGGTTAAGGCCGCCTGGGTCCGAAGATCGTAGATCTTTCGGGCCAGCTCGGCGTTGACCAGTTCTTCCTCGAACGACTCGACCCGCTCGCGATCGGTCCCGATATAACGGTCGAAAGCGTAATCGAGGGCCTTCGATGTGAAGCGGCTCTTTGGCCCATGCTCATGCCTCCGGCAGAAAAGTATGACGCTTCGGGTCGGCGTCGAATTTCGTCTTTCGCTTGACCGCCTTGTCGATCTCACGCGGTGGAACCACTTGCTCCTTCACCAGGCCATGAGAGATCACAACCGCCTCGCCCTTATGAAAGAAATAGAGCATCCTGAAATTCATTCCCCGTAACCCGACCCGAAGCTCATAGATCCCGTCGCGCAAATAGTCGGCTTCAGGTCGTCGTAGCTCGTGGCCCAAGTCTTCAAGACGCTTGAGTTTCGCCAGGCATTTGTCCTGGGCTTTCGCAGGGAGTTCGTCGATCCAATCGATAATCGGTATCTCACCGTTCTCCTCTTTGAAGAAGATAACGTTCGTCCTGGGCATCCGACCTCCGTTTCGTAGACGGTTCGACCGTGTTGGTTATCGAACCGCCCCGTCTTTTTTCGCATAATTGCGATTTTCGGTCAACCGGATTCGTGCGGCCGTTTTTTCGATCCCGATCGCGTTGACGCTCCGAGCTTAGCCTTCGCATCGAGCCTGCTCGATTCGTCCCACGACCTGCACGATCCGTGCGACGGCCTCGTCGATCTCGGCCTCGGTGGTGGGTGCACCCAGGCTGAAGCGGACCGAGGATCGTAGACGGTCATCGGGGACGCGCATGGCCATCAGGGTCGGGGAGGGGCGAGTCGAGCCGCTGGCGCAGGCCGAGCCGAGCGAGGCGGCGATGCCGGCCATGTCGAGCTGCATCAAGAGGGCGTCGCCGTCGAGCCCGGGGAAACCGAGGTTGAGCGTCTGGGGGAGTCGCAGCTCGTCTTGAGCGGGTCCGTTGCGGATGACGCGGTCGGGTCCCAAGGCGGCGATCAGGCTGGCTTCCAGCCGGTCGCGCAGGGCGGTCCAGCGGGAAATTCGTGCCTGCGACTGGTCGTGCGACTTCTGGAGGGCCGCCGCTAAACCGACCGCCAGGGGGACCGCGACGGTGCCCGGCCGCCGCCCTTGCTGCTGGCCGCCGCCAAAGAGCCGGGAGCCAAGCCGGACTCCACTCTTGACCAGGAGCAAACCGATCCCCGGCGGGCCGTGGAACTTGTGCGCACTGGCCGCCAGAGTCGTCACGCCCAGGTCGTGAAAATGGACCGGGATTCTGCCGGCAGCCTGCACGGCGTCGGTGTGGACCGGGATCCCCCTCGCCGTCGCCAAGGCCACCAGCTTGTCCACCGGCTTGAATCGCGCCGGTCTCGTTGTTGGCCAGCATCAAGGTGGCGAATCGCGTGTCGTCGCGAAACGTCGCGGCCATCCGCGACGCGTCGGCGAGTCCCTGGCCGTTGACCGAGACGCGGTCCACCGCGAAGCCGGCCGCTTCGAGCCGGGAAATCGGCTCGGAGATCGCCGGGTGCTCGATCGGGCTGGTGACCACATGCCCGGGCGATGACTCGGCGCCGGCCAAGCCAAAGATCGCCAGGTTGTTGGCCTCCGTCCCACCCGAAGTGAAAATCACCTCAGTTGGCTCAGCCCCGAGGATCCGTGCGACCGTTTCCTTGGCGAGGTCCCAGGCGCGGCGGGCCGACCGGCCAAAGAGTGCCGGCTCTCGGCGTTGCCCGCCGTCAAAAAGAACGGCCGCATGGCCTCGAGCACCTCGGGATCCAGGGGCGTCGTCGCATTGTAGTCGAGATAGATCGGCGTCGGATGCATGTTGCGAGCCGGCAGTGCCAGTCGTGCAGTTGTCCATCGAACGGCAACGAGGAACTAGCAACTGACAACTATTCCAGGCAGCGGAGTGTCACCACCAGCCCGACGAGAAACAGGGGGATCCCGATGATGTAAAGCGGGCCGGCCAAAAACGCGATGCCCACTACCATGAACGCGAACCCCAACGCGGCTCCGGTCAACCGTCCCAGCCAGGCGATCATCCAGAAAACCAGGCGGAACGGTAGGGTGATCAGAAACCAAAGCGCATGGAACAGGGTCACGAGCATCGAGGCCACGAACCAAGCGTATCGTGGCTCCGGATCCTGCAAGGCAGGGCCAAACGGTCCATCAGCGCGCCGGCGAACGCGGGCGCACCCGGTTGGCGAGCCCTCAATCGGTCGGTGGTACGTTGCCAGGTTATCTTGGACTGGCCTTGATTCATTCTTCAGTCTGGATAAATTACGCGATTGCCGATTTGCAATGCTCGGGTCCAATCCAAAGTCATCTCCTAAGTCATTCGCCGCCGAAGGCAATCTCTTGGGGCATTATGGCGGACGATCCGGGTTTGACAAGCCAAGCCTCGCGATTGCATGGCCCAAGGCAGGGAGGCCCCGACCGTGCGTCAAGCCATTCTCGTTGCACTGCTGATTTCCGCCTCGTTTTTGGGGGGCGCGTTCGTGAACGGGCCGGCCTTGAGCTGGGCCCAGACCCGGGTGCTCCGTTCCCTCGGTTTGAGCGACGGGGGCGAGATCGCCTCGATCGACCTTGACGCAACACCAAGCCCCGACACTCTTTCAGACGGATCGGCGCCAGCGAAATCGGAAGGCGAGAGGATGCGTGGGCCGTTGGCTCCGGTGCCTTCACTTATCGTGGAAGGTGAATCTTCCGAACAAGTTGCGTCCGATCGCCCCGTTTCCAGTCCCCGGCCGAAGTCCAAGTCCGGCCGGGACGGCGGATCGCCAGGGTCTCGACCATCGTCATCGCCGTCGACGGCGATAACACCCTCGACCACTTCCGAGGCAGCACCGCCGGCATCTCCCTCCCGCCAGGCCGCCCCCTTGGACCCGAGTCTCACGCCGGCCATCGCGGTATCCCCGCCGGAACCTGCTCGCGAGCCGGCGCCAGTACCATCGTCCCCGCCCTCGCCATTGGATCGGAAGATTCCGCCGGCCATTCTGGACACTCTGGCGGATTTGTTGCCGTCAAAACCTCCGTCATCAACCAGCTCTTCTTCACCATCTTTATCTTCGACCCCGGTCGCACCAAAGTCCGCCGCGGAAGGTGGCGATGACTGGGCTGTTCTGGAACGCAAGATGCAGAGCTTGGGGGTGACTCGGTTTACCGTCGATGGCGATCCTGGCGGCCGCGTCCTGTTCTCTTGCTTGATCCCTCTGGCTGGCCGCCAAGCTGTGTCGCAGCGGTTCGAGGCCGAGGGAGACGACGTGGTGGGAGCGGCACAAGCCGCGTTGCGGCGGGTTGCGCTTTGGCGGGCCACCCAGCCGTCGCAATGAAATAGGATGAAAATGATGAAGGATGAACAGGAAAAAAGCTCGATCGGATGGATTTGTTTCATTCGTCCGGAGGAAAGGAGGTTATCCCGCGAGACAGTGTGAACTATAATGCAGTTTGGGATGGTGCTGACCGAGTGCCCGAGCAGGGATTGCGGCCGGTCGGCGGGGAGTGGGCCTTTGCCTCGGCTTGATTACCCCGTCCAACCGCTCGGTCGATCGCAAGGAAAGGGCCGCTCATGGCCAAGGGATCGCCGATTCGGTTGCTCTTGATCGTCACCGGCAGTACGTTGCGGGCGGAGGAAATGGACCGCCCGCTGGGTTACTACCTCAAGCAGCGGATTGAGCACGCCCTCAGCGAGGCCGCCGCGACCGGCCGGCGTGGCCTGGACGACTATCTCGTACGGGTCGTGGCCGACTTTCGCTGGCTCCACGACGAGCCACTCCAGGCTCTGCCGACGATCTCACTGGGGGGGCCGGGTGTGAACGCCCTGGCGCACCGCTGGCTGGAGGATATTCCCATCTCGCTGGCTTACAGCGAACGCTATTTCATCCAGATGGACCCCGAACTGACCGAACCCCGCGTCAGCATCTGGGGCATGGATAATACCACGACTCAGATCGCCGTTTCTGTATTCGTCGATCGGTTCCTGCCGCGGTTCCTTGAACGATGCGCCACCATCACCGCGCACCTCACCTCGCTCGATGGCGACAATGAGACCGAAACCGGGATCGACGTCGATGATGACGATGACGACGACTGACGCGTAGGGCCGACAAGAAGTTGGTCTTGCCAGGACTACACAATCATCTCGATTACATGGCGCACTTTTCCCCGATTCGTAAGAGAGGGAAAAGTCAGCGCCGGCCTCGTCGCTGTGCCTGCGGAGTGCGCGGGCAATTCGTGGCCGCCGCCCCAATTCGCTTCAATTTGTGGACTAGGATTTAGGAGTGTTGTCCTGCGACTTTCAAAATTAGGAAGGGAACGCCAGGACGGCGAACCCTGTTCACATCGATGGAAGGATTCCAAAAATTATGTATTCATTTCATCGGTCTTGCCGCGTTGCCGGCCTCATCGGTTCCTCCGGGCCGCGGTTTGGTTGGGAATGTCTACGCGTCCTGGTGGTGGCATCGGTTTTCGCGGCGGAGCCGGTCATAGGAGCAAGCCCCCCGCGCGTGATGCTGGCGATGGTTGGTCGCACCGTGACACAGGATCAGGGGGCCTGGGTTATCGACTATCGGCTGAGGCACACGGGCCAGACGGGTGTGATCGTCATGCCGGAGGAGATCGGGGTGAAGGTTGAGGGCTGGGTGTCGAACTCGCGGGTGCCCAACCACGCCGTGCCGCGATGGGCTTCGCTGGTTGTTGCGCACGGACCGGACCTGTCGACGGTCTCCGAAGTGATCGCCTCGGTCGATGAGGCAAACCGATGCCGAGAGCGACTGCTGGTTTCCATCCGAACTGACGACCCGGGGCCGTCCAGGCGCGACCCGGGCGATCGGGATCGAGGGGGAACTACCTCGCCCTCGGTCTCGAGCGCGGGTGAGTCGACGGCCGTCTTGCCACTCAGCCTGGGTCCAGGGGCCATTGTCCGGGTCCGGGTCCGGCTCGAGCATCAGCACATCCTCTACGGCGATCTCGACCCGCTCCTGGCCGTCCGTACCGTCGAGTTGACCATTGGCGGGACGGCGGTCCGCGATATTGTGTCACTGGACCGCGAACACTACCTGGCTCAGCCGAAGTTCGCCTGGCCCGAGCCCCCCGAGGAACGCCGCGACACCGCAGCACGCTGTTTCAGGGCCGGACAGCCTGCATCTGGAAGCCCACGTGCCTGGCCACCAGTACTACCGCTATCCCGAGCGCCCCGTTCGTTACAGCACCAAGATGCGGCTACGGTTCTGGTACCTGATCGCCGCCGGCACCGAAGGAGAGTGTGGGGTGCGGGTGATCCAGTACAAAGACACACCCACCTCCTGGCGAACTCGAGGGGGGCGGCTTCGAACAATGCTTGAAGACCGTGGGCCGCTGGACCAAGGTTGAGCGAATCATCCAGACCGAGTCCGAGGCGACCACCCTGACCCTCGAATTCAAGATCGTGGGCGAGACAGACGTCGGCGAGATGTGGATCGACGACGTCAGCCTCGAGCCGGTCAACGGCACGATACCCGTCGGGCCGTGAGCGATCAGGGCTGAACGGCAATGGAGAGATCCTCAGTCGAGGAGCCCTTGGTTGATCATCAAGTCGACGTATTCGACATTGATCCGTCTGGAGAGAGAAACCCCTTGCCGAATACGTTCGAGAAGCTCCACTGATATCGGCTGGCTCATCACGAGGAGACCCTGATTGCGAAGATCGATGAGATTCCTCAAGGGAGCGACCTTGGCGAACTCGTAGGCGATGCAAGTCTTATGCTTGATGAACGTGTGATCCCCCACGTCGAGGAGGCAGACTTTCTCCTTCGTGATGTCGTGGCTGGTCATACTCACGAAGAGCACTCGGCCCTCATCAGCCTCTGGGTCCGAGATGACGATCCAGAGGTGGCCGTCGACGGCTTTGTCCTTGAGCGTGAAGGTGTCTCCTGCTTTCACGGCTCAAGTTCCAAACAGGTTGTCGAGGTACTGACGGGCAGCCTCGTTCCGCTCGACGATCTCGCTCAACTCAGCCTTTCCTTGGGCCTCGAGCATCTCCCGCCAGGGAATCGGAATGCTGGCACCGGGTTCGTGGTGCTTCTTCCACTCCGGAAACTCGTGGGTGTGCTCCGACAGTTCCCAATCGTCCATGGTGCGGAATCGTTCGGTGACTTCGGTCAGTTTCTCGATCTCGGCTTTTGATAGCTTCCCCCACCCGGGATCCTTCTTCATCTCGACCGAGTAGTGAACTTTGTGGATATAATCACTCCACTCCTGCGACTTCGGTCCCACTCCCTTGATGAGGTCATAGACCCGACTGAGCACGGGGCCGTTTTTGAGCGCGACCGCCTCGTCTCCTGTGATCGTCCGCCCCGTCTCGGCCAGCAGTTCGCGGTCGGCGATGTAGAGGAGCTTGAGGAGCCGGATGTAAGCCATCCGATTCGCGTCCAGTCGCAAGAGCACACCGGCTCCCTGCACCGTCTTGTCGAAATCGAAGCGAAACGTCATTTTCTTGGCGATCAGAAGGGCCCCACGGATGTATCACTTGTATAGTATCGTACGATAATGCTTCACGATCGTCAACGGGCGAGGCGGGGCGTTGTTCACCCCGCACCGACGTCCCTGATGCGATTCAATGCCGCATGCTGATCCGGTACGACGGCCCGGGTGTTGACAGCCCGGCCTGAGGGCTGGAAAGGTCGGCGGAGTTACCGTTGAGGCGGTAATCAAACGGCTTGCCGGTCAACGGGTCGTCGGGTACGGAACCCTCGGTGATCTGATTCAATGCCTCGGGCAGTGCACCGTCATGGGCGGCGCTGTAAAGGCGTAACGCCTCGATCACGCGTAAGATGGCGACTCGGCGGTCTTGCCGCAATTCGGTTACAAACAGGGGCCGAAGTGTGGGATGAATCGAGGCAAAGAGGGCGAGAGGGCCGGGCTTGTGGGCGGCCTTGAGCCGGTCCTCGGGAACAGTGAGTTGCGATAGCGCCTCGCGAGGTGGCAGGTAGCATGTTTTGAACAGGTCATCCCACAATGAGCGATACGCTTCGGCGAGATAGAGGGCCACGACTTGGTCGTCGGACATCGCGACGAGTTGCTGGTCGGTTTGCTTTCGCGAAGTTTTCAGAGATTCCCGCGCCGCCGGGAGTGTCTCAGCCTTGAACCGGGCGAGGTCCCATCCCGCAAGGATGCTTAACGGTGAATCGGCTTTCGTGTTCTCGGCATAGATTCGGCTCCATTTGACGATTCTCTCGTGCATCCGCGACAAGTGCGACGTCCACTCGGTGTTGGTCCGCGGCCGGGCCAGCTCGGCTTCGGTCAGCTCGGGGATCAGGTTTTCGACCAGCTTTTGCTCGACCTCCAATTGGTTGCGAAGGTTGACCAGCGGCCGGGGCAATGTGGTCAATGCCCAGTAGAGATTGGGTGCGCCGGGTTGGGCAATCAAGTCTTCGCAAGCGCCAGCATCATCTCCGCGATCGCCATGCCGATTAGCCCATTGATCGCGAATGGGCCCTCCGCGACATGGCGGCCGAACGCCAGGCCGGTCTCGAGAGTGCGGATCGCCTCATCGTACTTTCTTTCGGCGATTTCGACGCGCGCTTTGAGCGCCAGGACACGGCCCCATCCCCGCATCGAGTTCGCGTCGGGCATGGGGATACTGACCACATCGAGCCGCTGTTCAGGCAGGGTATAGTTCCAGTCGCACGTTTTTCGGCGGGTTCCGAATTCGATCTGCTTGAGCATGTTGCTGCACAGGTTGACCAGTTTGCGAGCCTCGACGGTCGGAAAATCCTTGAGTGGCAATGCCTGCCACTCGTTTGACTTCTCATTGATTTGATTCCACGCGGGAACCTCATAGCCGTTGGGTCGCAGGTAGATGGGCGCGGCATCGCCGGGGATCAGGTCCGCTGAGCTTGGCAAAAGTCGATACTTGAGGGCCGGCACCGGTGCAGCCGCGGGGCTGAGGACCAGTACCGTGGGTTTGGGAGGCCCCGCCGGCTTGGCCACCGTTTGGGCTGGTGCCGTTGGCGGCATGAGCAGGGCTATCGCGGCGAGTGACAACAATCCGGTTGGTGCGAAACGCTTCATCACACGGTGCTCCGAGAGACATTGGGACTGAACAGAAAATTGAACAGGACGGACGACGAACGTGCGCATCGCCCATAAAGGAGTGAGGCGTCAAGATGAATGAGGCATCGATCTTGAAGGATCAAAGATCGAGGACGCGCTGGAGGTCTCCGGGTTGCAACGGCCGACGTTGCGGGAGCAGTTCCAAGGGACCGGTCGCCGGCCGGTGCGGTTCGGGCTCGAAATCGGCGTCTGGCGACGGCAGGTCCGGAACGCCTCGTGCGAACCGCGATGTCAGTGCGAAATAGCTGTCTGGCGCGAACGGCTCGATCGTCGGGATTTCTCTGGAGGCCGGCGACGCGATCTCCTCGACTGGATGCGACGGGTTGATCCGGGAGGCGAGGGAAAGCGACGATTCCAATGCCAGCCGTTGCGACCGTTCGCGAGCCAGCATACCGCCCAGGCCGACAGCCACGAGGATCAAGGCCGCCGTTGCCAGCCGCCAGGATTGGACCCGACCGTCAACCCGCGCGGCGGTTCGGCCTGCTTCGTACAGCATCCGGTCGCGGTCGAGACCGCCAGCCGCTGGCCGCCAGGCCGCCAGCCGTCGTTCCACTGCGCTCAGGTCGATTTCGGGGTCGCGGTCTGGGTGTTCGATGTCCATTGGGGTTCGAGCCTCGCATGCAGCCGGGCGAGCCCGGCCTGGTAGCGTCGGTGGGCCGTGCTCAGCGAACAACTCTGTAACTTGGCGATTTCCTCGAAGGTCAGTCCGCCCCACAGGCGGCCGACGATCACTTCACGGGTCTCACCGTCCAGGTCGGCCAGGAGCCTGGAGGCGAGCTCGGCGTCGATCCGGTCGTCCGTGGCGTCGAACAAAGGGTCACCGGGCGCGGTCTCGAGACCGGCCGCCCGCTCCTCGCGGCGACGCCGGCGACGGGATTGCCGCGACGCGGAGATCGCCCCGTTCCGCACCACCCGGTACAGCCACGGAACGACTCGCTCGGGCACCGTCTTTTGCCCGGCCAAACACGCAAAAGCGTCCTGGACGATGTCTTCAGGCGCGTCGCACCATTGCCTCGCAAAAAGCAACAGAGCGCTGGCGTGCTCGTCGAACAGCCGACCGAGAATGTCCGGACCGATTCGTTCCATGCGCCTTCCACGTTTCAGGTCCCTCGTCTACTTAAAATGACGCCAGGGGTCTGTCGATTTTCCAAGAAATCCGCACGAAGGTGCCAGATCGAGCCCTCGATTTGCGGTTTAACGCGGTGTCGCAGGTCTCTTTCTCTTGTCAGCGGGCCAGGCGCTCGGGTATGACGGGGCATCGGATTGCTTCGCACTGACCCTCCCTTCGACTCTGGCCCTGGACCTTGACCGTGCTCCGAACGATCGCCGCTCGCCCGATGCTTGCCGCGGTCTGCGTCGTGGGAATAGTGCTGAGCCCGGTGCTGTTTGGATACGCCCCGCTCGGCGGCGATCCCGAGCTGATGTACGAGCCGATCAAGGTCGAACTGTCGCGGCGCTTGCGGCCGGGCGGCTGCCGTTCTGGAGCGATCGTTTCGGGCTGGGGGTGCCCCTGGTCGCCGAGAGTCATGTCGCGGCGTTTTATCCGCCCAACTGGGTTTTTTACCGGTTCTTGAACGTCGCGACCGCCTATCGGCTGACAATGTGGCTGCACATGCTGGGGCTGGTCGTCGCGACGTTCGCCTATGCGCGGAGCCTGGCGATCGGCCGGGTTGGGGCCGCTCTGGCGGCAATTGTCTTTGCCTTGTGCGGTTTTCAGGCCGTGCACGCCGTCCATGAGCCGTTCTATCATTTGATGCTATATCTCCCCCTTTGTTTGCTGCTGGCGGACCGGTACGCGATCACCGGCCGCTTAGTCTGGCTGGCTGGCTTGGCCATAGCCTGGGGAGCCCAGATCACGCTTGGGCATTTTCAGATCCAGATGTGGACCGCCGGGCTGGTGCTGGTGGCTGGCGGTTGGCGTGCATTGGTTGGGGCAGGGGATATCCCTCGAAAGCTCGGTCGAATCGCCGGGTTGGTGGTGGGTCTCTGCTGGGGAGCGGCGGTCGCCTCGGTTCAACTGCGCCTGACCTGGGAGCTGACCGGGGTCGCGGGGTTCGTCCGTCCGCCTCAGTTCCTCTCCAATTTCCTGTTTCCGCCGGCCCACTGGGCTCAATTCGCCTTGCCGGAGGTGTTCCTGGGCCGTCCCTTGGGGACGGGCGACCTCTACTGGGGCCACCACGGTACGACTCCCGGTGAAGCGTGTGCGTACGTGGGGGTTGTGCCGTTGATCTTGGCGTTTGTGGGAGCGTTGGCCGCTCCTCGGGATCGAGCGCTGACCCCTTGGCGGCTGATCGTGCCGATGTCGCTGGCTCTGGCTACCATGCCAGGCTGGTGGCCCGACGGCTTCTTTGTGCTCTTGCAACTGCCCGGCCTGGGCTGGTTCCGCGCCGGCGCGTTACACCCTCCTGACCAGCCTGGGGCTGGCGCTTCTGGCTGGCCGTGGTCTCGATCACTCGGTTGCGTCGCGACGGTTCTGGCCCGCCCTGGCACTGGCGATTCTCGGCGGCGCGGCCGCGTGGGGCTGGTCGATCCACTACTGGGCGGGCGGGGCCGAATTTCAGACTGGCTTGGGGGTTGATACGTTCCCCTGGCGGTTCGCCGCGGCGGGGCTGGCCTGGTTGCTGGGCGTTGCGGCGATCATCGCCTGGCGGCAAAACCGGCTCGGCTCCTGGGCGCCGATGCTGGTTGCTGTGGTTGAGCTGAGTGGGCTATTCTTTTTCGGGCCGGTCTGGTGGCGCTGGGAGATCCGCCTGCCTGAAGCGAGCCCGGTGCTTTCGCGACTGGCCGATCTATCGGATGCGGGACTGGTCGCCGGCCGGCTGCTCAACCTGCCGGTGAACGCTGGGCGAACGACTTCGTATCCCAACCTGGGCATCACGCCGCCGCCGCCCAACTATTTGCTCGAGCCGTCGATATCGCCGCCGAATCAAAATACCGAATCCGAGCGCCGGTGGCAGCGCCGCTTCGGTGTCACACACGGCGTGTGGGGTGCCGGTGACAATGTAGGGGAGGCCGACATCCTGGCCGAGATCGCGGACCCGGCCCTCGATGAAGTGATGTCGAGTGTGCCCAACCTGCGCCGGCGGCCTGGGCCCCTGGAAGCTGGTGCGCAACCGTGACGCGTTCCCCGCGGCCTGGGTTGCCCATCATGTCAGAGAAGCGGTGAATTGGGGCCGGCTTTACTCCGAGCTCTCGTGCGCCGACGCGCGAGACGATGCCTGGTTCCTCGCCGAGGACCACCCGCCTGAGTTGCCAGCACCGAGTGCCACTTCGTCCGCCGTCAAGAGCTGGGACGGCCGCACGGCCGTTGTCGAGCACGACGGCTCCTGTATCCTGATCATGAGGCGCACTTATTATCCCGGGTGGATCTGTCGAGTCGATGACGGCCCCGACCAGCCCGTGCTCAAGGTCAACGGCGGCCTTCAAGGGGTCCGGCTCGTCGGCTCGGGAACCAGCCGCGTGTCGGTGAGCTACCGGCCAAGCGGACTGCCGCAAGCCGCGAGAATCTCGCTGGCCGCGCTGACCGCCGCGTTGCTCGTCCTGGCCACGGCCGGATGGACGGCCAGGACGGGCCGCGCAAGGGCTGGCACTCGTTGAATACGATTCCGTAGTTGACTAGAGCTGTTAACGTTTCGTAGAGGATCGCCGGACGGAGCCGGCTCCTACAGGAAGACGACCGCCCGACGGCCACTGGCTGGCGATTGTCGGGTCGAGAGGGCCGGTCACCGTCCTGGACATCAGCCCGCCAGCACCGTGAGGTTGTCGTGGTCGGCTGCCATCCGACTCTCTGGACGGAGAAAGCTTTTTTCCGGAACTTCTTGCAATGCGTCTCGACGAACGTGTATACTCGCTTTGCAATTGTCACTTCACTTTCCGAAGTTGTAGATCTACTTTTCGCATACAATAATCTGAAGTTGGTTTCCGCGAGCAGGACGCTCTGTAACGGGGCAGTGCCGGCGTGATGAGATCGGGCGATAGCAAGCGAATGGCGCGGTTGGGGACCGGGGCGTTGCTGCTCCTTTTGGTCCACGGACTCTGTGCGCCTCGCTCCGCCTTAGCCGGCTGCAACCACCTGGTCACTTCTCGAATCGATCAGGAACAGCTTTCCTCGCGGATCGGACCTTTGCTCCTCGATCTCGCCGGACATTCCAATCCGCTTCCCGTCCCCGAGGCCCCACGCCCCTGCCTGGGAGGGTGGTGCTCGGGGCAGCCGGCTACACCGCCGGTTCCGCCCGAGGTGTTTGGCCACGGGCAGCTCGAGTCCTGGGCTTGGTGCACGTCGATTCCCAGGCTTGGATTCGGCCGCTTCTTACTTCCTTTCCTCCGAGACGAACTCCCTCCGCCCCGTGCGCGAGGGGAACGACGTCTTTCACCCACCTCGACTCTTCCTGTCCGCTTGAAAGCAACCTGAACGTCGCACCTGTTTGGTTGGTGCAACTCGCTCCACCGCGATCGTTGTGTGCCCGGCGCGCCCGCGAGTGACGGAGCGGAACCGCGCACTTCAGTCCTGTTATCAAGAAAATTTTGTAAACGTGTGATGATTTTTGTGATCTGACCACGTTTTGAGAAAGTGGTGCGCACCGGTGGTGCGCACCTCGCTGAACCGCCCTTTGAGGCGGGTAAGGGAGATTCTGCGCCGGGAGCGCTCTCCCTAATGAGAAATGTGAGTGACGATTCCTTTATCAATGGTCCGAGTTTTCTGATCTTGAGGAGATTCCTCGCTATGAACCGCAATCGATCCGGATTCACGCTCATCGAGTTGTTGGTGGTGATCGCGATCATCGCCGTCTTGATTGCACTGTTGCTGCCTGCCGTACAATCGGCGCGTGAGGCAGCCCGACGCGCCCAGTGCGTCAACAATCTCAAGCAGTTCGGCCTGGCGATGCACAACTACATCGACAGCACCAATGCCTTACCGCTGGGCCGTACCTTGCAGGCCGGGACCTATCGTCCCTTCTCGCAGCAGGCGCGAATTCTGGCATTCATGGAGCAGAGCAACGTCTTCAACACTCTGAACTTCAGCCTGAGCAGCTACGACCCGTCGAACGTCACGGGCGCTGCCACGTCGGTCAATTCCTTCCTCTGCCCTAGCGACGCGGCGATCCAGATCCCCTCGGGAGAGGTGCTCGCCGGGTACGGGTGGGCTGGCACTAACTATCGCGCCAACGAGGGGACGAGCGTTGCTATGTGGTATGGTACGGACGACCCGACGAATATCAATAATGGCATTGTTCCACCGCCAAACGGCCTGTTCTACAGCGACCAGCTCATCACGCTTGCCAGCATCACCGACGGGACAAGTAACACGGCCGCCTTCAGCGAGCACGTCTTGGGCGACTTCAGCAACTCGGTCGTCACCGACTTTAGCGACACGTTCGAGCCGGGGACCCATCCGATTACCTCTGACGACGCCTATCAGTTTTGTCTTGCGACGAACATCAACAACCTGGCTCCCAGGGATACTCCAATATCGGTGCCCCCTGGATCTATGGTTATCACTCCACAACAAGCTACTGGCACTCGGGACCGCCTAACAGCCGGTCGTGCATGTTCCCACCGTCGCGGATTTCGACAACCGCGAACAGCCGCCACCCCGGCGGAGTCAATCTGGGCTTGGCCGACGGCTCGGTGCGGTTCATCAAGGCCACGATCAACCTCCCGACCTGGCGGCGCTCTGGTACCCGTAACCTTGGCGAGATTATCAGCGCCGACAGCTATTAACCAAACCGCGCGGCCTGCCGGTTGCCCACACATGATTTTCCTGAGGAGACACCTATTCATGAGAAGTATCGTAATCTCGCTGCGGCCTTGGTGGCTTGCAGGCTCATTGATCATCTTGTCTGGCTGTGGGGCTGGCGGGGCCGCTCAACCGGCCGATCCGGCCCAGGCGCAAGACGCCCTTCACGCCGTGCTCGATGCTTGGAAGGCGGGCGGGAAGCCGGAAGATCTTGCGAAACGTACCCCGCCAATCCATGTCAAGGACCTGGACTGGGCGGGTGGGTTCAAGCTGGTCGGCTACCAGGCCGATGCGGCAGGCAAACTGGCCGGTTACGACATGACGTATCCCGTTGTCCTGGAGATGGAGAACCCCAAGGGGAAATCCGTCAAGAAGAACGCCGTGTACACCGTCACCACGCGACCCGAGCTGCTCGTATCGCGGCAAGAAGGCTGAATAGCCCAGGGGCCAAACACCATTGTGGTCGATGGCCCTCAACTCAAACCAGTTTTCCGGAGACCAACCCATGAGATTTCGCTCACCGTCGCTGTCCGCCGCCGTGCTGATCTTCGCCCTCCCCATCGCGAGCAAGGCGGCCGACTCACCTGCGTCGGAAACTCCGAACCCGGTCGCCGCCACGCGGCCGGAGCTGAAGGAACAGCTCGAACGTTCTAAGCATTCCCACCCAAGGTTACCGTTGCCCCCGCCGACCGCGGAAGAGATCGCCAATGCCAAGGCGAGGGGCGGGAGGGGTCCGATGACCGGCATCATCAATAACGGCCGGATGCGCAAGATGTACCTGCCGGCCGAAGTGCTCGGCGGCGGCTTTTCGCGCGAGCCCGACCCGGCCATGACCCTGGACAATACGTTCAAGACGATGTTCTTCTGGATCGTCTCCCGGGCGAACAATTGCACTTACTGTTCGGGGCACCAGGAGGTCAAGCTCGCGGGCGACGGCGTCAAGGAGGAGACGATCGCGGCGCTCGACGGCGACTGGTCCCCGTTCACCGACGCCGAGCGCGCGGCCTTCGCCTTCACGGTCAAGCTGACCTATGAGCCGAACAAGCTCACCGATGCCGACATCGACCGCCTGCGCAAGCACTACACCGACTTGCAGATCCTCGAGATCATCACGGCTGTGGGTGGGTTCAACGCGATGAACCGCTGGACGGGACCGCTGGCCATCCCGCAGGAAGATCACCGCGTCTACCTGACCCCGACACCCGAGCCGTTCAAGACGATGCGCAGCAAGGTCGCGCCGCTACCCGACGGATCGGCTGCCGCGACAACGATGACGTGCGCGAAACCGGCCGACCGGGGTTCGCTCGAGACCCGCGACCAGGTGGAAGCAGCCCTTGATGCCTGCCGCAAGCGGACGCCGAGGTTGCCCCTGGCCTCGGAGGAGAAAGCGCGCGGCGGTGGTGCCGGCCGACTGGTCCGGCTCCGATCCACTCCCCGAGTGGGTCCGTCTGCTCGCCAACTTCCCCAAGGGGGGCAAAGCCTGGGTCGCCCAGACCTATCACTCTCAGACCAAGGGCCGCCTCAGTCCCAAGCTCAAAGCCGAAATCGCCTACGTCGCGGCCCGCAACGACCGCGCCTGGTACGCTTTGGGCCACGCTCGCGAGCGGTTGAAGGAGCTAGGCATCGACGAAGACGCGATCGACCATCCCACCGAGTCGATCCTTCAGTCTGAACGCGCGGTGCTCGCGGTCGCTCGCAAGATCACCGTCGACCCGGCGCTGATCACCGACGCCGACATTGCGGGCCTGCGCAAGCATTATTCCGACTACGAAGTCGCCGAGATCGTCTACCACGCGACGCAAGCCGCGTTCTTCGACCGGCTGACCGAGGCCGCCGGCCTGCGGCTGGAACGCTGAGATCCGTCGACCCACCAACATCGAGTGGCCGGGTTGGGTTTTCGGACTCGGCCCGGCTCGCTTTCATCCGACTTCTATGCATCGACGCGCCCGTATCGAGATGCGGTGATTCTTGCGATAATGGTTCAGTGGGATTCCACCGACCATTGCATGAAAGGCTGACCAGCGGATGGCGAAATCGAACGGAAGCTCCAAAGAATTGCCGGAGACTCCGCCCGCGATCACGTCTCTTTCCATCTCCGGCTTCAAGTCGATCGTGGACGAGCAGACGATCGCGATCCGGCCTTTGACACTCCTCGCCGGCGCAAACAGCTCGGGCAAATCGAGCATGATGCAGCCGTTGCTTTTGCTCAAGCAGACCTTGGAAGCTCCGTATGACCCGGGCCCACTTCTGCTCAACGGACCCGAATGTCAAATTCACGTCGTCGCAGCCAATTCTCCCCGTCGCGCCCGGGATCGACAGCTCGGTCGAACAATTCATCGTCAAGGTCGGGACGAACAAAGAGACGAAATTCGGGGTGGCTTTCCGTTGGAACAGACCGATCAAAAAGTTAGATTTGGATTTTAACAAATATAAATAAATAAAATCGACAAATTTAAATTAATCAGCGAAATCTCGTACAAAGAATTCATCGAATTTATGCGACCACTGATTCAACGTCCGTCTTCTCGAGAGAGCTCGAGCAGTTCAAGCATTGCGTGATCGAAGCTTAAAAATGAATTAGTAGATCAGATATTTTTCTTTGACGTAGATCTACGAGGGTGAGAAGCAGGATTTTTTATTCCATCTATCATTCCCATTCGAAACTCAGCCAGTTCAACTCGTCGGTCGATCTCATTTCTGACGTGATCCATCTGCCAGGATTGCGAGGCAATCCCGTACGGACATATTCCGTTACGGCGGCTGGGCCGAGCGTTTCCGGGCACTTTCGAGAACTACGTGGCAAGCCTGATCTCCCATTGGAGTTCCGAGTCGCTCGGAAGAATCAAAGAGCTGGGCAGACGACCTCAAGTTGCTCGGCCTTACATGGAAGATCGAGGCGAAACACGTCGAAGATTCGCAAGTCGAACTTCGCGTGGGTCGAATGCCGCATCCGAAGCGGGGGGGCGCCCGCGACATGGTCAGCATCGCCGATGTCGGTTTAGGCGTTTCGCAGACGCTGCCGGTCGTGGTCGCCCTTCGGGCCGCTGGTCCCGGGCAGCTTGTCTACATCGAGCAGCCCGAGATCCACCTGCATCCGCGGGCGCAGGTCGCAATGGCGCGGCTGCTGGTCAATGCCGCTAACCGGGGTGTCCGGGTCGTGGCCGAGACGCATAGCTCGCTCCTCTTGCTCGCCGTCCAGACCCTCATCGCCGAGGGCGTGATCGATCCTGATCATGTCGGATTGAACTGGTTTCTTCGAAGCGAGAAGGATGGGACCACCCAGATCAAGACCGCCGAACTCGACGAAGCCGGCCGGTTCGGTGACTGGCCGGAAGATTTCGACGAGGTTGCCCTCGAAGCGGAGAATCAGCTACCTATCGGCCGCCGAAGCCCGGCTCGCGAAGGAGTGATCTTCGTGGCCAAGGTTCGTTCGCGCGTGCTGGTGATCGATGCCTCGATCGCCCATGCGGCTGGGGACGTCTCGATGCACCCGACCTCCCGGAGCTGCCGCGAGTTCCTCCAGGCCGTTCGCGATCTTGGCCATCGCATGGCGATGACTACTCCCATTCAGGAGGAATGGAACAAACACCAATCTGGCTTCGCCCGCCAATGGCGAACGTCGATGATGGCGCGGAGGAAGATCAAACCAGTCGAGATTCCTTCGCGGCTCTCGCTCGAAAAGCGGATCAAACTCGCCGTGGCCAAAAAGGATGTCGTCGCCATCATCGAGAAGGATCGCCGCTTGATCGAGGCCGCGCTGGCGACCGATCAGCGAGTCGCCTCGCTCGATGACAAGGTCCGCGAGCATCTTCAGGATCATTGCTCCAAGCTGCCCGAAGTGGCATCGATCTGCTGGGTAAATCCGAGCATTCCCGCGGAAATGGCTGTCGCCTGGCTTGAGTCCGGAGCGCCCGCTGATCGGTTCCGCACTCTCGGTTATGCTCCGCCCAGTCGCAAGGAATGACCCTGCTTCCAAAAATAATTCTCACTTCCGTGCGAATTGCTGTTGCACTCTCCTACATCCTGTAGTAACTTGCTACTACGTTTTGTAGAAATCCCCTGATTCGATATCGGAGGGGATGCGGGAATTGGAGTGGGTAGGAGCGATCGATGACGAACCAGCCGGGACTGAGCGAGGCGGAGCGAGAGGTGCTCAGGGTCTTGTGGGACCACGGTGCCAGGACGGTCCGAGAGATCAATGAAGTGCTCAAGCAACGGGGCAGGCGCTGGGCGTACACCACGGTGGCGACCTTGCTTCAGCGGCTGGCGGTCAAGAAGTATGTCGTCAGCGATCCGTCGGCGGTCCCGCACGTCTATCGGGCGGTGGTGTCGCGGGATGAGATGCTCGAGCGACGGCTTCAGGAAGCGGCCGACGAGCTGTGCGACGGCCGGGCGGCTCCCTTGGTCCTGGCCTTGGTGCAGGGCAACCGTTTCTCGGCCGAGGAGCTGGCGCGGCTGCGCCGGTTACTGGACGAGGCGGCCGCCGGCTCTTCGCCGTCGTCAAAGTCGAAATCGTGAGCAATCGAGGCAGGCAGAGCAGGCATCAAGAGTTGATCGCATCTCATGGCTCATCGCGATCCAAGCTGAGTGGGGGATACACTGATGCTAGGGTGGTTCGCGGAAACAACGCTGGTGGCGTCGGCACTGGCCGTGGTGGCGATCCTGGCGGGTCGGCTCCGGTCGATCGGGCCGACGGCCCGGCACGTGCTCTGGCTGGTCGTCCTGATCAAGATGATGACTCCTCCGTTGGTCTCCTGGCCTTGGGCCGCGCCCTGGCGGGACCTCGAATGGCCGAACACCTCGGTCGAGGTGGTTTCCGCCTGCTTGC
Organism: uncultured Planctomycetota bacterium; assembly: GCA_963779785.1. Lineage (GTDB taxonomy): Bacteria > Planctomycetota > Planctomycetia > Isosphaerales > Isosphaeraceae > CAVRFS01. Next base: position 38,694 of record CAWAAW010000104.1, read on the forward strand.
CTCGGAGCCAGATTTCCCTCGAACCGGTCGCCCGAGATCACCGGCGCAGCGAGCGACGTCGGCAGGCTGTGCCGGTCGCGATCACATCGCCGGAAACCGAGGTTGTGGTTTCAGCCGCTCCGCTTCCCGCCAAGGTCACGCACTTTTCGCTGCCCGATGCGACTACGCTCAAGCGCTGGTTGGTATCAGTGTGGCTGGTCATCTCGGTCATCCTGGGAATCGGGCAGGCATGCCGGATCATCCGGTTCCGCCGGCTGCTGCGCGGGGCGGTTCCGGCTCCAGACGACCTGGTCGAGGAGGCCGAGCAGATCGGCTGGCGGCTGGGCGTGCCCGTGCCCGAGCTGCTCGTGGTCCCCGACCTGGGTACACCCTTGCTCTGGTGCCTGGGCCGGCCCCAGCTCTTGCTACCGGGCCGACTGGTCAAGACTCTGCCTCTCGACCGCTGGCGCGGCATCTTGATCCACGAGCTGGCTCACCTCCGCCGGGGAGACCACTGGGTCAGCCGGCTCGAGCTGGCCGCCGGCTTGATCTGGTGGTGGAACCCCCTCTACTGGCTGACCCGCGCCCGGCTCGATGCCGACGCCGAGTTGGCCTGTGATGCCTGGGTTGTCTGGGCCCAGCCCAAGGACCGGCTTGCTTACGCCGAGGTCCTGTTCGATCTTTGTGCCACTTTGTCCCTCGCCAAGTCGCCGGCACCCATGTTGGGTGTCGCCGGCTCCGGCCGGTTTCTCGAAAGGAGATTGACCATGATTTTGCACGACCACGTTTCTTGCCGCCTCTCTCCGCTGGGTCTCCTGGGAGCATGTCTCCTGGTCTTGTTCGCCCTGCCGTCTTGGTCGGCGGCCAATCCGGTCGCTGTCACCAATGAGGGCGAACTCATCTCGCTGGCCGTCGCTTCCACGGCCGATCAAGCCTCCGCCGGCTCCGTCATGGACGACGATGATGACGACGACGAGATGGACGACGACGATGATGATGCGGATGACGACGATGACGACGAGGCCGATGACGATGACGATGACGACAAGCCGGCCGCTTCCGCCAAGGCCAAGGCGGCCAAGGCCAAGGCCAAGGCAAAGGCGAAAGAGAAAGCCAAGGCGAAGAAATCCGAGCTCAGACAGCGACATCGATCTTTCCCGAATCGAGAAAGAGATCGAGACGAAACTCGGCCCTGGCTCGGACTTTGAGAAGAAGATGGAGGCTTTCGGCAAGGAGATGGAATCGAAGTTCGGCCCCGAGTTCGAGAAGAAGATGGAAGCTTTCGGCAAGGAGATGGAATCGAAGTTCGGCCCCGAGTTCGAGAAGAAGATGGAGGCTTTCGGCAAGGAGATGGAATCGAAGTTCGGCCCCGGCTCCGAGTTTGAGAAAACGATGAAAGCCTTCGGCAAGGAGATGGAGTCGAAGTTCGGCCCTGACTCCGAGTTCGTGCGCAAGGCCAAGGAGCAGGCCGGCGCTGATTCGAAACCCGACGAAGCCCAAGAAGCAAGCGGTAGGCCAAAGCCAAGCCGAAAGCCAAAGATCGCGAACGGGAGCTTCGCATCAAGCAGTTGGAAACCCAGATCAGCAAGCTCGTGGAAGAGATCAAGGCCCTCAAGGCCGACGGAGGAGTCGATGAGCTCCCACAACGCGCTCTGCGGTCAGTATCGCTGACGGATGGAAGCCAAGAACCCGTGGTACGCCGGACCAGACAGAGTCTCGGCTGCCACGGGTTTTCCTTTTTTTCGATATCGAATGTGTATGCATTTCCGGACCATGGATCACAAACAGGAAAGCGATTCCGTGGTTCTTTTCGAGCAGTTGGTTGCGGCATGCCGAGTTAGGATTCATGGATGGAGGAGGCTTCTCAAACCGCGCGAACTTGGTTAGTATCCATGGGTTTAAACGAGTTTCGACGCTCACGAAATTGGTTTGCAAAGGACTGGGAATCCGCACAATCTCACCTCTTGCTCTTCTGAGCGAGCGAGCAAGGATCTCGAACCCAGCACCTTTCGATCCTTTCGGTTTGGTTTGACTGGATTCTTGAAATCTGGATTCGGCCCGATGACCCGATGGTGAGGCTCCCATGGATACCGAACGCAACTTGCTCTTCGGCGTGGTCGCGTTACAGAGCGGTGCGGTCGACGCCGATCGTCTGGCTGAGACATGCTCGGCTTGGGTGTCGGAGCCGACACAGGCGTTGGCCGACCTTTTCGTCGATCGGGGGTTGATGACGGACGAGCAGAAGACCGAGCTCGAAAAGGTGGTGGCGCGGGAGTTGGAGTCGCACGGCGGCGATTCTCAGGCCACGCTGGCGGCAACGATCGACGGCCGGTCGCTGGAGGCGATTCGCGGGTTGGCCGGTGAAAGTGGCTCGCTCGAGGCCAAGTTGAGCCTGCCTCCGCAGGAACCAGGCGGCCATGTCATGTTGGAGAAATTGTCGCCGGGTGACTCGGAGAGTCGCGAGCGGTACACGCTGACCCATCTGCACGCCAAGGGGGGCATGGGGCGAGTCTGGCTGGCCCGTGACACGGCGCTGGGCCGCCAGATCGCGCTCAAGGAACTGCGACCCGACCAGGCCGACAATTCGATCGTGTGGTCCCGGTTCCTGTATGAGGCCAAGATCACGGCGCAGCTCGAGCATCCCGGGATCGTGCCGGTCTACGAGGTGGGCGAGGGCGAAGCGCCCTACTATACGATGCGGTTCGTGCGGGGCCGCACCCTGAGCGAGGCCACCCGGGCCTATCACAAGAAGCGGGCCGCCGGTCGAGGCCGATACGCTGGGGATGGTCGAGCTTTTGAATGCGTTCGTGGGGGTCTGCCATGCCGTGGCCTATGCGCATTCGCGCGGCATCATCCACCGCGACTTGAAGGGGCAGAACGTGGTGCTGGGCGATTTCGGCGAGGTCATGGTGCTCGACTGGGGCCTGGCCAAGCGCATTGCCCCGGACCAGCAGGAGGGGAGCCCGCGCAGCCGGAGGCCGCCGGAACCCCGCCGGAGGTGAATCAGCCGACTGGCCCGACGCTCGTTCGGCCTAACAATCTCGACGAAGACAACACGCTTCCCGAGGCCTATGATGACAGTCCCGGCCCGGCCTCGGTCGCGTTCGAGTTCCAATCCCGGTTCCAACGGGCATGTGCATCATCAAAGCAATCCCAGCTCGGGTTCTGGCTCGGTCCGCGGCCAGCCCGCGAGTCGGGGGCCGGCCCGGACGGTACGATGCAGGGCCAGCTCCTGGGGACGCCGGCCTACATGGCGCCCGAGCAGGCTCAGGGGCGTCACGACCTGGTCGACGAGCGGACCGACGTTTACGGCCTGGGGGCGATCCTCTACGAGATCCTGACCGGCCGGCCACCGTTCATCGCGCCCAAGACCGTGGAGATCATTCGCAAGGTCTGCAATGAGCAAGCGACCCCACCGCGGCAGATCGTCCCCACGATCGGCCCGGGCTTGGAGGCGGTCTGCTTGAAGGCGTTGCGGAAAGCCAAGGATGAGCGCTACCCTTCGGCCTCTCTTCTGGCCCAGGAAGTGCAGCGATGGCTGGCCGACGAGCCGGTGCAGGCTTACGTCGAGCCCTGGGGCTCTCGTGCCTTGCGCTGGGCTCGCCGGCACAAGACGCTGGTCTCCACCGCCGCCGGCCTCCTGGTGACGGCAACCATCGCCCTGGCCGTCAGTACCGTGCTGGTCTCCAACGAGCGGAACGAGGCCGAGGCCCAGGGCCAGCAGGCGCGCCAGGCCGTCAACATGCTGACCCAGGTCAAGGATATCGGCTTCGAGGATCAGCTCGATCCCATGCAGGAAGATTTCCTCAAGAAAGCCCTGGCCTACTACGGGCAGTTCACCAGTCGGGCCTCCCGCGACCCCGTGGTCCGGCTGGAGCATGGCCGGGCCTACCAGCAGATGGGGGACATCCAGCGCAAGCTGGGGAAACTGGAGGAGTCGGAGCAGGCCTATCGCAAGGCGATGGAGATCTTGGAGCCGCTGGCGACCGCGGAGCAGAACGGACCCGAGCCGAAACGGGCGCTGGCCCGGACTCGCACCCTGCTCGGAAACCTGCTGGTCCGCCGCGGCGCGGATAAGGATCAGATCGAAGCCCTCTATCGCCAGGCGGTCGAAACCCAGCAAGTCCTGGCGAACGCTCCGGCGGCGAGCCCCGAGGATCGCCTGCACCTGGGCCAGACCTTGAAGAGCCAGGCCGACCTGCTCCGATTCCGAGGAAAGTTGCCCGAGGCCAGATCGGTCTACGACAAGTCCCTCATCGTGCTCGATCAGGCACACGCCGCCGACGCCAAGCACAACGAGATCCGTAACGACCTGGCGCTGGCGGCCGACGCCAGGGGCCTGGTCTACCGGGAACTGGGCGAGATCAAGCCGGCCGAGCAAGACTTCCGACGCGCCGTGGAGCTGCTCGAAACTCTGGTCGCCGAGTTCCCCACCATGCCCCGCTATCGCGAGTCGCTCGCCAAGGCTTATAACAGTTTGGGCTTGCTCGAACGTGATACCAGCCGTCTGCCCGAGGCCGAAGCCCACTACCGCCGCGAGCTTCCCCTGGTCGAGCGGCTGGCCCAGGACTTTCCCAAACGCCCCGAGCACGCTCGCGAATTGGCACGCACCTTATACAACCTCGGCGAAGCGCTGCTGGAAAACAACCGCACGGTGGAAGCCGAGCCGATTCTGCGACGCGCCATCGAGGCCAATGGCTTGATCGCCGCCAACCACCCGGACGACGTTCAGATCCGCTTCGACCTGGCCAAGTGCCATCACAACCAGGGCGAGCTCTTGCTGCTCAGAGGAGAAGCCAGGTCAGCCATCGCCTCCTTCCTCAAGGCGCGCGAGCTCAACGAGGCGCTGGCCAAGGCTTCTCCCGACGAGCCGCGCTACGCCCATATGCTGGCGTTGAACCTGGTCAGCCTGGCGTCGGCCCAGGAGATTGTCGAGCCGCTCAAAGTCGAAGCCAGCTACCGCGAAGCCCAGACTATCTTCGAGAAACTGGTCACGAACTATCCCCACAACGTCAACTACAAGATTGCCCAGGCCATCTGTTTGCAGAACTTCGGACTCATCGTGGCCGCCGCCAAGCAGCCCGACCAGGCCGAGGCCATGTACCGAAAGGCTTTGGCCCTGCTCGATACCAAGGACGCCGACAACCAGTCGCCTGGCCGGCTGCGCCATCGGGCCGAAGTGTTGATCAACTTGGGCGACCTGAAAATGACATTTGGACGACCCGGCGGCGAGGAAAACCTCCGTGAAGCACTGGCGGTTTTCGAGCGCCTGGTGGACCGAGAGCCGCCCGCCCCCAAGGATCGCCACAACCTGGCGATCGTCCAGAACAATCTGGGCGAGTTGCTCGTGAAGGACAATCGCCTGGCGGAGGCGGCTCCCATGCTCGCCAGCTCGGCAGCCAAATTCGAGGCCCTCACCACCGAGACCCCCCAATCGGTCGAGTACCAGAGCCAGAGCGGCGAGGTTCTGGCCAAGCAGGCCGAGTTGCTGGTCAAGATCGGCAAGCCGGCCGACGCCAAGACCGCCCTCCTGAGCGCTGTCGCCCATCAGCGACAGGCGGTGCGGCTCGGCAAAGACTGGGGACACGCCCGCTCGTTGCTTGGCAGCCACCTGGTCGACTTGGCCAACGTGAACCTCAAGCTCGCCGCCTACAAAGACGCCGCCAATAACGCGCTCGAGCTGCCCCAAGCCGTTCCCAGCGATCAGCGCGGCCAGGGCTGCCTCGATGCCGCGCGGATCCTGGCGCGGCTGGTCTCCCAGGCCAGCGTCAACGACAAGCTCGCCCAGGCCGAACGCGACCGGTTGACCCGGCAATATCTCAGCCGTACGATCATCCTCCTTCGCGAGGCGAGCGATTTCAACCCGAAGCTGGCCGACCAGATCAAGAACGACCCCGACATCAAGCTCCTGGAGTCGCGGGCCGAGTTCCAGACGATCCTCAACTCATTGGTCAAGTTGGGGCAGTGAAACCAACGACCGCCCGACACAACGCGTGAACCGGGATCGCGGAGACGGAGCTCCTCCTACAAATCTTCGCACCCTCGTTCCCACGCGGGAGCGTGGGAACGGGTATGGATAATCTGGTACCAAAAAGTTGTGGGTAATACAAAGGTGAGGGGGTTCGGGGGTGACCACGCGCGCCCAGTCCAAGCATTAAGCGCTCTAGCGGTTCAGGTGGTGTCCGCCGGGGCATTCTCTTGGCGTGGATCGCTTTTTGGCTCGACTTGATGATGGATCAGGCGGCCTGCGATTGGCTCTTGCGTCGTCGCTCGCTCACGACAAGCAGAGGAACCGCGATCGCGCCCACCACGAACAAGATCACCGAGGACGGTTCGGGGACCACGTTGAAATAGACAATTCCTGTCTGGATGACGGGATCTCCGTTTTTGTCGTGCATCTGCGCAGTAAAAGTCACCGACGGCACCGAATTCGGGACGGACAGGCTGGTAAAGATGATGAAATCTCCCACATAGGTGCCGCCATTGGATGCACCTACGATCGTGCTCCCGTTGTTCACCCAGTCGACGCTGGATGCGTACGGTGGAGTGGAATCAAGCACGGTGATGGTTGGGGAACTGAAATTCGGCGCAGGTTGAATCGAACCCGAGCCAGGGGTCGGCAAATTCGGATTATTGCCGGGACCGGGTGGATTAAGCGGGAGTTATTCCAGCGATGCTGTTCACGAGAAAGTAGTCGCCATTCTCCCATTGGAAAGTGGGCTGCAAGGTGATCTGAAAGTCATAGAAGAAGAAGGGATCGCTACCGTTCACCTGCCCCGACTTTCCCTTGACGCCAATGGCTTGAGGCGCCGCAATAATCGAGCCTGCTTGCGCCTCATCGCCCACCAACGAACGTCACGACGAGCGTGGCCAGCCCCGCCAGAATCCATGAGCTCTTGATTCGCAGTGTCATGTTGCCTCCCTCATTGCCAGGTCTCGGCTGACGACGTTCGTGATTGAGATCTTCGCTCTTGGAGAACCTTGTCGGACGACAAAGGTCGAAAGCGGCTAAGTATAACGCACTAAAGAGCCGTCACAATGCCCACACACGCCAAGGCAACAGCCGAGTCAATCGATCACTCTGCCGGAGCCTTAGCTCCGTCTCTCGGCCTGGAGGGTTGGCCAAAACATCCTGATTCTGGTCGCCTCACCACGGGAATGCTTTACTTAGGATTGTTGTGCGCAGTTGCTGTCGGCGTTTTGAACTCGCCTCGGTTATCGTAACCGGACCAATTGGGAATACGCAAGGATGAGTTGCCGCAATGTTGAGTAATCGCAACATGCTTGGCTGATCGAATCGTTGGTTTGGTCGGTCGGTTGGTCGATCGCGATCGTGTCAGATCAGGTCAGATCAGGTCAAATCCGGGCCGGTCAACCCGGTGTCGCTGCGCCGGCATGGCTGGCCGAGGCCGTCAGCGGCAGGTTTCTTACGGCGAGGGCCAACATCACCCAGGTCCAGCCTGTGAAGATCAGGTCGATCCCCACGAAAAGGCCGATCACGACGATGCTATCAAGGGGCCACTGACTATAGATGTAGATCCCCAGCAGCAGGTTGATGACACCACCGGCCAACGTCCAGCCCCAGTGCGGGATCCGGAACATCAGCGAGGCGATGATCCGAAACAGGCCGCCGACCGTCAGCACGCAGGCCAGGAGCAGCGTCATGGCGAGCAAGGCATTGCCCGGGTCGCGGAGAAAAAAAAGGCCCAGGACCACATACAGGACCCCGATCAGCAGGCTGAGGAAAAAACCGCTCCAGTCGCGGGTCCAGAACGCACCAACGAGCTGCGCGCTGCCGCCCATCAAGAGCAAGACGCCGAACGCCACGGCCGAAGCCAGCGAAGCCACCCAAGGCGCCGCCACGGCGCCCGTACCGACGACGATCAGGATAATCCCCAGTGCGAGCAGCCAGCCCCAGTTCCCCCGGATCGCCTCTAACTCGTGGCGTAAAACCCTTCGGGCCAGGCGAACCTCAGCCGGCGTACTCATGATGATCGACTCCCTCTGGGTTATATCGAAGCAATGCGCTATGGAACGTGCCGCCTTCGCAACGAATAACCATACCACGGATCAGGTGGCATCCGCCAGCAAAATATGTAGCGGCGCCGGTGTGGAGCGCGATACGCGGAGCATTTCCCCGATCACGGCTCCACGCCCCGGGTTGATCACGATGGCGATCGATCGGCCGTCCGGCTGGCTCAGGTCAGGCGGATTCGGATTTGGGCGGCTCCCAGAGCTCGATCCGGTTGCCGGCGGGGTCAATGATCCAGGCAAATCGCCCGTACTCGTGATCTTCTCGTTTTGGGTCGATGGTCACACCCTCGGCGCGGAGCTGATCGAGGAGCGCATCCAGATCATCGACCCGGTAGTTGATCATGAAAGGCGACGTGCTGGGGTCGAAGTAAGTTGATTCGCGCGCGAAGATCGACCAAATGGTCATCCCGCGGCGGTCGGGGTTCTCGTCGTCGCGCCACCAGAACGAAGCGCCGTACTTCTCGTTGGGGATGCCCAGGTGCTCTTGGTACCACGCCCGAAGCGCTTCGGGTTGATCGGCCTTGAAGAAAATCCCGCCAATGCCGGTGACCCGTTTCATGAGAGATCGCTCCCTTCTCTTCTGGATTCTGTCGTACCCTCTTGTCTGGCTTAACCCCAATACCGCTGAATTAGCTATAACACATGGCAACGCGGCTTCGAAATCTTCACCCCGCCGGGGATTTACTGCCTACTTGCTAAGGCGACCGGCGGGTGGAAACTTACCCGCGGCCCCGGTCGTTTGTTTCCTGCCGGTCGCCTTACCCATCACAGGAAACGCGGCGTGTCGCTCGTCAAAGCCTCGTGAAGCGCAGCGCACTCGGGACCGCGCGCCGAAAAGGCGCCCGGCAAAAACGGATTCGTCCACATCTCGCAATGCAGCTTCGAGTTCCGCTTCGGCGCCGGAATAATCGGAAGTTCGAAGAATCGCTCTAACCTTATGCAGATCATCAACTTCCACCTGGGCGCCCGCATAGCCGGCATGTTCGGACATTTTGTCGTATCTCTTGAAGCACCATCATTTTACGAATGGACGCCTGCATAACCGGCCCAGTTTAACAATCTGACGTATGTTGAATGTCCACAACGAGTTGTGCTCCGGCGCCAGACTAATCCGCATAAAGCGATCCGTAGCGGAGCATTGCCATATACAGTGATTTACTATGTACTTACGGCTGGGCGCCTGGATAATCGCGGCGAGCGTTACAACCGCGACTTTCTCATGCGCTCGGCTTAGGCGACCGGTTATCGCTTTCGCGGCGTCAAGTCACTTCACCGTCGGCTTTTCCTCTTTTATCACATTGGCCCTCGGGGACGGGTCGGGCAAAGGCCGGGTGAAGGGGGAATCGCGACGGCGCGAAACAAAAGCCGGAGATGCTTGGTCGTGCCATATGCCCCGGTCATACCCAACTTCGCATCAGCTTACGTTCAACCTGTCGGTCGCCCAAATGATCGGGGACACATGCTTCATCCGTGGCCGTGTCGGTCGGCAACGCTTCAAATTTGTCCAGCAGGGGGTTGTCTGAACAAAGAATCAGGAGTAATCTCCATGAACCCGAATCGAAAGAATCGAGGCAACGTTTGGCTCGACTTTGGCGCCAGAGATTGGCTGGGTTGTCGTGGAGGACGAAGTCACGATGTCTTGTCCCGCTGCGCAGCGTGGGCTGGCGTGGCCTGATCGGCGGAAACGATGCAACTGGTGATCAACACCTTCGGCGCGAACTTGAAACGAAAGGGAGATCGGTTCGTGGTCCGGGCGGGCTCGAATCAAGTCGCCGTTTCGGCGCACAAGGTTCAAAGCATCCTCGTAACCACCGCCGTGCATCTCTCTTCGGATGCGATCGAGGTGTTCCGGCGAAACCATAACTACCTCCTTTCGATAATTGAGTATCGTGTCCACGGAACCACGGTCGTTCGCCTTACCTATCGTGCCCAACCTTCCTCGGGATTGAGCAACGTCCCCTTTTCTGGTCCTTCTATAAAACAAGCATCAATCACGAAAAGCCCTGGTCGGACTGCCACACGGGCGGGAAAGACTGCGGCTACCTCGAGGTCCGTACAACGGTAACCAGACTTTCCGCGGGCCGTAGTATTGCCGTCCAGCCGCGGAACCGGTGCAATTGCCGGATGCCCATTCCGGCGGCTATTCGAGTTTCAGTCCTTGCGAGATCGCCAAGAGAATTTCGCATTGAGCTTGGCGACCACGTCGTCGGGCGGGCGCTTCCCGTCGCCCCGACCTCGATCCTGACCTGGACTTTCATGTCGTAACCGACCGCCGCGTTGCTGATGTCGCCGATCTGGTCCGCGAAATCCTGGATCTCCCGGGCTTCAGGTACGCCGAGGCGACCAACACACCCGGCGGGGCGCTGGTCGGTTGTGGGGTCGGCGTGGGAGGTCCGGCTTCGACGCGCACTTCAGCTTCACCTGCCCCGCGCCGGCGACGTCGCACGGCCAGGGACCCGATTCCAGGGTCCGCTCCAGGAGCCGTCCCTGAAATGCTCCGTCGATCGCGGTGCGGACCGTCGCCCACGGGAGCGGCTTTCCCGCCTTCGCGGACAGGGCGTCGGCGATCGCCAAGGCCGTCGTGGTCTCGCCGCTCCAGGCGTCGGGGAGAGTCGAGGAGTACCTCTGTCGCGGGGATCGGCGCGGGCGGCGGCTGCAACCGGGCATCGTCGACCAGGAGACCTGCCGGAATCTCTTCCGACAACAGGCTCGTCTGGCCGTGCGTGAGCCAGAGCTTGCCCTCCTTGACTGCCCAGCAATCGCCCCGTCCACGACAGCCTGCAACGCTCTCGGGATCGTCATCGGCTCGTCGTAACCCTGGCGGGCGATTTTGATAACCTTGCCGCCCGTGAAGTACGCCCGCACGTCGGCGACCGCGATGTCCGGCCCCTTCCAGAACTCGGGCAGTACTCCCGCCGCGATCAGGCTCGGCTCGATGTGGGTCAGTTCGGCCGACTCGGGGAGCACAACCTCCATCGTGGTATTCTTCAGGTCACCCTCCTCGGGCTGCTGGCGCCAGATCGTCCGAATCGAACGATCGGGACGGGTCATTCGCAGCACGAACTGCCCTTCGCGGCAACCCTCGATGAGCGTGTCTACGATCGCCTGCCGATTGAGCATCTTTGGCAGGTGCGGGAACTGGGCGAAGGCACCGACCAGGTCTTTGACGCGCCGGGCGGTCTCGCCGGATCGCCAGAGGTCGTAAGGACCCCAGGCAGCAACGCCTCGTAGCTGACAGCCGTTTCCTGGATGCGAGAACGGGGGTCGGACTTGATCTGGTCGAACAGCGGCTTGGTCGTTTCCAGGGCCATCTTGAACGCCTGGACCTCGTTCCTCTCGGCAACCGTCACGACGATGTTGTACGACTGCTGCACCGCCTCAGGGACCTTCTTCTTCGCGGCCTCCAGGTTCGCGGCGAGCGTCTCCTGGCGGATCAGGTCGACATCCTTGTCCTTCAACTGCGACTGCACTTCCTCCCAGCCCAGGTAGTCGCGGATGCGGGTCCGGGCGACATCCAGCCCCTCCCGCGACGGCACCGCCAGGACCACCGCGTTGCGGTTGACGCGCGGGCGGTCCGGCCCCGTCGTCTCGTCGAGGAACCGCCGGGCTTCGGCGCTGGGGTTACCCGACGTAGACGCCGCTTTCGGTCCGAGCACGGCGTAGTGGAAGTCGCCATCGTCGGTGATGTCGTTGGGCTTGTCGGGCAGGTTATGGACTTTGACCTTGTAGCCGTCGCCCGACGTGCCCGCCGTCAGGCTCTTGAGCGTCTCGATCGTCTTGAGCAGCTTCGCCTCGATCAGGTCGGGCGAGATTCGCGTGCAGGCGTCGTGGTGCATCTGGATGAGGTTGGGCTTCGACCCCAGCCGCCACGACTTCGGCAAGCCCGCTTGCCGTCGGGCTTCGGGTCGCCTCACTGGTGAACTGGTCGTCCAGGAAGTACGAGGTGTCCACCCAGCGGATCAAGCGCCTTTCCCAGCTGGATCTTGTCGGGACGGGTCGGGCCGAGGAGGACAGTCAGGTCGCGCAGCGTCGCCTTCTGGCCGACCGGCTGCGAGTGCAGGAAGGTGGCGAAGACCGCCTGCTCGACCTCGCGGCAGCCCAGCCCGCGAGGTCTCGGCCTGGATCTCGCGGGCCTTGCCCAGCTCGCCCTCAAGGATGCCCGTCCAGTCCTGCTTCTTGCCTTCGTATTCCTCGCTGCCGGCGACGTTGGTCAGTTCCCGCGCCGCTGCTGAAACCTCGACCTTGCCCGGCTCGTTCAGGAACACGTTCGCCCCGATCAGCGGGCACTGGTCCCAGGCGACGGCATCCCGCAGCGCCAGCGCAAACGTCCGCAACACCCCGCGTGTCCGCTGGAAGCCTTCGAGCTGGGTCCACTTGGTATAGAGGACCTCCGTCAGGTCGGGATGGAACGGGTAGCTCTTGAGGAACCGCTCCTCGGCGCGCTTGCCCTCCTTCGCGGTCGAGTTCGTCGTGGTCGGCCATTCCCTTGAGCGCGGCGACGACGTGGGGCCGGAACGCCTCGCGGTCCTTGATCGACTCGGGCACGAAGAACCGGCGCCGCAAGATCTCGGCCACGTCTTCCTTGAGCACCGGCTGGATGCCCTCTTCCCGCTCGCGGCGGAAGATCGTGGAGAGTTCCGAGGCGATTTCCTTGCCCAGAGTGTCGCTCTTGCTCGGCTCGCTCGCCAGCAGGGAAGCGACGATCGCACAGCGTTCGATCTTGGTCGCGGCCTGGGTCAGATACTGGAAGAAGTTCATCAGCCGGCTCTCGCCATGCGGGTCGAGCCCGATCTTGTCGCGCGCATACATCAGGACTTCGTCGATCAAGATCAAGGTCGAGAGATCGTGCTTCATCGGGGATCGACAGCAAATCGACCAGCAGGTTCTCGGCGGGGCGCTCTCCCGCTCGGCATCGAGCCCGTCGGCGTGGAGCAGCCGCAGCCCCTCGGCGCCGGCGATCTGAAACGCCAGGACGCTCCAGGGGTTCCGTAGCCACCGCAGCTCGCCCGCCGGCCCCTTGACCTCCATCCCCTTCTCGGCGTCGAGCTTGTCAAACGCCAGGGCAGCGACCTGGGTCCGGGGCGGCGTCATCCCGATGTGCTGGACAAACTCCTGAACGGCCGGCAGGTCGGGAAGTTTCCTCGGGTCTCTGGACCAGGTGCAGCAGCGTGATCAGCGTGTGCGTCTTGCCGCCGCCATAGGTCAGTTCCAACTGCCGGACGGTCTTGTCACTCTTCCCGGCTAAACGATGGACCACGTCCTTGGCCAGTTCGCGCAGGTTATACGTCGGATAGGTCAGCGCGAAGAACTCGTCAGGGTCGCGATAGATCGGCTTTGCCCCACGGCCATGATCACGTCATACAGGTCGGCGGCGAACTGCGAGAGCGACAACTCGCCCGAGCGAACGTCGGGGCGGAGTTGAACGACCTGATGCCAGGGCTTCCAGGGGAGCTTACTCATGATGGGGGCCTTATCGGAGGGTGCGGCTCGACCCAACGAAACCGGTTGCGTTAGAGCGGCTTACTCGTAAGTTGGGCACACGGCGACCTCGACAACGATCATACTAACCGAAGCGCCAGCGAAGGATACGGGATGATCCCGCGCACTCGCTTCTGGGAGTTGCATTCTACGTCTTCGTCTATTCAAGGCGAAATCCAAGAAGCGGCGCCTCTGTGCCGTCGCCCCGAATGGGGCATTAACATATCGGCCCGGGGCAACGCCCTGGGGACTGTAAAACAGGAAGAACCCTGCCCTGTAAGGGCCGAACATGGTGTTCACTCCCAGATGAACCGCTCGTCATATTCCATTTCGTATCGATTCAGAAATGCCAGAAACTCTTCCTGAAATGAACGTGTTCGATGGTGCTCTTCTTGGAGCTCGATGTACCGGCGGACCTGTTCTACATGGGATTGGCTCACCGAGAAGGCACCATAGCCCGCTTGCCAGTAAAAGTCCCGAAATTCCGGTCCCTGCGTCTTCATCCATTTGGACGACCCCTTCTTGACTTCTTCGATCACCTTGGCCAAGGCGTGATTCTTCGAGAGACAGAACAAGACGTGTACGTGATCCGCGCCGCCGCCGATCAGCAGAGCAGGACTTTTGCACTCCTTAAGGATGCCCGCTTTGTATTTGAAGAGGCCGGCCAGAATTTCAGGCGAGAGGCAAGGCTCGCGATCCTTGGTGCTGTAGATCAGATGGATCAGGTTCTTTGCGAGGGATTGAGGCATGGCGCTGGTCCTTGTCACGCCCCTTCAGGGCTCCGCGGATGGGGGTCGTTTCGATTCCCCGGGGCGATGCCCCGGGCTTTCATGTTGCTGCCCCGTTCGGGGCGAAGATTCCTTGCGACCAGGAGAGCGGGAATGCGCCGACCAGCTCGCCGAGGTCGGCCACCGTCGTGGGGTCCGCCGTAGATTTGGCAGACGGTGTCTGCCGTTTTCGGGCGATGATGGGTAGACCCGATTTCGCATCGCCTTGACTTGATGTGAATTCGCCAGACGGTGTCTGGCATATTTCGGAACCCTCTATCCCTTCTTGGTTTGGGCCAATCGCCCTCGCCTGGGATTGTCTCGATGACGACGAGATAATCCGCCAGCCAAGATAGAACAACCGAATCTGTTGCAGATTCTGACGCGAGAAGCCACGCCCGTACCTTGCCTTCAAGTCCGCCGACAGCCGCTCGACCAGCGCGGTCCCGTATTCTGCCCGAGCCTTGCCCTCTTGCTCATGTTGGACGATGCGGCGACCGACCTCCCAGTACGTGGCGGTCAGAATGCTGTTAACGGCTCGGGCCGACCGGCGTCGAGCGGCGTCGAGGAGGTCGGCGATCCCGCCCACGAGCCCGCCGTAATCGCGGTCGGGAACGGGCACCGTTGTTTTGGGAACCTTACGCCGGCCACCCTCAGCCTCCGATCTCGACGTACCGCTCGCGTGCCATCTCGGCGCCGTAGGCGATGCAGGCCCTGACGTCGTCCTCCTCAAGGCCGGGGTAGTTTGCAAGGATTTCCGGTATCGACCAGCCGCTCGCCAGAAAATCGAGGACCAGGGAGACCCAGATGCGGTGCCCTTTGATGCATGGCTTACCGAAGCAGACCTTCGGGTCAATTGCAATTCGCGATAGGATTTCCTCGTGCGTCATTGCGTCCTCTTTCTCGATGCCGGTTAATTTCGGGGTTGGGTTCGGCGTCTGTGTTTTCGATCAGGTCCAGGACATCTTCGAACCAACTCGATGCATGCAGCATCCACACGGGCTGCTCCTTGACGACCCGGCGGGCCTCCGGAATGTCGACGATCCGCTTGATCCGTCCTCCGGGTGGTCCGGAAGCCGGTAGACGAGCGAGGCGTGTTCGAGGGACTCCTCACTGAGAAACTGTAACAACTGCGGCGAATGGCTGGTCGCCACGATCTGGATGCCCCGCCGCTTAGCTTGATGCTCGATGAGATCGACTAAGAGACTCAGTCGCGTGGGGTGAATGCCGGTCTCCAGTTCCTCGATGAAGTAGAACGACGCGGGCTCCGGACCGAAGATCGCGGCGAGGATGGCAAGGAACCGAAGTGTCCCATCCGAAGCACTCAGCGGCCGAAATGCTCCGGCCGTCCTTCTCCACCAATCTCAGGAGGATTCGACCTGCCGCGTCTTGATCAAAGCGGAGGTCATCCACATCCATCGGGGTCAGCTTGCGGATCCATGCCAGCAGTGTCTCCTTCCGGAAGTGTCAGCGCAGATCGCAGCCAAAACTGAGGACAGGTTTTCACCTCGGTCCCCAAGTATGGTCTGACCCGGTTGGGAGGGAATTCGCATCTGAGCGGGTGACAGGTCCAGAAACCGGAAGGCCTTCAGCTCATAAACAACGAAAGCGCGAGAGCGCCCTCGTTTCCCGGCCATTCCCTTCACCATCCTCGGCTGAGTTGGTGAGAGGATCGGCGCATCGGGGGCATAAGCTCTCGAATCCTTTCCCTTTGTCCCTCTCTGTGGGAAGAATGAGACATTCAGATTCTTCTGCTTGTGATTTCCGACTCCAACAATCCGAAACCCGGTCTTACCCGGAGTTGAGTGTTCTTGCCGAACACAAGCGGGTAATCCAGGGATTCATTCACGACTCTGGGAGCTGTCGCGGCTGGTTCTGCGGCGGAGACCTCGATCCGGTACTCTACGGCTGGTACCGCTCTCCCGTCCGGAGGAAGCCGCAACTCGACGGCCAGTCTCGAATGAGCCCGACCCACAGTACGCCGCTTCACGCACTCCGCCCCGAATCCCGCTCCAGACCCGCTCACCACCCACATAGCTCTCCCCGAAGATGTCCGCCAGGCTGTATCCGCGGCCAATCGCATGGAGAAAGAGGAATGCGTCACGGATGTTGCTTTTCCCGGAGGCGTTGGCTCCGATGAGGATGGTCAACGGACCCAGGGTTAGCGTCGCGTCCTGGAAGTTCTTGAATCGTTTTAGGTGCAAGGATTCGATCACGGTGCGCGCTCCGGCGAGATGTTAACGGCTCATTGGTCCGTCCTCTTCATCATTGTCGTCCTCATCACGGAAACCTGGTAGGGCAACCGCGCGGACCGGGGCCACGCCTCGCGCCGCCAGGTGATTGCTGAGGTTCTCCAGGATGACCCGCTCGTCGGTTCCTTCGCCGGCCAGTTCGATCAAGGCCTGGAGCAACTGGAGGAACAGGGCGTTCTTGCGGAGGCCGCGGGCGTCGAGGTAGTCATCGACCTTGACCACGTCGCCGAGCTTCCAGAGGAGCATCAGGCGGTGGACCTGGTCGATCAGCGGCGCGGGGCGGCCTTCTTCGTCGTAGCCCATCGACTTCCGTTTGCGCTGGTTCCAGGGACGCAGCTTGACGGTGCTGCCGGTGCCTTCCTCGGGCTCGGCGTCGGCGTCGGGCTCTTCGCTTTCGTCGTCAGGTTCCTCGTCGTCCTCGGCGGCGGCCGCGGCGAGCCCGCCGGTGCGGAGCAGGATTTCGTGGCGGTTGGTGAGGTCGTTGTCGGAGAGGTTGCACGAGACGGCGTAGAGGATGCAGGCCCCGACGGGGGCGTCGCCCAGGCCGAAGTCGTGGCGGTGGAGGATGTAGTAGGTCGTGACGTCGTCCAGGCCGCTCGCGGTGGTCTCGTCGCCGCCTTCGCCGGTCAGCACGCGGCCGACGACGAAATCGACGACCAGGCGGCGGACGGCGCGGAGGAACTCGGCGACCTCCATGAGCTTGCCCGGCTCGTTCGCCTTCTTGACGACCGGGTGCTTGCTGTACGCCTCCATCGCCGGACCCGTCGCCGCCCAGACGAAGTCGGGGCCACGGATGCCCGCGTCCCAGTAGTCGCGGAGCCGGGTGTGGATGTTCTGCCGCATCTCGTCGAGGACGCGGTTGTCCCAGCCGGGGCGGGCGGATTCGGGGCGTTTCTTGCAGACGAGCCAGACGGAGGAGGAAAGGGCCGCGGAAGCGATAGGCTCGTGATTCGACTGGCTCGTTCGGTTTGAATCGGCCAACTTCCCATCGACGACGAAACCCGACTCGAATGATAGCGGAAACAAGAGTCTCCCAAGCATCTGGCTGTTTGTTCGCGAAGACGACAACCAATCGGCCTTCTGACGACAAGACCGAATGAGCACGCATTGAAACGCTCGGGCCATGCCGTCTTCATACGCTTGCTTCGACTCGCTTCTTGTCACCATCGTGTCGGCTCTCGTCGTCGATCAATTCTCCGTCTTCTGCGTCATGATCCCACTTTGGGCACGAGACGATTCTGTAAAGCGATTCGCTCAAGTTCGGGAGAGATCCCGTAGCAGCGTTCTGCGAAGCCAAACATAGAAAAAATCCATGAGATCAGAATACGGGATGGCGTCATAGTATGGCGGATCGGTCAATACAACGTCAAATGCAGTCCGTCGGCATCTGTAATCGCCGAGGCTCGAATGGCTTTGGCAACCGATGGGTTAGCGATGGCCTGAAGACTGTTCGCAGACCTTCGCGATCCATTCGATGGCTCCCGAGTATCCGCCCTGACGTAATCAGACGTAGTCACGGCTTCGATGTAAGTCCCAATTAATCGGGAATGCAAACCGCGTAAACGTGTGCATACTCCGCTCTGTGTCGGACAAGGGTCCGGCGCACACATCGTACTGCTGTAATCGGCAAGTCGGTCAACGCCTACGGCAAGGATAGCCAAGGATCGCCTCACCCAGTTCCTCGGAATAGCCTTCCACCTCCATTACTTCAAACGCTGATCCGCGTGTGCTTTACGAAGGTTCCTAGAGCGAGCAAGCTGCCTCGGGGTGAACAAGCTCGCTCCACTGCGTCAAATCCCATAAACTGAGGCGACCCGGAAGCCGAGTGCCTCCTTGGCAGGCATGTGGCTCGTTCGGAAGATCCAAAGGGAATTTCCGCAAACAGACGCGTCCAGATGCTCTTGCCGCCACGCGAGCTTGCTCCAGTTCGTGTGCGAAGGGAAGCCGGTATTCCTTGCCCTGTTTCCCTTCATACATCAACTGCGGTCATAACGCTCGCCGATTCGCCCGGCTCGTCCCTCAACGCGAAGGTCATCCATCGTCATGATGGACGCCGCAGCACGGGCAGGTTGCTCCTGACCGAGACATCGTGCCCGCCCCGACTTTCTTGTCGTGCTCTCGCTCTGCCGGCCGCATTACCTCCGACCACCGGCACGTCGTTCTGGACGCCGAAGACCACGCCTGTCTTGTCGGCGTTCGGCTCCATCGTCAGGACGACCCGCTTGTTCTCCTTCTTGCAGAGCCAGCGGGTCTTTAGCAGCGGAATCGTCGCCCGGCAGTTCTTGCACGTCACTGTCCGCGCCCAGAGGTAGGCGACGGTCGGCTTGCCGTCGATGGTGGGGTAGAACCGTTCCAGGTCTTTGCGGGCCTGCTGGAGGACCCACCAGCCCCAGGCGCGGACGTGCCAGGCGAGGTCGGCCTCGGGGGGCGGGAAGAGCCCGCGCTGGTACTGGGCGAGTTCCTTCTCGACTTGCTTCTTGGAGAGCTTGCCCGTCCCCTTGAGGAACGCCTCCATGAACTCGCCCGATTCGAGGGCGAACTTGGGCAGCGGCCGCGTCTGCCCGGCGAGCTTCTGCGGATACTCCAGGGTGCATTTGAGGATGAACCAGGCGACCGGGTTGATGTCGATGGCCGTCGCCTCGCACCCGAGCCGCATGGCCTCCAGCGGGATCGCACCGCCCCCCGCGAACGGGTCGAGCACCCGGGGAGCCCGGCCGCCGTAGGCTTTCTTGATCTCCTCGCGGAACCAGTCCATGTCGGGGCTGTTCTCGTTCCCCCAGCGCAGGACGCCCCCCTCGGTCCGCTCCTTGATCGTCTCGACCGTCTTCCCGCCGACCTTCTTCTTCTGGACCTCGGTGACGACCTTGCCGCCGATCTTCTCCAGCAGTTCCTTCCGCTTCTCCGGCGTCCCCGGGTCGGGCAGCAGCGTGGCGATCAGCGCCGCCCGGCACGCCGCCAGCGGCCGCCTCGCCGGCCAGATGTGCAGCGTCGAGATGTGCCCGTGGCGGACGTTCTTCTCGTGGACCGAGTCCAGCGACGCCTGCTTGAGGGGGAAGGCGACTTCGATGAGGCGGGGGTGGTCGGGCTCAGGCATCGGGGGCTTTCGCGAGTAGGGCCAGGAGTTCGGCGGGGTCAGGACCGGGACCGGCGAACCGGCGAAGTCCTTGGAGTCGCGGGTGACGATGGCGTCGAGCGCGGGCTTCCACGGCGCAGGCGATCTGGAGGTTGTCCTCGAAGTCGGAACCGCGGGAAGGTCGTCGCCATTTCCAGAGTCGGTGCGGTCCACCGGAAGGATGGAAAAGGTATCGAGACACTCCTTGATCACGGCCATGGGCCTTGGCGAGACTCGCGTTGCGGCGGACGATGTAGAAGATGGTGGGCAGCGATGCGGCGGAAAGGTAGCCCGTCGACCTTCCTGTCGAGCCCGGCCTGGACGACGGCCGCTGAATCGGCGAGCCAGGGATCTCTGCGCGAGGAAAACGTCGAGGACGACATTGATGTCGAGCAAGACCTTCATGATCCGTACTTCTCCATCCGGTGCTCGTCGATCCATCGGCGGACGGTCTCATCATCGGGTGCTGGAGAATCGCCCGCCCCCAGCCCGATCAGTTCCTGGACCGTCGGGCGGGGAGTCCGCGCGTCGGCCGCTTTGGAGTCTCCAGGGTCTCCAGGATGCGCCGGGCCAGCGCGATCCTCGATTCCGGTGACCAGTTCTTGACCCGATTCAGTACGTCCGTCAGTTCGGTCGCTTCGGCAGTGCTCATCGGTCCTCCTCCTGCGTGCGAGTCGCCTCATTTCACGTGTTTCTTGATGAGTTCCTCTTCAAGGATCGCCCCGCATTCGTCATCGTTCGGGGCCGGTTGGGTCCGATTTCAACAATCGGATCACGTCGTCTGCGGAGAATCCTCGCGTCGGGCGAGGCGGTCCGCCATCGTGAAGGGTCATCAGTACGTCTCGGAGGAGTTCCCGGCGTGCCTCGGGCGGCCATTGACGGAACTGTTTCGGAAAAACATCGTGATACTCGGCCGGCTCAATGCTGTTCATTGTTTTACCACGTCTTTTTTCATCATGCGTTCTTCCTCCATGATCCGTTCGCACTCGTCATCCGTCGGGGGAGGATCGTCCGTTTTCAGGATGCCGATGACTTGATCGAGCGATAGCGTCCGGGGAGGTTCGGCGATGGGCGGCGTCTCGTCCGTTTCCAGAATGCTGCCGGGCGAGCGTAATTCGCATGTCCAGGGGCCAGTCCTTCACTCGGTTAAAGATGTCGACCAGCTCTTGATTCTGAGTCGCAATCATCGTTTCTTTCCTCTCCGGGCCATCTCCAAGGTCACGTCCAGCGCCACGTGGCATCGATCAAGACGTTCATGATCCGTATTTCTCCATCCGATGCTCATCGATCCATCGTTTGACGGTCTCGTCATCGGGCGGGGGCCGGTCTGTCTTGAACCAGGCCGCGGACTTCCGCCGCCGATAATCCGCGTGTCTTCGGGGAGGGCGGTGCGGTGGCCCTTCCGCCTCCGCTTTGTCAAGAGATTCAAGGATTTCGCGCGCCAGCGTGATCCGCAACGTCGTCGGCCACGTCTTGACCCGGTTCAGTACGTCCGTCAGTTCGGTCGCTTCGGCAGTGCTCATGGTTCAGTCCCCCTCCGCCGCACCGAAAATGGCCGTTTCGTCGATCCTGACGCCCCCCTTGGCCTTCACGACCAGTTTACCAAAAGGGTCTTGGACCCGCAGTAATCGGGGATGCGGCGTGCCACAGTCGTAGACGACGTAAAGCCAGTACCGCTCGCGCTGGTTGCACGCCTTCGGCCACTCGTTCTCGGTCAACTCGACGTCGCCGATCCCCGCTCGCCCTTTCACTTCGATGCCCCGGCTCCCTTCTCCGGGACGGTTCGAGAGCAAGTCGAACCCCGGGTTGTCTTCCAGTCCCGCCGCCCTGCGCCAGGTGCGGCTTGGACACGTCCTTGACCACGGCCCCGGCGGCTTCCTCGAACGCCCAGGCGACCTTGACGGCGATCGCCTCGACCTCGGCGTCGAATCGTTTCTTGTCCTCGGGATCGTCGGTCGGCACGACCAGCGCGTGCGCCAAGAACACGATCTCATTCGCCTCGATCAGTTCCGGCTCGCGCCGCAGGACGGCCAGGGCGTTCTCGCGGCGGGCGGCGAGGGCCTTCTGCCGGTCCTTGATCTTGGTGAACTCGGCCTTGGCTCGGGGGTCTCCGGCCTGGGCCTTTTCGCGGAGCTTCGATCGGGCCTGGGCGAGCTCCGAGTCCTGATAGTCGTAGCCACGCTGGACGAATTCCAGCCGAGCAGGGAGGCTCTCCAGTCGTTCCCGACGACGATCCTCCGCGAGCGAGCACGGCCACCTTCTCGCGGGCGAACTCGCCTGCCGAGGCGACCAGGTCGCCTGCCCGCGACGCGAACGACGCCGAAGCCGCCGGGATGCCGCTCGCCGCCCTTCAAGCAGCAAGAGATGCTCGACCGGACAGGATTCGATGGTTCCGTCCTCGTATTGCCGGAGCCCGACCAGGCGGTGCTCCAGGACCTCGCGTTCGGGCGAGGCTCGGGAAAGCGGGGTCGGCCTGGCGCGAGACCGAAACGGCCGCGAGATGGAACAGGTAGGGGCTCGTCGCCAGTCGGGTCCACGAAGACCCCGCCCCGCTGCGCCGCCGTCGGCGAACCGCTCGCAGACGTGCGTCCGCAAGCGGTCGAAGACCGGCTCGCCGGGATGGAGAAAGAGGACTTCGGACGGGTCCTTCGGCTTGTGGACGGTCAGGCGTTGCCGACGGGCCGGCGGGTAGGTCTCCAGCAGGTTCCAGAGGAAGTCGAGTGCGCCGGGCTTCTGCATCGTGAAGGCGAACGTGCCGTCGAGGTCGCCGTCGATGCCCAGGCCCAGAAGCGGTGCCGACTTCTCGATGAAGCGACGCACGTAGCCCGGCAGGAGCCGCCGCCAGCTTTCGCGGTCGAGCCTCTCACGTTCGTTCGCCAGCGACGGATTTCACATCGCCGCCGTCGCCGTAGAGCTTACGCTCGCGGGCTTCGAGGGCTTCGACCTGCTCCTTGGTCAGCGTCCCTTCCAGGACTCGGCAAACTTGCTCGGCGGCCCCTTCGGACGCGACCGCCTTCTCCATGTATTGCTTGATGCTGACGCCCTCAAACAGGCGGCCGATCACGTCGAAGACCTTGTCGTTGCCGAGTTCCTTGCGGATGCGTTCGAGCTTTTCGAGGAGGGTCTTCATCACCCGCCCTTCGCGGGTCTTGCCGGCGACGAGGTTGATGATGTAGACCGGGTCGTGCATCTGCTTGTAGCGGTGGATGCGGCCCATCCGCTGTTCGAGCCGCGCCGGGTTCCAGGGGATGTCCCAGTTGAGCAGCCGCCAGGCGAACTGCATGTTGAGGCCTTCGCCCGCCGCGTCGGTGCAGACCATGTAGAGGGCACCCCCTTCGTTGGTCGGCTTGCGGAAGAACTCGATCTGGACCTCACGCTCGCGAAAGTCCATCCCGCCGTGGATTCGGGCGATCTGGCCGGTGAAGCCGAGCCCTTCGAGCCGCCGGACCAGGTAGACGAGGGTGTCGCGGTGCTCGGTGAAGATGATCCGCTTCTCGTCGCGCGACTCGGGGTTGTCGAGGTCTTCGCGGAGCTTCTCGAACTTCGACTCGTCGCCCTTGGCGTCCACCTGCTTCGCCAGGTTGAGGAGGGACTGGACCTGCTCCCGCTCGGCGATCAGTTCCGCGAGGGAAACGGCGACGACGCCGCCGAGCGCCTTCCCTTCGGCGATCTCGTTTTCCTCTTCGCCGTCCTTGGGTGTTTCCTCGTCGCCGGTCTCGTCCTCGAACACGTCCTCGGCGTCGTCGAGCTTCCGCTGCATCGCCGCCAGTTCGTCGGCGGTGATCTTGCCCGCCTTGATCGACTCGATGAGCCCGTCGAGCTTCTCCAGGCGACGCTCGAAGGACCGAAGGAGGGCGTAGGTCGAACTCGCCAGCCGGCGCTGAAAGACCGACATGGCGAGCCGAGCGGCCGAGCGGTTGAGGATGCGGGCGCGGTTGTAGTAGTGGTCGATGTAGTCGGTCGTCTTGTCGTAGAGGGTCTGCTCGCTGATCTCGCCCTGCGACAGGTCGTAGCTGAGGGTGTCGCTGACGCGGCTCGGGTAGATGCGCTTGCCGTCGAAGCTGACCATCTCCTCCTTGGTGCGGCGGACGAAGTGACGGCGTCGGGCGTCGGCCGGGTAGGCGTTGAAGGCGTCCACCGTCGACAGGACTTCGGGCTCCAGCAGCCGCCAGAGGGCGTAGTAGGGGAAGTCCTTGCCCATGTGGGGCGTGGCGGTCAGCAGCAGCAGGTGCGTGGCGGCCCAGTCGAGCGCCCAGCGGGGGTCGCCGACCTGGACGCCCGCGAGCGCCTCGGCGACCCGGTAGCGATCGGTCTTGCGGATCGTGAAGTCGGGCTGGCGGTCGGCCGCCGAGCTTGTGGCACTCGTCGAAGATGCAGAGGTCGTAGGGCTCGACGGCGGGTTCCTGGAGCCGGGCGAACGGGCGTTCGCTGGCGAGCGTATCGACGCTGATGATGATCAGGTCGCTGCCCGGACCCCGTGAACGGGTTGCCCGACTTGGCGTCGGCGCCGACTGACGATGCGGAAGTCGAGCCCGAACAGGGTCCGCAGCTCGCGCTCCCAGTTGCCGACCAGCCCGGCGGGCGGGACGATCAGGACCCGTCGCAGGAGGCGTCTGGCGAGCATCTCGCGGATGTAGAGCCCGGCCATGATGGTCTTGCCCGCCCCCGGCTCATCGCCCAGGAGAAAGCGGAGGCGGGGCTGGGGCAGCATGTGGTCGTAGACCGCGATCCGCTGGTGGGGCAGCGGGTCGATCATCGAGATTTCGGTCGCGAAGGCGGGGTTGAAGAGATGGCCGTAGCCGAGGCGCTCCCCCTCGGCGACGACGCGGACGATTTCCGGATCGGCGGTGAAGTCGAGGGTTTGCGATTGCGAGACATTACGTGCGCCAGCCAGAAGATCGTTTTGATCGCTATCGCTGGCTTCATCGCCTGTTCTCACGCGAACCTCGCGTCTCTCTTGGTTTGTTCCTTCAGGTTATTCTTGATCAGCGCACTCACGAGATTGGGCGATGGATGGGGCACCGCATGATCGTCGACGGCGTCAGCCTCGTTGACGAGCCAATGACTTAGACGGACGATGACCCCTCGCCTTTCTTCCGGGGGCGAGGTCAGGCCAACGTTCATCGTGGCTCTCGGCGCGTCGCTGCAAATGGCTGATTGGTTGCAGGTAACGCCCCACATTACCTGATCTCAACGAACTCTTCAAGCATGCGAATCCACCAGCCGGCGCCCCTCGAGCCGCCCCTCGCCTCTCTGGACTTGTCAAGGCAACTAACACGATCGGCTCGACGGGGAGCGGAAATGCGGGACAGGTTCGCTTTTGGCAGATTGAGCTATCCTATACTGTCCCGCTTTCTCTGCCCGGACCAAAGAACGCGACGACGACCGGCTCGGATTGCCGAACGAGGGCGGTCAGCCTGCTCCACTGATCGATGCCTTGCACTGAACTCTTTGGCTAATGGAGAACCGGCCGCTGAAACTGGCCGATTATTTACGTGAGGCCGAGCCAAACCGCGATCAGATGCGGCTCATGGCCCAGGCTCTCGCCGGTCCCGCTTTGAAGGAAGGGGAAATGGCTGATATCGCTCCTACGTGCGAGATGGCCTCCCTTGCCAAGCTAACGTCCAACTGGCGAAGCGTCGTCGAGGATAACGCGGTGACCCAGACCGAACAGGCCGATCGAAAACGGGGCCAAAAAACTCTGTTTGAATGAGGAAGGATCGATCAGATCATGGCTCGCGAATGGCTCCTGGGCATCGAGGATGTATCCGAATTTGTGCGGGAGCAGAGCCAGCAGGCCCGATCACCCTACGAACGATTGATCACACCAAAGGAAGAGGTCTATCCTGTGGATGATCCAGAGGTCGCCGCACAATTGGGGGTATCAGGCGGATGAGAGGGCGACCCGAGGGACCCAACTCTGGTTCGACCAGGCCGAACCTCGGTCAACTGACCTCGTCCGTTCCTCCGCAAATGGTTTAGGTCAAACAAGTCACTCCAGGCTGATAATACGAGTCCACGGCGGGTTGTCCCGTGTAGTTCGGCCCGGCACCGTCGTCCGCACCCAAGTACTGGTAGGGCAAGCTCACGATTTTTCGGCCATGACAGACGAGCAATCGCTTACGGGAGTCATAGTCAAGACCGGCTCGTCGCAGATCGGACACAATCTTACGGCCCCCCGCTCGGCCGTCGGCAAGCTTGAGGTTCTTCGAGTCGAGATTCGCCACGAAGAGCCCGTCGTCGGCCAGCCAGGAGGCGGCACCGGCGACCAGCCGGAGCTTGTCGCCGACGTAATGGAGCCCGTGGACGCAGGTGATCAAGTCGAAATCATGATCAGGACGCCAAGTCCGCAGCGAGGATTGCACGAGCCGCAGGTGCGATAGAGTGGGGTCGGGCCGATGGAACATCCGGACCAGATCCACTCCGACGATTTCGATGTCCATGCCCTTGGAGTGGGAGATCCGTGCCGCTTCGATCAGCGCCGTGCCCGTGCCGCAACAGAGGTCGAGCCAGGCGATCGGACGACCGGGACTGATTCGTCCGAGTAAGTACTCAAGCGGATTGAAGCCCACTTCCTTGGAGTAACCGTTGGAGCCTGTCAGATTCCGCTCCCGGTTCATTCGACAATTGGCCACAACTGCCGACCGCTCCAGCCCGTCGTCGCTCAGCAGTTTCATCGGGCGATCAATCCTCCCGGTGGCATCCAAACCCGATCTCGTTCAGCAGGGAGTCCTCAGCCTCGTAGTCCAACAAGCCCAGGCCCGAGGATGGCTTCGACGCGGGATCCGGGGACACCACGGGTTACGCGGACATCATACCTATCTCCGACCGATAATTGAGCATGGTGTCCACGGAATTATACGGACTTACGAGGTTAAATTTGAACGACATCGGATTACATCAACTCGAAGAACGACTCCTTCCCGACGTGGGGGCAGAATGTTTTGACCAGATCGGCGAGCGTCCCCTCGCTGCGTGACTCCCAGAGGTCGATCCATCGGTCGATCGAGCCCCGGAAGCACCACCGCTGGACCCGGAACGTCCGGTCCTTCTCGTCAACCAGCATGAACCGCATGACCTTCATGTACCGCTGGTTGATGGTCGGCAATTCAGCCAACCCGAATCCGAAACCTTTCAAGTCGAGGGTTATCCGCTCTGCATGGTGGACGACGATCTGCTCTCCCTGAACATCAACGAGGCAGTTCTGCCCCGGTGCGTATCGTTTCAAGCCGTCCTCGACTACGGCGACCTCAGCGGGAGTTACAAGTTGCGGCACGATCTTGCGAAGAAAGACCTGGGCGTCGGGGTTCTCGTAGACCTCGTACCCCTCGGGGATCGATTCGACGAGATCGCCCTCGGCACTCTTGGCGAACCAATACCGGGGCTTCCCGCTCTTGGTCGTGCCAGCATGGAGGTAGTAGGTGTCTCTCTTGCGATTGACATGCGTCACCGGCATAGCGGAACCTCGAACCGGCGGTCAAGATGGACTCGACCCAGTCTAACCTGGATCGTGAGCCTGATCGAACATGTCGCAGATCAAGTGTGCCCGTCAACAGTGCGGCGAGGGAAGTGGCAAGACAAGAGAAACGCCATGCCGGCGAGCGCCAACCGCTTGAGCCGACAAGCCGTAGGGATCGGCAATCCGGGTCATCCAAGCCCACCTCCAACTAACCTCCTTGCAGGATCGGATTCCGTTCGCTACAGTTTGGGTATTTGGGATAGTCTGAGCAATTTGGTGGAGCTAGTCGTTTCGCGCGTTGGAGTCCCGATTCATGACGAGAGTCTCGACAGGGATCGGATGGGTCTGGGCCATCGGTCTCTTCTGCGTATTCTCGGGCAACGCGGCTGCACAACCGCCGTCAGGCTCACCTCCGCAGAGCTCAACAGCCGAGGCGAGGCTGAGGGCGGTCGCCGACGCGTATCAGAAGTTGACGGCGTATGCCGACCGGGGGGAGCTGGTACTTGCCTATCGCCAGGGCAACACGCCCCAGTCGATTCGTGACGAGGTCCCGTTGCGATACGTGCGATCCGAACGGGTGCTGTGGGACGCGACGGTGACCAGCATCGCCGCCGACCGTGCGGGAGTGACGGTGGTCAATGCCGACCTGACATCGCCGTTCACCGCGTTCGTGGCCCGCGACTTCCTGGGCCGCCCCCAGCCGCCGCCACCCACGCGGGTCACCGTGACACCGCAACCACCGGACGAAATACGGACACAGCTTCTTCAGCTTGCCGGGCCCACGTTGCTGGAGACGCTGGCGACGTTGATGTCGAGCCCGGACGCGGCCAGTTTGATCCGGACAAGGTTCAGTTCGCTCCAGGACAAGCCAGACCGGATGCTTGACGGCCGCCCGGCGTGGGTCGTCGTGATGCAGCCGCGGGTCCAGGCGGCACCGGTCGCCATTTGGATCGACCCTGCCACGAAGCTCGTGCGTCGGGTGGAGATGATTCTGCCGCGAGACCCTACAGCAAGGGACGATGACCTGGGCGATGCCACCCTTTCGTGGAGCTCTGGATCGATCGTCACCGACCCCGACAAGGTGATGGCGGAGTTGGAGGGGGCGACGCGAGACCGGCTCGCTCAGACTGTGGAAACGTCCGCGCCGGTCCTCGCCTGGCGGAATCCGCCGGTGCCTTCGAAGAGCCTGCCGCCGGTACCATCGAAGACCCTGCCCATACCTTCGCCAGTACCGCCTGCGCCACAAGCGCCGGCGAAGGCCGCGCCCGTGTCGGTTGTGCCGAACTCGCGGGACGACCGCGACGGCGGGCTGCCGGTGATCGCGGTGTCGCTGCTGATTGTGCAGCCTTCCGGGCAGACTGCCGCGCCGAATTACGTGACGCGCCGCGGCTCGCTCTTCCGAATCTTCTATTGCCGCCTCTATCCCCAGGACTGCGGCAACCCGGCGCCGGGCCCGTCATCCTGAGAGCACCTGGGCGAAGCGAGAGTCGCCGAAGTACTCGGTGTGGGTACCGTCGCCGAGCGAACGGCCGGGATCGAAGGCTGGTGGCGTTGTGGCCGGGGCGGCTAGCTGTGGATCGAGGCGGCGTCCGACCAAGTCCTGATCGAAGTAGTAGTTGCGCCAGCGGATGACGGCCGGCATCGCTCGGTGCCCGCCGTCGGGACGGGTTGCACCGTACTCACGCGGGAGTCGCTTTGCCAGGAGCATCAGTGGGCTGCCGATCGTCGTCAGGTCGACGACCGCGCCGGGGCCGTGCCAGTCGTTAAGAGCCGAGAGGGCGATAATCGACCCCAGGCTGTGCGCCACCACCCGCACCGGGCATCCGTGGCGCCGCAAGGCGAGCTCGATCAGCGCGCGGAGCCTCGCCCGGAGCACATCATCGAGCGACGGCCGCCATGAGCTACGGCGTCCCCCCAGCAGGAACCGCGGCACGGCCCAGGCGTCGATGAACCGGCGCGGCGGTAGATAGTTCAAGACGTCGAGCGCCAGTTCCATGACCGGCAACAGCGCTCCCCTCACGTCCGACGACGTCAGCAGCACGAACGACGCCAGGGCAAAGCATCCGATCGTGAGCCGCACCACGAGATCATAGTCGTGGAATCTCTTGTTCTCGTTTAGCTGCCCCCGGTCCAGGCGGGTCTCGACGGAGCCCGTGGTCGGGAGTCTCGCTTCCGCGCCGGCAGGCACCTTGGTGCCGGAACCGGGCTCGGGGTAGAACGTGATCACGGTCCACCAGTCGGGTGGATTTCGGCTCGCGGCCCACCAGCCGACCTGGAATAACAGCGGATGGAGTACCAACAAGACGAAACCGATCCGACCCATCCACCGGGTGACACTCAGGGTCTGACCGTCGAGGTCGTCATCCCTTCCCGAGGGGCAAGGTCCCCGAAGCCAGCGGACGAGGCGGCCGGCGAGGGCGCAAGCGGCCATCCACACCGCCCAGACCAGCACCAGTTCATAGCCGATCACCCATGACAGCCCTGACAACGTGTTGAATGCGTAGAACGAACGCGGGTCGTAGCCGCGTGGGTCAAACGGCATCGGCGCCATGCTGGGCGGAGCGCTCGAGCCCGTCAACCAGGCCACGATCGTCTGGAACGGTATGAGCTCAAACGGGCTGTAACGGACACCGAGCGTGACCAGGTCCGTGAGCAATGTGGCCGCGGTCAACGCGATCAGCGCGGTCTTGCCGACCTCCCGGTAAATCGCCCCGTCGCAGCCGGACCTGAGCAAACGCCACAAGATCACTGCCAGGACCAACAGCAAGTCCGCCCCGGTGCGCACGAAGTCGGTCCAGGCCAGAGGGTGATACAGCGCGTTGTAAGCGGCCGGATAGCCGGATAACCGGAACGCGGCCATGAGCAGGGCAACCACGAATCGCGGCACCAAGGCGGCCCAGGCGAGCACGTAGATCGCCAGTACCAGACGGTCAAGAAGGCGCGGTGGGCTCTGTGTCGGGCGGTCGAGCGCGTAGAGGCCCAACCGCGGCAGTCCCACGAGGATTTGCCAGTAGCTCCGAGCCTGATTCCACACCGAATCGCCGATCCGGCTCTCGTCGGCCCAGTAGAACTCGTACAGTGGACAAGAACGAATCTCCTCATCGTCACGCCACTCGAGGGCGGCGTGTGGGTAGTAAGTCCCGGTCCGGCCCCGGTCGGGCGGTGAGTCCAAGGGGTCCGGTGGCTCGTCGGTCGGCTTGACCAACACATCGGGCCGGATAATCACTTCGGTTCCGGTACCCCCTGGCGCCACCAAGCCGAGCGTCCGGATCAGCGTCAAGAGCGTGGCCCCGCGCTCCTGGTTACCAACGCCGTGAACGACGATCGCCGCCCCCCGGCCAAGTCCCGGTATCGGCGCGACGGCCTTGCCGTCTGTCATGTCATCAGAGTCAGCCATGATTAAAGTGTCGCTCCGCAGCTTTTCCAGGGCCAGGAACGTCGTCGACCACCGTCAGTGCGTAATCAGTGTTGGAGCGGATTAACCGAATCTTACCTTCAACACCAAGCCGTGCCAGAGTGTAGACGGCAAATCGGCAGAAACGCGGATCTTGGGGCCTGTTCCGGCCGCGTGCCCCGCCACGAGATGGACTCACGCCAAGCCAGAGGCTAGAATCGGAAAGCCATACACATGGATGATAAAGAACCGCTCCTGGTCTGTTGATGGCGTCTTGATTGCGCCGGAGGGTTGCGCGATGGACCAGCGAACCGTCTCGCCGAGAGTCTACTCCATCGTGTTCGTTATCGTCTTGTGCCTCCTCATGCCCCTCCTGTGCACGCTGCTCCCGACTCTGGATTACGTGCCGATCGTTTCCGGCTTGGCGGCTATTTTCCTCCTGGCTTACCTTGTCGCCCGTACCGGTCCTCGACTTCTGGGTTTTCAGGTCCGCAAGCGGTGCGTCGAACGGCTGATGGCGGCGATCGAAGCCGATGACGATGACGAGACCCTGATCGATCTCCCGATCCAGGTTCCTTATCGCAGGTCCTTCAGGATATTGATGCTAACAACGGAACTCTTTTGCCTCGCGATGGGTCTCATGTACTTCTGGGATCCGTTATCGTTACGTGGCGACGTTGCCCTCTTCCGGATTCTCGTTCCGATCGGCGGAGCGGTCTGCATCCTTATCGGAATACTGGGGATCGTCCTCTTCTTCCGACTCAGGATCGTCTGCGAAATCACCTCGGGGGGGATGAACGCGCCCGATGTCGGCGGGTGCGTCTTCAAGATATTCATACCTTGGAACGAACTTGTCGAATGCGAGTTCATTCACGACGACGAGGATTACCCCGGCAACCATTTCGCGCTGCGGGACCGGTCCGGCCGCCGGCGATTCCTGGCAAGCCGCGGCTGGTTGATCTGTGCGATCCCGGCCGACCGCGCCGGATCTTCCGCGCACTCCGGTCGAGGTTTCCCGTGAAGCCCAAGCTGGAAAGGAGTCCGGAATTGGTTCGTCGCCAGCCCACATCCTGTACGACGTGGGACCGAGAGTTCGACGGCTGAGGGCAGGAAAAGGTGTCAGGAATCATTGTCATGGCTTTTGGAAGAACGGTTCCTCACACCTTTTCCTGCCTGCGGCGGCGACAGCTCGAACACACCGAGGGGGCGTGTGGTCGCCTCTTCGCCGATGTCCCACTTGGAAAAGGTGACGCACCAGCCCTCAGCCTCCAAGGTCTCCAGGAACCGCAGTCCCCGGCCGCGGAAGGGGTCGGCGAGGAGGATCCGTCCCTCCGGCACGAGGTTCGACTCGAAGATCCGGCGGAGGTGGGGATGCAGCGACTCGCCGTAGAGGATGTCCGAGCCGATGATCCAATCGTAGCGCCGGGGTCGTCCCACTCGGTCCAGTCGGCGAGTCGGTACTTGATTGCGGCCGGATCATTCCGCTCGCCGTTCCGCTTGCAGAGATGCAGCGCCAGCTCGTCCCGGTCGCTCTGCACGACCCGGCCGCCGAGCGTCGCGGCGATGATCCCCGGCAGCCCGATACCCGCGCCAAGTTCCAGGACGCTCCGCCCGCGAAAGGCCTCCGCTCGCGCGGCGATTTCATGGGCGAGAGCGATGGCCGATGGCCAAAGGGAAACGCCATAGGGTAGCCGGTTCGTTGTCGAGGCGATGGCGTTTGTCTCATCCGCCTCGGTCAGGACAGTGCCCGTATGCAAGACCGTCCATTCCCGTCCGCCGTCGCGGAGTCGATACTCGAACAGCGGGAACTGGCCGCCGGAGGTGTCCAGTCCCGGGTCTTCCAAAAGTTGGCCCATCCCATCCGAAACATGGCGAACCTCCGCCCTCCATTATCACCATCGACACAATCGCTTCAAGGGACACGACCGAATAAGCGGTCCCTGTGCCGATACGCCGCCGCGCGACATCCTTGAACCACGAATCACACGAATCGCACGAACAACACTGTGGACGTCCGACGCCACTCCGCTGCTAATGCATTCTAATAACTTGAATTTACGATTGGTTTGTTCTATCGTTTGTACCAATTGTGGTCGGCGACTCCTTCCGCATCGATCTGATTCGTGTCATTCGTCCGATTCGTGGTCGAGGAAAGCGGTATTTCCGCGCAGGAGGTTACCGGTCAAGGGCATCGTAGTAGACGATCCGGTCGTCGTCGGGGTGGGGCCAGGCGTGTCTGCGAAGTCGATCCGGCGGAGTTCACGACTCGTTCGACGGGGGCCGACGGTTGTGCAACGGACCACCTGGCACGGTATGCTTGAGCTCACTTCAAGTCCGTGGTGCAGATCCTGGACTAGAGATCAGGTCGTCCAAAGGGAGCGAGGACGAACAAGCCATGCGTCTGCCGGGTGTGTGGGTCACGATACGGAGGTTGATCGTCGCGTTTGTCCTCCTCGTGTTATCATTCATGATGTTCATGCTGTACTCCCAGCAGCAACACCTCGAATGGTACCGCCGCGTCGAGGATTGCATCATCAGATTGGCTGACAAGCGGCCCGACGCAGTGAGCCCTAACCGATGGGCTTTTTGCGTGAGCTGGACATGGCAGCTCCATGGGAATTATGGAGGCTACTATTACTTCGATCACGGCGCACGGGCAGAATTCCTGGCTGAGTTCGACCGCCGTCTAACAGGGACGGTTGATCTCGGCACGATCGACTGGATCTGGGACGAGTATATCAAGCACTCCACCGGCGGCCGCCATTACTCGCAGGGCTATCGCCCGACAGACCCCGACCATGTTCGGCAATTCTTCGAGGGATATGAGGCGAGTTACTGACTTGCAAGAGTGGCTGGACAGGTTGAGGCGTCTGGCCCACTGGAGGGGCCGGTCAGATCCCGAGCACCACCGGAACTGCTCTCAAGGCGATAAGCGACTTGTTGTGTGCGGGTCGCCTGACCCCGCACGAGTGCCTGACCGAGGGTCTCCCTCCTTCGGAGGCGCTGGGCTCAGAAAGTGCGAGGTCGCATGTTGGGATGGCGGTAACGTGGTGTTTCGTTGTCTGGCCTGAGCCAGCCCTACACAGGAGCGACTTGCAGCGAGTCAAGTTCTTGGCGAGCAGCCTCGAGGTTGTGCCGGGCCGCCGGCCACTCAAAAGGGAACTCGGTTTCCGTATAAACTCGAAGTGCCGCTTCGAAAAGCAAATGAGAGCGTGGCGAAGGTTCTCGGCGCGATCTCCCCGAGGGGAGCAACTGGTATGCACACCCAAGGTTGTACTGCGTCATCGCCCAATCAACGGGGAACTCCGGCTCTGCAAATACCCGAAGCGCGGCCTCAAAGCAGGCAATGGCGCGGCGGTGGTCGTCATCTCTGTTACTGCTGTGGGAGTTTGCATAAGTAAGTCCAAGGTTGTACTCGCCCCTGCCCACTCGAAGGGATACTCCGCCTCGGTAAATACGCGAAACGCCGCTTCGTAACTGCCGATGGCGCGACGGAGGTTCCCAGCCTGGTCCTCTGCTGGGAGCGTCCAATGAAACGTTCCCCAGGTGGATCTGGATTCTCGCCCAATCCCGCGGGAAATCGGCTTCGGTATAAACCCGTCCTGCCGGCCTCGAAGCAGGCGAAAGCGCGACGGAGATTCGCTGCTCGGTCACCTGAAGAGAGATTTGCATAAGCAATCCCAAGTCCGTTCTGCGTCCTTGCCCATTCGACAGGAAATCGAGTTTCGGTGTAGACCTCCAATGCCGACTCAAAGTGAGAAATGGACTTATGCAATTTCTCGTTGATACTCCCATTACCCGTCCCGCTAAGGATTAGGCCGGTGAGTAATTGCACGCATGCCCAGTCAGCGGGCGTGTCATCTTTGGATAGGATACCCAGCGCCTCGGTCACGGCTTGTGTCGCTTGATCCAGGCGCGCCGGCTCATAGCTGGGCTGCGATGCGCCGTCGAGAGTCTCCGCCAACCCGAGCAATGCCCGCGGCTCGCTCCGGGGTTGGTTGCTGATTCTTCGCGAGCTGCTCCTCGTAAAAAGCTAAAGCCACGGGTGATCCCAGCCAAGACGGTGGTTCCTTCTGTGCGGTCTTTGGCTCCGTGGATCTTCTGGTATTGACTGTCTCCTGGCGCCTCGAAATCAGCAACGGCCGGTTTTTCAAAGGTGAATAAGCCTGTGAAGTAGTCGAAGAAGTCGCATGCTGCCAAGAATACGATAGGTCAGGGATCGCACCAAACGATGAGGGGATGGGGGCAGCGGGTCCGAATCGCCTCGCGACCGTGATTGAGTACCGCCAACGTGAGTGGACGCAGGTGTTCTCTCGCCGCCGGCGGGCACGATCCCGGGGGTTTCCTCCAGCCCGAGCAAGGCAATCACACCATGCCCGTTCAACTCGGCCAGCTTCGTCTGAGATTAGGTGTGCGGCGTTCCAGGATTCACGGGTCAGTCGAATGATCCGCAAGGGGATATCGCCCAGGTCTCCTGTCAGGCGACGCAGCAGAGCGTCCCGTTCCGGGACCGAGTAGTTGCTTCGGACCGGCAGGAGTGCGAACATCCCCTGCGTGTGCCTGATCGTCATCACGAGCTCGACATAGTTCTGCTCGGCCGATTGAACCGGATACGTCAGCTTGTTTTCAAAGGAACTCCCCACATACGGATCGTCGCCAGAACAGTAGATACAGCCCAATCGATCGTCGACTTTCATCGTAACGACGCAATCGATTCCTGGCTATCGAGAAGAAGGGGCCTCGCGTGCGACCTTCGACGCGTTCCATTTACCCAACCTCGACCGGGTCTAGCCGCACCCGGATGACATGGGGATGGCCGGCCAGGTTGGTCGCGACGACTTCGCTTTCGATTTGGCGTTCGCTGAGCAGGGCGGCGACCTCGGGGTCGGCGGCCACGGTCCGGGTCAGAACCAGCTCCGTCGCCGCGGGCGTATTGCAGGATGGCGGTGGCCTGCCGGGCCGTCGTGCCGAAATAGTCGAGCTGATCGTTGAAGGTGGCGGCCAAGGTCGGACCGCGGTGAACGCCGACCCGAAGGCGGAGCGGACGCGGTCGCCTCGGACTCGGTGGTCGCGAGCTGGACGCGCCAGCTCCAGCGCGGTCTTCACCGCCGCGGTCACGTCGCTGAACGACGCGAGCAGGCCCTCGCCCATCGTCTTGACCACGGCACCTCCTCCCTGGCGGATCAGGGTGCCCAGCCGCTGGAAGTGCTCGTGGACCACGCCGAAGGCGCGGGCGTCCCCCAGGTCCTGATAGAGCGCGTCGGCCTGGGCCGGGTCGAGCGCGGTGACCAGGAGGGTCACCGTCGAGACCGTGGCGAGCTGGCCGGGCGCGAGGATGCTCGCCGGGGAACAGCTCGCGAAACTGCGCCAGCGACGTGGCGCGGGCCGCGGTCAACGCGTCGCCGCGCGTCGCCGTCCGCTCGATCCGGACCACCAGCTCGCCGGAATGAGCGTTGGTCAGGACCAGGACCTGTCCCCCGGCTCGCAAGGCGCCGGAGCGGCTCGGGCGCCGGTCCCGATCCCAGCGCGATGTCCCAGCGCCAGATCCGTTGCCGAATTCTTGACCGGGAAGTCGACCGACCAGGGCAACTGCGGGCCGCGAAGCCGATACGACCCTTCGGGCAGCTCCAGCTCCAGCTCGATCCGCTCGTCCGGCGCCACGCGGATCTGGGCGAACACGTGCGGCGAATGCGCCGGCCCTCCGATGCAGTAGGTGCCCAGGTCGACCTCGCGGATCTCGGGATGAACCCGGAAGATCAACTCGATCGAGTTGGCGAAATCGAGCTGGAAGTCGAGGTGGCAGGCCTCGCAGTGGGCATGCTCGCCGATCGCGCGGAGCGTGTCCGTGACCTGGCAGGAGATGCGGCAGACCGGGCAGAGCAGGTCCCAGTGCAAGTTCGAGCAAACCCTCGTGCGCGCCGAGGAGACACGCGGCGACGACCTGGTCGGGATCGAGCCCGAACCGCTCGGCCAGGGCGAGCGGCCGGATCCGGGCGACTTCCTGGGCCGAACCGCGGACCAGGTAGTCGCCAAGCCGCTCGACGACCGCCGGCGTCGATGCCCTGTTCGACCAGTCGGTCCAGCAGCCGTTCCAGCCGTTGGCGGCGCGGGGCCGGCAGCTGGGCCGGCTCCGCAAAGGGATCGGCCGCGTGATCAAAGCCGCGCTGGCCCTGGCTCTTGACGGTCGCGTCGATGCGGCGATAGACGCGCTCCAGGCTCTTGCGGAGGCTGACACCCACCCCCCAGCGGGATCCGACTCGGATTGTCCAGGAGCTCGGCTCGAGCCGCAGGCGATGGACCAAGGTCGTGCCGCCTCCCGGCCGGGGCGTCAACTCGACCGTGCTGACCAGCCACCGGAACGGGCCCTGGCTGTACTCCCGCAGCACCCCCATCCGCCGCGGCTCGACCCATTCGTACGGATGCTCCTCGCCGATTTCGACCTGTCCGGCCTTGCGGCCCTCGGCGAAGGTCCGCACGCCACGGCCCGGCTCGTAACGGGTCTTATACTGTACCGGCGCGAACCCGATCGCCCGGTCGAGCCGGTCGGTATTGGTCACCAGCGGCCAGAGCTGCCGCGGCGAGGATTCCAGCTCCCAGCGGAACTCGAAGTGGAGGACCCGGCTGCGGGATCGCAGTCGGGCAGTCGCGGGTGGATCGCCAGGTCGGTCGGCTTGCCGTGGAGCAGGGCCTCGAGGTCGCG
Source organism: uncultured Planctomycetota bacterium (assembly GCA_963779785.1). GTDB lineage: Bacteria > Planctomycetota > Planctomycetia > Isosphaerales > Isosphaeraceae > CAVRFS01. Next base: position 75,869 of record CAWAAW010000104.1, read on the forward strand.
GAGCATCGCCCCGGCGTCGATGTAGCGATCCTCGGGACGCTTGGACAAGGCCCTCTCGACCACCCGGGCGAGCCCCTCGCTGACCTCCGGGTTCAACGACGAGAGCGGGCGGGAGCTCGTTGCAGTGTTGTGTGCACAAGGTCATCCCGCGTCTCGGCCACGAACGGAGGCCGGCCGGCCAGCGAGGTGAAACAAGGTCGCGCCCATCGCGTAAACGTCAGTCCGGGGATCGATCGGTCTGTCCGGTCCATTGCTCGGGCGCCATGTAGTGGGGCGTTCCCAGCAGGGCACCCGCCGCGGTCAGGGCCATCGATTCGGTGTCGACGATGTGGCGGGCCAGCCCGAAGTCGGAGATCTTGATCCGGCGCGGGGCCGGCTCCGCCGCATCGGCAGCGACCAGCGTTGAAGCCATGTTGCTGGTGGCTTTCGTGTCGCACAGAGAGTCGATTTGCGGCTCTTCGTTGACAGCGAACGTAGAGCCAAGCGATGCCGCGATCGGTCTCGATGCCGCGGTCTCCAGGTCGGGAAAGAGGATATTGCTGGGCTTGATGTCGCGGTGGACGATTCCGCGCTCGTGAGCTTCCATCAGGCCGCGCGCCACTCCCGACATGATCGAGATGGCCGTCTTTTCGTCGAGGCGGGTCCGTTTCGCCAGCAGGTCGCCGAGGCTCTCGCCGGCCACGAATTCCAGGACCATGTACGGAATGCCGTCGTCTTCGTTGAATTCCAGCAAGTTGACGACGTTGGGGTTGTTGGCCTCGGCCATGAGCCGGGCCTCCTTGCGGAACCGCCTGAGGACCTCGGGGTTATCGACTCGGTCGGTCCGCAGGATCTTGATGGCGACGACGGTCCCCGCCGGCGGAATCCTCGGCGCGATAGACGACCCCCTGGCCTCCTTCGCCCAGCTTGTCCAGCAGTTGATAGCGCCCCAGCCGAGTGCCGTCCGACTCAGGGATCCACGTTCTGGTATCGGGAGCCAACGACGAATGGTTGGGGTTTGCCCGGTTGAACCATTGACGGTCGATTGGACCGGCGCTCATTCCCGACTTGGCCCAGTTTCCCGTGGCGTCCAGAGGCAGAGGAACCAAGCAGCTCGGCGAGCCGCTCCTGAACCTGGTACGCGGTCGGGCGATCGGCAGGATCGTCGGCGAGCAGCGCGCGGACCAGCTCCCCCAGCGACTTGCCGTTGTCAAGCGCGGGTGCCGAGCGATTCGTGGTGCAACCGGTCGGTCTGGCCGGTCAGCAGCCAGGCGAGCAGGGCACCCAGGCTGTAGAGGTCGGCGGCTCGGAGGGCGGCCAGGCCACCGCCGGTCCCGGGTTCGCGGCAGGCGGCGTCGAGCGCTCGGCTGGTTGCCGACTCGACCGGGAAACCGACCCGGGCGCCGGTGAAGTCGAGCTTGGGCTGAGCTCCATCGACAAGGAGCACCTGACCGGGACCGAGGCGGCCGTGCGCCAGTCCCAGGCGATGGGCCTCGGCCAGAGCGCCGGCAATGGCCCGCGCCAGCTCGATCGCCTCGACACGGCGTTCTGGGCCCGGCCGCGTCGACCGCCGCGGCGAGCGTCGTCGCGCCGACCCATTCGAGGACCGCGTAGGGCGAGTCATCGGCCAATCCCAGCTCGAGGACCCGGATCGCCGAGGGATGCTCGAGCCGAGCTGCCAGGCGGAGCCGAGGAGCCAGCCATTCCCACCGCCCGGCGACCTCCAGTGCCCGGCTCAAATCTCGGACCTCGACGGGTGTCTCGCCCTCCTCGGCGAGAGCGCGATACGAAATCCCGTCGGGACCGGCCCCAAGCTGGGCCCGAAGCCGGTAACGGTCGAGACTCATCGCTCACCTCGGTCCCACCCAGCCCGGAATACGTTTGCCACCCCGACGCCCGATCACTGACAACCATGTTACATCGAGAGGTAGTCGGAAAACATCTCCGACCTTCACCGGGTGAGTAATCCGGCGTCGAGCACGAATTCCGAGCCGGTGATTGACCGGGCCCGGGAGGAGGCCAGGAAGACGACCGCGCCGGCGACGTCCTCGGGTTCGATCCAAGGGATGGGAAGGAGGTTGCCGGCGGACCGTTCGGCGATCTCCTGGGGAGTCTTTCCTTCGAGCATGGCCAGGCCGTCGTTCATGGGCGTGTTGACGCCGGTCGGGCAAAGCGGCGATCGACCCGGATGTTGTAGGGAGCCAGCTCGATGGCCCACGACTTGGTCAAGCCGACGAGCCCCCACTTGGATGCGGCGTAATGGGAGAGACGGGCCATGCCGCGGAGTCCGGCCACCGAGGAATTGTTGATGATCACGCCGCGCCGCTGCTCGATCATCAGGGGGATCACCCGGCGAGCGACCAGCCAGGCCCCCTTCAGATTGATGTCGATCATGGCGTCCCAGGCATCCTCGGTCAGCTCGTGCGCCAGGCCGTAGCCGCAGATGCCCGCGTTGTTGAACAGGATGTCGATGCGACCGAACCGGTCGGCGGCGGCATTGAACCGCGGCGCTGACCGCATCGTCATCGCGGACGTCGGCGGCGAAGGTCAAACAGTCCACGCCGAGTGCCCGGCACTCCTCGGCCAGGGTGTCGAGATCGTCGGGCGAGCCCATGGCGTAGCCGGGATAAGTCAGCGGCCGGGCGACGTCGAGGGCCGCGATCCGAACCCCTTCGCGAGCCAGTGCCAGCGCCGAGGCTCGCCCTTGCCCGTGCGCTGCCCCGGTGATCAGGGCGACCTGGCCGCCCAGATCAAACGCGGTACGGCCGCCAGCCGTCGCGGCCGTGCTCATTCGGGTTGCTCCTTCTTGCGGTAGGGCTCGAGGTATTCATCCAGATCGACGCGGAGCGCGTTGTTGAACAGGTTGGTGGCGACCATGAGCCCGCCGAAGGCGGTCAACGCCACGATTTGCTCGGGCCGGAGCCGGGCCGCCAGGCGATCGTAAAGCTCGTCGGAAACACCGTGAGGATCGACGGCCAGTTGCCGGCCGAAACCCACGATGGTTTGCTCCCAATCATCGAGTTGCAAATGACCGGGGTCCTCGCCCGAGTCGATCAATAGCCGGCGAAAGAAGGTCGAGCAGACCAGGCAATCGGTGCCGGCGGAAATGGAGTGGGCGAAGAGCGTGGTCAGTCGATCACCCAGAAAGGGGAGAACCGCCTCGCGAAGGTCGTACCAGGTCATGAGCGCATGCAGGGCGACCGGCGCGCGTGCCAGCGTGCGCTTCATGTTGGTGACCCGGCCGTGGGCCAAGCGGATCTCATCGATCGCGGCGAGGGACTCGGGAGTGGCGTCCGCGTCGCTGTCCTGAAGAGCCGAGATTCGTGCCATGATCGTTCCACCTACCCAGAAAGTAACTCAACGGTTCGAATGGCTTGACGCCTCCGTGACGTCGTCGCGTCATCGTGATTTTCTGCAAGATCCGAATCGCTCATCTGGATCTTACCGAATCACACTTCTGGCGTTTCACTTTTCTTCGTGCCGCTGGTCACACGGATTTGGCGGTTGCCGCCAGTTCGAGTCAATGTGCGGCGGCGCCGTGAAGCGTCCGTTCGTCACGGAAGCGCCTTGATCGCGTAAATTAAGTGGTGCGTACGGCGTGATAAACCTTCTCCACCCGTATTCTGTTTGAACGCACTTAATGGACATTTGAACGCACTTAATGGACCAAAGGAAGGTTTCAGTCATGGCCAAAGCGGTGAGCATCGGTGGGATGGCCTTCTGGAGTTCGGTCTCTTCGCCGGGCGAACTATACAATGACGGCGACGTCATATACGTCGTGCTCGATGATTCGGCGACGATGGATCTCGTGCGGCGAACCACGACAGAAATGTTTACGACGACGGTAACCAACGCCGCGGCCAGAGGTTACCTCGTGATCGTCAACGGTCTTATGTATTCGGTTGGCGTCAGCGGGTGGACATACCGAATGGGCTGGGACCCTGTCGATCCGAAGGACGTGACTCCGAATGGGCAGTTGGTGGACTCGACGAGGGTGGTCGCGGGCCGCTCCGCACCCTCCATGTTCTACATTGCCCAGGGTCTAGGGCCGGTATCCGGCTATGACTTTGACGCGGGCGATCCCAGCGCGGTGGCGTCAAATCCGCTCACCGCGATGGGAGGTCTGGGGCCGCTCATCATCGGCGGCCTCAATTACGGCAACGGCAATCTCTACGGCCGGGCACGACCGCGGGTCCGGCCACCGGGGACCCGGGTGCGGCCGCCGGCAACCTGACTCAGCGGAACAACAGTACCTATGTTGCGATGGCCGGCAGGGGCGCCTCCTGCGGTAAGACGGTCGTCGCGCACTGCAAGGCCCAGAAGAAGCTGCTCGTTCTCGGCCAGCGCGATGGCGCGTCCACCGGCATCACTCTCGACAATCTGCGCAACAAGCTCGCCGGAGTCGGAGTCGACGACGCGGTCTTCCTCGATGGCAGCGATTCCGTCACGTTCTTCGCCAAGGGGACATTGCAGATCTCCCCCGGCACGAATAAGAACCGGACGATTCCCGCCGGCCTCGGCTTTCGTGCTTGATGGCTCACCGGCCGTGGAGGGCCGCTCAGAGTTGCTCAGAGACGCTCCGTGAACCATGCCATGGCCCGCTTCTGGGCCTGCGGGCGGGCTTGGCCGTAGATCCCGTAGTGGCCGATCCCCGGGATGGTAACCAGCTTCTTGGACCCTTTCCCTCGCTCGTAGGCTTTGAGGCCGTGATCCTTGTTGTCGAAATACTCTTCCTTCTCCGCGAGGATGAAGAGCATGGCGCAGCCCGTCGCCCTATCGATATCATCGATGGGCGTATAGTTCATCATCCGCTCGCGGATCGGGGCACCATTGAGGCCCAGGATGACGCGCACGCCCGGCTCCGGATAGCCGGCTTCTCCGCGGGTGCGCTGGTTGGCTTCGCCAAAGGTCTGGCTCGGTTCAGTAGCAGTTGTCGAAAGCTGGAGGTCGCCCTTGACGTCGACGCTCCATCGTCATCATGCCGACTTCCGGATTATGCCAATTGAGACCCCGCTGATCTGGTTCTTCGGGCCGTTTCCTCGGCCTTTGGATTCATCTCTCGCGAAGACGACGCGGCATAATCCGGACATCGGTCGCTCGGTCATCGCGCTGCGGCCGGGGCACGAGTCAGTGGAGACGACCCAGATGTATCTCGATGCCGACCTGCGGCTGAAGGAAGAAGTTGGGGTGTGAGTAGCATTCAACTCTGAGATTCAGCCGGCACCGGGCAGAGCAATCGCGAGGAATTTGGTGTGAGTGCGTTTCTTGCAAAAACGCACCAATTGCTTCTGTCGAAAGAAGAACAAACATCAATTTGCTTGTCCCGAAGGTCGCATGGAAACGAGCCAGACCCGCAGGATGGTTCGGCGTAACTTTAAGGCTTCGCCGATCTCGAACGGATACCGTCGGTCGAGGTCGAGACGCTGGTACCGATGTTGTCTAGGGCTGTGGCGCCGCACCACGCACAACATCGTCCTCATCCTTGAGCAGGCGGGTCAGCGCGGGGATGGCGAGCACGGCTCTCCGGCCCATTCCACCCAGGGCTTCGGCGGCTGAGTAGCGAACGGCGGCGTCTCGGGACGTCAAATCCTCGTGCCAACCCTTGATGGCCGAGGTGACTTCAGCGCTGTGGGCCTTGATCACTCGTTTCGACTCGGCCGCTGCTTGGCGGACCGTGGGATCAGCGTCGCCCAGCGCGCTATCCAGAGCGGCGAGTGCCTCCGCGGCGGAAGCGCCGAACGCGCCAAGAGCCGAAGCAGCAGCCCGTCGCACGTCGACGCACGAGTCCTTGAGCGTGGCAGCCAGAGCCTTCGGGATTGCCGGGCTTGCCTCCAACCAGCCCCTGCCAACGGCGCCGTCTTGTGTGAGGCGAGTTGCGGACGCTTTCGGAACAGCCGATCTTCCCTGGGACCAGGTCACGCTGGCGGAAAGAACGTTGACCGCTTCGAAACGAACACGCTCATCTGAATCTTGGAGAGACGTTATCAGGCTCGGAGCAACGGTTCGTGCACTGATATCGAAGGGATACCAGTGGCGGCGCAAGGCTTCCAGCGCCGCACGACGGACCTGGACATCTTCATCGGCGAGAGCGGTTGCTATGATCGTTGGGGACTGCCTCGCGAGGATGCGAAAATCGGAAAGTGAACGTTCTCGGACGTGCGCGTTTTTGTCTTGCATCGCCTTGAAGATCGCTGAGCGGACGGCGATGAAGTCGTCCCCTTCTGTCGGGGAAATCCAGGCCAGGGTACTCACAGCGGAAATGCGAACGTCATCATTGCGATCTTGCGCGGACACAAAAGCGCCGGAATGGCGAGACTACGATCGTCAACGAACGCATCGGCGACCAACGACTGGGCCGCCGTCCAACGAACCATAGGATCACGGTCCGCCAGGGCATCGATCAAGACGAAACCAGCAGCCCGCATCAGCCGATTTGTCAGACGACTTGCTGAGAATCTCACGAAGTGAACTAATCGATATGGCGCGGACGAGAGGATCCTCGTCATGACGAGCAGATTGTAGTAGAGCAGGAACCGCGGCCTCCGCCTCCGCACCCATCCGGCCCAACTCCGAGACCGCGTATTGACGCCGGGGAGCCGCTTCCGTGCGGAGCCAGTGAATGTAGAGGTACGGAGGCTTGCTGTCGCGCGAGAAGGTCCAGGCCCAGCTCATGAGAGCGCAGGCAGCGACGAGCGCCATCATCGACTTCACGCCAAACCGTGTCCGAAAGAGTTTCATGGTCGCTTCCGGTGAAGTGACGCCGATTCGGATCGTGACCTGGGACAATTGTAAGCTGACATTCCCAGCCGACGCAAGAGACCTACGGTTCGGTCCATCCTCTGGTCAACCTAAAGCCTTATCGGAGTGGTCGGAAACGGTCCGGTCAAGAGCCAAGCGATCCGGAAGCGAGGCACTTTCACGGCTTTCTCCCTGGTCCGTAGAAGTCGGCTGAATCATCTTCGGTTCCTCGACCGCCCAGCGACGCCCAGGCGGGACTCGATCAATGCCGTCCGACTTCCGCCAGGGGACCAGCGCAGCGCCGGCCGAGTATTGATAGAATCGTGCGATTGTCTCCCTTACAGTCCAGGGACTTACTTGACGACATGGCCCACTGAGGATCAGCCTCCGATGCGCATCCTTCGGGTCCGGTGCGGCTTCCAGGCCGACCACAGCTCTTCGTCTTACTTGTTCTATGCGGTCGACCGCCCGGTCTCCGCCGCGGGCCAGGCGATTGCCAATCGATTCTCCAGCAGGGCCGAGGTCGATGAACGCTCCGCACGATATCTTAAGTGGGGCGAGAGTTCCTTGAGCTCGACCGCGTACGAGGCGCTGATGAACGAGCATTACGACGTCATGGCCGAGGAGAGCTATGGCTGGTGGACGATGATGATCGCCGTCCCCAAGAACCCGGAGATGAAAGCGATCCTGGCCCCCTTTGCCGATGCCCGCGGTGACAACGATCAGGGGGTCGAGCTCCAGGAGTTTTCCAAGCGACTGGTGGTCACCGTCTACTGTCAGTTCGCCGACGATGGTGCCGATCTCGCGGATGAAGATGATGATGGCGACCCCCTGGACTTCCTGGTGAGACTCCTGGCCAAGATCCGCGCGGAGCTGCTCGCAGGAAACACCTCGTTCCTGACAGCGGTCGCCGAGTTCTACGGTGGCTTCGACGAGGATGAGGACGAGGACGAGGAGAAGTCGAGCGACGATCGCGACGAATCATCGGCAACGTCGTTCGACGACATGAGCAAAGCCGAGCTCCAGCAGGAATGCGAGAAGCGAGGGACCACGTATCGCAAGTCGTGGACGAAGGCCCAGCTCCTGAAGGCCTTGGTCGCCTCGGGCACGCCCCGCTCGCGGGACAAGTCCAAGACAGGGAGTACGCCCAAGCTGTCCCGTGCCGCCAAGACCATCGTCGACCAGTTGGAAAGCCAATGAGCCGTCATCTCGATCGCCTCACCTGGCTCCAGCGCCATCCCGCAGTCCGCTTGCGCCGCGAGGCTTGGGGCGGATTCGCCTTCCATCGCGACACGGGCGACCTGCTCGAGCTGGATCGCGACGGCTTCGACGTCGTGCTCCTCATGGGGACCGCGCACACCTTCGTCGACTTGTGCTCGCTCCTGCGGGCGAGCGGACACCAGGCGCGCCGGCCTCGGCTGGCGAGCTTCCTGCGCGAGCTCGAGACCCACGCGATCGATCGGCCGTGTTCCTGCGGACTCCTCGTCGTTGCCTCCCGATCCCTGGGCCGACGATTCCGCGATCACGATTGATGGCGGCCTGCGCGCCCCGATCGTCGCCCACTGGGCGGTCACGTACCGTTGCAACCTGAGCTGCACCTTCTGCTACGCCGAGAGTGGCCCCGGCCGCGAGCCGGAACCGCACCCGCGGATTCGCCGCCGGATCGTCGAACGGCTGGCGGCCTGGGGAGTCCTCGAGGTCGCTCTGGGTGGGGGCGAGCCCACCTTGCTCCCCGACTTCCCCGAGCTGCTGGCCGCGATTCGCGCCGGCGGGATGGTCCCCAATGTGACCACCAACGGCACCATTCACCGATCGGAGATCGTCGGGGCCCTGGCGGAGCACGCCGGAGTGGTCCACCTCTCCGCCGACCGGCCGGACCGGCTCGATGCGGCCCGCGGCCCAGGGGTCTTCGCGCGACTGCGCCAGACAGCGCAGGAGCTGGCCGGAGCCGGAGTCCGGTTGGGCGTCAACCTGCTGCTGACGCCGGACAACGTGCGCGACCTCCTCCGCAGCCTGGAGGATGCCCTGGACCTGGGGGCGCAATCCATCACTCTGCTACGGCCGAAAGGGGAATGGGCAAGGACCCACTGGCCGGGCTTTCCCTCCGCCGACGCTTTGCAGGCCGTGGCGGCGAGCGTTCGCGAGTTCGTGGCGAGCCGCCCTCCCGTTCGGTTGTATGTCGATACGGCGCTGCGTGGCGAGTGGGCCGAGCTGGGGCTCTTTGACGATCCCGAGCCCGACGTGGCCGGCTGCGGCGGCGGCCAGCGTCACGTCGCAGTCACGCCGGAAGGCGATGTGTTCCCCTGCTCGCACGCTCGGCGTGCCGATTACCGCATGGGCAACCTCTCGACCGATGAGCCCGTCCGACTCTGGTCAGATGGCCCCGGCCGTCTGTCGCGACAACGGTTTGTTCGGGCGTGCCAAGGAGTACGCTGCGCCTGTCAGTTCGCGGGGCCCGAGCCTTCTCTCACTCTCGCCCCCCTAACCACACCTCCGTCCCGCCTGCCAGTCATATAGGTGGGCCGAATCTGTCCCGTCTCGGGGTCGATTCAGGTCGGGGTTGGATATCGGTCAATCCTTCGCATCGGCCGCACTGCCGGCGACGGCGGCTTTTTCCTTCCCCTTGAGATGCTCGTCGAACCATTCGATGGCCAGCTTCTGGGCCTGCGGGCGGGCTTGGCCGTAGATCCCGTAGTGGCTGATCCCCGGGATCGTGACCAACTTCTTGGGTCCTTTCGCGCGCTCGAAGGCTTTGACGCCGTGATCCTTGTTGTCGAAATACTCTTCCTTCTCCGCGAGGATGAAGAGCATGGCGCAGCCCGTCGCCTTGTCGACATCATCGACGGGCGCATAGTTCATCATCCGTTCGCGGATCGGGGCACCCTTAAGGCCTTGGATGACGCGCACGCCCGGCTCGGGATAGCCGGCTTCTCCTCGTGCGCGCTGGGTGGCTTCGCGAAAGGTCTGCTCGCGGGCCGCCGGGGACATGACCACCCATCGGGAATCGAAAGCCGCGACCTGGCAGACGATCGCCTTGACGCGATGGTCGCGCGCGGCGGCGTAAGCGACATGTCCGCCGGAGTAGCTCGATCCCCACAGCCCGATCCGAGTGATGTCGCATTGCGGCTCGCCGACGACCCAGTGGATCGCGTTCAACAGGTCGGTCGTCTGGTCGAGCGGATCAACGACTTCACGAATCTCCTTCACCTCGGCTGTGAACCGGGACCCCGAACGACCGGCCGGGGCTGGCGCGGCCAGGACCAAGCGGGCATCACTGCCTCCCCAGCCCCGATAGTCGAACGTCACCGCGAGATAACCGGCCCTCGCGAACGCGATTGCCTCGGGTCGGAGGTCCTTTGCCACGCCTCCCCATCCGTGGCAGAGGATGATTGCCGGCAGCTTCTTGCCCTCGGAAGTCTTCGGCGAGAAAACCTCCGCCGACATGCGAGTGCCTTCGCTGATGATGTCCCGAGCTCGGAATTGAATGTCGTCGGGCGGCTTGAACGAGGCAGCACTACCCTGTGCGTAGGCGACGGCCGTTGGATAGACCAAGCCGATGAGAAGCATCGACAACGCATGACGGATGGAAAATTTGATCATCGGTCAGACTCCTTGAGCGAAACGCCAAGCGCCAACGGAGTGGGAAGGCGCCGACGATTCGGTCGGCACGCCTCCGAAAGACGTCAATGGGGAATCTTCGGCAGGTCCTATCGAACGTGGCGTCATCGTGATTCTCTCCAAAGAACCGGATTCCTTGGTTTGATCTTATTGTATCCGACTGCACGAACGGAGAGGTTTTGATTCCAAACTGTGTGCTTGGGAGCGAAGTTTAAACCCGGCAAAGCATGGCACATAAGGCATGGCCGGCAGTGGAGACCGATCAATGGAGAGGAGAGCACCCGGCGAATCCTCCATAGATTGCGATCGCGGCCGACGTCCGCGGAAATCGCCACCTTCTGGGCCGAGGGCATCCCATGAGCTATAAATGGATCTTGCCGATTTCGGTGCGGTAACAATCGCGACGATGTCCGGCGGCCAATCAAGGAGCGGTGAGCCCATTGTGGAAACGATGGAGAAGATAAGACAACCCGACGAAACAGCCTTCGAAGGACCTTTCGGATGACAACCCCAAGTACCCGGATGACCCGCCGAACCGTGCTCAAGCAGTGGGCGGCCGCCGGCATCGCCGCTCCGTTTGTGATGCGCACCCACGCGACCGCGGCGCCGAGCGAGACCCTTTACCACGCCAGTTTCGGCGCCTCGGGCATGGCGGGCTCCGATATCGGATCTCTCACGGCCAGCCCGTATGTCAAGCTCGTCGCGGTGGCCGACGTCGACAAGAGAAACCTGGACCGGATCAAATCCCGGTTCAAAGACGTGAAGGTCTACCAGGACTGGCGCGAGCTGCTCGACAAAGAGAAGAACCTCAACTCGGTCAACGTGTCGACTCCGGACCACATGCACGCCCCGATCACCATGCGGGCGATGCAACAAGGGTTGCACGTCTACAGCCAGAAACCGCTCACCCAGACGATCTATGAAGCGCGGCAGGTGACGCGGGTGGCGCACGAGAAAAAACTGGTCACCCAGATGGGGATCCAGATCCACTCCCACGAGATCCACCGGACGATCGTGGCGACGATCCAGGCCGGGATGATCGGCAAGGTGAAGGAAGTTCATAGCTGGAGCGGCAAGCACTGGGGCGACAAGAACCCCAAGCCGGCCCGCACTGACCCCGTGCCGGCGGAGCTCAACTGGAACTTTTGGCTGGGCGTGGCCGCCGAGCGCCCGTTCTTGCGCCGTTACTATCATCCCGGCGAATGGCGAAAGCGGCTCGACTTCGGCACCGGCACGTTCGGCGACATGGGCTGCCACATCCTCGACCCCGTTTACGGGTCGCTGGCTCTGACGGCTCCCAAGTCGATCCGCTCCGAGGGAGGAGCTCCCAACGGCGACAACTGGGGGCTGGATTCCCAGGTGCGTTACGTTTTCCCGGGCACACCCCACACGACCGAAACTCTCACCCTGACCTGGTACGACGGCGACAAGCGACCCCCCGCCGAGATCAAAGCCTTGACCGGCAGGAAATACCTGTCCGACCAGGGGTCGATTTACATCGGCACCGAGGGCGTTCTTTATGCCCCCTACATCGATCCCCCCGTGCTCTTGCCGGCCGAAAAGTTCAAGGAGGCCAAGCTGCCGAATCCCGGTGGAAACGACCACTATCTTCAGTTCGTCGAAGCCTGCCGGGGGAACGGCAAGACGTCGGCGCCCTTCGATTACTCCGGCCCACTGACCGAATCGGTCTTGCTGGGGTGCCTGGCAACCCGGTTCCCCAAGATGACCCTGGACTGGGACCCAGTCAACGTGCGAGTCACCAACCTCCACGAAGCCAATGCCTTCGTCCGCCGCCGCTACCGCAAGGGCTGGGAGGTCGAAGGGCTTTCTTGAGTCCGGAGAATCATGGAGACGCAGACGTGTCAGGGAGGGCGAGTCGCCGTTCGGGCACTCGAAGATGACCTTGCGGGTGCCCGGACGACGGTCGGGCTCCGTCCGAGCTGAGATCGGCTAATGAGCGCTTGCGCGAAGCCTCGCCCTGCCCGTCAAGATGCAACTCGATCGGGTTGACAGTCTTGAGGCCATTGAGTATCGTCCCATCGGACTGATCTCGCTCACTTGCCGGTCAACACCTCAGCACAACCATGGAGGGACATCGTGCTGCATCGACATTTCCTCGGTCTCGGCGTCGGTTTATCGATTCTCGTTACTCACTCCGCGCCGCCCGGGCGGACCCGATTCAGAGTTACGTCGCGACGTACACAGATAGTCTCGGATTGATGGTGACGACGCCAATCAACCTTCCCGATCTATCGCAAGGCGGAACCGTCATATTGGGCAGCCTTCCCATCGAGGTTCAGCCCGCGGGGAGCATCCCCCAGGCGGTAACACCACTCAATGGTAGTTTTCAAGTCGATATTTACATCAGTCCCCCAGCGGGGCTGCCTGTCTCCGGTTTCGAGAACATCATCGTGAGCGGAACCTTGCAGGGGAGTGTCATCGCAGGGCTCGGGGACGCCGCCGAAATTCTACGGTGGCCTTAACGGCTCATGGACGAGCGTGGAATTCCCGACCGGCACCCTCTACGATCTCCCGGACCTGACGGCACTTTCGCAGCATCCGGAACGGATCCATATTCTTGGTCAAGTGGTCGCCGGACCTTCCGGCCAGAGCTTGATGCAGGAGAGCCTGGTCATTGATCCTCCGGAGATTGTGATCCCGGGAACAACCCCGCTCTCTTCCGCGGTTCCCGAGCCGACGTCGCTGGCGACATTCTTGCTCGCCATGGTTGGTCTCGCATTCCGTCATCGTTGGCAAATTGCTCGGCGCCGCAAGGGTTGATGATCGCTCGACAGCCGATTGGTTAACCATGAATTGATCGCGAAGACGCCAAGAGCGCCGGCAGATTGGACCGAAGGATTTCTTGGCGGTTGATCGTGGAGTGCAGGACGGATCGATCTCCCTGCGCGAATTGTGGCGTTTGTCACCAAAGGGATTGGTGCTCTCAGAGCACGATCGCACCTATCGTAGCTGTTCACTCGACCAGAAAGCGAGCCGAGCCAGCATGGAAAAGGTGTGGGCAGGGCAGGGGTCGGGCAGGGAACTGGACCCCGCCGGTATGGAACGCTTCGTCCGGCTTGAGGACACGACTGCGGAAGTGAGAGGCGTGGACGCCGTCCGTTTTGCTGCGGAACGCCGAGAGCACCATCGAATGCGGAGCCTACTTGCAGGTATAATCGGCATCGAGGTGGTTTTCTTCTATTGTGGAGCGAACAGCCATGCCGATTCACGACTGGACCCGCGTCGATGCGGGCTTGTTCCACGCGTTCCACCAGAGCTGGATCGTGATCCTTTCTCGCGCTGAACGCAGGAGTCTTGCCCTCCGATTACTACGCGCGACCAGAGCAATCGATTCGCGGCCCGATTCCGGACGTCCTGACCTTGAAGTTGTCCGATGAACGCGATGAATCGAGCGCGACAACAGCGGGGCTGGCCGTGGCGATAGCTCCACCCCGCACTCGCGTGGTCCGGCGCGCCGAGGATAGCATCTACGTGCGCAAGGCGGATCAGATCGTGGTCCGGCATCGCCACGGTCAGGTCGTCGCGGTGGTCGAGGTCGTCTCGCCTGGGAACAAGGCGAGCGCGAATGAGCTGCGCACCTTCGTCGAGAAGACTTCGAACTTAATCGCGCAAGGCGTTCACCTGCTGGTGATCGACCTGTTCCCGCCGAGCAAGCGCGATCCTCAGGGAATTCACAAAGCGATTTGGGATCAGTTCGTGGAAGAGGAGTTCGAACTACCGTTCGATCAACGGCTCACTCTCGCGTCGTACGACGCAGGGCCGCCACCGATCGCCTATGTGGAGCCGGTTGCGGTCGGGGACGCCTTGCCCGACATGCCGATTTTCCTCAAGCCCGACTTCTACGTTCCGGCGCCACTGGACGAGACGTATCGGATAACCTGGGATGAGTTCTTTCCCGCCCCTATGAAGCAGCTGTTGGAGCTGCCGAACGGGAACCCGTGCGAAACGTGAGATCGGGAATCGTCCTGAGGTGTCGGGTGTCCGGCAAGGACGACCGTCGTTCCCCCGATGCGCCAGGAAGGGCTAAAGGTCTCTGGAATTATACCGAGCGACATCGCCAGTACAGCTGGAAGTCAAAGTCACAAGTTGGATCGGGCCAGTACGGTCCAAGGCTGCATCAAGAAAGGGATGATCTACGCTCCCGCGCACGGTGACATGGCTTTTACGGTTCCGTTATTCGACGAGCTTCATGATCCGTTGGCCGTATACTTAACCCCCAAATGAGGAACTGTATTGCGGGCCCGTTCCTTAGCGAGCGGCCGCGGCTGCCGACGCCAGCGTTCTGAGGAACGCCTGGACGCGGTCCAAATGACTGTAATACTGCGGTGTCGTCCATCTTTCAACTGTCTGATGAAACCGACCTATGGCTGCCGGCGGCTGTCCGGATCGGACTCGTCCGCGACCGCGAGATCACGCGGGATTGGAGCGAATCGCTTCGATCTCGAAGAATCCTCGTGAGGGATCTCTGCTGAGCGGGTACTACTTTGAAGAGATCATTAACCGAGGAGATCGGAAAGAATGGGGGGCAGCCCATCAGACCGGGTGCATCGGCAGGTGCACCGGCTGTTCAATTTCGGAGTGGTCGGAACGCTCGTCCGATGCGGAGCTCCTCGACCGGTTTGTCTCGCGGCGCGATGAGGCCGCCGAGGCGGCCTTTGAAGAGCTGGTGATCCGACACGGCCCGATGGTGCTCCGGGTCTGCCGGGGCATTCTACACGATGCGCACGACGCGGAGGACGCGTTTCAGGCCGTCTTCCTCGTCCTGGCCAACCGGGCCAGGTCCATCCGCCGGAGCGGGTCGGTCGCGAGCTGGCTGTTCGGGGTCGCGCAGCGCGTGGCGAATCGCGGTAAGCGGAGTGCGGCACGTCGGCATGCGCTCGACCAGCTCGTCGCGGAACGGACCTCCGAAAGCTATCTCCCGGCGGAGAACGACCCCGATTGGGAGATCCTCCACGAGGAGATCAACGGCTTGCCCGAGCGGCTTCGCGCACCCATCGTGCTCTGTTATCTGCAAGGGTTGAACTATGCCGCGGCGGCGCATCAGCTCGGGCTCTCGGAGATGGCCATCCGGGGTCGGCTGGCCCGGGCACGCGAGCGGTTGCGCCGGCGGCTGAGCCGGCGTGGTGTGACCGTCCCGGCCGGCCTCCTGGTCGCCGGTGCGGCGGGTCAAGCGCAGGCAGCCATCCCCACGACGCTGATCCAGGGTACCATTCGCATCGCGCTCGGATTCCTGGCAGGCAACACGGCCTCCATCCTGGCGAAGGGAGTCTTGAATTCCATGCTGGTGGAACAAGTCAGAGTCGCGACCATCCTGTTATGCCTCGGCATCGGGGGTAGCTACTGGGCATGGCACGCCCTCGCCTCGGCGGCCAATGGAAAAGGCCAAGCCAATCCCGGCCCGGCCGTCGTGAGGGCGCCTGCCCCGTCCCAGCCGCCCAGGACCGATCGCTACGGCGATCCCTTGCCGCCCGGGGCCGCGATGCGCCTGGGCACCGTCCGCTTCCGCCAATTCCCGAACATCTGCCACGTCGTCTATTCACCGGACGGTCAGCTCGTCGTGACGGACAGCCAGGAGGATTATCTCCAGGTCTGGGATGCCCGAGATGGGAGGAAGCTACGCCAGATCGACGCGGGGATGGAGCAGATTCGCGACTTCGCCTTCTCGCCCGATGGGAAGCTGATCGCCGTCGTGGGATGCGGGCCCGTGCCCGAGCGGCTCCGTTGGGTCGCTCAACTGACCTTCCTCGACGTGGCCACAGGCCGTCTGGTTGGCCGGCGCGAATGGGACATGCGCGAGGGCGATCGGAAGCTGGCCTTCGCCCCTGATGGCAAGACGGTCGCGACCGAGACCGACAACGGGACCCTCCGGCTCTGGGATGTCGCCACCGCGAAACTCTTGCACCAGGAACGCCTGGGCAGGCAAAGGAATGCTCATCATCGATCGCGTTCTCGCCCGATGCCGCGAGCCATCTGCTGGCGATCGCCTCTGATCGAGTCATCCTCCTCTGGGACGCGGCTCACCGCCGCGTGGTGAGGAAGATCGCGATCGAGGGAGAGCACGCCTCAGTCGGCGCGGGGACCGTCGCCCGACCGGTCTCGCGTTCTCGCCCGATGGAACGAACCTGGCCGCGGGGATCAATACAGCCGGGGCGGAAATCCAGCTCTGGAGAGTCAGCGACGGTACCTTGCTCAGGCACTTCAAGAGCCCGAAGAGCACTTCCGTAGATCAGATCTACTTTTCGCCCGACGGAAAGCTCCTCGCCGCGGAGGGGTACGGAGGCCCGCCGGTGCTCTTTGACGCCGGGAGCGGGAAGGAGCTGGACTCATTCGGGAAGGAATTCGACCTGGTGGGGGAAGCTTTTCAGGGCGACAGCCCGATGGCGTTCTCGCCCGACGGCAAGACGCTCGCGGCCATCGGCGGCCGACAGGCCCTTCACTTCTGGGACCTGGCGACGGGCAAGGACCGCCTGGCTACTCCCGAAGCCCATCTGGGCGGCGTCTACGCCCTCGCGTTCCCCGCCGACGGCAAGACGCTCATCTCCGGCAGCGACGACCGAACCGTCCGGGTCTGGGACCTGGCGACCGGGCGACCGACGAGGATCCTCTCCCACGATGGCTGGGTCCGGTCGCTCGCGGTCTCCGCCGATGGGTCGTTCCTCGCCGCGGGCGTGGCCTACCCGAGAAACGTCCATCTCTGGAACCTCAAGACGGGCGAGCGGCTTCATACATGGCCTTTCGGATGGCCAGTCGAGAGCGCGACCGTGCGGAGTGTGACTCTCAGCGGGGATGGCTCCTCCGTGATCGTCGCGCTGGGCGACGGCTCCTTCCGGTGCTGGGATCTCTTGACCGGGAAGGAGCGCCGCCGTCGCCCAGCCGAAGCTGGAGAAGCCCCCATCCCCTGCTGAGGAGGCGGCGCAGCCTACCGGTACCGCACACCGCCCGGCTGGCCGCCTACTCGCGAGATGGCCTGAGCAAGGCGATCGTCAGAACGATCCCCGGCAAGTCGATCAAGCTGGCCAATGGAGAGACCCGCTACGATCGCTCTGAGCGCCGGGAGCACGATCGTCTGGCTCGACACCGAGACCGGCCACGTGCGCCGCGAGATCGAGATCCCCCAGTCCGACGTGCAATGCCTGGCGCTTTCTCCGGAAGGGCAGTCCATCGCCGTCGGCTTCTTCTCCACGTTGTATCCCCCGGCGCGGGGGTTCATCCGAATCTTCCGGCTGAGGGACAAGCAAGAGATCCAGACCATCGAGTCGCCATGTCGCCTGGATCAACGCACTCTGCTTCACGCCCGATGGCAAGCAAATCGTCGCGGGGCTGCAGGATTACATCGATCGTGATCTGGGATGTGCGTTCGATGGCCGAACGACGCTGACGATCACACGTTGGAGGAAAACAGCGCCGAGGTGGGCCGGACCCACCGCGGTGCCAGTTCATGCGTCGCCTGTCGGCACGATCCCGGCGCCTTCCACCATCAGGATCACGGCTCGCTCAGGAGCTCGCGTGCGGTGGACGACCCCCTTCGGCACAACGAATCCCTGGCGTGGCGTCAGCTCCACGGTGCGGCCTTCCAGATCGATGAGGAATCGTCCGTCGATCACGTAAAAGAATTCGTCCTCGTCGTCATGCTTATGCCAGTGGTACTCTCCCTGGATGACAGCGAGCCGGACGACCGAGTCATTCACCCGGCAGAGCGTCTGGTTGTACCACTGATCGGTGCAGGCTGCGACCAGAGCGGGTACATCCACCAACTCCAGTGAGCCATAGTATTCGTTCAAGTAAGTTGCATATGGGTAGTCTTGAGCGTCCGGCATGCCTCACTCCTTCGTTGATCCTGTCGCGTGATTCCTGAACTCAGCATGAGTCGTAGGGTGCTCTGCGAGCACCGGCGTCAGCCTTCTGCGTGGGGGAAAAAACGGTGCTCGCAGAGCACCCTACGATGGCGATTTCTCGAAATCCCGCAAGTCGATTTAGGGCGTTCTGGCGCACGGCTACGGCGGGCGACGTCAGTGATCTGAGGAACGCCTGGACCCGGAGTCGCTCGTCGGGCGACAAATTGAAGAAGCGCTTGGTCGAGTTCGCCGCCTGGCCGCCGTGGAACGCCACGGCCTCTTCCAGGTTCTCCGCCCGGCCGTCGTGCAGGTACGGCCCCGAGTCGCGGAATCCCCAGAGCGGCGGCGTCCGCCATTCCTGCCTCGTCACCCCGCCTGTCGAGGAAGCGGGCTGGCTGATCCCGTAATAGCTGCCGGAGTCGGCGAGTGCTGGGCCCATGTCGTGCAGGAGCAGGTCGCTGTAGATGCCGTCGATATTGCCAAGTCGAGCCTGATGGCAGGTCGCGCAGCCGGCGGCTTCGAACAGCGATCGGCCCGCCGCGACGGCCTCTGATTCCCGCAATCCGGCCGGTCTCCTTCCCGTTGGGGCAGGCAAGTGCCTGACATAGGCCACCAGTGCGTCGCATTCTTCCTGCGTCAGGTCCAGACCCTTCGCCTTGGCTTCGGGATCGAGCGGAGAAGAAGCCTGGTGATGGCCGGGAACTTCCAGGCCAAGCTCGTTGGCGCAGGCCGAGAGGACAAATTCGCGCAGGCTCGGCGTCTCGGCTTTCCACCCGAAGCGACCGAGCCGGCCATCCTTCAGGTGATTGGCACGGCCCCGAACCGCGGGGAACCCGGGGAACCGCTGCTTCTCACCGGCCAGCAGGACCTCTTCCGGCAGCGCATCGATCAGGCCCGCGCCGAACAGGGCCGGCGGGTTACGTTGCGACATGACCATCCCGTTCCCCAGTGGGAGACCGCGCCGCAATGTGAATGATATGGGATCGACCAATTCTTGGACCTGCTGAATCTCCGTATCGACCGATTCGACCATATCGGCGAGTTTCTCGTCACCCAGCAACTTGAGGCGCCAGGCTTTGTAAACGGGATCGACCCCGAAGCGGTGCAGGACGACGCTCGGCGAGGTCCGGAAGCCGGGGTGGAACTCGGCCGCGGTCCGGCCGTTTGACACGGTCCCGGCGCCGAGGATCTCGACGTTCGTGCTGGTCGGTCCGGCTCCTCCCGGCCCGCCTTGGTGATGGCAGGCGACGCACGAGGTCTCATTGTAGACTGGCCCGAGCCCATCACCTCCAGCACGATTCTTCGAGTCCTCAGGGAGCCATTCTCTCGCGAAGAGATCAGCTCCTTTCACCAAGACATCGTGAGACGGCTGATGCGGGTCGTCTCCAGCCCAAGGCGAAACCGATCGCAGATACGCCCACGGCGATGACGGCCGCAATCCGCGAAAGAGAGAAGGGCCACTGTTTGAAGGATCTCGCAGTCGATTCGAGCCTTGGCATGGCACCCCTCCACGAGAAGCTCCCCGTGATCTGCATTCCTGCCGATTCGACTGTAATCGCTCTCGCCGCGTCCGTCCATTGCGTTCCGATCCGACGGTTGTTGGAAGTCGAGAGATCGTGATTGAAATTGAAGATCGACGACACACTATTGAGGGAAGATCACGTCGATCTCGACGGCATCGGCCGGGATATGCGCCCAGCCGCTCTGATCGCCGTTCCTGTACAAGCCGAGGCGCAACGGCCCGTGGGGCAGGCCCCTCAATCGGAATAGACCCAGGCGATCCGTGGCGACGTCGTTGGGCGTCCTGTTGTTGTTGTAACTGACCCGCACGGCGATTATGCGGTGAGCCACCCTTGTCGAAGACTCGCCCGGTCAGGGTGCGATCCTGTTTCTGTGCGGGCCGATCATCGGCGTCGGTTTTCATACGGACCCGGACTTCGCATTCGACGGACGGGCGAGGACCGGGCGGTTGCTTCGCATTCGGATCATAGCCTCAGCTTGAGGACGACAGGGTCGGGGTCCCGGTCGTCGGGGACATTGAGTGTGGCTTTGGAGTCGGACGCATTGATGTAGACGAAGGCCGGGCCCGGCGGGACGAAGTATTCGAAGCGGCCGTGCTCGTCGGTGTAGGTCCCTTGGCAAGCCGCGCCCGAGCGCGGGTGGGACGCGTTGTAGCAGAGGATGTTCACGCCGGCCACCGGCTTGCCGTTGCCGGCTTCGATGACCATACCGTGCAACCGGCGTCCCGCGATCATCCGCAGGTCGGCCCGGGCCTCCTCGCCGGCCTTGACCCGTACTCCCTCGACCGCCCGCGCGGTGAACCGCCGACCCTTCGGCGACGATTCAAACAGGAGGTTGTAGACGCCCGGTGCCAGTCCGCCGACCGCGAAATGCCCCTGCGCGTCGGAAATGATGCTACCCCAACCGCCGCCGAGGATGCGGCCGGTGATGCTCGATGCGCTGGGCACTGACTTGCGCCCCCGCGACCGGCTGGCCGGTCGCCGCGTCGACCACCGTTCCCGCGATCCCGCCGGCATCCTCGAGCGTCACCGGCCGGATGTCGGATCCTCCGGCTTGCAAGCGAAAATCGGCCCCACGAACCGGGGGTGGTAAGCCGCGAACATGACGGTCGTGTCTTGGGGCAAGGAGAGCCGATAGCGCCCCGCTTCATCGGTGACCGCCGATCCCAGTGAAGGCTCTTCATCGCCACGCGGGTAATCCGTCGCGAAACCGTTCGCGTCGTGATTGAACTGGACCGCGCGGACCTGCACGCCGCGGATCGGCTTCCCCCGGGTATCCACGATGGTGCCCTCGACGTGGTGATTCCGAGGAAGCAGCGTCAGCGTGACGGGATCGTTGTCCGTGGCGCTTCGGCAACAACCGGCCCGATCGTAGGCTTGCCCAGCCGATCGTCCGATCGTCGGGTCGCGATTCGAAGGTGAGCCGGCCGAAAGCCGGCGGTCGACGGTGATGCGGACCCGGCCGTCGGCGCCGGTACGATAGGCAGCGCTGCGATATCCCGACCCATCGTCCGCGGGTGTGGAATCTCTTCGACGACCTTGATCTCGACGTCGGGTACGCCTCTTCCCTTGGTATCGATCACGCGCACGCTGAGGATCTCGACCTTCTTCTCGGGCACGGCCGGCTTGGTCGGCTCGCGCTCCTGGGCCGCCGTCTTCGACGGTGCGGCCGACCGGGTCTGAGCCGGCTCTCGTTCCTGGGTGGCGATCATCGCCGCGCCGGTCGCCGCGAGGCCCAAGATCAGCAGGGCTGAGATCATGGCGAGTCGAGTCATCTGCATGGTCCTCAGGGTCTGGAGGGTCCAGGAGAGCGACGCCGCCGAGACGGCGCCGGCGATCGGCCGGCCGGCGGCGAACCGGAGCATCGCCTCGACCGTGGAGTGCGCCAGTGCCGCGGGGATGACGAGGGCCGGCAGCCAGCGGCGAGGCCTGCTGCGAGGCCGCTGATCGGGACTTCCTTGACACGCTCTGACGCCTCGTCCGGCACAACTCCGCGGCGAATCAGCCGTCCGCGCAGGCGTTCCCGGCCCCGGGCCAGGCGGCTCTTGACCGTCCCGACCGGCCAGCCGAGCCGGCGCGCGGCTGCCTCGCAGGTGTGGCCCTCGAGGTAGCAGAGCACGAACGCCGCACGATAGCGCTCCGGCAGCCGGCCCAGCTCCTCGTGGAGGATCGCCGCGAGCTCGGGCGAGACCCCTTCCGCGCCGGACCGATCCGCCGTAACCGCCAACTCGCCGGCGCACCGCTCGTGCCGCCGGCGACGGGCCATGCCGGCCCGGGCATGGGCCGCGACCCGCAAGGCGACACCGTGGAGCCAGCTCCCGGCCGACTCGCGCCGCCGTACGGCGTCGGCCCGGCGGACGAGGACCAGGAAGGTGGCCTGGAAGGCATCCTGGGCGTCGTGCTCGTCGCGCAGAATCGAGCGGCATACGCGGAGGACCATCGGCCCGTGCCGATCCACCAGGGCGGCGAACGCCGGTCCGGCCGCATCCGTCCCGCGCGGGGCGGTCGGCGAGCCGGCCGAGCAGCTCGCCGTCGGTCAGCCCGCCGGTCGTGCCGGTGTCGAAGAGCGTCCGGACGTCCTGGAGCAATCCTCCGCGCCGATCCCTCGATGCCATGCCGATCCCCCACTGCCTGCCTGTCGTGTGCCGAGTAGTGCCGCGACGGCCGCCGTCGGTTCCCACTTTTTGGAAATTCTCTCTCGGAAGTCCACGCTTTGCCCTGCTATTGCAAGGGTGGGAGAAGCAGCTCACAGGGAGGGGTTTTTTGGAATGGGGGTCGGGGGTTGATCAGCGGATTGGCTGTAATTCGCTCGTATCTCCAACCACGGTTCGGGTTTCCAATGGGGCTTCGGCAACGCATGTCCTGCAATCAGAACGGCCATCAATACTGCCATTCCTTGACGGAAAACGCTCATCACGCGTTCTTTGGTCCCCGATGCTCGCTTTCGCGGCGCTCGCGGCGAACGTACGCGGCGGGCGACATGTCGTTTTGTTCGACTCGGTCGGCTAGCGACTTGCTTGGCGGTGTGAGTGGTTCCAGACGCGAATGGTGGCAGGGGCCCTGCCTGGTCTGGGCTGCTCCCCATTTTTTGGTCCACCTGAAATGGGAGTTCCTTGAATGAGTCAACATATAAAGTGATTATCAGAGTGTAATATCAGGACATTTACTCCTTTTGTCGCAGGACGCGCTGAACTCTTTCGGCGTCGCGTAATTCAATGAACTGTGCGGTCGGACCGTGTTGTATTCCCGACGGTACCATTTACCTTTCTCCCGAGCATCGGGGACTGACTCGAACTCGACTCTTTCCAGGAACTCGTCCCGCAATCGACTGTGAAAGGATTCGATATAGGCGTTCTCCCAAGGGCTCCCCGCAGCCACCGGGATTGGGTCAGCACCCACCCGCGGTAGCCAGCCAACCAATGCTTTACAAACGAATTCTGATCCGTTATCGCTCCTGATGCGGGTCGGCGCCCCGCGACGTCCGATTACCCGGGCCATGATCCGCCGAACATCGGCCCCCGTGAGCGACCCTGCCGCGTGCAACACCAAGCACTCCCGAGTATATTCGTCCACCACGGTTAGCCACTCGAGGGAACCACCCTGGGCCGTGCGGTCGTGAATGAAATCGCAGGTCCAGACATCGTTTTTGAACCGGGCTGGTTGTTGGGTGCAGCTATTGGCACTTACCCCCGGCTTGGGGCCTAGTTTTCTGGGTTTTCTCAGCCTTACGGGTCTCCTCAGTCCCAGGCTGATCCAGAGCCGCCGCACCCGTTTGAGATTGACCGACCATCCGCGCCGGATCAGCATAACATGGATCCGACGGTATCCATAGCGCGGATGTCGCCGCGCCAACCGTTTGATCTCCTTGTTCAAGGCCGGCTCTTCAGCCCGGTGCTTCCGGCGGTATCGCAGGCCTGAACGGGACCGGCCCATCACGCGGCTGATTCGCCGCTGGGATACCCCGTACTTCTCGTCGAGTTAATCGGCGGCGGCCCGCTGTTGGTCCGGGCTCACCACTTTTTTTTTGCGATGTCCTGGAGCATCGTCTTGTCCAGGAGCAGCTCGGCCACCAGCCTCTTGAGACGATCGACCTCGAGCTCCAGCTCGCGG
Organism: uncultured Planctomycetota bacterium; assembly: GCA_963779785.1. Lineage (GTDB taxonomy): Bacteria > Planctomycetota > Planctomycetia > Isosphaerales > Isosphaeraceae > CAVRFS01. The sequence continues at coordinate 99,690 of CAWAAW010000104.1, forward strand.
CATCGGCGATCGGAATCGACCTGGTCGGGAGCGTGTCGCTGTCGCCAACGATAATAGGTCGTCTCCGCGATGCCTTGCTTGCGACAGATGTCAGATATCGTGAGTCCTTTGGCCAGATCGCGGTCGGCTTCGCGTAGTAATCGCGCGACCTCGTCGGCGTTCCTTCGCCTTCTCATGGGTCCCTCCTGGGCTTACTTTACCCGGAGACTCCCATTTCGGCTGGACCAATTTTTGGGGGGCAGGCCATCGCGATTGGAAGGTGCTTTTTGTACCATCGCTTGTCGCCTCTCTTGTTGCCGCCGACCAGAAGAATTGCCACACGACGGGGGTCAAAGGCGAAGAGGATACGCCAGGGATCACCTCAAAATTGCACCCGCAATTCCTTCATGTTGGTGAACGCCGAAGCCTCAAGCGTATCGACGTAGGGCCTGCCAAGTTGCGGCCCGCGCTCTCTCAACAAGTTTGCATGGGCGACTATCTCATTCCGCAGCTCGGCTTCCACCCCGGCGAGCCATGCGGCGAAATCGTCATCAAGCTGTACATCCCATTCCATTGGGAACTCCTATTCCATACGTGGAATGTATTCCATTCATGGAATGATGTCAAGCCGAAAAATGGGAGCTTTCGTGGATTTCCCATTTTAACGGTTTTAATGTCAATGGCCGCCAGTCGAGACCGGTAAGGGTTAGCCGACTTATCAGATAAAAGGGGTCGGGATCCGTTCTGAGGCTCCTTTCGCGGACGGCCTCGGGGGCAAAACACCGACTCCAACCCCAGTCGTTTCTCAACCGCGGCCTGCCAGGACGGCGAACCGGACGGTTGACCCCGCTGAATGCTTCGTCGCACCGCTTCTTCCTCTTTTTTGGGCCGAACGAACGGTTGACTCGGTCCGTCCAGTCGCGAGGTCGGTCGATCGGCCATCGGTTCAACGCCGGGCGGTCCGCATCATCCTTGGTCCGAGGAACGCCAAGGCCCCCCACCGCCAGTCCTCGGCACGCCCCACCAAGTTGGCCCGCAAGGCGTTCCGCTCGACATAGCGGCACACCGTGAGGAAATGCTCGTCCGATCGCACGGGGGAACGACTCGAACCGACCCTGATCGAGATGACCGGTGCCGGCCGTTCGGTGGTGCGCATGCCACCGCTGGGTGTGCGTCATGGTGAGCCAGCTCATGAACCGGGAGGAGTCGCCATCCTCGCGGGGCCAGAGCAGGACGTGGAAGTGGCTGGACATCAGGCAGTACGCCAGCAGTCGCATGTGATGGCGCACCACCGCCTCCGCGAGGGCGCGCTGGAATGCCGCATAATGCTCGTCGGTCTGGAAGACAGCCAACCGGGCGTTGGCCCGATTCAGGGCGTGGTAGATGAGACCACCTTCCGCCGCTCGCCCTGGTCTTGGCATGTCCCGGATGATAAGCGGGGTGTCAAGAACGGCTCGTGACCCCGTTCCTCTGACGGTCTGGGTAGTGGCCAGCTCTCCAATCAGTGAAAGCTCTGTCATCCACGCGACTTACTGAAGGAGCTGAGCAGCGCCGAGTAAATCCTCCGCGAGGAGCTTCAAGTACGGGCACTTATTAATCGCTACCTGCTGGAACTGAGCGCAGTAATTGTGACCCACCCTGAGCGCGTAATTTTGACCCACCCTGGTCGTCAAGATGGCCGCTCTGGGCAAGAGCGGTAACCCTCTCTCACTCGGGCTTCCGGCCCTTCTTCGATTTCATCGACTCGCGGAACCGATAGCTCTCACCATTCATCTCGAAAATGTGGCAATGGTGGGTGAGCCGGTCCAGGAGTGCCGCGGTCATCCGCTCTCCCTGGAAGATCTGGTTCCACTCGCTGAACGGCAAATTGCTCGTCACCAGGATGCTGCCGCGCTCGTAGCGGTCGGCGAACACCCGGAACAGCAGCTCGACTCCCCCTCGGCTCATCGTGACGTAGCCCAGCTCGTCACAGATCAGGAGCTGCGCCCGGTCGAGCTGGCGGAGAAACCGGTCGAGCGTGTACTGCTTCTGCTCCTTTTCCAACTGGCTGACCAACGCCGCGGCCGTGAAGAACCGCACCCGCAGACCGGCCCGACACGCTGCCAAGCCAAGTCCTATCGAAATATGTGTCTTCCCAGTTCCGTGGCTCCCCACAAGGCAACAGTTCGATTTCTGTTCGATCCATTCGCAACGCCCCAGCTCCAAGACTTTCGGCTTGGACAAACCGGGCATGGCACTGAAGTCATAGGTATCGAAGTCCTTGATGGTCGGGAACTCCGCGTTCTTGATTCGCGTCGCCACCGCGTTGGCCGATCGGGCTCCCAACTCGATCTCGGTCAGGCGGAGTAAGAACTGGGTAAACGTCTGGTTGGTCGCGGCGGCATCTCGCGCCAGCTTCTCGAACTCCCGGCCCATCGTCGGCAGCCGCAACTGCCGGAGCTGGGTCTTGAGCAAATCGATCGTGACATCAGTCATGAGCACGGTCCTTTCCATTGAGCGATCCAGGGAAACCGTCCGAGCCCGACGGTCGAGCCCGGTTCCATTCACGTCACTCCTCCTCAGGCGAAGAAGACGTCGATCGTGACATCAGCATAGGCATGGTCCTTTCCATTGAGCGATCCAAGGAAACCGTCCGTGCCCGACGGTCGAGCCCGGTTCCATTCACGTCACTCCTCCTCAGGCGAAGAAGACATCGATCGTGACATCAGTCATAGGCATGGTCCTTTCCATTGAGCGATCCAAGGAAACCGTCCGTGCCCGACGGTCGAGCCCGGTTCCATTCACGTCACTCCTCCTCAGGCGAAAAAGACACTGATCGGACCATCGGCGGGGGGGTTGCTTAAGAGCAGGTTGAAGCGGTTCAGATCGGGTCGCGGCACCTGGACCTGGGGCGCGGAGGAATCCTCCGACGGCATCGGCTTGCCGCCGCGGGTCGCGGCCTCGATCGCGGCCAGCGAACGTGTCCGTTGGATGACGGCCTCGGCGGAATACAGGTGCTCGCGCCGGCAGGCTTCGACGGCCTCACTTACTCGTGTCAGAGGATGTTCGCCCAGCAACTGCAAGACCCGCACGAACCGGCGGGAGCCCGCCATCGAGCCGTAGTGCTGCTCGAGTTCGGCCCGGAAGCCGGCGAAGCAGGCGGGGAGTTTCCAATCGCGGAAGACCGGCGAGTGGTCCAGCGCACCGGGCTTGCGGCCCAGTGCCACCAGATAATGAGTCGGCTCAAGGACCATCGTATGTTTAGTTAAACATCGTATATGTGTCGCGACGGCCTGGCCGTCCGCCACGATCACGACTTGGTCGACATAGCCCTTGACCGTCACCATCCGGAACGCAAACAGCCGGGGCACGCTGTAACGGTTGCCGTCGAAGGCGACGGTCTGGTACTTGTCCACGGCGACCGCCGGGTCGATCACACACGGGTCGAACCGATGGCCGGGCAACGGCAACGCCGCGGCCAAGTCCTCGGCGAGTCGGTCCTTGATGGTGAACGGACCGAACTAGCGACTGGACGACCCGTTCCCGCTCGGCCTCGCAGCGATTGCGAAAGAACGTGTTCAATTCATCGAGATTAGCCACGCGAGGCACGGGCGTGGCGAATCGGCGCTGCACGGCCTTGACGGTCCCCTCGGCGTCGGGCTTCTCGTTGCCGCGGGCCGGCATGCAGAAGAGCGGGTCGAAGAGGTGATGGCTGGCCAGCGCGGAGTAACGCGGATGGAGCTGCCGCTCACGGCCTTGGAGGATCAAGGTGGCGACGGTCTTGGGGTTGTCCCACCAAACTTCCTTGGGCACGCGGCCGAAGAACTCGAAGGCCGTTGACCATGCCTTCGAGGATCGCCTCGGTGCGTTCGAAGGGGAGCGCCAGCACGAAGGGGGCGTTGGAGTAGGCCCAGGCCGTCACGAGGAAGGGGACCAGGCGCCGACCGTCGGGGAAGTCGACGTGGATGTGTCCGAAATCGGCCTCGAGCCGCCGACCCGGCAGGTGTCCCAGGGGGATGAACGTCTCCCGATCTCGACGTCGGTGCTTGAGCACGTAGCGTTGCACCTGGGCATACCCGCCGCGGTAGCCGTGCTCGTCGCGGAGCCGTCGGAAGAGCTGGGCGGCGGTGTGCCGTTGCTTGGGCGGGGCGGACTCGTCGTCGATGAGGATCTGGTCGATGACCGCCTCGACAGGCCCCAACAGCGGGGCGAACCGATCCCGGGTTGACGGGACGAGGATTGGGCTCGGCTTGCTTGAGAATCTTGCGGATGGTGTTGCGCGAATGCTCGAATTCGCTGGCGATCTGGCGGATGGACTTGCCATCGCGCCGCGCTCTCCGAATGGCTCCGTAGTCGTCCACCGTAAGCACGTCCTTGACCCTCCGTGAGGTAAATCGTTCGCTGTCGGAACGTTCACCTTACCGGAGGCGGCTGCGGTGGGTCAGTTTTAGGCGCTCAGATTGCCCCCAGGTGGGTCACTTTTTCGCGCTCAGTTCCAGGGCAAAGGAATATCGAGAAGCCCCTCAATAAATGGATGGATTTTTGGGACGGCTTTCGCCCCATTTTCAGAGTCTGAGTCGGCATCGTCCCTAAAACGGACCATAAAGAGACACCCTTAGCGTACAATAGTGTGCGACTTCTGAAGTGACCCCCACTTGGCAGACCCGTTCCTCTCCATCCTGCCGGCCACCCCTCCGCTGCCCCCTCCCTGTACAGAGAGGGGGAACGGGAAGGGGGACGGGGATTCCCCCAGGATGTGGGGGGAATTCAGCACGCACGCCGCGGAGCGGCTACCGCTCGAAACGACCGTTTGCCGGAACGTCCCCCAAAAAACCGAATGGGGGACGGGCCGAGCAAAAACCGACCGCGGGCGGAGCGCAGTGACCACAACCAGGCGAACCGATGCGCGATCCGGCATGAACGGCCACGGTACTCCGCGGCCGGGCGTGGCGGTCGCCGGTTCGACCCGCACCGATGGGCGGGAGGTCGGGCGAAGAAACGGTCGCGTAGCGACGGGAGCGGCCGATTTCTCCGCTGGACTTGAGGGCGTCATGCAGTAAACTTTGCGCATGGCGAAGAAACGAACGAAGCCGGAGCAGCGGCTCGCGTCGAGACCGCGCGATGTGCCCACCCCCGCGAAGCTGCTCAAGGAGCTACGCGACCTTATCCACGCCGCGCACGGCGCGATCGCGCAGGCGGTCAATTCCGGTCAGGTGATGCTTTACTGGCAGGTCGGACACCGTCTCCGTACCGAGGTCCTCGGCGCGAAGCGGGCCGGGTATGGGGAGCGGATCGTCGCGACGGTCGCGGTACGGCTGACCGCCGAATTGGGCGGGGCTTCACCGACAAAAATCTGCGGCACATGCTCCGATTCGCCGAAGCGTTCCCCGACCGGGAGATTGTCTCCGCACTGAGTAGACAATTGGGGTGGACCCACTTCCGCTCACTGATCTACCTCGACGACCCGCTCAAGCGCGATTTTTATGCGGAGATGTGCCGGATCGAACGATAGAATAGCCGGACGCTGGAGAAAAAGATCGGCGGCATGCTATTCGAGCGGACGGCACTTCCCGCAAGCCGGAGCAGCTTGCCACGAAGAGCTGTTGCGGCTGCGCGAGGAGGACCGGCTCACGCCCGATCTGGTCTTTCGGGACCCATATGTGCTGGACTTCCTGCAACTGCAGGACAGCTACAGCGAGAAGGACCTCGAGGCGGCAATCCTCCGGGAGATCGAGGCGTTTATCTTGGAGCTCGGGGTCGGTTTCACTTTCGTAAGCGGCAGAAGCGGATTACCATCGATAACGAAGACTACTACGTCGATTTGCTGTTTTTTCACCGCAAGCTGCGTAGACTCATGGCGGTCGAACTGAAATTGGATGCGTTCCGGGCGGCGGACAAGGGCCAGATGGAGCTCTACCTCTTATTCCGATCTCGGAATAATAGGTATTATGCCGTGTTCCTGATTATGCCGACTGCTTTGCGGACGCCCCGCCTCATCGCATCACGCATGCCGAATTTTTCTGTTTTTCGCCGCGAACACTCGGCATAGTTCCGGTGTCCTCTCCTTAAGCCCGGTCGGCATGAGGAGAAGACACCATGGACCACTATTTCCGCTCCGATGCCATCCGCCAACGACTGCGTGTCGGTCCTTTGAGCGGCTACCTGGATACTTTCGCGCGGCAAGTTGTCCGAGCATGGCTATGCGATCGACACGGGGCAGCGACAACTCCGGACGGTATCTCGTCTGAGTCAGTGGATGGGCCGCCGGGGCCTGCAGGTCCACGATCTCAGCGAGCAGGTTCTGAAACGGTTCCTTGCGGATCGACGACGCCAGGGACGCCTGCGGCGCACCGATCCGAAAGCATTGGGCTGGTTCCTGGAGCACTTGCGGCAAACGGGCGTCCTGGAGCCATCGTTGCCTCGCTCCGCGCGGATGACATGCACAGGCCTCTCGAACGTGATTTCGAGCGACTATCTCCTCCACGAGCGTGGGCTGGCGGCGGCGACGATTGGCAACTACTTGTGGGTCTCGCGCACGTTTCTCACGACGCACTTCAACAAGGAAATGGTCGATCCACAACAACTACGCCCCTCCGATGTCATCCGCTTCGTTCAGCGAATCGCACAGTCGCAACCGCCCCGCTCAGCCAAGTTCACCATCACCGGCCTTCGGGCCTTCTTGCGCTTTCTGTACGTGCAAGGTCGGACGGCCACCGATCTCACTTCCTCGGTCCCAACGATCCCCCACTGGAAGGTGACCGTCATCCCCAGGACATTGAAAGTCCACGAGATCGAATCCCTGCTCCGGAGTTGCGACCAGACGACGATGGTCGGCAAGCGGGATTATGCCGTGTTGTGCCTGCTGGCTCGGCTTGGCCTGCGGGCCGGGGAAGTCGTCGCCATGACCCTCGACGATATCGACTGGCGTGCCGGAGAACTGACGGTTCGCGGCAAAGGCGGAACGCGCGAGCGGTTGCCCCTCTTGGCTGAGGTTGGCCAGGCCTTGGCCGCCTACCTCCGTGAGGCGCGTCCGTCGTGTGCCAGCCGTCACCTTTTTGTGACGACGCGGGCGCCCTTTCACGAGTTGGCGGGGCCGACAACGGTTGGCAGCATCGTGAAGCAGGCGCTCCAACGGGCTGGTCTGAATCCGCCACAGCGAGGAGCCCATCTGTTGCGTCATTCCTTGGCGACCACCCTCTTGCAACGCGGCGCTTCGCTCCAGGAGATAGGGGATGTCTTGCGCCACCGTCACCCTGCTACCACGCAGATCTACGCCAAGGTAGACATCGCGGCCTTGCAGACCCTTGTCCAGCCGTGGCCGGAGGAGGTGTCATGACGATCTTGAGGCAAGCGGTAGAGGAGTATTTGCGCCTGCGACGCGTGCTGGGATTCAAGCTCCACGACGTCGGCTCGGCGCTGATGCGTTTCCTCGCGTTCTGCGAAAACGAAGGTGCCGCCGTCGTCACCGTCGACCTGGCGCGTCGCTGGGCCATGTCCGCCAACGCTTCACCGGCCCGGACGGCCTGGCGGCTTCAGATTGTTCGCGACTTCGCCATCCATCACCAGGCCAGCGACCCACGGACCGAAATCCCACCGAAGGGTCTCTTTCCGTCTCATTATCATCGCAAAAACCCTTACCTCTATTCCGAGGAAGAGATCGGGCGACTACTCCAGGCGGCCCGGGAACTTCCTCCTGGCAAAGGACTGCGGCACCGAACGTACGCCACGTTATTCAGTCTGCTCGCGGCCACCGGCCTTCGGGTCGGTGAAGCTCTGGCCCTGGATGATGCGGACGTCGATTGGCAGGCGGGGATGCTGGTGGTCCGTCAAAGCAAGTTTCGCAAATCGCGCCTGGTGCCGGTGCATGCCTCCACCTTGGACCGGCTCCGGCAGTACCAGGAAGAACGGGCACGGATTTATCCGACACCAAAGACCTCAGCGTTCTTTGTGTCCGAGAGCGGTCAGCGGTTACCTTACAGGACCGTCAATGGCCTTTTCCGGCGTCTGCGCGAGCGGCTCCGCCTCCAGGGGTCTTCAACTTCCCGGAGGCCTCGCATCCACGATTTGCGGCATCGGTTTGCCGTGAACACTCTCATCCGTTGGTATCGAGAGGGCGCCGATGTGGAACGCTGTCTCCCCAGGTTGAGCACGTACCTGGGGCATGGGTGCTGTGAGCATACCTATTGGTATCTGACCGCCGTCCCGGAATTGCTTCGGTTGGCCACCGAGCGTCTGGAGCAGAAAGGAGTCAACCATGAGGCGTAAGGCCACGCTTGCCGGGTTGCTCCAAGGGTTCTTCACAGATCGACTGATTGGGCAACGACGTGTCAGTCCTCATACCGTCGCCAGTTACCGCGACACGTTCCGCTTGCTCTTGAAGTTTGCCCAGCAGCGTCTGAAGAAGGAGCCATCGAAGCTCGGGCTGGCTGAGATCGATGTGCCATTCCTGATCGCCTTTCTCGATTACCTGGAGAAGGAACGGGGCAACAGCGCACGCAGCCGCAACGCTCGGCTGGCGGCGATTCACTCCTTCTTCCGCTACGTCGCCTTGCAAGAACCCGAACACGCGGCGCAGGCCAGCGTATTCTGGCCATCCCGTGCAAGCGGTACACGCGCCGGCCCATCGACTATCTGACGAGCGTGGAGGTCGAAGCGCTGCTCCAGGCGCCCGACCAAAAGACGTGGGGAGGCCGACGCGATGCAGCCTTGTTGCGGGTGGCGGTTGAAACCGGATTGAGGCTGTCGGAGCTGATCGGCCTGCGCTGTGAGGACGTGGTGTTGCATCACGGCGCCCACGTCCGTTGCGAGGGCAAAGGTCGGAAGGAACGCTGCACGCCGCTGCGGAAAGAGACCGTGAAGGTGTTGAGTGCCTGGCTTCGCGAGCGTCAGGGCAAGCCGATCGGAGCCGCTGTTCCCCAACGCTCGGGGAGGCACCCTCAGCCCCGATGGGGTGCAATACCTGCTGGCGAAGCACGTGGTCACGGCGGCTGCTCGGTGTGCCTCGCTGCACAGCAAACGGGTAACCCCGCACGTGCTTCGTCATACGGCCGCCATGAACCTGCTTCACCACGGGGTAGATAGCACCGTGATCGCGCTCTGGCTGGGTCACGAACAGGTCGAGACCACCCAGATGTACTTGCATGCCAGTCTGGACATGAAAGAGCGGACGCTGGAGAAGATCGATCCCTATACGACATCAGGAACCGGCCGTTTTCGTCCGGATGACCAACTTCTGGATTTTCTGAACAACCTCTGACACATCTCGCTGAGCTTGCTCCAGGAAGCGCGCGTTGGCCATCTCGTAACATACGGAATAAACTACGCTGAGGCTGGCCCGTCCGGAATAAACGGCGAGCGACGCTGGCCCGTCGCGGCACTCGGCGGTTGGACGACGGCCAAGGATG
>CAWAAW010000105.1:0-41938 GCA_963779785.1 uncultured Planctomycetota bacterium
GTCAAGTTCGGGCCTGGTTTTCGATCGAGACGATTCCGAGGCCGCCGCAGAACAGCTTCTTGATCAGGTAGTTGTCCTCGACGTTCAAGGTCGCGCCGCCGAGCGACCCCATGTTCCTGACCGAATTCAGCGTGCGACCTTCCTGATCGCGCACCGTGAAGTCGGCGTCCCGCGCCGCCTTGACGCGTTGGGCAATCTGGTCGAGCGCCCAATCGAGGGTCTTGGTCTCCCATTTGTCGGAGTAGGGAGCCCGATAGAGCACGCTCTTCATGCGATGCGGGTTGAGGGCCAGCAGCAACGCGTTCGAGCCCTTGGGGCAGAGCGTGCCCTCGTTGATCGGGCTGCGCGGGTCGCCCTCGATATCGATGAGCTGGCCAGCCTTGGTGTAGAGGAGCTGGCTGCAACCGACGGCGCAGTACGGACACAGGCCGTCCGTGACGGTCGCGCCGCGCAGCCGCGAGGACTTCTCCGCGCTCCGGGGGCTGAGTGGCTGGGTCTGCGGCCGCGAAGGCTCCGAGTGCGCGTAGCGCTGTATGAAAGGTATGAAAGGGAGCTTGAACATGATCGTCACCTCACATGCTAGTAACAGACGGGAACATGATTGCTCGATTCAGTACAGAACTTGGATACGACGATACCAACTCGTTGTGATTTCACCTCGACGAGACTCAATCCAACGAGGCTGGGTTTTCGTTCATGCGGGAAAACCTTCTCAGATGGAACATGCATTGAGCGTCGGAGCGAGATGAGGTTTCCTCTGGCCGTGCCTGAGACAGATCTGACCTCACATCGCTGCATTGTTTACACCAACCGCGATGCGCTAGCAAGTGGCCGACGGGTTTGGGAAAGCGTAGGCGTCGTCAGCCTCTTCTCCGGCCGGTCGGTCGATGCAGGCGAAGTCCTTCTCGAGGAGCACGCGGACCACGCCCCCATCAACGTCCTGCAGGTGGTCGAAGCCCACGCGGTCGCCGGCAAGCCAGTCTTCGGCATCCGAGGGGTTAAGCTGGACGCGCAGGCGTCCGGCAGTGTAGAAGGCCCTGGGACGGTCGTGAGGGGCCGGGCCTATCTCCACCGCGTACGAGAATGACAGTCCCGGCCCGAACCGGACGGCGTCGTCGACTCGTCCTTTGTCGACCAGCCGCTCAATGTCGCGGCGGTCCAGCCGAAGACGGATCGAGTTCCCTTTGAGTCGCAGTTTCATCACGGCCTCCCTACGCGGAATGGGTCAGGGTGTCGGCCGGATCGACCCGGCCGAAATCGGAGTAGACGTTGAAGCGCGCGTCGCGGACGAACCCGAGCAGCGTCATCCCGCACTCGCGTGCCAGGTCGACCGCCAGGCTGGACGGAGCGCCGACAGCCCCGAGGACCGGGACCCCGGCGATTGCCGCCTTCTGCACGAGCTCGAAGCTCACGCGGCCACTCACCAGGACGATCCCGTGCGACAGCGGAATGCGCCCGGCGAGCAGCTCGGAGCCGATCAGCTTGTCCAGGGCATTGTGGCGGCCGACGTCCTCCCGGAGCGCGAGTAGGCGGCCGTCTGCATCGAAGAGGCCAGAGGCGTGGATCCCGCCCGTCCGCGCGAATGCGGACTGGCCGCTCCGCAGCGCTCGAGGCAGGCCATGGATCACCGCCGGCGAGACTCGGGGCTCGCCCGGGACGATCGGGTGACGGCTCGCCACGCGGACCGCGGCGATCGACCGCTTGCCGCACGCGCCACAGCTCGAAGAGACGAACGAGTGACGGTCGAGTCTGGCAGCGTCGGGGCTGAAGCCGGGCCGAAGCCTTGCCTCCGCCGCGTTCACCCCGGCTCGTTTGATGTCCTCGATGTCCTCGGCACCGGCGATGATCCCCTCGGTGAAGAGGAAGCCGACCGCCAGGTCCACCTCATCGCCCGGCGTCCGCATCGTCACCGCGATAGAGGTCGGCGCGGAGTCCCCAGGCATGAGCCACCAGGCGGATCTCCAGAGGTTCCTCTACCGAGAGCTCGTCGGACGAGCACACGCAGTGCGACCCGGTCACTCGGTCCACCTCGACGCTCGCGACGCCCGTCCTGTGGCAGATTTTGATCACGATTCCGCCCCCGAGGGGGTGAGCTCGACGACGTGGTTCATCAGCGGCTAGTTGCTCTGCGGGCTGTAATAGTGACCGTTGGACAACCACGTGCCGATCATGACGAGAACGCCAGAGGCATTTCTCGTGCCAAGCGAGAGCTGTTTGCCTTTGTTGCGAGGGCGAAAGGCCCGACAGTCTTGTCAGGCACGGTTTTGCACGGTAATTCGAGCGGGAGAGGGCGCAGGTTCACTCGATCGCGGCGTCAATTCATCGCGCAATCGGGCGCGGTGGCGTGACCAGTTTCGAAGCAACTGCCTCAGAATCGACCAATGGCTAACCCTCGGCTTCAGCATCGACCCGGTGGTTCACGTGGATTCCCACTTCGCGGAGCCTGCGGCGTAGGGTCTCCCGACCGATCCCCAGCCATCGAGCCGCCCGGAGCTGGTTCCCGCCCGTCCCCTCGAGGGTGCGCGCGAGAAGAACCCTGTCCACCTGGCGGTGTACTTCGGCATAAAGGTCGCTTTCAATGGAGGCCAGGCACCCCCCAACGAACGCCTCGAGGCCGGGATCGCCCGCCGTCGAATCTGCCGGCATTGCCGCTCTCGGGGTCGATTCCCAGAAGGGGTGGCAAGGAGCCGGGGAGCAGTGTCTCACCGTGGGATTGGAGTATCGCCTGCTTGAGCACGCTCTGCAATTCGCGGATATTCCCGGGCCAGGAGTACCTGTGCAAGATTCGCAATGCCGCGGGGTCGATTTCATGAACTTCACGACCGAGTTCGCGACTGAAGCGCGGCAGATAGTACCGCGCGAGCAGCCGCAGGTCGTCGTCCCGCTCCCGCAACGGCGGCAGGTGGATCGTGAAGACGCTCAAGCGATAGTACAAATCCTGTCGGAATCGCCCCTCATTCGACCACGCGTTCAGGTCGCGGTGAGTGGCCGTGACCAGCCGCACGTCGGTCCGGATCACCTCGTTGCCGCCGACCCGTTCGAATGATTGCTCCTGAAGGATTCGCAGCATCTTGGCCTGCAGCGCCAGCGGCATATCGCCGACCTCGTCGAGAAAGATGGTTCCGCCGTTGCACTGCTCGAACTTACCAATGCGCCTCCGATCGGCCCCCGTGAAGGCCCCCTTCTCGTGCCCGAACATCTCGGATTCTAGGAGGTTCTCCGGGATTGCGGCGCAGTTGATCGCCAGGAACGGCTCCTTGGCCCTGAGGCTATGCTGATAGAGCGCGCGGACGATGAGTTCCTTGCCGGTTCCGCTCTCGCCGGTGATCAGCACGGGGACATTCTGAGCGGTGACGAGGCCGATGGCCTTATACACCTTGAGCATGGCCGGGCAGGTGCCGACGATGGTCCCATCCACGTCCGGGTCCGGGTCCCCCTCCGCGATTACGGCCGGCGACGCGCATCCGTCGCGACATCTCCAAGGCATCTCCGATCACCTGCCGCAATCTCTCAGGGTCCAACGGCTTGAAGAGGTAGTCGAAGGCACCCTGCTTCATCGCTTCGATCGCGGCGTCCGCGCCCTTGGCGATCGTGATGAAGATCACAGGGATGCGTGCATCGACGCAGCGGATCTGCCGGTAAACCTCCAGGCCCGACTGGTCGGGCAAGCGCAGGTCCAGGAGAATGACATCCGGTGATTCTGCGATGACCCGGTCGAGACCCTCGGCACCGGTGGCGGCCACTTCGACGCGGTGTTCGGGAGCGGGAAACGCCTGACGCACCTGCCCCGGCATCAAGGCTGGGTCGTCGTCGATGAGAAGGAGGTGGGCCATCAATCACTCCCGTCGTACGAATCGGGTACAGCCACGTTGTCCGTCAACTCGTTCGTTTGGCATTCGATTCGCTCCCGATTCTGGCCCCTGGATTAGCACCGGTCGAGTGCGTGCCAACCCCCTCTCGATGCAACCCGTACAGCCGACATTCCGCACATCTCGCGCGAATTTCTGGCCGGAACTCATTGCGGCTCATGAGATATCGGTGTCGATTTGCGCGTCCGACCGCGAAAAAACCGGTTTGTCGCAAGTCTCTTATCCCCAAGAAGTTCCGAGAGATTTGCGGAAAGTGGGGTACAGGCGACATCATTCTCGACATTTTCCGTGGCTTTCAGAAGTAATTCATTGGGACTGTAAGTCCCACGAGAGGTTGCATCGAGGGGTGACCCGTCAGGAGACGATCGAGTGCCGACAGGCCAACGCCGTTCCCCGTTATATCGGCGGCGAGCTGGCGACATGAAGAAGCGCGCTGTCTCGTCGCGATCCTTAAGAGACATTTTCATGCAAAAATCGCTCGGTACAAGATCTTGGGCATATAGAACGGCGATTCTTGCCCTGGTACTCGCTGTGATCCTTAGATGGCCGTTGGATCCCATTCTGGGTGAAAAGCCGCCGTACTTGATGTACCTTCCCGCCGTCGTGATCGCCTCGTATTTCGACGGGCTCCGGAGCGGCTTGCTTGCGACGCTCGTCGCCGCCCGTCGTCGCGAACGCCCCGCTCGCCGGTCCATCCCGGACGTATCTGATGAAGGGTGCGGGCGATTGGATCGCGCTGGCACTCTTCGCGCTGAACGGCGCGTTGATCAGCGGGCTGGGCGAGTCCGTGCGCCGGATCCGCCGCCACAAACTCGTCGATGATCGACGCCGAGTCGACCGTCCGTTTTTCGACGCTGACGAACGGCAGCGTTCCGAGGCGGCCTTGCGCGAAAGTGAGGAGCGGTTCCGAGGGACGTTCGAGAACGCCGGGGTTGGCATCGGCCACTTCGATTTCGAAGGTCGATGGCTTCGCGTCAACCAGAGGCAATGCGACATCTTGGGCTACACCCGCGACGAGATCGTCGAGAAGAGCATCCAAGACCTAACCTACTCCGATGATCTCGCCAGCATTGAACGGTTCCATCAGCTCACGAGGGGAGAAGTACCCGGCTACTCGCTCGAAAAGCGGTACATCCGCAAGGACGGCACGCCCGTCTGGATCCATATCACCACCTCACTCCAACGCGACGCGGCCGGCTCGCCCGCTTATGTCATCTCGATCGTACAGGATATCTCCGAACGCAAACGGCTCGAACGGCGGAGGCCGAGCGAGCCCGTTTGGCGGAGTTCGGCCGCGATATCGGGATCGCGCTGGGCCAGGGCAACACCTTTGCCGAGCTCTTGCAGCCGTGCGCCTGGCCTTGGTGCGCCACCTGTCCGCGGCACTTGCGTGCATCTGGTACTTGCCGAGTGGCAAGGATGTCCTGGAATTGCAGGCCAGTGCCGGACCGTATTCAGACTCGGTGCAATCCCAAACTCAGATTCCCGTCGGCCGATCCACGATCGGCCTGGTCGCCAGCGAGCGCAAGCCTCTCGTGACCAACAAGGAGCTCGACGACCCGCGGATCAGTGACTCGGTCTGGGCCGGTCGCGAGGGCCTGACGGCCTTTGCCGGCTTCCCCCTCGTCGTCAACGATCGGGTGATGGGGGTGCTCGCCATGTTCTCGCGCAGCCCCCTATCCGAAGCCATGCTTCAGGCGCTTGAATCGGTGGCCGGTTTGATCGCCTTAGGCATCGAACGCATGCAGCAAGCACTCGAGCTGCGCCAGGCTAAGGAGGCGGCGGAAGCGGCAAACCGGGCCAAGGATGAGTTCCTGGCCAACGTCAGTCACGAGATTCGCACCCCAATGAACGCCATCCTGGGGATGACCGAACTGGTCCTCGATACGCCGCTTGCCGAAGACCAGCGGCAATACCTGAAGACAGCGAAATCGGCTGCGGACAACCTGCTCGGCATCATCAACGACCTGCTCGATTTTGCCAAGATCGAGGCCGGCAAGCTGGAGCTTGATCCGGCCGGCTTCTCACTACGTGCCGCCGTGGGCGACACCCTCCGCGCCCTGGCCCTGCGCCGCACAAGAAAGGACTGGAGCTCATCGGCGATGTCGAACACGACGTGCCCGATGCCTTGGTCGCGGACGCGGGTCGGCTGCGGCAGGTTCTGCTGAACCTCGTCGGCAACGCGATCAAGTTCACCGAGCAAGGCGAGGTAGTCGTCCGCGTGGGAACAGCCGGCGACCTCACGGCGCGAGAAGGTGCCACCGCTCCGCCAGCGGACGCTTCGTCGCTGACGGGCTCAGTCAACCTGCGGTTCTCGGTGAAGGACTCCGGGATCGGAATCGCCAGGGACAAGCAGGAACGGATCTTCAGGGCGTTCGAGCAAGAAGACACCTCGATTACGCGGAGATACGGCGGAACGGGCCTGGGGCTGTCGATCTCCGCGCGCCTGGTGGCCCTTATGGGCGGGACGATCACGGTAGAGAGCGAGTCGGGCCAAGGCAGCACCTTCGCGTTCACGGCGCAGTTCGGGAGTCAGCCACATCCTGCGGAGCAATCCGGCCTCTGGCCACCGACCCAGCTCCGGGACCTCCGGGTGCTCTTGGTGGACGACAGCTCCACCAACCGACAGATCCTCGTGGGGTGGCTGACGAGTTGGCGGATGGAGGCAACCGCCGTAGGCGACGGGATGGCGGCCATGGGCACCCTCTGGGACGCAGCCAGCGCCGGCCGACCCTATGCGTTGGTGATACTCGACTCCCGCATGCCCGACAATCATGGGCTGGCCTTGGCGGCCCGGATCCGCGAGCAAACTGCATTGGCTGCCATCCGGATGATCCTCCTCAGTTCGGAGGATGGGCCGGTCGATGCAGCACGCAACCGCACGCTGCGGATCGACGCCTACCTGCCCAAGCCTGTCCAGCAGGAAGAGTTGCTTGAGACGATCTATCGTGTGGTGGGACGCGCCGGCAGCGAGCCACCGGCGGCCTTGGCCGAACCGGCTCGGGAACTCGCTCTTTTGCCGAAGCCGAGCACGCCGTCGCGGCACATCCTGGTGGCCGAGGACGACGAGTTCAGCGCACGATACATGGAGCAGCTACTCGCCCGGCGAGGCCATCACGTGAGGATGGCCAAGGACGGCCGGGAAGCGCTCGGCCTGGCCGCGGAAGGGACCTTCGACCTCCTGATGCTGGACGTGCACATGCCCGAGCTCGACGGTTTCGAGGTCGTCCGGGCGATCCGGGAGCGGGAGCGGACAGGGGGCGGGCATTTGCCCGTGATCGCCCTCACGGCAGGCTCACGGAAAGAGGATCGCGAGCGCTGCCTCAAGGCCGGCATGGATGACTTCCTGACCAAGCCGATCTCGGGATTGGAACTGCTCGAGGCCATGGACCGACTCTTCTCCATTCCGAGTGCTTTCGAAGTGATCCAATCGGATGTCGAGGAGAATTCCATCCTGCTCGATCCAGTCGCGGTACTGAGGATATGCGAGAGCGACCCGACTGGGCTTCGAAGGATTTGTGGCGATTTCCAGACCTATGTGCCGGCCCGACTGGCCGAACTGGAAGACGCCCTGCGGGAGCGGGACGTACATCAATTACGCGAGGTTGCGCACAAGCTCTGCTCGCTGCTGCCAGCGTTTTCCACGATTGCCGGTAACGTCGCGTCAGACCTCGAAGATGTTTCAGCCGCGGACCGCCTCGAGGAGGCCCGGCCCCTGGTCGAAAAGCTGGACGACGATGTGTGCGGAACTCATGCGGGTTGTAGCCGGACTGTCGGTCGAGGAGTTGCAAAGACTGGCCGGCTGGCACAGAGCCCTCGACCAGGCAGCAGGTCAGGTCTGAGAGCCTGTTCCACAATTGATAAAATCAGCATTAATAAATGTACAATGTCTTGCAGTTTATTCGGACTTCCCTCTCAATGCCGGCACACGGTCTCTATGCTCGCATGCTCAGCGCTCGCGGCTAGCGATCCAGTCCCACATGCCGCAGGCCGAGCACTCGGCATAAAAGTGCGCGCCTGGCCTGACCGAGGATTCCTCCACGGTCGGCTCGTGTGATTCCCACGCGGCAGTCACGACGAGTCAGGCCGTACGCAGGACGGTGCGCGTGGGCGCCTTCGAGCCCCAGCCGTCGGGCCGCTGACATCGCAGCCCGGAGCGTTGACTGGTTCCTGAGACCGCATCAGCAAGCGCGGACCGGCCGCGGCCGGGATCCAATAGCGATCCCCCACGGACGCCGCACCTGTCTTTATCCAGATCACCGTCTCCCAGGACCGCCTGGCTGTAGCCGCCCCGACCGCCCGGCGACCCGCCGCGCCAGCACGATCGTGTTGAGCATAAGGAAAAACAATTCCCCGACCGGAGCCATTTTCTCCGATGACCGTTACCTCGAAGCCAGTGAGTTCTCTCGCGCAGATCGCGCACTCAGGAGGGGACAGGCTCCGAATACAATAGCTCTTCGGCCCTTTGCTTCGGGAACGCCGACTCCGCAGAGCTTAACCCGACGTACTGTTCCAAAAGATTTTCAGACCCGTAAGATATTGGTCATTGGAGGGCTGGTTCATTCTTTGGTCGATTCTCGACGGACGGCGCCCCGCAAACCTTCACAGCACTTTCTGTAATTGAGGCATGAACGTGATTCCCGTTCCTCAGCCGGTAAACGTACCGTTAACGCGCGCCGCGCTCTTTCTTGTCGCAATCATCAATCCCGGCGTCGATTCGCGCGCGGGTGCGCTCCCTGTGCGGCGACCTGGCCTCACTCGTGCGTGCCGTGGGATTTCGGGCCGCGGAGCCTGGCCTGTCATGCGTCATGGGGATCGGGAGCGACGCGTGGGACCTGCTCTTCGGTCGGCCCCGACCGGTACAATTGCACCCGTTCCGTGAGATCCGCGCTCTCGGGCGCCACGCGGTCGCCACACCAGGCGACCTCCTTTTCCACATTCGCGCCCAGCATTTTGACCTTTGTTTCGAGCTCGGGACGCAGATCGTAGGGCGTCTCGGAGGCGCAATTTCCGTTGTGGACGAGGTGCACGGTTTTCGTTACTTCGATGCCCGAGATCTTCTGGGTTTTGTCGACGGGACCGAGAACCCGACCGGGCAGTCCGCGAACGACGCCACGCTCATCGGCCAGGAGGACGTGGCGTTTGCCGGAGGGAGTTACGTAATCGTACAGAAATATCTCCATGACTTGGCGAGTTGGAACGCGCTTCCCACGGAAGAGCAGGAGCGAATCATCGGCCGCGCCAAGCTGTCGGATATCGAGACGGACGATGCCAAGAAGGCACCCTATGCACACAATGTCCTCACGACGATCGAGAAGGATGGCAAAGAGATTAAGATCGTGCGCGACAACATGCCCTTCGGTCGCGCGGGAGGCGAATTCGGCACTTACTTCATCGGTTATAGCCTGTCGCCGGGAACGATCGAGCAAATGCTCGAAAACATGTTCATCGGAAAGCCGCCGGGTAACTATGACCGGCTGCTCGACATCAGCCGCCCGGTTACGGGTAACCTGTTCTTCGTGCCGTCTGCCACGTTCCTGGACAATGTGACCGACGAGGAGTCCCCCGCCGCGACAGTCCCCGGATAGTCCAGCATCGAACCGACTTCCGTCCTACCCACCGGCGCCGGAGGGCTCGGTCCGCATCGGCTCACTCAAAGGAACGCGCGAGCATGAAAAACCTCCATCGCGAGTTTGCGCCAATCGCCTCGCAAGTCTTTGGCGCATATTAGGTTTGCAGACGGTGGGCTTCGAGAGCGATTTCACCGTACGCGGCGTCTTGGCTCCTAATTGATTAGGTGAGGGGACCGAGGTCTCCGATTGACGGTGGGTGACCGAACCTAAGCGACTCCTATCAGTCTGTTGCGGCTTGCTTCGGTCGGATCGACAAGTCGCATGGCTTGGCGATATCGGTAAAGCGCACTGGTCCGGCCGCGAGCCACCTGATGATCGCCCGCCGGGATGCTGATGTGGGGCAGTCTCGAAAACCGGTGTCGCTGATGCGCGCTTCGGTCGGATCGACCGAAGCATCCGGGGAGTAACTTCGCGGCTCGATCCGCTCTGTACGTCTGTCACGATCAACTTGTGAACAGTTACCTCCGACGGATGTCGTGTCCACACCGCGAGCGGGGAGGAGATCCCTTGAGCATGGCGAGGCTTCGCGGGCAAGGTCATTGAGGCTCGACACAGAATGATGTGCCGTGATCAACGAGGCTCTGAGCGAGATCATCGGTCCGTTCCCCGTTCCGCCACCTAGAGACAAGCGAGAACGGAACGACGATCCGGGACAGAAGAGGAGAGGCCACTGGTACTACCACCCTTTACAGACCACGGCTTACGTCGATTATCGTGATCGGAAGTAGGTCAATTATCGTGACCCCTCTCACCAAGTCGCCGCGGTTGCTCATCCAGATCATCCGCACGTCGCTGCAGCCTCCGTCGGCGAATGGATTTTCATCCGTCATTCACCGCTCTTTGGATGGCCTCTCGAACGGCCATCGGTCGAATGGCGAAGACCTCGAGCGCCTTCCGATTACGAACGACCGTGGGGTTCTTCAAGCCTTCGATCAGGTGTCGCCCGATCTCGAAACTCGCGGGAGTGACCAGGGCCAGCCAGAGGCCGGACAGGTAAGGGGTCAAGACCGGCACCGAGATCAGCCATCGCCGCATCCCCCGTTGCCGGGCGTACTCCCGGATCAGGTCGCCGTAGGACACCACATCGGTGCCGCCGATCTCGAAGATGCGGCTCTCGCCCGCAGGCAAATCCTTCGCCGCCAAGAGGTAGGCCAGCACGTCATCCACGGCGATGGGCTGGGTCGGCGTCGATAGCCACCTCGGGCAGATCATCACGGGCAGCCGGTCGGTTAGCGACTTCATCAGGTCGAACGACAGACTGCCAGCCCCGATGACAACACTCGCCCGGAACTCGATTGTCTCCACGCCCGATTCCCGCAAGATCTTGCCGACTTCGTGACGACTGCGCAAGTGCGGTGAGAGATCGGGCAGGGAGTCGTCTCCCAGCCCGCCAAGGTAGATGATGCGTTTTACCCCGGCCTGTTTCGCGGCTTCGGCGAATGGGTGGCGGCTTGCCGGTCTTCCTGCTCAAAGTCTTTCGACCCCGCCATCAGGTGCACGAGGTAGTAGGCGGTGTGAACGCCCTGCAACGCCCGGTCCAGCGAAGGTCGATCGAGAACGTCTCCCTGCACGATCTCGGTCGTCGCCTGCACACGGGACCGTAACTTGTCCGGGTTGCGGGCCAGACAGCGGAGCTTCACGCCCTGCTGTTCGAGCCGAGGGATGAGCCGGCCTCCGACGTAGCCGCTGCCACCGGTGAGCAGGATGGTCGGCTCCCCTTCGCTTCCGGAGGTCTGCATCAGTTCGGGTCCCCAGTCAGCCGGTGTCGGTCCGGAAAAAGGTCGGGAATGGTATATTATGACTCGGTCGTTCGAACGGAGGATAGGCGGATGATGGACCAAGGGGCTGCTGATGCTGTCGCTGCGAAGACCTTCGACCGAGGCGATGGGTGAGTTTCTGGCGGCGCAGTCGAAGCTCGGCTTCACCTACTCGGCCGTCGGGGCCACGGCGACCGTGCCCCCGGCGGGATACGCGGTGGATCATACCCGGATCAAGCTGGGCGAGGGCGAGGAGGTCTTCACGAGGGCCAAGGCTGCCCTGGAGCGATGGGACCAGTTTCGCCTGGGCTGGGTGGAGGCTTGGCCGCCGGAGACGCCGATCCAGGCCGGCGAGGTCGTGGCCGTGATTGCCCACCAGCTCGGCCTTTGGTGGTTGAACGCCTGCCGGATCGTGTACGTCGTCGATGAACCAGGGCCGATCCGGCGGTTCGGTTTCGCCTACGGTACGCTCCCCGATCACGCGGAGACCGGTGAAGAGAGGTTCCTCGTCGAATGGGACGAGCGAGCGGGGAAGTCTGGTACGATATCCTGGCCTTCTCCCGCCCGCACCAACTCCTGGCCCGGCTGGGATATCCGTACACGCGGCGCGTCCAGAGGCGATTCAGGAAGGAGTCGGCGGCGGCGATGTTGACGGCCGTGCGGAACGATGTGAAATGAGGAGAAACCCCTGGCACCCGAGATGATTCAAGATCGAAGGAGAGCGACCGATGCCCGCGACGATCACAGTGGAAGAAGCCCAGGCTCATTTGAAGGAGCTGATCGACAAGCTGGCTCCTGGTGAGGAAGTCGTCATCACAGCGAACCTTGAGATGCATCCGATTGACTCGGAGGAGACAAGCCATGCTCAATACAATAAGCCTTGAAGAGGCACAGGCCAAGCTGACGGAACTCGTCGAGAACCTGCGCCCCGGTGAGGAAATCATGATCACGAGGACAGCAGGCGGTCGCCAAGCTCGTCGGGCAGGCGCTCCGGCCCGGAAGCCGCGTCAGCCGGGCGGCTGCAAGGGCATGATCACGCTTCTGGTCGAGGACGATGAGCACTTGAAAGATTTTGCGGAATACATGCCATGAGGTATTTGCTCGATACCCATACATTCCTCTGGTTCATTACGAATGACGCCCAGTTGTCGGCCATCGCCATCGGGTGATCTCGGACTCCGACGAATCGACATTCTGCGTGGAGCCTGGCGAGCTGTTGGGAAGCTCGCGATCAAGGTGGAGTATGAAGAAATATCCGCTGAAGGTCCGTCCGAGACGTTTATCGCCGAGGCGATCGCACAGGCATCGCTATCTTCGAGATCCTGCCGATCGAGGTACGACCATGTCGCGGCGTTGGTGGACCTACCGTTCCATCACAAGGACCCTTTCGACCGTTTGATCGTTGCTCAGGCGAAGGAGGAGGGTATTGACGTCAGCGAGCATAGACTGCCGAGCTGGACGCATACGCGATTACCCGCATCTGGTAGAGAATCTCGCGAAGCGGCAGACCACGGAATAAATTACACGTTGATACGGACTCTTGTCCACCGGCGAGCCAAGGGCAAATCGGTAAGCCGATTTCCCCTCCCGTTCCCTGACCCGTATCCTGTTGGAACGATCCTGGATTCCGTCGACTCTAATTCGCGCCGCCGTGGAGGGGAAGGACATGCCGGTATCGGCCGCACCGATCGAGATCGCCGAATCCCCTTGGCCCCGGTTCCAGCTGGAGCCGGCGCAGGGGATTCTCGTCGGGCTGCTGGCGATCGAGATCGCTGGTTTTCTCGGTGATCGGCACCAACTTCCTGTCGGTGGCCAACGCCTTCGAGGTGCTGCGACTGAGTGTCGAGATCGGCCTGCTGGCCGTGGCCTTGACGCCGGTGATCACCAGCGGCGGCATCGACCTGTCGGTCGGCTCGCTCATGGGTCTGTCGGCGGTCGTCTTCGGCAAGCTCTGGCGCGACGGCGGGCTGCCGATCGCCGGGGCCGCGGCGTTGACACTGGTTCTGGGTGCCATGGCCGGCGGCGTGAACGGGGTGCTGATCACCCGCGGCCGCATCCCCGCACTGATCGTGACCCTGGGCTCGTTCTCGCTTTACCGCGGCCTGGCCGAGGGGTTGACTGGCGGAGTCGACAATTTCACTCACTTTCCCGAGTCGTTCCTTTTTCTCGGCCAGGGCTATTCCCTCGCCGGCGTTCCGACCCAGGTGCCGGTCTTCGTGGTTGTGGCCGTCGCTGTTCTGGGTATTGCTCCACCGTACGACGATCGGCCGCGGCCTGGTGGCGATCGGCTTTTCACCCGAAGGGGCCCGGTACGCCGGGCTGCCGGTCGGGCGGCTGGTCGCCTTGGTTTACATCCTCTCGGGACTGATCGCCAGCCTGGCGGCGATCATTTACGTGGCTCATCTGGGCCAGGCCAAGGCCGACGCCGGCACCGGCTACGAGCTGGCGGCGATCACGGCGGTCGTCCTGGGGGGGACGTCGATTTTCGGCGGCCGGGGGAGCGTGCCCGGAACCCTGCTGGGCCTGTTCGCCATCGCCGTGCTTCAGAACGGGTTTCGCCTGGCCGACCTGCCCGCGGAACTGGCCGGCATCTTGACCGGGAAATACTCTTGCTGGTGGCGATCGGACTGGATCGCAAATCCGCGCCCGGCGTCCGTGCCGGGACGCGGGCTCGATTCATCTTTGGAGGTGATGACTGTGAAGAACTCTCAGGTGGCCATGATCTGCGCCACGATCCTGGCGGCCGCTCTGATCAACGCGGTCAGCAACGTCGTCCTGGTCCAATCGCTCAAGCGTGAGAGTCCCGGCCGCGAGCCGTCGGCGTCGACGCGGCCGGAGCCGCTCAGCCCGCCGGCTCGGCTATCACCGGCTCCCCGCACAAGCGGGATCACCGTGGCCATGATGCCCAAGAGCAAGGGGAACGCCTATTTCATCGCCTGCCGCAAGGGGGCCGAGGAAGCCGCTCGCGAGCTGGGCATCAAGCTGATCTGGGACGGTCCGACCGACCCCGATCCGGCCAAGCAGAACGAGGTCGTCGACACCTGGATCACCCGCGGCGTCGACGTCATCGCCGTCGCCGTCGAGAACCGCGAGGGGATCTCCTCGGTGCTCCGCAAGGCGCGCGAGCGCGGGATCAAGGTCATCACCTGGGACGCCGATGCCGACCCCGAAGCCCGCGACTTCTTCGTCAACCAGGCCACCCCCGAGGGGATCGGCCAGACGCTCATGGACAACGCCGCCCGAGTGCTGGGAAACAAAGGGTCGTTCGCCATCATCACCGCCTCGCTGACCGCGGCCAACATGATCGCCTGGCAGAAGACCATCGAGGCCCGCCGCAAGGAGAAGTACCCCAATATCAAGATGGCCGCCCTGCGACCGTGCGACGACCTCCAGAAGAAGGCGTTCGACGAGGCCACCACGATCATGAACGCCGATCCCGACGTCAAGCTGTTCATGTCCATCTGCACTCCGGCCGTACCCGGCGCCGCCGAAGCCGTCAAGCAGTCCGGCCGCACCGACGTCAAGGTGATCGGCCTGGGCTTGCCCAACGACAACAAACGGTATGTTCACGACGGCATCACCGACTGCGTCATCCTCTGGAACACGATGGACCTGGGTTACCTGACGGTCCAGGCCGCCCTCGCCCTCAAGGAAGGGACGCTCAAGCCCGGCGACACCAAGTTCACCGCCGGCCGGCTCGGCTCGGTCGAGATCGAGGGCGACAACATCCTGCTCGGCCAGCCCTATCTCTTCACCAAGGACAACATCGACAAATTCGATTTCTGAGCGTTCGATTCTTGTCGACAACGACTGGGAGTCCCTCTCCATGCTGCCTTCACTCTCCTCGCAAGTCGTCACCCTGCTCGGCTCGAATGGTCCGCATCGCTGGCTTGACGTCCAGCGAGCCGATACCACGCGTGCGAATACCGTGAAAACCCGCTGGGCATCGACGTCACGGCTCCGCGCTTGAGCTGGATTGTCGAATCCACGCAGCGCGGCCAGAAACAGACGGCCTATCATGTCCTGGTCGCCGGCGACGAAGCGACCCTGCGCCAGGATCAGGGGGACCTCTGGGACAGCGGAAAGGTCCAGAGCGATGAGACCACGGCGATCGTTTATGCTGGCAAACCCTTGCGCTCGCACCAGCGGTGCTACTGGAAAGTCCGGGTCTGGGACAAGGACGGCACGCCTTCGACCTGGAGCAAGCCGGCACTCTGGTCGATGGGCCTGCTCGAACCGAGCGATTGGCAAGGAGCGGACTGGATCGGCTCCGACAAGTCACGGAAGAATGTGATCCTTCCCCCTCCAGCCTATCTGCGCACGACCTTCCAGGTCGAGAAACCGGTCCGCCGTGCCACGTTGTACGCCACGGCGCTCGGCATCTTCGACGTGCATTTGAACGGCCAGCGGGTGAGCGACGACTATTTCAACCCCGGCTGGACCGATTACACCAAGCGGGTTTATTACCGGGCCTTCGACGTGACCAGCCAGGTGCGTGCCGGTGATAACGCCCTGGGCGCGATCCTGGCCGACGGTTGGTACAGCGGCTACGTCGGCTTCGGCAAGAAGCGAGACCATTACGGCACGAAACCGCGGTTCCGCGCCTTGCTTCACCTCGAGCTGGCCGACGGCTCGACAACCGACATCGTCACCGGCCCTCGCTGGCGAACCGCGACCGGCCCGATCCACGAGGCCGACTTCTTGATGGGCGAGGTCTATGATGCGCAAGAGGCCCAGTCGCCGGCCTGGCGCGGCTGGGATTCCTCGGGCTTCGACGACAGCCGGTGGGGCCCGGTCGACCTGGGTGCCGAGCTCAAACCGAGCGTCCAGTCGCATCCCGCTCCGCCGGTGCGTGCCTTCGCCGAGCTGAAGCCTCGCACGATCAAAGAGCCCAAACCGGGCGCCTACGTTTTCGACCTTGGCCAGAACTTCGCCGGCAACATCCGGCTCAAGGTCACCGGCGAGCCGGGCCGGAAGATCACCTTGCGGTACGCCGAGCGGCTCAACCCCGATGGAACCATCTACACGACCAACCTCCGCGAGGCCCGCGTCACCGATACCTATCTTTGCAGCGGCCAGGGAGAGGAGACCTGGTCGCCTCGGTTCACGTTCCACGGCTTCCAGTACGTCGAGCTCACGGGGCTCAAGTCGCCGCCCAACGAAAAGACGATCACCGGCGTCGCGCTTTCCACCGACACGCCGGTCGTCGGCCGGTTCGCGTGTTCCGACCCGATGCTGAACCAACTGCACAGCAATATCGAGTGGACCCAGCGTGCCAACTTCATCGACATCCCGACCGACTGCCCCCAGCGCGACGAGCGGCTGGGCTGGACCGGCGATGCCCAGGTCTACATCGGCACGGCCGCCTTGAACTGCGACGTCCAGGCGTTTTTCAACAAGTGGCTGGTCGACCTCACCGACGGCCAGCGCGCCGACGGCCAGTTCCCCATGGTCGCGCCGGTCAAGGTCGCCGGCGACGACGGCGGCCCGGCCTGGGCCGACGCCGGCGTGATCTGCCCCTGGACGATCTACCAGGTTTACGGCGACCGGCGGGTCCTGGAGCGGCAGTATCCCTCGATGGTCAAGTTCATCGAGTTCTGCCGCAAGCCGGAGCACCGCCGGCTTGCTGCCGCCCAAGGAATTCCACTGCTTCGGCGACTGGCTGAGCATCAATGCCGACACGCCCAAGGACGTCATCTACACCGCCTATTTCGCGCACAGCACTCACCTCTTGAGCCAGGCCGCCGAAGTGCTGGGCAAGACCGACGACGCGGCCAAGTATCGAGAACTGTTCAACGCGATCAAGGCGGCCTTCAACGGTGCCTTCGTGGCTCCGGACGGCCGGATCAAGGGAAATACCCAAGCGTGTTACGTGATGGCGATCGCCTTCGGCCTGGTCGACGGCGAAAACGCCAAGCGGGCCGCTCAGTATCTGGTCGAGGACATCGAGAAACGGGGTAACCACCTGTCGACGGGGTTCATCGGCACCAAGTCGTTGATGCACGCGCTGTCGCGGATCGGCCGCCAGGACGTGGCGTTCCGCCTGTTGCACACCGACACGTTTCCCTCCTGGGGCTTCTCGATCAAGCAAGGGGCGACCAGCATCTGGGAACGGTGGGACGGCTGGACGCCCGACAAAGGGCTTCCAGGACCCGGGCATGAACTCGTTCGCACATTACTCTTTTGGCGCGGTCTACCAGTGGATGGTCGAGAACATCGGCGGCATCCGAGCGACGGCCCGGCCTACAAGCACATCGTGATCGAGCCCCAGCTCGACCCGAATCTGAACTGGGCGAAAACGTCTTACAAGAGCATCCGCGGCGAGATCGCCTCGAATTGGACCCGGAATGACGGGATCTTGACCCTGGAGGTCACGATTCCCGCCAACACGACCGCCACAATTCATTTGCCAACGTCCACCCGTGGGGAAATCACCGAGAGCGGCCGCCCACTGGCCGATGCCGAGGCGGTGAAACTCCAGAGGACCGAAAACGGCCGCGCGGTGATCGAAGTAGGCTCGGGCACTTACCGATTCGTCTCCAGCTTGCGCTGAAGCCTTGAGACTGAGGAACAAGGATCTGGGCCGCGAGGCGCTCGAAATCCGACGACCGATTCGACCCAGCGCCCGCCACACGTGCCGACCAAGCCTATACCGGAGGCGGAACAGGGAGTTTGGCTTCGCTCGGCAGTTTTTATCCGTACGGTGCCAGACCGCACAACCCATACAGATTCACTTTGGCTTGGTTTTGACATATTTTCGCATAATCAGCTTCACGACCCCAAACTGGCGGCTATTCGACGAAGTAGACGACGAGATCGCCATCGAGGAACGAGCCTTTGATCCGTTGCTCGGTTCTTGGTAAAAGGGAAGGACAACCACTCTACCTTGAAGTGGCGAAGTTTTTACGGACGGCGGACGAGGGAAACGGACCATGACCATCAGCTTTGAGATCCCGCAGACGATCGAGCAGCGGGTTCGCACCGGGGGGGCCGACCCCAACCGCGAGGCCAAGGAAGTCTACCTCATCGACCTCTATCGCCAAGAGCGGATTACCCACGACGACCTCAGCGAGGCTTTGGGTCTTGGGTTTCATCAAACAGAGCAGCTCATCAAGGAGCATGGTGCCGGAGACGACTTTACTCTTGCGGAGGTTGAAGCGGAACGGACAGTGCTACGAGAAATGGAACGCCGATGACCGTCGTTTCGAACATGTCGCCGCTTCATTACCTCATCCTCATCGAGTGCGACCGTATCTTGCCTCTTCTTTTCGGACAGGTGTTCACTCCACCCGCCGTTATCGACGAGATGAGAGCGCCAAGCACGCCGGAGGTCGTACGCCGATGGGCCGACTCACCTCCCGAATGGCTCAAAATCGTCGAACCCGCCGACATCGAAGACATCCCGAGACTTGGGCATGGGAAGAGAGGAGCCGGTGAGAAAGCCGCCATTGCCCTCGCTCGTGAAATCCAAGCCGACGTCTTGTTGATCGACGACAAGAAGGGCATTCAGGAAGCCCAGAAGCGAGGCTTGAAGACGGTTCGGATGCTTACGATTGTCGACTGGGCTGCCGAGCGTGGTCTCATCGACAATCTCCCCGAGGTGCTCGACTCCCTGCTCAACTCGACGCCTTTCTATGCTGGGAAAGAGGTCTCGAAGGTCGTAGCCGACATGAAGCAGAGAGACTTCGAGCGGAAGCAAAAGCACGAAAAGGACCGCAAAAGTCAGTGACCGGAAGAGCCGAACCCGTCGTCGTCGGAGCAAAGCCCTGAGCGGACAAAAGTCGGCTCTCATCCGTCTCGCAACGAAGGGAACCCAGGGATCGATCCGCAGTCGGACGATCATGGCCAGGGCCCTTTTGCCCGATGAACTATGGGAAATCAATTTCAAGACCGGGGTTAGAGCGGTTTTCCGATGAATTGCGCACGATCCATACTAGCCCGACGCGCGAGCGAGGGGACCGGCTGTGCGTCTGGCGCCGGCCTAGGCCAACGCCCCTCGCTTGGTTTTGATGCTGCGCTGTTCTGGAGTGAATGCACTACGCGGCCCGGTATTCCTTGGGGAAACTGTTCTGGATGATGCGTTTCAGTTTGCGCGTCCCTCCGGGGGTTTCGAGGCAATCGGCGATGTACTGCAATTCCTTCAGCTCGGTCGCCAAACGGACCGCCTGGCACAGACCGTACGTCCGCTGATGCTTCCACCAGCGTTTCTCCTCGTCGCTCAAGTCGCGACGCGCCATCTGTTGCACCCGGTAGCTCTCCAGGTACAAAAACGTGGTGAGCGCCAGCTCCGCCCAGCCTTCCACCGGCTCAAATTTCTGGAACTGGTACTGGTGAAAGCCCAGTGTCGACTTGAGTTCCTTAAAGAATAACTCGATGTTCCAGCCATAATGCCCTCCAAGAGCGAGGTGGGGTGGGCCGGCCCACCATGAGCCGGCCCACTCCAGTCTACCGCTCCGGACGGCGTTTCGGCTTCTGCAATTTGGCCAATCGGCCCTTGTTCGCCCAGGTCCGTGGCAGTTTATGGAGCTCGCGGAGTCGTCTCAGTTCGCTGGCGTCGGCCGAGATCACGCGGTGACCATCGTCATCTCGTCGCGCCGTCAGCCAGCCGGCACGTAACCACCGCTTCACCGTGTCCCGTGAGATCCCCAGCAGCCGTGCCAGGCCCGCCGGCCGGTACTCGTCCCGATCGAAGCCCGCAAGGTCGCCGTGCCGTGTCGGCGCATCAGGTCCAGATGCGATGTCAGGCGCTGCAACTATCTGGGCCGTGAACCGGTCCACCCGTTTCGGCGGTCGGAAGCCCTCCGCGTTGAGCCGCTCGGCGATCGACGCGGCGCTGAGCCGCTCGGCACAGCGCCCGCAGCCGCTCCACCAACCGCGGATAGTCGGATTGCAGGTCGTACCGCTTCACGGGACGAGCCAGCGTGTGGCACTGCATCAGACCGCCGACCCAGTGCAGCTCCAGGTCGACTCGTTCGCTCGTCTTGTCCACGGTGACGGCCACGCGCTCCAGGAGCAGCCGCGCAATTCGTTGCCTTCGGCGGCCGTGGTCGTTGCCGCGTACCACACCGCCGGCAGGTCGGACGCAAGAGCGCGGATCGAACATTCGTCATCGGCTGACGAGTCGGCTCGAGGGCCGTCCGTTGCCATCGTTCGTAATCCTCCTCAAGTTGCCGCTGGGACCGTAACGACTCCTCCCACCGCCGCTCCAGTTCGCGGGCCACCAGGCGGTTTTCCGGCTCGCACACGTGGTATTGCCGGGCCGCCCGTTCCACCTCTTGGCGGGCCCGCTCTCGCCGGAGCTGCCAGTGCCGCGATAACTCGGCCCGCTCTCGTTCCACCTCGGCGATCGCCGCCAGGCTCGCTTCGAACGCCGCCGGCTCGACCGCCTTGAGGATCTCACGCGGCGACTCTGTTCGTCGACCACCGGACCCGGACAGGCTTTGACAGAGCGGTTCGGCGTAGTCGTATGACCCTCGCGTGCAGGTATAAACTATGTCGATTCTTAGCTCCAGAGTACCGCACCACCATCCGCCTCCCACACCGTCCGCATCGGAGGAGCCCCGCCAACAGCGACGCCCCCTGTCGCGGCGCGCCGGGCGGTCATGCCGCGCCCGGTTGGCCTCGAGGCGGGCCTGATTGGCCTCGAACCACTCCCGGGAGATGTAGGCCGGCCGGCGGTCCCGGATCAGCACCAGGCACTCCTCGGGGCGACGAATCCCCTTACCGGTGTTCGGCCGCCCCGGCTGCTTACGCCGCGGGTCGATCGGTCGGTGCCCGTAGCGATAGGCCCCGGCGTAGGATGGGTGGTGCAGCAGGTTCTGGTAGCGTCGCCCGATTGGGCCGCCGCCACTCCAACTCCCCCCGGTTCGCCCCGCCCTTGGGCCGGACAGGGATGCGGATCTGGTGATGGACCAGATACCGCAGTAGGCCGTGTAAGGTTCCCTGGCGGTCGAACTGGTCGAAGATGAGTCGGACGGTCGCCTGGACCTGTTCATCGGGGTCGATCGCCCACTCGCCGGAGGTAAGCTCGATATAGCCGATTATTGGCGGACTGGGCAGTTCGCCACGGCGCGCTTTATTGAGCTTGTTCTGATACAATCGTTCTTTGAGAATATGAAGCTCTGCCTCGCTCATAGTTCCCTTTAATCCCAGCAGCAGTCGATCGTTGTAGTCGGTCGGATCGTAGAGGCCGTCGGCGTCGGCCAGAAGGGTGCGGAAGCGGGCGCATAGTTCCAGGAGTTGGTGCCAGTCTTTGCAGGAGCGAGCCAGCCGGCTCATCTCCAAGCCGAGAACCAATCCGACGTGGTCCAGCGCGACCTCGGCGAGCAGGCGCTGGAACCCCGGGCGGCCCTCGGCCGACTCGCCGCTCTTGCCCTGATCGTCATCGATGATCAAGATCCGCTCGCGCGGCCAACCGAGGGCGACCGCCAAGTCCACCAGTGCGTACTGGCGGGCCGCCGACTCCTGATGGTCGCTGACCTGTTGCAAGGTGGATTGGCGGATGTAGACGATGGCCCAGCGGTCGAGGTGCCAGGGCTTCAATTTGGGAGATCGGAGGATGTCAATCATGACCGACCTCCCCGAGGCGCCGGGCCTCGTGAAACCGGGCGAAGAGTCGGCCGAGCAGGTCGCGGAGTTGTTGCTGGTTGTCCTTGGGGAGACGAATCCACAAGGGCATCGGGGCTCCGGGAGGACCCGGTGCCATCGGCTCGGTCAGCGGGGGGGAGTAGTGCGTCGTGCGGTGTTGGGCATGCGATCCCTCCAGATGATTCGGTTAGACGTTGGCGGCACCATACGGCGAGCTCAAGCAGCGCCGCGACACTGATGGTAACCAGCGGTGTGGGCTCCGCACCACCTCTGGCTTGAGGTGTAGTGCGGTTGTCCCGTCTCGATTTGCCAGCGCAGCGAGTACAGTTCGACCACGTCCCGCACGGACAGCTTCAGATCGTTGGTCATCAAGATTTTTACGTCGTCGGCCGTGGCAGTTTCGAGATTGAGTTTTGTTGTCGAAAAGACAAGCCGGACCTCGCCAACGGAGCGCACCTGTTGTCTTTCCTGATGGACGTCGTACGTCCGAGGTTTCGCTTTCGGCCCAATCCGATGAGGCGACAGACGCCGATACACGGCGTATGGGCCTTGACCCGGAGCGAGCCTAATGGTCTGCCGCGACCACGTCGACCAATTCTTGAAGAGCGAACGTACCTTGGGCCGCTGTCCCTTGGGGCCAGCCAAGACGCGCTCGGAGTTGCAGGGAAAGATCCACGAAAAGCAGCGGTCCCGGCAAGCGTTGTGGACCGCTTCGGCGTCGTACGCCGTATCGCCCAGCACGATCACATGCGCCCCATCCGGTAGCGGCAGTCCGCGAATCAATTCGGCTGCCGCCTCGGCTGTGGTCATGTGTGTCCGGCCAGTCTTCTTGCAATAATCGCGGGTATAATACGCCTTGCAGAATGGAATCCGCACGCCCGATGGTGTGATCAGCAGGCCCATCGTAAAGCTATGGCAATTCTTCTTGGCGTGCTTGATCTTGCCATGGCGACGCTTCTTGCACGGCCGCCGCTTCCGGTTGCCGGTGCTGAAGGTGTTTTCCGTCTTGTTGCCGGCCTGACTGGTCAAGGTGGCGTCGATAATGAAGACAAACAGGCCGTCGGCGGCCTCGCGCGCCAACATTTGCCGCCGCAAGATCGAGTTGATGTCGAGTTTCCGCCACCGTGGCCGCGCCAGGAAGCGGCTAATCTGAGCCCGATGCCGAGTCTCGCAACGCACAGCCCCGCCCGCCCGTAAGCAGGACATCCTACCGGCGTGCAACAGGAAGGCGACGACCACGCGGATTACCAGGAGCTTGGCGCTGTCCTTCAGTCCCAGCGGCGCAAGCAGCCGCTTGAGACTCGGTACCATATCGGCGACCATAACCATGGCGAGGCTCCTTCCGATGGTCGGTGAGATCTCAAGGATCCGGCCCTTGTGACGGGTCTCGCCATTTTCGCTAATATCAAGATCCGAGGGGAAGGGGCAAATAGCGCAACATCAAAACTTGCGCGTCGGGCTGGTATCATCCGACATCGCGGCCTATTTGTGCGCAACTCGCGTGCTAACCGCTCTAGGTGCTCGGGAATGCCTTTCAAGTCGATAGCAAAGCGGCCATGGGTCTTGGTGGGCCTCTCGATCCCGTTGTACGATGCCCTGGATCTCACCACTTATCCTGTTCGCAAGTTCTGGAGAGATATTCGCTCCCGGCAACACAAAGGTCGCGTTTGACTCCACGGCCAGTATCCATGTGAAGCCAACGCGTTCTGAGGGAGTCCGTCATGGGACTTAACGTCGTCGCCATCGTGCTCGCTCTGGGCGTGCTGATGGTGATCGCCTTTCGGGGCCTGCCGGTGATCCTGTTCGCGCCGCTCTGTGCCCTGCTGGCGGCTGGGCTCTCCGGCCGACCGTTGCTGCCCACTTACACCGAGACGTTCATGGCCAGCGCCGCCGGGTACATCCGCTCGTTCTTCCCGCTCTTTCTGCTCGGGGCGGTGTTCGGCAAGCTGATGGAGACCAGCGGTGCGGCCGGTACGATCGCCGAGGTGATCGCTCGGGCACTGGGCCCGCGACGGTCGATCCTGGCCGTCGTGCTGGCCTGCGGCGTGCTGACTTACGGCGGCGTCTCGCTGTTCGTGGTCGCCTTCGCCGTATATCCCTTCGCTTCGGTGCTGTTTCGAGAGGCCGGCATCCCCAAGAGGCTCATCCCCGGCGCCGATCGCTCTGGGTGCGTTCACGCTCACGATGGACGCACTGCCGGGCTCGCCGCAGATCCAGAATCTGATCCCCACCCGTTATTTCGGGACCGACGCCTACGCCGCGCCCTGGGCCGGCACGCTGGGAGGAGCGACGGTCCTCGCCGGCGGCCTGCTCTGGCTGGAGCGCCGGCGGGCGCGGGCGGCGGCGGCCGGAGAGGGATACGGCACCGGTCACCTCAACGAGCCCGAGGCGGGGGCTGCCACGCCTCGACCACATCTCGCCGCCGCGATCCTGCCGATTCTGCTCGTGTTGGTCGGGAACTTCGTGCTGAGCCGGACCGCATGGTCGGTCGCGGCCTGGTATCCCGCGGAGATGCTGACTCGCGAGTTTCCCTCGACCGACGCCGCGGCCGCGTCCCCGACGTGGGCATTGATCGTGGCGCTCTTGCTGGGAAGCACGGCCGCGCTGGTGATCGGTGGCGGGCGATCGTGGGTCCGTCTTCAGCCAAGCCTCTCCGCGGCGACGACGGGCGCATTGCTGGCCATCTTCAACACGGCCTCGGAAGTCGGGTTCGGCAACACGGTCAAGGGCCTGCCCGGCTTCCGCGCGATTCAGGACAGGGTTTTCTTCGTGAGCCGGCACGTCCTGGTCTCCGAGGCCACGGCCGTCAACGTGCTGGCCGGCATCACCGGGTCGGCCTCGGGCGGGTTATCGATCGCGCTGGACGTCATGGGCAAGCGCTACCTCGAGTTGGCCCAGGCGCAGGGGATCAGTCCCGAGCTGCTCCACCGGGTCGCCGCGATGGCCTCTGGAGGCATGGACACGCTCCCTCACAACGGGGCGGTCATCACACTCCTGGCGATCACGGGACTGACCCACCGGCAATCGTACCTGGACATCCTGGCGATCACCGTTCTCAAGACCCTGACCGTCTTCGCCCTGGCATTCGCGGCTTCGGCATTCCGTTGAGCGGAATCGCGATATGCCTCATATCGTTTCTCAGCGGCTACCTTTCGCCATCGGCTTGAGTCGACTCCAGCTCGGGAGCGAGGCCTGTATCTCGATCGACTCGGGGCCGTCCACGCCGAAGGCTCGCGACTTGTTTGGCGACGCCCACTCGAGGCCGTCTCGGTCATTCAATTGCCACGAGCCTATGGGAAGGTTGCTAAAACGGAACCGTCCCTGCTCGTCGGTCTTGGCCTCCGCCTCGAACGCGTTCCGCGTTCCGGCGATCGCCTCCGGCTGGTACGCGTAGATCGTGAGTCCAGGAATCGGCCAACCGGTTTTCGCGTCGAGTACCCGCCCAGTGATGACGTGCCCGCGCTCAAGCCGGATCTCGACCGAAGCACCGCCAGGCCTGAGGTCCGCCTCGGCCGGCTGATATTTCTTGATCGCATCGACGATTGCGCGATAAGTCCCCAACTCGGGGCTGAGGTCGTCGAAGACGAAGCGGCCATCGCGATCGGTCGGCGACGGTGGCGCCCAGCCCCCTCCTGCCGTCGGGTGGACGAGCTCGAGGCCGACTGGCACGCCTGCGAGTGGGCGGCCGTCCGGACCGACGACCCGAACTTCGGCGACGGCGTTCCGACCAAACTTCAGAGTGACGCGCTCGGTGACTTTCGACTCGTCGAGCCGCACGGTTGGACTGACCTGGCGGTTGTGTCCCCGACTCGCAATAACGACGTAGGAGCCACCCAGCGGCAATGGCGAGAGGAAAAAGTGACCCCTCGCGTCAACGCGGACGTCATTCCGGATGAAGACCTCACGCTGAAGCCCAGGCGCCGACTCGACCGTGCGACAACTGATATCGACGCCACTGGCGACAGGCGTGCCATCGTGGTCGAGCACCTGGCCCGCGATCGCGCCCGCTGGCACAGCCGGGATGTCGACGACCGTTTCTCCTTCGCCCGGCTCGACCTCCACGTCGCCATCCTTGAACCAGTAGCCCACCATCGATCGCGACTGGTACGAAACCCGTCCCGGCACCGGCGCATCGAAGGCAGCCTGTCCACCTTGGAGCGACATGTCCTGATTGATTAACGGCTGACCCCCGGCAGAACCGCTGGCATAAACATAGATCGAACCCGAGGGAGCGATTCCGCCATCGGGCGTCGTGACCCGCAGGACCACCCGGCGCGTGAGCGTCTGGGGTCGTGATTCGCGCTGGTTCAGGTCGATCGTCACCGAGGTCTCGGGCCGATCGAGGTTGACCTTGAATGTCCGGCCTCCGGCCTCTACCTGGGTCTCGCACGCGAGGAGATCCGTGGCCGTGAAGTGCCCCTGCCCGTCCACTGAGATCCGCCTGGTCACAGGCGAGAGGCGTTCGTGCTCCAGGTTGATCGGGACGAACTGGGTCACGTCGATGGTGGGTGGCATCGACGTCTTCCCCTTTTCGTCGGTGCTCGGCTTGATCTTTCCCTTGATCGTCAATTTCGGGCCAACCGTCACGCGGACGCCGTCCTGGCCGGCGCGCAGCTTGGGGGAAATCCCCCGGCCCCCTGCCTTGCTGATCACGAAGAGGAAATAGTCGGTATCTTCCTTGAGGGTGTCGAGCGTAAATCGTCCGGCCTCGTCCGTGGTCGCCAGCAGCGGGCCGATGCTGCCGTGCGTAAAAGTGGAATTATCCCTCCGTCTCGAAGAAGAGCCGCACCTCGGCCCCCGCGACAGGCTTCTCTTGTGTATCGACGGCAACGCCCCGCGACGGCCGGGCGTGCGTCATCTTCAGGACCTTCGCATTGCCGGCCGAGGGTGTCACCTTAACCGCCTCGAGCGGCTGGTATCCGCGTGCGTTGACCGAGATATTGTAGGGCTTCGCCACGGCCTGGGGGATCGTCGCCACGCCATTTCCATCTGTGATCCGCCCGTTACCAGCCATGACCGAGTTGCTGCCGTCGATGATCAGGGCGGCGGACACCCTGGCCCCGGGGACAGGTGCGCCCCGCTCGTCAGTCACGGCAATCTTCGCGGGGAATCCCGCTTCGAGGACGATGTTGATCCCGTCGATCGTCTGGCCGGGCCGAACCTCGAACGGTCCGACGATCGCCGGTGCGTAATCGTCGGGATCGACTGACAGCCAGGTCGTTCCGGCCAGGACTTCGAA
Source organism: uncultured Planctomycetota bacterium (assembly GCA_963779785.1). Taxonomy (GTDB): domain Bacteria; phylum Planctomycetota; class Planctomycetia; order Isosphaerales; family Isosphaeraceae; genus CAVRFS01. The sequence goes on from CAWAAW010000105.1 coordinate 27,086, forward strand.
TGAGAACTCGCCGCCCTGGATTGTGTTTAAAGCTCCCATGCTGCCGCCGCGGTGCGTTTTCGTCTGGTGTGAAAACCGAATTGGCTTTGTGCGCGGCTTGCCGTCGGCTGTCCGGATCGTTCCCTTGAGCGTTCCCTTGCCATCGACGTCGGCGATCGGCGGGGCGTACTCGTTCTTGCGCAGCCTTGAGCCGTTCGATGCCGCTCGGCCGGGGAGAGGATCTGGGCGGCCAGTCCGACTGCGGCGCGGGTACCGCCCCAGAGGAGCACGAGCAAGACCGGGCCGCCGATCAGAAGCAGGAGCAGCCCTGAGGGCGACACCCGCGTCCCCGGCCGATCCGCCGGCCGCAGCACGCGGCGAACGCGTTCCAGCAATGTCCATTGCCGCCGATCGCCGGTCCAGGCCGCGGCGACCACGATGTGATGCGACCGCCCGGCCCATTCGGCCAGCGCACGCGAGTAGTCGAGCGGGCGCCCGGTCAACCGGACGGCCGTCGCGTCGCAGCACGCCTCGCGCTCCAGCCGGACTTGCCGGCCGATCCACCAGACCGTCGGGTTGAAGAACAGGACCGACTCCACAACCATCTGCGCGATATTGATGAGATAATCGTACCGTCGGATGTGCGCCAGCTCATGGATGATGATGGCGTGGAGCGAATCGGGTGGCAGACCAGTCATTGCGGAAGCCGGAATCAGGAGCGTCGGCCAGAAGACGCCCAGCGCGGCCGGGCCATGCTCGGCGCCGACCTCGATGACCCGGATCAGCCGGCCGATGCCCAGCTCCTCGCGAATCCGCCCAACCATCATCAGGATAGCTGGATCGTTCACACGCGGCCCGTGTACCAGCCGGGAGGCTTTGATCACCGAGCCGGCCGTGCGCAGCAGCATGATCCCGAGCCCGGCCAGCCAAGCGATCGCCAGGATCGCCACCCATCGCGGGGAACCCTCCACGAGTCGCGGAGCGGCCGATGATGACGCCATCGCGCCCAACGTGTCCGCCCGGGCCGGAACCCGCGCGCCCGCTATGGCGACGGTTTCAACAGGGCTCGTCGTTGTCGCGATCGGACGCGATGACGCGTACTCGAGCACCGACCAAGTCGCCAGGCCCGCGAGGAGCACGCCGAACTGCGCGGCCAGTGCCAGCACGTATCGCGCGTCGTGCCACGATGCGGGCATTCTTCGCAGGACCAGCGCCATCATCAACGCCAGGACCGCCCCCTGCCAGAGCGTGTGCAACAGTGCCGCGACCAGATGCTGCCAGCTCGGATTCGCGAATTCCTTCAGGATGTTCATCAGCCTTCTCCTCCCGGTTCGGACCCACCTTTGCGTTCCGCCTCTTCGATCACCCGACGGATTTCGTCCAGCTCGCCCTCGGGCAACGAAGCCCCATCAATGAGGCATTGCACGCGCCGCGCCGCGCTGCCCCCGAAGGCGTTGCGCAACAGGTCCTTCATCAACGGCCGCAGCACCTGGTCGCGCCGCGCCTTCGCATGGTAGATGTGGGCCGGCCCCTGCTGCGTGTGCCTCACCAGCCCCTTCTTCTCCATCACCTGCATCACTGAGAGGATCGTCGTGTAGGCCCGATCCTTGCCATCCGGCATCGCCTCCAGGACCGCCCGTACCGGCGACGGACCCCGATCCCACAACACCCCCAACACCTGCAACTCCAGCTCCGACGGCCGTACCCGTGCCATGCCGATACCTCCTTTTCAGGCTACTACGTTCATAGTATATACTATGATTCTAGTAGCTTCAAGAGGACGAGTGGATAGGCCGGAAGATTTTTCTGGAGGCGGTCGATCGAGTGCGAGTCGTTGACGAACAGCGAACGACGTGACGGGCTCAACCGTCCAACTCCCGGTCTTACAAACCTGATGCAGAGTGCGGTGGTTCAAGCACATCGTCAGGCATTGGCGCTCGATGCGACTTGAGCATCCAGCGCTGCATGTTTTCCATATCTTTCCCCACAGTGCATGAGGCGGCGAATAGCACGAACGCCAGCAAGGCGCCCAGCACGGGCACAAGATACATCGCCGAATGCAGTCCGGCGGCGCGGAATGGCTCTAGCGTCTCCTTGGTCAACGTCACGACGTCCGCCGCGGTCGCCGCGCTTTGCGTGAACCGTTCGCTGAGGAAGCCAGTGATGACCGGGCCGAACGACGCGCCGAAGACATACATCGCGAAAAAGTAGAGTGCCATCGCCGTGCCGCGCAGCGACGGCTCAATCACATCCAGAATGGTGGAATAGACCGTGGAGTAGTAGACGAACATCAACCCGAAGCCGAAAGCCATGAACAGGCCATAACCGAACAGGTCGCCCGGCGCGCGCGTTGAGGGCCAGGTAGCTGAACGGCGCCGAGACCAGAAGCGCCACAGCCGCCACCAGCAGCTTGCCGCTCGGACGTGTGCGCCGCAACAGATCGCCGGCAAAGCCACCCAAAAGCAGGCCCGGGATTCCGGCCAGCGCGAGCAGGGTCGACAGGCGTCCCGCGTCAGGTAGACTGGCGCCGTGATAGCGCATCAGATAGGGCATCTGGAAAGCGGAGAGGGCATACATGTTAAAGTTGTGTAATGCGCCGGAGACAATGATCCAACACAGCGTGGGCGTGGCGAGAACCAGGAGGTACGGCGAGCCGTCGCGTGTTTGCGTGCCGACGGTGTGTGGTCTCGTTCGCCCCTCGTGCCGGCTCGCGGACAAACAGTGCCGCCAGCGTGCACAGCAGCCCCGGAACTCCCGCCACAACAAACGCCCACCGCCAGCCGTACTTCGCCGCAACCTGGCTGCTGACCAGATAGCTGAGCGCGACGCCGATGGGAAGGCCCATCATGAAAACCGACATCGCCTTGGCGCGCTGTGCGCCGGGTAGAGGTCGCCGATGAGCGAGGCGGAAGCGGGGGCACAGGTCGCCTCGCCCACGCCGACGCCCAGGCGAACAAGGAACAGTTGCCCGAAGCTGCGCGTCAAGGCCGACGCGGCTGTCATTACGCTCCAGAAAAAGACTCCGGCCGCCAAAAGCCGCGTTCGGTTCGAGCGATCCGCCAGACGCCCAAGCGGCACGCCCACGGCCGCGTAAAGCAAGGTAAACGCGGTCGTCAGCCAGCCGAGTTGAGTGTCGGTCAGTCCCCACTCCTTCCGGATCGGCTCCGCCAGCACGCCTCCGATCTGGCGGTCGAAGAAGTTGATCGCGTTGATCGCGAATAAGACCCACAGCGCATACGTCGCTCCCGTTTGATTCATCGTCGATTCGCCTACGCCCGTCCCAAGGTTGCAGTGTGAGGCCTACTCGTTGAACCGTTTAATCCGCTTCTTTGCGGGCGTCTTTCGGGTAGCCTTGGCGAAGAACGCGTCGTACCAGCGATCGACCGCTTCGACGATCTCGTCGATCGCCTCGGTGTTAAGCGGGCGGCAGGAAGCCTCGCCATGCTGGACGATCTCGAAGTCACCCCCTGAGGAGACGACCGGCTCCGCCGCCCAGGTGTACCAGCCTTCGTTGTTCTCCATCGTGAAGAAGAAGAGCACGACGGGGAACGGGAAGGGGCCGTACCGCAACATTTTTTGCATGCTGGGGTAGAGGGCTTTATTGGCGTGATCGGCGGTCACCGCCGTCCAGCCGCCCCTCAGCTCGACGCCGAATTTCCGATGTCCCTCTTTGTCCTCCAGATTCAGCGTAACCCACAGGTCGACGCCGACGTCGGTCGTCTCTTCGGTGACGATCAGGTCCTCGCGCCGCGTCAGGTAGACGACGGCCAGGGCGCGGACGCGCTCGGCGATGAATCGCTGCTGCTGGGTGGTTTTCTGTGCCATCGGTCGCGCCTCAGAGAGCGAATGCGGACGTCTTCGTTTTTGACGAGACGGCGAGCGTCCTCCAGTAGGCCCGCACCTCGTCACGCAGGATTCTCAGATTCCCGCGGTCGAGGGGATACGCCGTCGGGATCGACGAAATTCCGCCCGTTATTTTCCCGTGGATTGATACGATGTACGCGATTTCCGCCTTCTCGTCGACGCCGATGAGGTAGGTCGGGATCGGGCAGACGAGCATGGACCGCACATCTTGAGCTTTCAACTGCACCTTGAGGTCGGTCATCCCTTTCTTGCCGCCCGACCGGGTCGATTTCACCTGCGCGAGGAAATAGGGCTTGCTTGCCGCTGCCGCCGGTCAACTCGACTAGCAGGTCGTAAGTCGGGAATTTCTCCCCCAGCAGATGCGGATCGAAATACGGGAAGCGGATTGCCGCAAAAATCGAGCAGCCGCTCCGAGGCGATGAACTCCCCCCTCTTCCCGGTCAGGTCTCTTGAGTTCATGGGCCATTATCTCAGGACACGAGCGCCAATCACAGCCCGTATTGGAGAGCCAATCGCTTCGAGCCCAAATTTACCGAGGTCTTTCTAAATAGGTCCACGCCATCGGAAAAGCGAATGGAAGAGTGACCGGGCAGAGCCGGCTTCTACAAAAGAGCCGAATCCGCGGATTTCCCTGTAGAGGCGGCTCTATCCGCCGATCCCCACTTTCCCCTTATGGCGTGGACGTGTTTATAAAACATTATCTCTCTAACGGTTTATACTGATTGAGAAGGCAATCCTGTTGAAAACGAGTCGAAGTCAGATTGTATCATTCGGCTTCGATTTCCCGGAACCGCCCGAGATGATTTCCTTTGATCCGGATCCCCTACCCGCGATTGCGGTCGACGCGTTTGTTGACCAAAATGGCGGATGAGTGAGTGAATGGCGTTTTTGATCTCTCAATCCCTGTCAACGGTGGTTGTGCTCATGCGATGGATCCCATCGCTGCCTCGCTTGGCGATCACGGTCTGGGTGGCGTGGCTCGTGCTTGTGGGGCTGATGTTCGGGATGCAGGCGCGGCAGGTCTGGCATCCCCATTTCCTACCCATGACGGCAGTCCTCGCCGTCCTGGTCGTCGCGGGGTTTTTCTTGATCGTCGGCGCGAGTTGGCGCATGGTGCGAGGGCCTGGACGGAGGCAGGCGTTGGCTTGCGTTTTTCTGGGTACGGCTCCGCTCTGGTTCATGGCGGCCCACGGGACATATGGCATTGAAACGGAGAACACGCAGAACTTACGTCTCGATCTTCCCGTCAAAATGCTGGTGCCCCTCGGGGGGTCGCTGATGGATCTCGAGGCCCGCGTCCGCTATCCCCAGTGGACTTTCGGCGAGAAGGTCGTGATGATGTCGACGCCCGTGGGCGATAGCCACCAGCAGGTCATCGCCATGGACAGGCATGTGGGGCAGCTTGAGACTCGGCTCGGCCGAGCAATCCACGGTGGCGAACCTACTGGGCTCGTGGGCCGCTTATGGGTTTCGAAGGCGAAGCCATGTTCAGCCTTTGCATGGGCAGCCGGCCGGGCGGACAGGTGGATGCCGAGGGTTTGACGACGCTCGACCGGCATGAGGTCGCCCACACCGTCATCACCAGCCTCAACTCGCCCAAGAGCCGTCCCCCAGCCCTCCTGGTCGAAGGATGGGCCGAGGCCAATCAAGGTACCGACCCGACCGAGCAAGCCATACGCGTGTGGGAAAAGCGTACATCGGGCGACGACCTGACTCTCCGGGAGCTGACCGGCCCGGACTGGTACTGGCGCAGTTTGCCAGACGTGTACGTCCATGGTGCCCCGCTCGTGAATTATCTCTTGCGACGGTTCGGGCCCGAGCGATTTCTGGCTCTCTACACGACGTGCGATTTCCCCACGTTCGCCGACGATTGTCAACGGACTCTGGGCGTGAGTCTCGACCAGCTCAATCACGACTTCTGGACCAACGTCGAACGAACGGTCGCACGGGAAGGTTCGCACCCTCAGTATACACTCGCGCGGCTCAAGCTCGGCCCGGGGGTCGATCCCGAATTGTGGAAAGCCTTTCTCGATGACTATTTCGGTGCCGCCAAGCGTCTGCTTGCCCCTCACGAACACGTCAACATGACCACAGAGTTCCAATTCACTTCGACGGACGACCAGGGCAACGTGGATCACCACACACAACATCTCAGGCTCGCGCGCTCGGGAAAACTGGTGCGCGCACGAGTGAAGTGGAATTCCGGCGAGATGGCTTATCTCGCACATCCCAAGAAGTCATTCGTAGCGCAACGCAAGACGCCTAATGACCCCTGGGAGATCGAGGACGATCCAAACCGCGATCCCGACCGAGCATACCGGAGGACACGCGACAGGATCGATGATCTCGATACTCGCGTCCAGACGTCGGCCATTCTCCTTCAGGTGGCGTATGATCTGAACCGTCGCTACGATACCGGGAACATCGTGGTGGCTGGCTTCGAGCGTTTCACCGAGAACGGTCATCCGTTCGTGCGTGTGCGGTTGGAGAACCCATCGAAGGACGAGACCTCACGCTGGCGAACCGCGCTCTTCGTCTTGGCGGTCGACCAACTGTTCGCGGTGCAAAATTGGGAGTACATCCGGCCGGGCGCGGCAAAAGAAACATACCGAGGAGACTCCAGATATGAGGTTTATGAAGGCATACCAATTCTAAGCTCTTTTCAAACCTCCGGCATTTTGCCCACCGGCAAGACCACCTTGGGACACTTCAAGGTCGTCGACCGTAACTTCGAGCCTTTGCCGGAGGAGGAATTCACGCTCGAACGCCTGCTGGAAGGATCGAGCCAGCGCACGGTCATCAGCCATGACTTTCCTCGCCGAGAGACCGGCGCTCTTATCCAGTGGTACTGGGTTCCCCTCGTCCTCGGTCTCATTTGTCTGGTCGCGGGTTTTGTGACATGTCTGCTGGGTTGGCTCGCAGGCCGCCGGCGGCTCGAGCCGAACTTAGCGGCTACTTGATTTCGGGAACCGTGGCGAGAAGCGGTTCCACGGTGATCGGAGCTCAGAGCCGATCATCCAGTCAAATACCTGCGGCGAATTTCAATTCTTTGGTAAGCCACCTTGGCTCGCGCCTTGATGGATCCAAGGTTTCAGGACGTTGTTCGCGACCGCGAGCGATTTCTTGCGCCGGCTTACTGTTGATCTGAGCCCGAAATCCGCCGATGATGGGAGTTCATGACCGGGGTGGCCCCATGCCAGCCCGATACTTCCCCACTGAATGATCAAGCTTTGAGAGAACGACAACATGCACAAGCGACTTTCGTTCATTCTGGCCCTGGGATTGACAGTGGCCGCGGCCTTGGGTTCTGCCCCGTCGGCGCGGGCCGGCGCTCCCCGAGGGCTTCGTCCCTCTGTTTAATGGCAAGGACCTGACCAACTGGCACGGCTTGAAGACGATGGACCCGCGCGAATTCGAGTCTCTGAACGCCGAAAAGAAGGCCGATCTGCTCGCCTCGGGCGCGGAAAACCTGAAGAAACACTGGCGTGTCGAGGATGGCGTGATCGTCAATGACGGCCAAGGCGTTTACCTCACCTCGGACAAGGACTACGGCGACGTCGAGCTCCTGGTCGACTTCAAGATTGGCCCCAAGGGAGACAGCGGGGTCTACCTGCGCGGCACGCCGCAAGTCCAGATCTGGGACTTCACCGAGCCGAGTTATGCCCGCATGGGAGCCACCAAAGGTTCGGGCGGCCTCTGGAACAACAGCGCGGGCAAACCAGGCAAAGACCCTCTGACGAAGGCCGACAGCCCGATCGGCCAGTGGAACACCTTCCGGATCATTCAGGTCGGTGCTCGGACCACGATTTATTTGAACGACAAGCTCGTTGTGGACCACGCAATCCTCGAGAACTACTGGAAGCGCTCGCTGCCGTTGCCGGCCCGCGGACCGATTCAGCTCCAGACCCACGACCACGAGATCCACTGGCGTAATATCGCGGTCCGTGAGATCCCCGCGGACGAAGCCAACCAGATCCTGGCCAAGCACGGGGCGGCCGGCTTCCAGCCGATCTTCAACGGCCAGAACCTCGCCGACTGGGCCGGGCCGGTCGAGCATTACCAGGTCAAGGACGGGATCCTTCAATGCAAGCCGCACCAGGGAGGCACGATCTATTTCAACAAGGAGCTCACCGACTTCGTCGCCCGGGTCGAGTTCAAGCTGCCCCCGGGGGCAACAACGGCCTGGCGATCCGTTATCCCGGCAAGGGAGACACCGCCTATGACGGCATGTGCGAGCTGCAGATCCTCGACGATGGCCACCCCAAGTACGCCAAGTCCCTCGACCCCCGCCAAGCCCACGGCTCGGCCTACGGCATGGTCGCCGCCACGAAAGGCTACCTGAGGCCGGTTGGCCAGTGGAACTTCGAGGAGGTCACGGTCAAGGGCTCCACGATCAAGGTCGAGCTCAACGGCACGGTGATCCTCGACACCGACCTGAGCAAGGCCAAGGACTACATGGCCCACTCGGCCCACCCTGGCAAAGACCGCACCTCGGGCTACTTCGGCCTCGCCGGCCATAGCGACCCGGTCGAGTTCCGCAATCTGTCGATCAAGTCTCAGTAGTTGCCAGTAACCTAGAGCGGTTCACGCTCGGGTGGCCCAAGGCCTATACCAACCCGAAGCGTCAGCGAGGATTCCGGCTGCTATCGCCTCGCTGACGCTTCGGGTTGGTGTGGCGTGTCCGTCATGCGAGTGTGAACCGCTATAGGTCTTACCTCCGCAACTTGTCCGCGCCGTCTGAACGCGGATCTGATTCTGAAATTGGTTTTGACGCGAGGTCATGATGGGCAGGCAGTACGAGCAACTGGATGACCGGCTGAGCGACTTCATCCGCCGGCAGCATGTGTTCTTCGTCGGCACGGCACCGAGCGGGTCCGAGGGGCATCTGAACATCTCGCCAAAGGGGCTGGACACCTTCCGCATCCTCGGTCCCACGACCGTGGCCTACCTGGACCTGACCGGCAGTGGGATCGAGACCGTCGCCCATCTGCGGGAGAACGGCCGGATGACGATCATGTTCTGCGCCTTCGAGGGCCCGCCCCTGATCCTGCGGCTGTACGGGCGGGGCCGCGTTGTCGAGCCGGGCGACGCCGAGTGGGATGAACTCCTCGCCGCATTCCCCCCGCAACCAGGAGAACGCTCGGTGATCATCCTCGAGGTGGATCGGATCGCCGATTCGTGCGGGTACGCGGTCCCTGTGTATGAATTCCGCAAGGAGCGGACTCAACTGACCGACTATGCCCGGAATAAAGGTCGCACAGGCCTGGAGCAGTACAAGGCCAAGAAGAACCGGAAGAGCATCGACGGACTCGACGGGCTGGAGCGGCTGGATGTCCACGAATGAATGATACCGGAGGGTCGACAACGGCTCTGGAACATGACCGACAACGTTATCGCCGTGCGGAGCGGGAGGAAGCTCGAGGTTCAGGAATACGGGGATCCCGCGGGACATCCCGTGTTCTTCTTCCACGGCCTCGATGGGCTCCCATTACCAGGCGTCGTATGTCGCCGAGCAAGCCGGGCGCGAGGGCCTGCGGATCATTGCCCCGAACCGGCCCGGAGTGGGCCGGTCGGAGTTCGTGTCGCGGAAGAGCGGACTCGATGCCGTCGACGATATCGAGGACGTCGCCTCGGCCCTCGAGCTCGACGAATTCAGTGTGATCGGAATCTCCGGCGGCACACCTTATGCCTTGGCGGCCTGTTGCCGGCTGGGCCATCGCGTCCGGACAGTGACGATCATCAGCGGGATGGGGCCGATGCGGTTGCCCGGTGCCTTGCACGGCATGGATCGTCGCCGTCGCCTCTTTCTGGGGGTCGGGTCCCGCTACCCGCAACTGGCACGCCGGGCGTTCCAGGCGGCCGCCGACCGATTCCGCGCCGATCCGGACCGGTTCCTCCAGCGCCTCCTCACGACCTGGTCTGTCCCCGACCAGCAACTCTTCCGGCGGCGAGAGGTCTTCGAGCTGTTCTTGAAGGACCTCCACCAGGTGTTCACGGAAGGGAACGGCGCGGAGGGCCTGGCCCAGGAGCTGACGATCTACCGGAATTATGGATTCTCGCTCGGGGACGTGCCCCCGAGCCAGCGGGTCACCCTCTGGCATGGGCTCTCCGACAATATCGTCCCGCCCGCGATGGCCTGGAAGATGGTGCACGCCCTGCCGAACGCCGAGGCGACTTTCGTCCCCGGCGGCCACTTCATGGCGATCGATGCCGCCGGCCAGATCATCGCCCGGCTGAAACAACGGCTCTAGGAATTCTTATAACCACGGAAAACACGGAAAATTGAACTCGACAGAGCCGCAACCAACCACTTGAAACGAATCTCTAATTAATATATAATAGTGTAAATATTTTATATTAGTTAATATTATCGGCAAGACAATTGAACTTGCAAATCAAAACTTCTTATTCCGTGTTTTCCGTGGTTAAGAAGGATTTCGTATCGATTCCCGATCGCGACGGCGGTCGGCTTCGGCCTCGGCGACCTTGCGGAGCGGCAGCAGGCCGTTGGCGAGCGCGGCCAGGGCGGAGACGTTATTGGTGACGACCGACGTCATGATCCCGAAGCCCATCGTGAACACGCCGATCACGTTGGTGAGGTTCGGGGCCACGATCATCGACCAGCTCCGGTTCACGTTGCGGTCGAGGTCGCGGGAGATGTCGATCAGGTCGCAGAGCTTGGACAAGCCTCCCTCCAGGAAGACGACCTGGGCGGTGTCGGTCGCGATCGACGATGCGCCTCGGAGCGAGATCGAGACGTCGGCCTTCTTGAGCGCGATCGAGTCGTTGATCCCGTCGCCGACGAAGCAGACCTTGCGCCCCTCCGCCTGGAGCTTGGCCACGTAATCGGCCTTGTCGGCCGGGAGGACCTGGGCGAAGTAGCGGTCCATGCCGAGCGACTCGGCGAGCTTTCGCGTCGGGGCGTCGTGGTCGCCCGAGATGATCGCGATGTGCTTGATTCCGCGCTCGCGGAGGCCGCGCGATGATCTCGCGGACCTCGGGCCGGACCGCCGCCTGGAGCTCGATCGCGCCGCCGAGCCGGTCGTTGACGGCCACCATGACCATCGTGTGCCCCTCGAGATGGGCCTGGCCGAGGGCTTCGCGGATCACCGGGGGAAGCTCGATCCCCTCCGGCTCGATGAATCGCTTGCTGCCGACGCGGACGGTGTACCCCTCGATCTGGACCTTGATGCCGTAGCCGACCTTGTACTGGGTGTCGTCGGTCGGCGGCAGGGTGAGCCCCAGTTCCTCGGCCTTGTGGAGGATGGCCAGGGCGATCGGGTGGTGGAACTTCCGCTCGGCGGCCGCCGCGAAGCCGAGGATCCGCTCGGGTGCCCAGCCGTGGGCCGCGATCACGCGGCCGACCTCGGGCCGCTCGCGGGTCAGGGTGCCGGTCTTGTCGAAGAGGACGGTGTCGATCTGGTTCATCATCTCCAGGGCGCGCCCGTCCTTGACCAGGATGCCCTTGCTGGCGCACAGGGTCAGCGAGCTGAGCATCGCCAGCGGCGCGGCCATGCGGATGCCGGTTCCCAGGTCGCTGTTGAGCACCGCGACCGCGCCGATGGGCCCCATCGTGGCCATCCCCAAGGCGCCGACGCCCAGGGTCGGGATCACGGACTTGTCGGCCAGCCGCTCTCCCTTGTGCTGCGAGGTCATCTTGTAGCCGGCCGTATCGCTCAGGATCTGGCTGATCTTGGCGGAGGCCGTCTCGCTTCCCGACATCTCCACCGTGACCTGGATTTCGCCCGCCACCACCAGCGTCGAGGCGAAAACCTGGTCGCCGATCCCCTTTTCGGCGGGCGTCGACTCCCCGGTGAGCGCATGCTGGTCGATCATCGCCATGCCGCTCACCACGTGCCCGTCGACCGGGACGACCTCGCCGGTGTGGACGGCGATCACGTCGCCCTTCTCGAGCTTGTCGGCCAGCACCTGGATCTCGCTGCCGTCGTCGCGGCAGAGCCAGACATACCTCGGTTGCTTGCCGAACGCGTTCAGCAGCAGCTTCTGGGAGCTGTCGCGGGACTGCTTGACCAGGTAACGGCCGAAGCTGAGACACCAGCAGCAGACCGCGCCCGGGAAGATCGACATGGTCCCCAGGCAGCCGACCATCACGACCGCGTCGAGCGCATCCACCCCGATCCGCTTCTCCTCGACGAACACCCGCCTCGCCTCCTTGAACGTCGGGATCGACGTGTAGGCGTACAACACCGCCGCGGCCGGCAACAGCGGCGCGACCATGAACTGGGCCGACGCCGCCAGGGGCAGCGAGGCCGTGCAGATCGGCAGGTGCAGGTCGGGCTGGTCGAGCGCTTGCCGGTCGCTCGGCGCCGGTCAAGGCGGCGTCGAGGATCTCGATCACCTGCGTCTTGGTCAACTGCTTGGGGTCGTAGTGAACCAGGACCGTACAGGTGATCGAATTGGTCGAGAACCGGTCGATCCCCAGCACGCCCGTCAGCTCGCGCTCGATCGCCTGGCAGAGCGCACTCTTGCGGAAGAGGACAGGGTTCTTCAGGCGAAGCCGGCCGGGCAGCTCGGACTTGGTTTCCCAGCCGGTCACGACCGAGTCGTGACGGTAGTAACGGACAGTCCCCTCGTCGTCACGAGCCGCCGTCGAAGATGCGACCCGGGTGATCTTCACCTCGCCTGGGCCCGAGTCCTGGCCCAGCAAGGCCACCACCCGCTGGGCGACATCGCGGCGCGAGAAGGTCCTGGGACAGAAGTGAAGGTCCGCCCGCGGCTCATCGCCCCCGATGATCGTGACGCTCGAAATCTCCTCGGCCTGGAACACCCGCTCGAGGAACCGCCGGCATGCCGGGCTCTCGGCGTCGCCGAACAACGAACGGCTCCGCAGGCGGATCACGCCCGCGGACGGGAACGAGACGAAAATGTCGAGAGCGCTCATCAAAGGTGTGTCTCGGGAAGCCAGGCAAATCGACGCGACCGTCAATCGACGTCAAGGGTTTCCACACGGGTCATTGTCTTTTGACATCCGCGTGACCCCGACAGAAACCGGGCATTCTTATTATATTCTCTATTTTACCTCCATGGTTCGTCTGAGAAAATATTTTCTTGCGACGGTTGACATCGAGGCGGCCCGCAAGGACTCAGCGGAAGAAGAGCGCGTAAACTAAACCGGCGAGCAACAGCAATGAAAGCCCTCAGGCTGACGCTTCTCTGCTGGTCACGGTTTTTTGCTACGCTTGGGAGTCTTCTTTTCTTCTTGCGTAATCCCGGAGAGAGTCCAGATAGAGAGTTAACAGAGGAACAGTCACCTGAGAACTCACGGTCAACCCGCAGTGGATGCTGATGTCGTCGGGGTTTGGGAAGAGCCGGCAGTTGACACACCAGGGCGCGGATATCGCCATCATAAAAGTCCGGACACGACGGGCACGATCCGCCACCCGAGCAACTGCCCGGAGAACGTAACTCTGACCATTCCAGGTGTAGGTACAGGTTCCAGTGCAACCAACCGCATCGACGATTGTGTAGGTAGGAGTCTAGAGCCTTCGTACTATCATGGGTCTTGTTGTCCACGAAAAACTCCGATCGGATTGGGAACCGGCCCGCAAGGGTCGGTCGAGGTAAGTGTGAGGGAACAGGAAACGTGAAATCCGGGTCTAGAATTCGTTCTTTACCACACGGAATCCGGAGTAAGTGAAGCGAGCCTCGGGCTGGTAGACGCCAGGAGGACGAGAAGAATCGGCTCGTATCGCTTGATCCAGCGCATTTCGGGCAAAGTGATTACCCTTGTGCGACTCAAGACGCATGTAGGGTGGGTCAGGTTCCTTTCCAGGAGGACAGGATTCGCATTTGGGATGAGGGACTGGCTTTGGGTTACGACACCACTCGCTCACGTTGCCGAACATGTCGAACAGCCCGAAGTCATTGGGTCGGAGCCGGCCAATCGGTTGGGTGTGGAACCCGGAGTTCGCGTTGTACCAGGCGTAGTCGGCCACGAAGGCCAGGTTCTGCCCAAAGTAGCGATCGGTGGTCGTACCGCGCGGGCGGCGAATTCCCATTCCGGTACAGTCGGCAGCCGATATCCTCGGAAGCTTGAGATAATCGGGTGCCAGGACCATTGTGCCTTCCTCCTTACCGGGACGATAACACCACTGATCGGGTGGGATGTGCTCGCGCTCACTCAGCCAGTTGCAGAAACGGGCTGCGTCGAAGTAGCTCAGAACGTCGGCGGGCGTTTTGGGGTCGGTCTCTGGTAGTTTTTTATACTCCTCTTTCCGCCGGGCCGCGTGCGTTGGGTCGAACTCCTGGAAAAGAGCGAGGGGCGTCTCGGTGGTGGCGATGGCAAACCGCTCAGGTGGTTGTCCTGGCTCGGGTCGTAACGGCCGTTGATGTTCGGGCACCTCGATGATCGCCATCGTGATCCTCAACGAGTTGACGTACCAGTCGCGGCCGTCGCGTTGCTTCCCGGCCAGTTCGGAGTCGATCCGTCGCACTTCAATTCATGCCCCAGCGGCGCAGCAGATAGGCAAGGCTCGAATGGACGCCGGGGTCGGGGTTGTCGCGATAAAGAGCCAGAGCCAGCCCGGTAGCGACGCGCTGACGCCCAACGGGGGCTCTCCCTGGCCGAGGGCACCCAGTGCCGAAATGATTTGCCTCTGGACCGACCGATCGCCCTCGGTTTCGAGGCGGGCGGCCAGAACCTGAGGATCGACTTTCGATCGCACCAGCCAGTCAAGGAGCTCGGTCCGAGAGTCAGGCAGCCCGGTCGAGCGAAGGCCCGCCCATGCCGTTTCAGCCATTCCGGGTGGCCTGGGTGCGGTCCGGCCAGATCGATCATGCGGCCGATGGCACGAGTGCGTTTGCCGGGCTCGGACAGGCGGTCGCTGAGGACTTGCCGCAGCCTCGACACAAAGTCCGGCCAGCGATCGCTCAGCGCCTCACGAATGACTTTGTGCTCGTCGGGCCCACAGGTCAAGAGCCGATCGGTCAGCTCGTTCGCCCAATTGGGCTCAGAGGGGCAACAACGCCAGCAAGATGCGTGTTCGCGAT